>NZ_JBMKHO010000001.1:0-680323 GCF_049238125.1 Enterobacter cloacae complex sp. IR5402
CCGCCAGACACCCAAGGCAGGAGCCCGGTGCGTGAATAGCGCACGCCGGGATCTGTGCGGGGGGTACCCGGTAACGGGTATCCCTACCGCGACATGGAGGTGTTTATCATGATCTTTTTCAGACCCGCAGAGTTGCGTGAAATCGTTGCTATTCCACTTTTCAGCGACTTAGTACAGTGCGGCTTCCCCAGCCCGGCAGCGGATTATGTAGAGCGGCGTATCGATTTAAACGAGTTATTAGTCGCCCATCCCAGCTCCACTTACTTTGTCAAAGCCGCCGGTGACTCGATGATAGAAGGGGGGATCAATAACGGTGATTTGCTGGTGGTGGACAGTTCCCGCAAGCCTGAGCATGGCGATATCGTGATTGCGGCGGTAGAGGGCGAATTTACCGTGAAGCGCCTCCAGCTGCGTCCCAATATTCAACTCAACCCCATGAACAGCGCCTATTCACCGATTATTGTCGGCAGCGACGATACGCTCGATATCTTTGGTGTAGTGACGTATATCGTGAAATCCGCGAGCTGATCGTGTTTGTGAAGCTTAATTAATAGGCAATAAGTTAATTCTCATCATGCAAAAATCTTACGTTACCCGGGCTGTCTTGTCGGCAAACCTGATATTCATCGCATAAGCCGGAACTGACTGGTCAAATATTCCGGTATTGGCGAATTACAGAGTGATATCCCATTTTTTTATTTTGTTATGTTCCTGCACTTTAGTGAGTTTTCTTTTCTTCCGACAGAATACATTTTGTCTACATTATAATTTTAATTTATGATTCGCACACGAACAATTGATGTTACGCAGGGTTTTAGCATCGTGGCAGTCAATAAAACCCTGCTGTTATAAAGTAATCAGGAGATTCATTTTTATGTCAGACAATAATCCCCGCTCATCCGGCTGGTTAGGCCCGTGGTGCCTGCTGGTGGGTGTGATACTTCTTGTAACGGGGCTCTTTTTTGCTATCGGCGGTTTTAAACTGGTTTCCCTGGGGGGGAGTTGGTATTTTCTCATCGCCGGGGTTATCACTCTGCTCTCTGCGATTCAGTTCTTCCGCCGCAAGTCCTCTGCCGTGGGGCTGTTTGCCCTGGTGTTTCTTGGCACCCTGATTTGGGCATTTTTCGATGCCGGGCTCGACTTCTGGCCGCTGGTTTCCCGTTTAATGGTACCCGCCGGGCTGATGGTGCTGGCAGCTGCCACCTGGCCTGCATTGCGTAAACGTGAAGGAAAACCGTCCTGCGCAAAAGGGGCCCTGGGGGTCTGCGCGGTCCTTATTATCGCCATGGGCGTCACCTTTGTTCAGATGTTTCAACCCCATCCGACCGTGCCGTTTAGCGGTGAAAAACGTCCGCTGGTACCGGTAAAAGATGATGCGAAACAGCAGAACTGGGATCACTACGGTAATACGGCCGGCGGTAGTCGCTTTGTGGCGCTGGACCAGATAACCCGTGACAACGTGAAAAACCTGAAACCGGTCTGGACCTACCATACCGGTGACGTACCGGAAAGTCCGGACGGCAATGGCGCAGAAGATCAGCAAACGCCGCTACAGGTTGGCGATCGTGTCTTCCTCTGTACGCCGCATAACAACGTGATCGCCGTGGATGCCGATAGTGGGAAAGAGATCTGGAAAGCGGAAATCAACGCCAAATCTGCAATCTGGATGCGCTGCCGTGGCCTGGCATACTTTGATGCCACCAAACCGCTGGCACAGCCAACGGTAGCGGGCTCCACGCCGGTTCTGCCAGCGCAGGTCGCACCGGGCGCTGCATGCCAGCGCCGTATCCTGATGAATACCATTGACGGTAAGCTGATCGCGTTAGACGCCGATAACGGCAAATTCTGTCCGGACTTCGGTACTAACGGCAGCGTTAACCTGCATGAAGGGATGGGCGACGCGTCAGATCCCACCTACGTGCTGACGTCGGCCCCGACGCTGGCGGGTACGACGGTTGTCGTTGGTGGCCGCGTTGCGGATAACGTCAGCACCGATATGCCGGGAGGTGTTATACGTGGTTATGACGTGATCACCGGCCAGCTGCGCTGGGCGTTCGACCCGCGTAATCCGGATCCGAACTATGTTCTGAAGCCGGGCGAACACTACAAACGTAGCTCTGCAAACTCCTGGGCCCCTATGTCCTGGGATGCGTCGATGAATACCGTGTTTATCCCGATGGGGAGTTCCTCCGTCGACCTGTGGGGCGCTGACCGTATTCCGGAAGATCATAAATACGCCACCTCAATCCTCGCGCTGGATGCGACTACCGGGAAAGAGAAGTGGGTATACCAGACCGTGCATAACGACCTCTGGGATTTCGATATCCCGATGCAGCCGAGCCTGGTTGATTTCCCGACAAAAGAGGGCAACAAGCCCGCGGTGGTGGTGGGCACCAAAGCGGGGCAAATTTATGTTCTTGATCGCCTGACGGGTAAACCGCTCACTGAAGTGAAAGAGGTTCCGGTAAAACCAGCGGATATTCCACGTGAACAGTACCCGACAACGCAGCCGCGCTCTGTGGGGATGCCGCAGATTGGCGCGGAAACCCTGAAAGAATCGGATATGTGGGGGGCGACGCCGTTTGACCAGCTGGCCTGTCGTATCAGCTTCAAATCAATGCGTTATGACGGTCTGTACACGATGCCGGGAACCGATATTTCCCTGAGCTTCCCGGGCTCGCTGGGGGGAATGAACTGGGGTAGTCTGTCCACGGATCCGAACAACCAGTACATCTTCGTCAACGACATGCGTCTGGGTCTGTGGGTCCAGCTGATTAAACAAGATCCGCAAAGCGCAGTGGCAAACACGGGCGGTGAAGCCGTGAACGCCGGTATGGGCGCTGTTCCGATGAAAGGAACGCCGTATTCGGTCAACAAAAACCGTTTCATGTCACCGCTGGGTATTCCGTGCCAGAAACCACCGTTTGGCTCTCTCTCTGCGATTGACCTGAAAACACAGAAAATCGTCTGGCAGGTGCCGGTCGGTACCGTTCAGGATACCGGTCCGTTTGGGGTAAAAATGCGTATGCAGATGCCTGTCGGTATGCCGACGCTGGGCGGTACGCTGGCCACGCAGGGCGGTCTGGTCTTCATTGCGGGAACCCAGGATTACTACCTGCGCGCCTTTGATTCCTCTACGGGGGAAGAAGTGTGGAAAGCGCGTCTCCCGGTGGGTAGCCAGGGCGGACCTATCAGCTATGTATCACCGAAAACCGGCAAACAGTACATTCTGATCTCTGCTGGCGGTGCACGCCAGTCGCCGGATCGTGGTGACTACGTGATTGCCTACGCGCTGGATAAATAACAGCGAAATAAACAGCCTGGCCCCGTCGTAGTACGGGGCTTTTTTTTGACTAAAAACCACGCACAGGAAGAAAGCTGCGGTTCCGGTCAGCCCGTGAAAAGCACCCGCCAGCGACGGCGACGGCGAGTCATCTCGCGCCATAGCGCGACTATCTCGTCAGGTTGCAGGGCATCAATAGCCTGCGGCGTTAACACCGGCAAACCATAGCGCTGGCGCAGGGCGGCCACTGCCGTGGCGCTGGCATCCATCGGTGAGCGGATCTGCGTCGCCAGCTGCTGTCGCAATAGGCTGAACTCGGATTCATCGCACAGCGTCAGCTCTCGCAAAAATCGTTTGCAGCAACCCAACAGGTTCACGGGAGAACGATCAGGCGACTGTAACGCCAGCAGCAGGCCATCGCGATCGGCAATACGCTGATAACGACAGCTGACCACGTAGCCAATCTGCTGTTCCACGCGCAGGCGCTGGAAAAATCGCGGTTCGCAGCATAACGCCAGCAGCCGCAGCGCGGCGAGCGACGCACCCGGCGGCAGGGGAATAAACACCAGCAGCGCCGAATCCTCGCTGGCGTGCGGAATGTGTTCGACCCCGCCGGGACAATCGCTTAACGGCAACGGCTTAGCGTTAACCGGCGCCCGGAGCAGGCCAAGCTGCCGGGCTAACCCGTGCGCGTGTCCGGCGCTGCCGCCAGCTAACGCCGCCAGCCAGCCATTCCGTGACGGTTCCGATGCCAGTCGTTCAGGCAATTGCTTAAGCAACTGACGGATCGCAATGCCATCTGGCGCAGGCGTAATAGCCGGTGTGGGGCGGGAGAGGCGATCGATTATCGCCCCGATGATGGGTTCCGCCATCACCACGGCGTCAGGAAGCCGCAGGGTTAGCTGCCAGCTACCGTCAACCGTTTGCCACTCGCCGCTGCTGCCGATATGGCGCATTTCAGCTAGAAGAGGGCGTAATTGTTTGCCGATCGCCACTCCCTGTGACTCGCTTACGCGCGAATAAAAAGGCCTGCGGAGGATCAGCGTCGGCGCTTGTGCCTGCGCCGGTAAATGCAGCAGCGGAACGGCTTCTGGCGTCAGGGCTGGGGCAGAATATTGGGTAGCCTGCGGGTAGAAGGAAAACGCGATGGGGCTCTCATCCGCAACCGGCTGGCGACGCCAGTGGCTAAGCGGCAGGGCAAATCCCTGGCTGGCGATAATTTCAGCGGTTTCCATTTTTTTGCAGGCCAGATACGAGGTGGGCGCCGCCAGTAAGTCGGCACAGAAGGCGGAAAAATCAACCGGCGCCGCGCCGGGCGCAAAACCAAACGCCCGCTGGCGAAGCTGGTCAAGGGGCGACAGGGCGCTAAAGCGCTGCTGTGCCAGCCTATAATAATGCCGCTGTTGCTCTTGCGTCGTTTGCTGTAGGGCCCGCAGCCAGCGCGTGATTTGCGCGTCTATGGCCTCGGGCCGTTCGCCGTCAAGCGTTAGCGCCAGCCAGCCGTAATCGTCATCCTGATAAAGCCAGTCCAGCGATACCTCTTCTGCCAGCCCGCGCGCCCGCAGCCCGTCAATCAGGCTTCCGGGGGCCTCGTCCAGCAAAAATTCCCGAAGCAAGGTGACGTTGTCACTTTTTCGGATCAACGGACAGCGCCACAGCGCGGGTCGCTCCGTCACTGCCAGCTGATAATCTGCTTCAGCGCTAAGGCGTAACGGGGGGGCGGCTTCAGGCACGCCACCTGAAGCAAAACCTGTCGCAAACGTATGGGCAAGCTCGGCTAACGCATCCAGCGTTTGCGGTCCCTGTAGCCACAATTGCAGGTGTCTGGCCCCATAATAGCGGCGATGAAATCCGCGCAACGCGGCGTGCAGCGATCCCGTGTCTTGCCCCAGAGAATCATGGCTACCCACCTGAAAACGGCGAAAAACCTCCGGTTGTTCCATCGCGTGGCGCGCCGCGGCTTCGCGCCGGGCGGGATCATGCTGCTGGATAAGCCGGTTTTCCGCATCAATGACCGCCACTTCGCGCTGGATGTCCTGCCGGGAAAGCAGCGGCGCCTGCAACATATCCCGCAGTCGCGCGACGCCGTCGGACAGGTTATCGGCGGCAACGTCGAAGAAAAAAGCGCTGTGGCGAGCCAGCGTGGTGGCATTGACGTTGCCGCCCTGGCGCTGGACCCAGGCCATGAGTCGATCATCGCCCTGATAGCGCTGGCTACCGCGGAACAGCAGGTGCTCAAGCAAATGCGCGAGACCGGCGAATCGCGGTGGCTCGTGATGGCTTCCGGCACTCACGCGCGCCAGCGCCGCCGCGCGTGTCGCCTGCGGCTGATGCACCAGCGTTGCGCGTAAACCGCCTGCCAGTTCCACGATGCGGATGGTCATTATCGTTACAGTTCCCGGGTTTTATAGATAAGCTGAGAACGGGTTCGGTTGCGAAACTGAAGCTGACCGATCTTCATATCACTACAGGCTGCTTCGCGTCGCGCCTCGAGGATTTTATGATGATGCGGCGATTTGCTGCACACCGGATCGGCGTTATCCGCATTCCCGGTGAGCATAAAGGCCTGGCAGCGGCAGCCGCCGAAGTCTTTCTCTTTTTCATCGCAGGAGCGGCACGGCTCCGGCATCCAGTCAAATCCGCGATAGCGGTTGAAGCCGAAAGAGTCATACCAGATGGATTCCAGGCTCTGCTCAAGCACCGAGGGGAATTCCACCGGCAGCTGGCGCGCGCTGTGGCAGGGCAGCGCCGTGCCTTCCGGGGTCACGCTGAGGAAAATCGACCCCCAGCCGCCCATGCAGCCTTTGGGCCGCTCCTCGTAATAATCGGGAGTGACGAACAGCAGGTTGGTCAGATTGCCGCTGGCGGCCATTTTTTGCCGATATTCGGCAACCACGCGTTCCGCGTGGGCAATCTGTTCCCGCGTCGGCAGAAGCCCCTGACGATTAAGGAACGCCCAACCGTAGAACTGGCAGGTGGCAAGTTCGACGTCGTCGGCGTCCAGCTCGATGCACAGTTCGATGATTTTATCGATCTGATCGATATTATGCCGGTGCAGGACGAAATTCAGCACCATCGGGTAATCGCGCGCTTTAACCGCTTTGGCCATCGCCAGCTTCTGCTGGAAGGCTTTTTTATTCCCCGCCAGCGCAGCGTTGAGCACTTCATCGCTGGCCTGGAAGCTAATCTGGATATGGTCCAGACCGGCCTCGCTGAATGCGTCGAGCTTGCTTTCCGTCAGGCCAATTCCCGAGGTGATCAGGTTGGTATAAAAACCGAGATCGCGGGCGGCGCGGATCAGCTCCGGCAGATCTTTACGCGTCAACGGTTCGCCGCCGGAAAAACCTATCTGCACGCTGCCCATCGCCCGCGCCTGGCGGAAAACCTCAATCCACTGTTCAGTGGTCAGCTCCTGATCCTGCCGGGCGAAGTCCAGCGGGTTAGAGCAGTAAGGACACTGTAGCGGACAGCGATAGGTCAGCTCCGCCAGCAGCCACAGCGGTGGATTGACGGCAGGTTTATTCTGGCTCACGGAAAATAATCCACTTCTGTTGATAAGCAATTTGCAGGAATTCTACGACGTCGTCATCCACGCCGCCGGCTTCCGGGAACCGTTCGTTGAGTATGGCAATGATGGCCGCCGCGTCGCGTTGGCCATCGACCAGTTCGAGGATCGCGGCGGCGGTCTCATTGAGTTTAGCCATGCCTTCCGGATAGAGGATGACATGGCTGTCCTGAGCGGCTTCCCATTGCAGGCGATAGCCGCGACGAAAGGCGACGATGGAGTTTTTTTGCATGCTTATACCAGTCGGGTTGTGTGCCAGGCCGCTTTGTCGGTGACCGTGTGATAAGGCGGACGCTGTAGCGCGTAGGCCATGGTCATCGCGTCGAGCATCGACCACAGGATATCGAGTTTGAACTGAAGGATCTCCAGCATCCGATTCTGCTTTTCCGCGCTATCGCAATAACGCTTCGCCAGCTCCAGACCGTGTTCAACGTCGCGGCTGGCCTGGCTGAGGCGGCTGCGGAAATAAAAATAGCCTTCCTCTTTGATCCACGGGTAGTGCTGTGGCCAGCTGTCGAGACGCGACTGATGGATTTGCGGGGCGAACAGTTCGGTGAGCGAACTGCATGCAGCCTCCTGCCAGTTGGCGCGGCGGGCGAAGTTAACGTAAGCGTCGACGGCGAAACGGACGCCGGGCAGCACGTGGCGTTCGCTGATTAAGTCCTCGCGGCTGAGCCCCACGGCTTCGCCCAGCTGTAGCCAGGCTTCGATACCGCCGTCATGACCGTTGCTGCCGTCGTGATCGAGGATCCGCTGCACCCATTTGCGACGCGTGTGCGGATCCGGGCAGTTCGCCATAATTGCCGCGTCTTTCAGTGGGATCGTCGTCTGGTAGTAAAACCGGTTCGCCACCCAGCCCTGGATCTGCTCGCGGCTGGCCTCGCCGTTATGCATCGCGATATGGTACGGATGGTGAATATGATAGTAGGCGCCTTTCGCCCGAAGGGCGTGCTCAAACTCTTGCGGCGAGAGCGTTTCGCGAATGTGCATAGTTAGTCCTGAAGCGTGATGTTCATCCCGTCCCAGCTCACTTCTATTCCCTGCTGCGCAAGGGCGTGACGCTGCGGCGACTGCTCGTTAAGGATCGGGTTGGTGTTATTAATGTGGATCAGAATCTTGCGCTTTGCCGGCAGCGAGGCCAGCAGCGCCATCATGCCGTGTTCATCGCCGAGCGCCAGATGGCCCATGTCGCGGCCGGTATTGCGCCCGACGCCGGTGGCCTGGAGTTCATCGTCCTGCCAGACGGTGCCGTCAATCAGCAGACAGTCCGCCTTTTTGAGCCACGGCAGGATAGCGTCATCGGGTTCACCGAGACCCGGTGCGTAGAACAGCGTCTGACCGTTGCGGCGGTTTTCGATAAACAGCGCCACGTTATGCCCCGGCAGCGGGCGGTCGCGCCACGGCGAATAGGGCGGTGCGTTACTGGCGATGGGGACAGCGGTAAACTGCAAATCAGGGCAGGCTTCCACGCTAAAGGCGGTGAGCGGCGCAATCGGGTGATGAATCAGGCCGCCGTTCCAGTGCCGGAGCATGGTAAAAATCGGGAATCCGCTGGAAAGATCTTCATGCACCTCCGGCGTACACCATACCTGATGTGGGCACCCTTCGCGCAGGCTGAGCAGCCCGGTGGTGTGGTCAATCTGGCTATCGGTGAGAATAATGCCGCCAATATGCGTGCCGCGCAGAACCTCTTTCTTATTCAGTTCTGGCGTATGGGCAATCTGCTGGCTGATATCGGGGGAGGCGTTACACAGCACCCACTCTTTGCCGTTATCACTGACGATGATCGACGACTGGGTGCGAGGGGTCGCCTGAAGGGTACCGTCGCGCAAACCCTGACAGTTGGCGCAGTTACAGTTCCACTGGGGGAAACCACCGCCAGCGGCGGAACCGAGGACTTTAATAAACATGAAGATGGGCCAGGTAGTCAAACAAAAATGCCCGCACGGATGGCGGGCAGAGCGATTAGCGGTTGGAAATGTACAGGGTCACTTCCAGGCCAAGACGTAAATCAATAAAAGCAGGTTTCTTCCACATCGTTTTTTCCTCTTTAAAAATGCAGCACCAACGCCATTGTTTGTGCCAGTTTTGTGATGGTCATCAAATAATGCGTCACAGGAGGGCAAAGCTCAACCCGAAAGATGTAAGGAATTAACTTAATGTTTACAACGTAAACTATTGTTGCCAAACATTTTGCAATACCTTTTGCCAGTTACCCCACAGCAGCTTATTCAGCACAAATTGATCATAGCCGCTGTCACGCAACGCGCTGATTAGCCGTGGTAAACCACTCACATCGTGTAAGTCATCAGGCAACGTAATGCCGTCAAAATCGGAGCCCAGCGCGACATGATCGTCACCCATGATGTTAATAAGATAGTCGATATGGCGAACAATCGTACTCAGCGGGGTATCGCTATCGCGTTTACCGTCGGCGCGCAGAAACGCGTTGCCGAAATTGACGCCAGCCACGCCGCCGCTGTTGCGGATAGCCAGCAGCTGCCGATCGGTCAGATTGCGCGGTTGCGGGCACAGCGTATGGGCGTTGGAGTGGGTGGCGACCAGCGGTGATGAGGAATGACGAGCGGTATCCCAGAACGCCTTTTCATTCATATGCGAAACGTCAATCAGCATGTTCAGGGCATTAGCGTGCTTAATGAGGGCGATACCCTCTGCGGTAAGCCCTGGGCCGCTGTCCGGGCTGCCGGGAAACACCCCGTTAACGCCGGTGCCAAAACGGTTAGCAATGTTCCAGAAAGGCCCAATGCTACGCACCCCGGCGGCATAGAAAGCCTGTAGATCGCCTCCCTCGCCGTCAAAACCGCCCGCGCCCTCAATATGCGCTACCATCGCCAGCACCTTATCCTGACGGCAGCGTTCGATATCCGCCGCGCTCAGGCACAATCGCGCCCGGCCGTCGGAGTGGGCGACAAGCTGCTTAAGGATCGTCAGCTGCTGCCAGAGAATGTCGACCGGCTGCCACGGCTCGCAGGCGTATTGTGGCGCCATGCGGGCGATATACTCCTGCGGCGGCACGAACAGCGCGAACAGCCCGCCGGAAAATCCGCCTTGCTGCATGCGCGGATAATCGAGGTGTCCGTTTTCAATGCCGGAGAAGAAGGCCGTTACCGGATCCTGGCGATGGTGAAGCCATAAATTAAGCAACAGGTCATTGTGACCATCAAAAATCGCCATAGCGCATCCCACTGTCTTTTATTGCTGTGAAAGTTGCCTGGCACGATAACCGATTTGTCCGGTCCAGCAAGGGGAAAATTACAACTTAGCAGCAATTGTTAATATCACTTAACAGTGAGGAGATCCGCAAAGCGGGTTGTGTAGCGGGGTGAAAGCATTTCCCGTTTCATCTGCCACGGCTGCTGAATACCCTGTCCCGCG
Organism: Enterobacter cloacae complex sp. IR5402; assembly: GCF_049238125.1. Taxonomy (NCBI): domain Bacteria; kingdom Pseudomonadati; phylum Pseudomonadota; class Gammaproteobacteria; order Enterobacterales; family Enterobacteriaceae; genus Enterobacter; species Enterobacter cloacae complex sp. IR5402. Next base: position 10,245 of record NZ_JBMKHO010000001.1, read on the forward strand.
AAGTAAAGCGTGCCACGGCCATTTTCAGCATTCAGATGGTCTAATACATCCATTAACTTTTGGCTGTTTTTCCTGGGTGCGTTGTCGTCAAACAGATTAAGTTGCGCGACGCCCTGGCTATAAAAATCTCCCAGCATCACGCCGGCTTTCTGGTACCGATGGCCGTTCTTCCAGACCGCATCCAGACAACGAACTGATGCGCCGATAATATCCCGGCTATCCTGGGTTGGGGTAAGCAGTTTTACCGACGCGCTATTGCCATAATATGGCTCGTTAAGCGCGAAGGGCGAGGTTTTAACAAATACGGAGATAAAGCGGCAATGCTGATGCTCATTGCGAAGTTTTTCTGCTGCCCGGGCGGCATAACTACAGATGGCCTGGCGTACATCGTCATATTCGGTGATGCGTTCGCCAAACGAGCGCGAACAGACGATTTCTTGCTTTACCGGGGCAAACTCTTCCAGTTCAAGACACGGTTCGCCCCGTAATTCACGCACCGTTCTCTCCAGCACGACATTGAAATGTTTTCTTATGAACCGGATATCGGTGTCTGCCAGTTGCAGGACGGTCTTAATCCCCATCATCTCAAGCTTCTTCGCTATGCGACGTCCTACACCCCAAACGTCTTCGACGGGTAGCGCCGCCATCAGCTTTCTCTGACGATCCACATTGGATAAATCAACAACGCCTCCCGTCTGGCGCTGCCAGCGTTTTGCCGCGTGATTTGCCAGTTTCGCCAGCGTCTTTGTGGGTGCGATGCCCACCCCGACGGTCAGATGGGTGCGTTGCAGTACGGTCGCTCTCATTTCATGCCCAAAATCGGAAAGATCGCGACAATTACGTACCCCGGTAAGATCGCAAAAGATCTCATCAATGGAGTATATTTCGCTACGAGGCGACATCTCTTCAAGCGTGTTCATTACCCGGTTGGACATATCCGCGTAAAGTTCATAATTACTGCTGAAACAAACCACGCCATGATGCCTGAAGCGATCTTTCTGTTTGAAGTACGGTTCACCCATTTTCACAAAGGGTTTGGCTTCAGCGGAGCGAGAGATGACGCACCCATCGTTATTGGACAACACGACCACCGGTCGTCCCTTCAGGTCCGGGCGAAAAACCGTTTCACAGGAAGCATAGAAAGCGTTCACATCACACAGTGCAAACATGGTCAGCTCGCTCTGGTATCGCCAGGTGGGGTGAAAAACTGCATTATGATCACCGTTAATAAATACTGTATTTATATACAGTATTGTATATTGATAGCAAAGATCAAGGGGGAACGAGGAGTGACGTCGTACGGGTGCAGGAGGGCGAGGGTTATGTCCAGAATGGCGGCGAGGCAAATCTGGCGGAAAGGGTATTTAATGAAATGTTTAAGGAATATAAGTGCCCATACGGCAGGTATGGGCAGTGAAGCCGTCGATATTACTTCTTCTTGTCCATCATCGCCTTGAGATCGGCAAAGGGGTTAAACGTGGCGACACCCACGTCTTTTTGCGCATCCTCACCCGCGACAACGGTGGTGCCATACTGATCCGCTTCGGTGTACTTTGAGTGTTCGTGATCGTGACAAAACAGGCACAACAGCTCCCAGTTACTGCCATCTTCCGGGTTATTGGTGTGATCGTGGTCGATATGGTGAACCGTGAGTTCACGAAGATTTGAATAAACAAACTCACGCGAGCAGCGTCCACAAACCCAGGGGTAGATTTTTAGCGCTTTTTCACGGTAGCCGCTTTCCAGCCGTGCGTAGTTTTTGGGGATCAGAGCCATTGCTGATGTTACCTGTTAAAAAGAGAATAGTTCACACTATATCCCATTATGAGATGTCAGGAGAATGCCTCCTCTGCGGGAAGGCAGCCTGCGATTTGCGTATTTCTGTCAGTTTATTTGAAGCATTCCGTTAAATAATCACCATTTATTCTCATCCGTTAATGCGTAGAGTAGGGATAACGCAATGCTTTATCAGGATACTCCACTATGAAAAAGATCGGATTTTTGTCGTTTGGTCACTGGACGCCGTCACCCCAGTCCGGCACGCGAACCGCGGCTGACACGCTGCTACAGTCCATCGATCTGGCGGTCGCAGCCGAAGAGCTGGGCGCGGACGGGGCTTATTTCCGTGTGCACCACTTTGCCCGCCAGCTCAGTTCGCCATTCCCCTTGCTGGCGGCAATAGGCGCGAAAACCAAACGCATCGAAATCGGGACGGGCGTGATCGACATGCGGTATGAAAATCCGCTGTATATGGCGGAAGATGCTGGCGCGGCAGACCTCATCTCCGGCGGGCGATTACAGCTTGGTATCAGCCGGGGTTCCCCGGAGCAGGTGATTGATGGCTGGCGTTATTTTGGTTACGTGCCGCAGGAAGGGGAAACCGAATCTGATATGGCGCGCCGCCACACTGAGGTACTGCTTGATGTATTACGCGGTGAAGGGTTTGCGAAGCCTAACCCACAGCCGATGTTCCCAAACCCGCCGGGATTGTTGCGTCTGGAGCCGCATTCAGAAGGCTTACGCGATCGTATCTGGTGGGGGGCTGGCTCTAATGCAACGGCAGTATGGGCGGCAAAACTGGGGATGAACCTGCAAAGCTCAACGCTGAAAGATGATGAAACCGGCGAGCCGTTCCATATTCAGCAGGCAAAACAGATCCGTGCCTACCGACAGGCCTGGGCTGAGGCAGGGCATACCCGTCAGCCACGCGTTTCGGTCAGCCGCAGTATTTTTGCCCTGATGGACGAACGCGACCGGATGTATTTCGGTTCAAGCCGCAATGAGAGCGACAGCGTGGGCTATCTGGATGAGAAAACGCGGGCCATTTTCGGACGCAGCTATGCCGCAGAGCCAGACAAGCTGATTGAACAGTTGAAAAAGGATGAAGCGATCGCGGAAGCGGATACGCTGTTGCTTACCGTGCCGAATCAGCTGGGCGTGGAATACAACGCACATGTGATCGAGTCCATCCTGAAACATGTCGCACCGGAAATGGGGTGGCGCGATCGCAATGCGTAATCTGGCCCTCTGGTATCGCCGGTTTGGTGAGCCTGAATCGGTACTGCAAGCGGAAACCACACCATTGTCCCCGCGACAGCCGGGAGAGATACGTGTGCGCATGCTTTTTTCTCCGGTGAACGCCTCCGATCTCATTCCCATCACCGGGGCATATCGCCATCGCACGTCGCTGCCTGCGATAGCCGGTTATGAAGGGGTCGGAATAGTGACCGAAACGCCCGCCGCTTATCCGGCGCTGCTGGGCAAGCGGGTCCTGCCGTTACGGGGGCAGGGAACCTGGCAGCGCTATGTCGACTGCCCGGCGGCGTATGCGGTTCCCGTCCCGGACGACGTCGACTCGCTTCTTGCCGCGCGGGCGTATATCAATCCGCTTGCCGCACAGATGATGCTGGACCGCTATCCTCCGGTCGGGAAAACGGTGCTGCTCACCGCTGCCGGTTCTGACTGCGCCGTTCTGCTCGGGCAATGGGCACGCCAGGCGGGTGCAGAGGCGGTTTACGGGATCCATCGCTCGCCCGTGCACGCTCAACGTCTGGCTGAAAAGGGGATCGTCCCGATTGCGCAACACGATATGGCCGCCGTCAACGCTGCCGCCGCGCGCGCAGACGTGGTGTACGACGCCACGGGCGGCAGCCTGGCGGAGACGATCCTGAGCGTGATGCCCGAAGCCGGCACCTTTGTCTGCTACGGGCTGCTCTCCGGGCAGACCTTCCGGCAGCAGCGGCCGTTGCCGTGCGTGGCGTGGTTTCACATTCGTAACTATCTGGACGCGCTGAGCGCTGAGGCGTGGCAGGCGGAGTTTCGGCGCATCTGGCCTAAACTGCGCGCCAGTCAGTGCAGCGATGTCACCCTCTACCCGCTGTCGGAATGGCAGCGGGCAGTAGGCAACTATCGCGAAGCGGGAAGAACGGGCAAGCCCATGCTGTCGATGGACAATTAATCGGCCTTATGGCTCATGTCGCTCAGCAGTACAGCGATACTTTGCCCACCGGCGGTCTGCTCGAGGCCAATTTTGACAATAATTGTCAGCGGAACGGAGAGCAGCATGCCGACAGGCCCGAGCAGCCAGCCCCAGAAAATCAGGGACAGGAACACAACAAGGGTTGAAAGCCCCAGCCCGCGTCCCATTATCCGTGGTTCAAGAATGTTCCCGAAGACAAGGTTAATCACCAGATAGCCTGCCAGCAGAATCAGGGCATCATACAAACCGCTGAAAACCAGCACCTGAAGGATAGGGGGGATCGCCGCCAGCACGGAGCCGATGTTAGGAATATAGTTGAGCGCAAAGGCCAGCAGCCCCCAGACGAAGGCAAAACGCACATCCAGCGCGGCGAGCATCCCCCAGACCACTAATCCCGTCACCAGGCTGATGGCCGTTTTCAGCACCAGATAGCGTGAAACGCTGTCGAGCGCGCGCTGAATGGCGCCCATTCCCTCTACCGGACGCACCATGATGTGCTGGAGTTTTGCAGGCAGCTGTGGAACTTCCAGCAGCATAAACACAACCGTCAGGAACAGCAGGAAAATCGAGGTCATGGCGTTGGAGAGTTGTGCCAGCAGGCTGGTGACAATCGTCATGGCGGCATTCGGATCGATGTATTTAAGCAGTTCCTCAACCGAGACTTCGATACCCGCGCGTTGCAGCCAGGGTTCAATTTGCAGCAGCGGGGTCGCCAGGGAAGAGCGGTATATCGGTAGCGTCCGCGCCAGCTCGTTCAGGGAGGTTCCCAGATAGGCGACTAACAGCACCATCGCAACGATAATAATACTGATAAGCAGGCTTATCGCCAGCACACGCGGGATGCGCAGCCGCACCATTCGCTGCACCAGCGGATTGAGGATCACCGCGATAAAAAGCGCCAGGATAAAAGGCACGATGATATCGGCCGCAAAACGAACGCCGGTCAGAATGATCACCAGCATGCCCAGCATGATGACGATCTTAAGCCCGTTGAGGGTGATAATAGGTTTGGCCATGGACGTTCCTGAACAGTTTTTTATTTATAATAGAGGGGAAAGCGGATTAAAAAAACTAACCAAAATCAAACAGACTGGGTAAAGAAATGAAAAGGCTTTGAGTAAATTCCTGGCTTATGATACAAATCAGGCGTGTTCAACTACCGAGGACAATTTTCATCCGCAAAGACGAGAAGCAACACCGCGGATAATTGTAATTTTATGGACAATTTGTTCAGGACGTATTTTTCAAACAACTCTGCTCTGTTTTCAACCTCCCTCTGCCTGCTTTCTGGTGAGCAACACTGGCATTCCGCGCTATAGTCACGTCTTCTGCCTGAGCTGGCGCTATGCGCTTAGCTAACTGATTTAATTCCCAACTTTTTGGTTTGCTGTCCGCAGCGAGCCTCGATGGATTATATTCTCAAGCAGGAGAAAAAACATGTTTTACTGGATTTTATTAGCTCTGGCGATCGTCGCTGAAATTACCGGCACCTTGTCGATGAAATGGGCGAGCGTGAGTGATGGCAGCACCGGTTTTATTTTGATGCTGGTCATGATTACGCTTTCCTATATTTTCCTCTCTTTCGCGGTTAAAAAAATCGCGCTGGGCGTGGCATACGCATTGTGGGAAGGTGTTGGTATTTTATTGATTACGCTGTTTAGCGTCATGTTATTTGATGAAACCCTGACGACAATGAAAATTGCCGGGCTGACGACCCTGGTCGCGGGTATCGTGCTGATTAAATCGGGTACACGCAAACCGGCAAAACAGCAGAAGGAGCAGACCCATGCAGCAGTTTGAATGGATCCACGCGGCCTGGCTGGCTTTCGCCATCGTTCTGGAAATTATTGCGAACGTCTTTCTGAAGTTCTCCGACGGTTTTCGTCGCAAAGCCTACGGCCTGTTATCGATTGCCGCGGTTCTGGGGGCGTTTAGCGCCCTGTCGCAGGCGGTGAAAGGCATCGATCTGTCCTTGGCCTATGCGCTGTGGGGTGGCTTCGGTATTGCCGCCACCCTGGCGGCAGGCTGGATTATGTTCGGGCAGCGTTTAAACAATAAAGGCTGGATAGGGCTGGTATTACTGCTCGCCGGCATGATCATGATTAAACTGGCCTGAGTGACCTACTGCTGCGCCAGGGCTTCCAGCCGGTCGCGAAAACCGGTCACCGACAACGCCCGGTTATCGGCGCGCCAGCGGTCTTTCGCCGCTGGCGCAGAACTTTGAACGCCAATCAGCTGCCAGCCGTTATCGGTTTTTAACATCAGCGGCGATCCGCTATCACCCGGTAGCGTATCGCACTGATGCGACAGCACGCTGTTTTGCGCCCAACCCGTCACCACGCAGTCCGTATGGGTGTACAGCGAATCGAGGTGATCAACAGGGTAGCCTGACTGCGTTACTTTTCGATCGGCGGCTTTCAGGGCGGCGGTGAGCGCGGCTTTATCGCCATCAAAGAGCGGCAGCGGGGTGATCCCGGACGGCGGATAACGTAAAACGATCAGCCCGAAATCCCAGGAGGCCGCCCCGGGCGGCACAATCCAGCCATCACCATCCGGTTTCAGGCGTTTGCCAAGCGACGGATCCACCCGCCCCTCAATACCGTGAATTTCGTAGCGCCATATTCCTTTTTGCGACACAAAGCGCAGGGCGATCGCTTTATCCGGTTTGCCTTCAGGCGGCATTAACAGGCAATGACCCGCCGTCAGCGCAAGGCGTGGCGTAATGAGGGTTGCAGTACATAAATTGCCGCTGGCGGTTTCCAGTTGCCCGATGGCATCCCAGGGCGATTCGGTAGGATCGGTGACACGCGTACGATCGTCATGACCAAAAAACAGCGTCTTTACCTCTTTGGCGCTAATGGCGTCATCGTCGCCATCATCCGCATGTGAAAAGCCAGCAAAAAGGCTAAACGTTCCCAGTAACAACACAACAGATTTACGCATATCACACTCTGGTGGGGGGTAATTATGATTATTAAAAGTGATCCCTATAAAAATACTATAGACGCGACGGCGAGAAAGTGGGAGTAAAATCAGCGTGCTACATTCAGGAAAGATAAAAGTGGCTGGCGATGAGCGCGCATAAAATTAGCAGGATAAGAATGAACTCAAACCGATAGCGCCGCAGCATACGCCCTCCGGATAAAAAACGGCGCTGACCGCAAACCCGTTCAGCGCCGGTTTACCAACGTGCCCCGAAGGGCACGGTTAAGCTTGTACTCTTACGCTGCTGGCTGTGCAGCAGGTTTAGCCGCTTCGTGTTTTGCTGCTTTTTTGTGATGCTTTTTAGCCGCCTGTGCTTTCTGCTCTACCGCTGGTTTTGCCGCTTTTTTGTGGTGCTTTTTAGCGGCCTGCGCTTTCTGTTCTGCCGCTGGTTTAGCCGCTTTGTGATGTTTTTTATGGTGAACCGTTTTGGCCGGAGCAGCGGTGGAAGCCGCAGGCGCTGCGGTGGCGGTAGTTTCAGCCGCGAATGCAGCGGAAGACAGACCCATAGCAGCGGCAACAACCAGAGCTAATACTTTTTTCATTTTCATACCCTCGAATTTGGTTTTTCATTTAACCCCACTGCGGGGCCGTTGAAATAACTATATCCCTGTAAATTCGGGGTTTCCGTGAGTGATTGGTATCGGCGTGTAACCGTATGTACAACGCCGGGGCAGATCCCCGACGCATTCGGTTACAGGTAGCGGGATGTCAGGTGTTCGCGGAAGTAGCGGATATTCAGATCTTCACCCGTGGCCTGGGTGATGAGCTGCGATGTGCTGAAACGGCTGCCGTGCTGCCAGATATTCTGACGCAGCCAGTCAAACAGCGCCGAGAAATCGCCCCCGGCGATGGATGCCTGCAACCCGGGCAGCGCAGTTTTGGCGGCATGGAACAGCTGTGCCGCATACATTGCTCCCAGCGTGTAAGACGGGAAGTAGCCAAAACCGCCGTCGGTCCAGTGGATATCCTGCATACAGCCGTTGCGATAGTTATCTTTGGTGGATAACCCAAGCCAGGCCTGCATTTTCTCATCCCATAACGCGGGAATATCATCGACTTCAATTTCGCCATTGATTAGCGCGCGCTCGATCTCATAGCGCAGCACCACATGCGCCGGATAGCTCACTTCATCCGCATCAACGCGGATGTAGCCCGGCTTCACGCGCTGGTTCCAGGCAATGAAATTCTCTTCGCTGAATGCCGCCTGGCTGCCGAAACGGGCATGAACCGCCGGAAGCAGATGCTTCAGGAAAGCGTCGCTGCGGCCTAGCTGCATTTCAAAGAACAAGCTCTGGGATTCATGGATCGCCGTAGAGCGCGCCAGCGCAACGGGCTGACCGGCCCATGCTCGCGGAAGGTTTTGCTCGTAGCGGGCATGTCCGGTTTCGTGGATCACGCCGAAAAGCGCGCTGAGCAGTTCATCTTCATCGTAACGCGTGGTGATACGCACATCTTCCGGCACGCCGCCGCAGAACGGGTGGGCGCTAACGTCCAGACGACCGCCGTTAAAATCGAAGCCAAGCATTTTCATCGCTTCCAGGCCCAGCTCGCGCTGCGTGGCGGTCGGGAAGGGACCCTGTGGCGGAACGAACGATCGTTGAGCCTGTTTTTCCACAACCTTTGCCAGCAACTCCGGTAGCCAGGACTTCAGCTCGCCGAACAGCACATCCAGGCGAGCGCTGGTCATGTCGGGTTCAAAGATATCCAGCAGCGCGTCGTAAGGCGTGCAGCCTTTAGCCTCAGCGCGCAGGCGGGCTTCTTCACGACTGAGTTTCACCACCTCTTTCAGGTTGGCTGAAAAGCCCTGCCAGTCGTTGGCCGGACGCTGAGTGCGCCACGCGTGTTCACACCTGCTGCCCGCCAGCGATTTGGCCTCCACCAGCGATTCCGGCAGTAAAGTTGCCTGCTGGTAGTAGCGCGTCATTTCACGCAGGTTGGCCAGCTCAACGTCGTTCAGATCTTCGTCTGCCGCCGCCGCCAGCCATTCACCCACTTTTTTATCGGTCAGGATCTGATGTTGCAGGACGCTCATCTCCGCCAGCGCTTCACCGCGCGCGGCGCTGCCGCCTGGCGGCATCATGGTGAACATGTCCCAGCTGGCGATGGAGGAGAGGTGAGAGAAGCGGGAGAGGCGCTGGAAGGTGCGGGTGAGTTGTTGATAGTTATTGTTTTTCATGAAGTCCTCGTGTCTGAATCAGCCGATGACAAAAATTAGCATCGGCTCGATTTAAACACGAAGAGGGCTGAATGTTAATGCAGTCGTTTATGCAGGCTCGCGCCCACCAGCAGTGCCGCGCACAGCATCAGCGCGATAAATCCGCCCACGCCGTTCCAGCCGTAGTTATGCCAGAACACCCCGCCGAGCGTACCGGCTATGCTGGAACCAAGATAGTAACTGAACAGATACAGTGACGAAGCCTGACCTTTAGCGCGGCGCGCGCGTGGGCCAATCCAGCTGCTGGCAACGGAATGCGCGGCAAAGAAGCCCGCAGAGAAGAGCAGCATTCCGGCAAAAATCAGCCACAGGGAAGAGAAAAGCGTCATCAGCAGTCCGAACAGCATCACGGCGGTGGATACCAGCATCACCGGACCACGGCCGAAGCGCGCGGTCATGGCGCCCGCTTTTGGCGAACTCCATGTCCCGGTGAGATATGCCACAGAGAGCAAACCCACTAATGCCTGGCTAAGATGCCACGGTGAAAGCATCAGACGATAGCCAATGTAGTTGAACAGCGTCACGAACGAGCCCATCAGCAGGAAACCGGTCAGGAACAAACGGGGCAGCCCTTGATCGCGCCAGTGCAGGCGAAAGTTGATAAATAACGTTTTCGGACGCAGGGAGGTCGGGCGGAAATGGCGCGATTCCGGCAGGATTTTCCAGAACATCAGCGCCGAAGCGAGGGCGAAGCAGCCGATAACGGCCAGCGCAATGCGCCAGTTAAAGAAATCAGTAAACACACCGCTAAGCAGGCGTCCGCTCATCCCGCCGATAGAGTTCCCGCTAATGTACAGCCCCATGGAGAAGGCCACGAAGCTCGGGTGGATCTCCTCGCTGAGATAGGTCATCCCGACCGCCGCCACGCCGCTCAGGGATAACCCAATCAGCGCGCGCATGATCAGAATGCCGTGCCAGCTGGTCATCATGGTGGACAACAAGGTACACACGGAGGCCAGCATTAACGCCGTTACCATGACCTGCTTACGCCCGATGGCATCCGAAAGTGGCCCGGTGAACAGCAGACCGATCGCCAGCATCCCGGTTGAAATGGAGAGCGAAATACTGCTGCTGGCTGGCGACACGCCAAATTCATGCGACAGGACCGGCAGGATCGGCTGAACGCAGTAGAGCAGGGCGAAAGTGGCGAGACCCGCTGAGAAGAGCGCCAGCGTGACGCGCATAAACTGGGGGGTACCACGTTTAATAAACTGAACCGGCTGCGGTGCTGCGGGTAAATCATCAATGTCGCTGGCCGGCGCGATATCAACGGTCGTTGTACGGCTCACACATAATCCTTGCTTAAACATCCCCGTGGTTTCTGGTGACGGGTATGACCACAAGATTAGGGTAGGAAAATGTAAATATTCTGTCTAATATATTAATAATCTCAAATGATACTTTAAAAATATGAATATCGAGCTGCGCCATCTACGCTATTTTGTCGCCGTCGCCGAAGAGCTGCATTTTGGTCGTGCGGCGGCAAGGCTGAATATCTCTCAGCCACCGCTAAGCCAGCAGATACAGATCCTGGAGCAGCAGGTCGGGGCGCGTCTGCTGGCGCGAACCAACCGCAGCGTGAGCCTGACGGCGGCGGGAAAACAGTTTCTTGCCGATAGCCGACAAATCCTGAGTATGGTGGAGGACGCCGCCGCCAGAGCGGAACGGCTTTATCTCGGGGAGACGGGAGAGCTGCGCATCGGGTTTACCTCATCGGCCCCCTTTATCAGCGCTGTTTCACAAACGCTATCTTCGTTTCGCCGTAACTTTCCGGATGTGCATATTCAGACGCGCGAAATAAATACTCGCGAGCAGATATCGCCGCTTAACGAAGGATCGCTCGATCTGGGGCTGATGCGTAACACGCAGTTGCCTGATACCCTGGCGTGGCAGGTGATCCTGCGCGAACCGCTGATGGCGATGATCCCCCGGGATCATCCGCTCGCCGCGCAGCACAGCGTCACGCTGGCTGAACTGGCGAAAGAGCCATTTGTCTTTTTTGACCCTCAGGTGGGAACCGGGTTGTATGACGATATTCTTGGTTTGATGCGGCGATATGGCCTTGTCCCGACTATCGCGCAGGAGGTGGGGGAAGCCATGACGATCATTGGTCTCGTTGCCGCAGGGCTTGGCGTGTCGATTCTCCCGGCCTCGTTTAAACGGGTACAATTGCCGGAAATGCGCTGGGTGAAGATAGCCGAGCAGGATGCAGTCTCAGAGATGTGGCTGGTGTGGTCTAAACATCATGAACAGAGCCATGCGGCACAGCGTTTCAAAGAACAATTAATTACCGCTTCTCGCGGGCGTTATTTATAGGGAAAAGTGGGCGAAAATGTGCAGTAAATCACATGGCTAAGTAAAAATTTGACGTCAGCCATTGAAGTGCTTCACCATAGCCCTCAGTTTATTTCGAAGCTCGAAAATAAGGGAGTACGAGGTGGTTGCTGATAGTCAGCCAGGGCATATCGATCAGATCAAGCAGACCAACGCGGGTGCCGTTTATCGCCTGATTGATCAGCTTGGTCCGGTTTCGCGTATCGATCTTTCGCGCCTGGCACAACTGGCACCCGCCAGTATTACCAAGATTGTCCGCGAAATGCTGGAAGCCCATCTGGTTCAGGAGACAGAAATTCAGGAGCCGGGCAGTCGTGGCCGTCCGGCGGTAGGGCTGGTGGTGGAAACGGAAGCCTGGCACTACCTGTCGCTGCGGATTAGCCGCGGGGAAATCTTCCTCGCGCTGCGCGACCTCAGCAGCAAGCTGGTGGTGGAAGACCGGCTGGAACTCCCGCTTAATGCAGAGCAACCACTTCTCGATGCCATTCTGACCCACATCGACCAGTTCTTTATTCGTCACCAGCAGCGTCTTGAACGTTTAACGGCGATTGCGATCACCCTGCCGGGAATTATTGATACCGAAAATGGCATTGTGCACCGCATGCCGTTTTATGAAAACGTCAAAGAGATGCCACTGGGCGACGTGCTGGAAAACCACACCGGTGTACCGGTCTACATTCAGCATGATATCAGCGCCTGGACGATGGCGGAGGCGTTGTTTGGCGCTTCCCGGGGCGCGCGCGACGTGATTCAGGTGGTGATTGATCATAACGTTGGCGCTGGTGTGATTACCGACGGGCGTCTGTTGCATGCTGGCAGCAGTAGCCTGGTGGAGATCGGCCATACGCAGGTCGATCCGTACGGAAAACGCTGCTACTGCGGTAACCATGGCTGTCTGGAGACGATTGCCAGCGTCGAAAGCGTGCTGGAGCTGGCGCAAGTGCGGCTCAGCCAGTCGATGAGCTCCACGCTGCACGGTCAACCGTTAAGCGTCGAGGCACTGTGCGCTGCGGCAAGGCAGGGCGATCTGCTGGCGAAGGACATTATTACCGGCGTGGGCAATAATGTCGGGCGCATTCTGGCCATTATGGTGAACCTGTTTAACCCGCAAAAAATACTGATCGGCTCCCCGCTCAGCCAGGCGGCGGATATCCTCTTTCCGGCGATTTCCGCCTGCATCAATCAGCAGGCGCTTCCCGCGTACAGTAAAAACATCGTGGTCGAAAGTACGCAATTTTCCAACCAGGGCACGATGGCCGGCGCCGCGCTGGTAAAAGATGCGATGTACAACGGCTCGTTACTGATTCGTTTGCTACAGGGCTAACTCTTTTCCAGAGATGTACGAAAAATTGCGCTATCTCAAGCCCGGTAGCGCACGCATCCCGTAGACTTTCCCCACTGAATTATTTACCTGGTTTATATTTTGAAGCATACCCAAGAGGTGGAATGAGTCATGCTTAAGCGTTTCTTTATTACTGGTACGGATACGTCTGTCGGGAAGACAGTCGTATCCCGCGCGTTACTCCAGGCCCTGGCGGCAAGCGGTAAACGCGTTGCAGGATACAAGCCGGTTGCAAAAGGCAGTAAAGAGACGCCAGAAGGGCTGCGCAATAAGGACGCCCTGGTTCTGCAAAGCGTCTCGTCTCTGGAACTGCCTTATGATGCCGTCAATCCTATCGCGTTAAGCGAAGAGGAAAGCAGCGTCGCTCACAGTGGGCTTATCAACTACAGCCTGCTTTCTGATGGCCTGGCAAATCTGAGTGAAAAGGTTGACCACGTTGTCGTTGAAGGGACCGGTGGCTGGCGCAGCCTGATGAACGATTTACGTCCCCTTTCCGAATGGGTGGTGCAGGAGCAATTGCCGGTGATTATGGTCGTGGGCATCCAGGAAGGGTGCATCAACCATGCCTTGCTGACGGCGCAGGCTATCGCTAATGACGGCCTGCCGCTGATTGGTTGGGTGGCGAATCGTATTAACCCGGGCCTTGCGCACTACGCTGAAATCATCGACGTGCTGAGCAAAAAGCTGCCTGGCCCGCTGGTAGGCGAACTGCCTTATCTGCCCCGCGCAGAGCAGCGCGAATTAGCGCACTATATCGATCTCTCGGCTTTCGGCGGTATGCTGGCCATAGATCGAGTCGTGGCGTAGCGTTCTCGACAATACCGATGCCACAACACAGGCAACCAGCAAACCGGGAAGTAAAAAATACTGCCCGGTCATCTCACAGACCATCAAGGCCGACATGATTGGCGCATGCGTTGTGGCGGCGAGCAGCGTCGCCATTCCCGCCAGCCCAAGCAGGATCGCCGTCTCAGAGCCAGGAAACCACAGCGCAAAGATCTGCGCAAACAGCATTCCCGTTGCCATACCAACGAACAAGGTTGGCGTGAACACGCCTCCCGGCGCGCCGGACCCGCTGCTTGCCAGTACCGCCAGCAGCTTGCAAATAAAGACGCCAGCAATCACCGACAGCAGCGGCGGCGACTGCAAAAACGCCTGAACCACGCTATAGCCATTCCCCCATACTTTCGGCGTCAGCAGCGACAGCAGCCCGACGATCAGACCACCCAGCGCCAGCTGCCACGGCGGTGAGAGTTTGAGACGCAGAAACAGCCTGTGGCTGGCCGCCATCAGCCACATCAGCAGCGGGCCGCAAACGCCAGCCAGCAGACCCACGCCAACGATCAGGAAATAATCCACCGCCGTAAGCATCTCGCTGAGATGGACATCATATAGCGTATTCGCGCCGGGACTTAACAGGCGCGTGGTCAGCAGGGCCACTACAGCGGCAATCACCACCGGGCCGAGGGAGGCCAGCATCAGCGTGCCAAACAGGATCTCTGCGATAAACAGGCTGCCCGCCAGCGGCGCATGATAGGCGCTGGCCATCCCGGCGGCGGCACCGCAGGCGATCCACAGTTTCCATTCGGATTTTGGCGTACAACGTTGTGCAAAAAAGGAGGCGGCGAGGGCGGCGAGCAGGATCATGGCGCCTTCACGGCCGATGGCGCTGCCGCTGGCGACCACCAGCAACGACGCGAGGGATTTCACCAGGCTGGCGCCGTAGTCAAACTGGCCGTCTCCCGTCTCAAGCGCTTCCATATAATCGGTCGGGGCGTGGGGACGTTGTGCCGTCATGCGCTGCCATCCCCACAGCAGCATCCCCGCGGCCAGACCACCTAGCGCAGGCGTCAGCGCCCGCCGCCAGGGCGATAACGCGGCTGCGGCGTTCACCAGACTTCCGCTTTCGTTGCTGAGAAATAGCCACTCCAGCAGATACATGCTGTGGCGGAACACCGCAACGGCCAGCGCCGCCAGCACGCCGGTGACGGTAGCAATCAGGAGACGGCGAAACATCGCGCGGATGTCGGGGTAAGCGTGAAGACGTTGCATGAAGTCGTGATTTAACGGGGACGATACAATATTGTGGCGGGAAATCGGGAGGTTAGCAAAAGGTATGCGTGCGGAAAAAGGCCGGGCAGTACCCGGCCTGAATGCTTAACTCTCGCTATGAATATTTAATGCCCGGCGCGTACGCCCTGAACTCAAATACTCCGCAATATAATCCTGGGATATCTCGCCGTTATAGCGTCCGTCCTCGTCCACAATCGGCATCCAGCTGGTGTTGCTCTCATACAGGCGAGAAAGCACCACGCGCAGGTTATCCTCGGCCTTACCGGTCATACGGAACGGATGCAGAATATCCCCGCAGTTGCCGCTGGCGTTACGCGCTTCGCGGCGCTTCACAAAGCCGAGCGGTTTGCCGTGCTCATCAACCACGGTAATGGCGCGAATATCGTTGTCATCCATGGTGGCGAAGGCCTCCGGCAGCGGCGTCGATTCGCGTACCGTAATCGTCGGCTGCTGGTCGGTGACGTCGCCCGCCGATACCAGCAGCAGGCGTTTCAACGTCCGGTCCTGACCAACAAACGAGCCAACAAACTCATTCGCGGGTTTCGCCAGCAGCTCGTCCGGGCTGGCGCACTGCACGATACGCCCCTGACGGAAGACGGCAATACGGTCGCCCAGCTTCAGCGCTTCGTCAATATCGTGGCTCACCAGCATCACGGTCTTTTTCAGCTTGCGCTGCATCTCCAGGAATTGGTTCTGGATCACCTCACGGTTGATCGGGTCGACTGCACCGAACGGTTCATCCATCAGCAGGACCGGAGGATCGGCTGCCAGCGCGCGGATGACGCCGATACGCTGCTGCTGCCCGCCGGACATTTCGCGCGGATAGCGGTGAAGGAATTTATGCGGATCCATTGCCACCATATCCATCAGCTCTTCGGCACGGGATTTACAGCGTGCCTTGTCCCAGCCCAGCATGCGCGGCACGACGGTAATGTTCTCTTCGATGGTCATGTTCGGGAACAGGCCAATCTGCTGGATCACGTAGCCAATGTTGCGGCGCAGGGTCACGGTGTCCATTCCGCTGGTGTCTTCGCCGTTAATCAGGATTGTCCCGCTACTTGGCGTAATGAGACGGTTGATCATCTTCAGTGTAGTGGTTTTCCCGCAGCCGGACGGGCCGAGCAGCACGCACATTTCCCCTTCAGGCACGTTCAGGTTAACGTTGTCGACGGCCTTAAACGTCTGGCCGTGTTTCTGTGAAAATTGTTTGGTGAGGTTTTCCAGTTTTATCATAACTGCCCTGATTCCTTTAGATTCAGTAGTTTAGATAACCCTGTGAAATAACATTGTATTGTGTGTGTATTAATAGTGCAAGTAGTACTATACACAGGGTTATAAGTATATGAAAGCATAGGCAATAAAAAAGCCCTTTCCATTCGGAAAAGGCTTAAAAGGTTAACTGATGGTGATTGTAGCGGTGTTGGTGTTCCCGTTCCCGCTTGTCCAGTTGGAAGGGTATTTATAGATGTTCCCATGAGTATTTTTCACGTTCACACCCCAATAAACCTTACCTGTAGCTGTCAGCTTGTCAGAGCCACCGTTAATGTCATTGGTAGAGAAATAAACTGATTGTAGCCCTGTAGTGAATGTCTACTGACTTACTGCATGTTGTCTAGCTTCATCACTAAAGATAGTGCCAAAACCGCCACCATTGCCGTTTAAATACCATGAATACTGATATGTTCCATCATCAGCTTCATCCAGAGAAAGAGTTACTTTCTGAACTAGCTTCTGTCCCACAGTACCATCTAAAGTATCATCAGGCCTAGCTTTTCA
Source organism: Enterobacter cloacae complex sp. IR5402 (assembly GCF_049238125.1). Classification (NCBI taxonomy): domain Bacteria; kingdom Pseudomonadati; phylum Pseudomonadota; class Gammaproteobacteria; order Enterobacterales; family Enterobacteriaceae; genus Enterobacter; species Enterobacter cloacae complex sp. IR5402. The sequence goes on from NZ_JBMKHO010000001.1 coordinate 26,949, forward strand.
AGGCTATCCATTGCTGTGCTTGCCGTTCGGGTAGTGCATTTAGCCAGACGAGCAAGACGTTTCAATGTAGGTGCATACTCAGCGCCGTAAAACGTTCCATCGTTTTGCAGGTGGCAATAAATAACTGCCTCCACTAATGAGAGTTTTTCACAACGTTCAAATAATGCATAAAAGGATTCAAAGTAACGGACTTTATATTTTTCCTCTTTCATTTCTCAATTCTCCTTTTCGATTAAATGAAGCTGTCAGTGGAATGAATGTAATAGGTAGGTTTAAATTCACTGGTGAATGATTTAAGGCTTACCAATCCAGCTTTATCTAATCGCTGCATTACGGTAGTTAATACGCGGCGTGATGTGCGTAGGCGTTTGGCTAATTCGTTCAGTGAAACAGTGACAGATTTTTCTTCACCATTAGCAGCAGTTACCAGATAACCGAAAACAACTAAATCAAGAGTGGTAATAAATGAAGGGAGGTTTAACACGTCTGCACGTGGGATATAAAAGTTTTCCATAGCGGGTAGCTCCTAGAGGTTAGATTATTTAGATACCTCATAGGTACTACGGGTGGTGCTTATCGTTCTAGGGGTAGAAGAATGAACATAGGGGTGATGTTTATCGTTCTACACCCCATGAAATAATTTCAGGGGAGGGGGTGAAATAAATTCATGTATACTAACCTATTTATTCTAACCTCTAAATAATATAAAAGAAAAAGGCCTCTTTATGAGGCCTTAACGCTGAAAGAAAGAAAAGTTAATTATTCATTTGCTTCTCTGCATTCTTTCAATATTTCAGTTTTCATTGAAGTTAGTAAATCATAATCGCCTTTCTGAATGATTAGCTTATTCATGTTATTAACGCATTTATCTACTTTGGCCTGATAAGCGTTATCCTGATAAACAAAGAATCCTAAGCCACACAGAGCGCTAAACGCTATCAGTGCTGCTAACACTGACCAGAATATTTTCATCACATCCACCAGAAAGAAATTGTATCGCCTTTGCTATCATCATATGTCTTAGCAGGTGCAGCGGGGGTAGGTGCTGGTTGTGGCGTGATGTGGATGTTCGTGTCTAGCGAACGTATTACACCATCCTTGCTATAGACGCTGGTTAAAATAGCGTAGGGGTGTTGTTTGTACGTGCTCCGGTTGGAGTCATGGAAACCACGAGTAACAGTGAACGTGTGCGCGTCTAAATCAGCCACGTGTGAAACGCTGAAAGCATTTACATAGCTCCCTGTGTCATGTTCTAGTGAACGGTCAAATGAAAGTGTTCTGTCTGCTTGCTGAGTGCTGTAAACAATATCGTGATTATAATCGGCGTTCGGTAATGCAACGTGTTTATCAAAACTGATATATGAACCAGCTACAGGGGAATAGTAAGCATCACGATTAATAGCCACGAACGGACGGCTAATATTTGTAGCGCTGGAAATGTTTATTGAAACATTCCGACTAATCCCGCCCATGTTATCAGTTAGCACACTTACATTTTTTGTGTAATGCGCAGTCTGAATACTTCTCTGTGCTTCTACCTGTCCGTTTCCTAAGCCGCCAGCCCATGAGGAAGCAGTGAAATTAGGAGCGTTTACGGTGGTGCTAATTGAAGCGGTAGATGTACCAGCGCCGGAAACAGTGATTGAAGCTGTTCCACCATTCTTACCAGTGAATGATTTAGTTCCATCAGTCATGTTGATAGAGCCGCGGCTAAATCCAGTGAATGAATGACCATTCCCCATGTGGCGACCATGACCAAAATGACCACCGTTAAATGAATGACCGTTAAAACTATGCCCTCCCATATTTCCACCATGATTATGACCATGTGCAGACGCGCCGAAAGAAGCTAATACAAGAAAAGCTATTAGTGAACGTTTCATTTAAATAAATCCTGAGTGTAGTTAGAAAATAAAGTTTACTATCATCATTAATAATTATTTATTTGTAGTAGGAACAATAACCACCTTTATGGTGATTGTTATATCCTCCGTGGATATGCTCCCCACGAGGGCAAGCAATTGCACCAGCGCTAAACATCATCAGCGCTATAATCAAAGTTTTCATTTACCATTCTCCAGCGTTCTTTGTGCAGTAGTAAACATCATCAGAAACCTGTTCAGAAAATTCATGCTCTGGTTTCTGGTATTCAATAAAGTAATCATCAGGTTTAGTTTTATCCCAATAAATATTTAAATTACCTCCACCTTCACCATCGTTATGATAAACCTCACCTCCTTTAAGGTTCTTTGTTGGCGTAGCATATTGAGTATCTATAGAGGCTGATTTACCGTCTATATCAATAGCCCAATCACCTTGCGCCATACTCGTTTGCATTGGCACTTTCACAGAGCCGTTCTTAACACAGGTGTAATTAGTCATATGTGCATTGGCTAACCCACTCAGGGCAATTAAGCACAGCCCCATAATTGTTTTATTCATCGTTTAGTTTCCTGATAGCCCGTAAAGCTTGTGTATCGCGTTCTAACCACTTCTGATAACGTTCTGATAGGTTTCCGTAGGGGTGAACCTCTAAACGCCGTATGGCTCGTCCTGTGTGCGTTAATTGCTCCCTGCTGTTCTGGTACATCTGAACAGGGGAAAGCTTCATTATTGAATAGTCTTTTCGGTGGTGTGCTGAGTGCATTTATAAAAGTGCGCTCCACCGTCATTTGAATACGCTGATGAATTATCAGATACAGTGGTAGCAAACACAAATCCATCAAAATTATAAAATCCTGTGTCGTTATCAGGTGTTCCATGATAAGGGATATCCAAAGAGCTACCGTTATACACAACTATCCCATTAGTGGTGGCTTTATCGGTAGTATGCCAGTGTGCTTCACCATCCGTTTTCATGGCATGTTTATCCACAACATGATTACCACATTGATAAATGGTGTGAAGGATATGCGTAGAAGCATTAGCACCGAGAGTGGCGAATAGTGCAGCAGCGATAATTAAACGTTTCATTAGTTAGCCTCACAATAACCTGAAATATTGTTGTTTACTACGGTCTGCAATCCGTTCAATTCCACGTGGGAATAAGTACCGAAAGTAAACCCTGTTTGATAGATGTTATATGCTCTTTCAAAATCACCTGTTCTCAGAGCGTTAAAAATATCTGTCCATTTCTGATTAGACTTCTGCATCTGAATTTCATCAGAGGTGAAATAACCTGAATCATCTGTTTTAGTTTTGGTGAATGAATACATGGTGACATTACTCATATTATTCACGGCTATTGTTTCATCAGGATATAAACGTTTACCGCTCAGTGTCACATAAGCAGGGAAAGCACTCATATCAACACTGAAACCAAATTGCATAGACTCTTTAGCGCTATCCATACAGGTAAATATTTTATTGGCTGGAGCATTATCACAGCCAGAGAGAGCCAAAGCAGCAAGCGCCACTAATAAATACTTTTTCATATTAACCTCAGATATTAAATGCTAGCCATGCCAGCTACTAGTTAATGAATGCTGCACCATGACGCTATGAACGGTGCTCTTCAATTTTCCCTGCATAGCGCCATAGGCAAGGCGTTGACCACAGAAGTTGCACCACATAGCGCCGTTAGGTTCAATTTCTACGAACCCCGTTACCCCGTTCACCTGAAAATGAACCCATTGAAGAGGACGCTGTTTAGTTGCCATTTCTACACCCCGTAAATTTGAGCCTGTGCGCCCCGTAGGGCGTTTGTATTAGCACAGGCAATGTGATTGCCTTACTCAGCCTCAGGAGCGCTCTGTGGCTCGTCTGTGTCGTTCTGTGCTTCACTCATTGAGGCATGTAATGCAGCACGACGGGCTTTAATCTGCTCCATAAGTGGATTCACTTCTTTAGCGGCCTGTTCCTGAATCGCTGCTAATGCTTCCTGTGCAATACGTGCCTGTGCGATTAACTGACAATTTTCAATATCTGAATCGCTCATGCTCGCTAACACAGCGTCAAAGAAATAAGCCTCAGCTTTAGATAACCAGCGCCCACCATCAGCCACAGGAGCAGGTGAAGCATTCTGTTTACGCTGAACAGAAGCAGAGCGTTTAGCTTTAGGTGCAGGTGCTACACCATCGTTTTCATTCAGTTTGTCCGTCCAGCTTGTGAGCGTGATACGTGACACAATGCCTGTTTTGTAATTGGTCTTAGCGTAGCGATACAGAGCAGCAAGATAATCATTACCCTCGCTTGTCTGTTCGTTATTGATAAGGTCTAACAGTTTAGCCAGTTCAGCTTTACGAACGGCATTATCAGCGCCATTTTTCAGCATCAGTTCTAAATCAACGTTACGAGTCTGTGCATCACGTTCAATAGTGGTTAGTTCGATAGCCATTTTTCAATCCTCAATAGTTGGTTTACGTTGCCTTTTGCAACGGGGCTAAGATTACTCCTAGCCCACATTCGTTAATTAGCTAATAGTGCTTAAACGTTTAGGGTTTCTGCCATGTGATTACTAAGAATGCTTCTTAATGCTTCTGGTTCGGTGGCAGATACAATAAGGGCGAATGAACGGTAAAATTCACGCGCAGCATCATCATTGCCGTTTAGTGTTTGCGAATAACGACCATCAGCAATGATATCACCGATTAGAAGGATTGAGTTTAGCGTGTGCTGGCATGGTTCGTTCTGGTAATGAATCATTGCCGTGGTAATTGCTGCACGAGTCACCTGATTGATTGCCTCAGGGGTAGGGTTGTACGACCGGAAAAGCATGTATAAACAATTGGCGCGTAATTCCATGATTGATGATTCTGAATCGATTGCTGGCACTAGCTGGTTATTTGCTTCATTCATATCATTTACCTCAGTAGTTGAAACATTAGTTATTTGTGAACCATTCACAGGCTCACACACAATTAACGTTTCTCCACGGTCAAAGTATTGTTGCCCCATATCACCGCTAAACGTAATGATGAAGTAACAAGAGAAATCGTCTACATTTGTCACTGTCTGACACTGAGAAGGGCGAGCAGGGCACATAACCACATCACCCTTCTTAATGTCCTGTACCATCGTTTCATGCTTCACAGGAGCGTTCTCTAAAGCTTCACGACCTTCCATGATGTTATTCAGTTGAACAGCTACACGTTCAAATTCAGCAATCAGTTGCGCTTTACGTGTCCAGCCCTCTACAGGGAAATCAAAGGTAAGGAAGTCTGCACCTGATTGTTCAATGTAAGTGTTCCAATCTTTCACTACTGCTTTCATGGTTGCTTTAGTATTAGTCAGCATTTCAATGTAGCGTTTGATGTTGTTCATCAGTGTCATTGCATTTAACTGTTTAGCGTTCATGTTTAGTGTCTATCGTTTAGTTAATTGCAGTGCGTTCACTGCTTGCTGCGATGAGAATTATCTTATACATGCTAAATGGCGTCAATAACCTAAATGTTTAGATAAGCACAAATACACTAAATGCGCACAAATACCTTAGGAAATTATTGAGCTGGAGTTAACACTGTTAAATAAAAGTTATGCTCTTCTTATCAGCGTTACACGGAGGTTGTGTTAATGGATAAGCTAATGGACAGAACACAGGCGTAATGGGTGATGCAAATGCGCATAGAGGCACAGGCAGGACTAGTAGAATGGGGATGCGCTGATATTTATTACACTTAACGTCAAAAGATACACGGAAAGAAGAAAATACATACACTTAAACTAATTACTGTAAATACCAATACTACTAATTATTGCACCTGCTGAATGATGGTTTGTTTAGTTAGTGCTAATGAATGGTTAAGGGTCACAGGGCATACCAGCCAGCAGCAAGCTAATGGTAGTGAAAACCATTCTCAGGAGTGTTCTCAAGTGTAAGCGTGACACATACACATCCATAGATGCACACTGAGGTAACTTATTGATATTACGTGAGGCTGCTAGTTTATATAGATGCCCTATTTGCTCTGCTACGGCTTCCTGTAGCGTTATCTGTGCTGCAACGCTGGATAGGGTAGGCTGTGCCACTGAACCTGTCAGAACAGCAGAGAGGGCTTCTATTTTACGGTCACGAATCATATCATCACGGAAACGGGTTAAGGCTCCCTGAATCTCAGCCCTGTTAAGCTGCGCTTTCTCAAGCTCAAGAAAACGTAAGTGCATACGGGTAGCACGTTGAAGCGCTTCCTGTGGTTCACGCGTTTTGATGCTGATAGAAATCATCCCTGATTGGCAACGCTTACGCCATACGTAGCCGTTTTTCATCCGTGTATGAAGTGTGCTCAATTTTTGTAGTCATGATAAGTCTCTGCAATCAAAAGGTTTTTCTGTCGATTATCATAAACCTTACTGAAATTAGAGTCTTAGGCGCTGATGCTATGTAGGCCGTTTGTACGGTTCTACTTTTATCATTATCGAATCCCCTTCGGAGTCAGTACCACCTGCAAACGGTGCAGCAACCAGTCGAGCACAATCGCTAAAAGACAAATCATCAGCGCGCCCGCAATCAACATACGAATATCACTCCCGCCAATACCGTTAAGCAGCAGCAGGCCCAGCCCGCCCGCACCGATCACGGCGGCAATCGCCATGACGCCAATGTTCATCACCACGGCGGTGCGGATACCGCCAAAAATCACCGGCAGCGCCATCGGGATCTCCACCCAGCGCAGACGCTGCCAGAAGGTCATGCCGATACCGCGTCCCGCTTCACGCAGGCCGGGGGGCAGGCTGTCGAGCGCCGTATGGGTGTTACGCACAATTGGCAGCAGCGAATAGAGGAACACCGCCGTAATCGCGGGCAGGGCGCCAATGCCCTGACCGATCAGCGAAAAGAGCGGGATCATCAGGCCGAAAAGCGCAATTGACGGGATGGTGAGCACAATGGTGGCAATCCCCAGCACCGGCGTTGCCAGCCATTTATGGCGGACAATTAAAATGCCCAGCGGCACGCCAATCACAATCGCCAGGCCGACGGTGAGCGCCACCAGCCACAGGTGTTGCAGCGTCAGGGTTAAGAGATAGTCCCAGTTGTCGAGAATATAGTGAATCGTCTCCATAGCGCCTCCTACAGCAACTGTTTGCTACGCAGGAAATCACGGGCGACCTGCTGCGGTGACTGATGGTCGATATCCACCTTCTTATTCAGTTCGGTGATAACGTCGTTATTGAGCTGGGCTGAGAGGGTGTTCAGCGCCTCCTCCAGTCCCGGGTTAGCCTCCAGCGTGTCTTTTCGAACAACTGGCGTCACGGCGTAACTCGGGAAGAAGCCTTTATCATCTTCCAGCACTTTAAGATCGAAGCCCTTCACGCGCCCATCGGTGGTGTAGATCAGCCCTGCATCGACAAACCCGTCGCGCACCGCGTTATAGACCAGGCCCGGATCCATCTGGCGGATCTGCGGGCGGTCCAGCTCCATCTTGTAGGCCGCCTGCAACGGTTTCATCCCGTCGCTGCGTCCGGCAAATTCCAGGTCAAGGCCCAGCAGCCAGTTGTTATCCGGATCGGTTTTACGGATCTGCTCAATCTTTGCCACCATCTCAGACATGGTATTGATATGTTCAGCCTCGGCGCGCTTGCGCTGCATGGCAAAGGCATAGGTATTGTTCATATCGGCAGGTTTAAGCCACACCAGACCGTGCTTCGCGTCGAGGCGTTTCACCGTCTCGTATGACTCCTGCGGCGACATGCGTTTGTTGATGTGGTTGAAGATGATCAGCGACGTGCCGGTGTACTCCCAGGTCATATCAATCTGCTTGTTGATCATCGCGTTACGGGAAATCACCGTTGCAATATTGGTCTGCGGCTGCACCTGAAACCCTTTCTTTTGCAGATACTGCACGGTCATGGCCGAGAGAATGTGCTGCTCGGTAAAGCTCTTGGTTGCCAGGATCAGCGGCGCGGCGAGCGCCTGGCTGGTGAAGAGCGCGGCGGCGCATAGCGCCGTCAGGCCGGAAAACAGTCTCATAGAAGCTCCTTGTTATAATTATCGCGCGAGATGCGGGCTCAGTAGTCGACCCAGTGCCGCCAGCAGCGTATCCAGAATCAGGGCGAACAGGGCGGTGGCCGCCGCGCCCAGGATCAGCGTCGGGAAGTCATTCAGGTAGATCCCAGGGAAAATCAGCTCGCCGTAGCTGCTGGCGCCAATCAGGAATGCCAGCGGTGCGGTACCGACGTTAATCGCAGTGGCAATGCGAATACCAGAAAGCATCACCGGCCACGCGTTAGGGATCTCAACCTGACGCAGGCGCTGCCATTTGGTCATGCCGATACCGTTTGCCGCTTCCAGCAACGACGCGGGAACAGAGCACAGCCCGGCATAGGTGTTACGCACAATCGGCAGCAGAGAGGCCAGAAAGAGGGCGATAATGGCCGGTTTATCACCGATGCCAATCACCACCATCGCCAGCGCCAGAACGGCCAGCGGCGGCAGGGTGTTACCCACGTTAAAGATTTGCATCACATATTCGGCGATACCACGCGCGGCTGGACGGCTCAGCAAAATACCGCTTGGAATGCCCACCAGCAGGGCAAAGAACATTGATGAAAAGACCAGAATCAGGTGCTGTTGCCCGAGGTAGATCAGGTCAACCTGGCGCGCCTTAATCGTCTCCAGTCCAATTCCCCAGGTGAGGAGAGCGAGAACCACGATAATCGCGCCGACAAAAAGCAGCGAACGTTTAAGTAATGGGTGCATTGCGGTGTGTCTCCCTGTGCGCATGCGTTATAGCAACCACTGGTTGCCTGTTGTTATGCCATGTTTCGGCAGGGGTACTTCACCTATAGCAAGCGAAACGGAAGGGTTCCAGCGAAGGGGGTAAAACAGTAACCCTATGAAATTAGTGACAACCTGGGTGAAGCCTTATGGCATAAGGGCTGTCAGTGGGCAGGCAGAATAGTCTTAAAGAAGCACGCCTTACGTGACAATGTCACGTAAGGCGTGCTGATTAAACCTGTCGACTAAGCGCGGCGCGCACTTTTCGTACCCGCCACGAGATGCGGACGATAGAGAAGGCGGCGACGAGTACCAGCATCAGGCCCAGCGCCAGCATCGCGTGGAATCCAAACTCTCTGAACAGGATCAGCCCCGCGATACCTCCGCTGATAAAGGAGAAAAGGGTAGTTAAATGGGTTTTGAGCTGACTCTTTTGCGCGGCCGTATCTTTGGAATAATCCCGGCGCAGCATGGCGACCATAACGGAGGCCAGCGAAATGCCCGCATCGGTCAGCGTGCCGGTGATGTGTGTGGATCTTACCCGTCCACCGGATAGCTGAGTGGAGGTGGAATTATGAATTCCCATCAACCCGCACAGGAAAATAATAATCTCCTGATTCGTGGCAAAGGAGTGAAAATACATTTCGTACAGGGATACCCCTGCCAGTAATAGCCCTTCAACAAACAGAACCTGGCTGAATACCAGCCTGATGTTATGGATAATCCCCCAGATAACAATAATCCGCGCAGCGATGGCACCTGAGACAAACGAAAGAATAATGGCGCCGAAGAAAAGAATATCGCTGAGATCGGTGGAGGAAACTTCGCTGGATAGCTGCGAGGTATTGCCCGTCATATGCGAGGGAAAAAAGCCGAACGCGCCCAGCGCAATGGCATTCAGCAGTCCCGCGGAGGTCGCCAGCCAGAGGGCAAGACGACGATCCTCCTGATGCGTTCGTTCTTTCTTTAATTTAATCAGCAAAGAATACCTCCGGTTTGAGCTTTGCCTGAACGCTCAAGCTAACAAAGCGATGTCGCTGGCTGACCAGGATATTGCTTAATTATTATTTCTACGGGAGGTGAGCGAGGTTTTGTAATTAAATAAAACAACCCTGTTAATATAAGGCCTTATTTCCGATGGCGCGACGTCGTAAAAGTCAGCACCCCTGCACTCAGGAGTAATATGCTGCTTAAAGCGAAGGTGCTCTGCCAGCCAAAGGTATCAAACACCACGCCACCCGCCGTTGAGCCAAGCGCAATGGAGAGTTGGATCACCGCGACCATTAGCCCGCCGCCAGCCTCGGCATCTTCCGGTAACGTACGGGCTATCCACGTCCACCAGCCCGTGGGGGCCGCAGTTGCCAGCATTCCCCAGAAACCTAACAGCAGGGCCACGATCCACAGGCTGTCCCCGGTGAGCATTAATACCCCTGCAATCAGCGCCATAAGCAGCGGTATGGCCATTAAGGTGAGGTAAAACGCGGCATTCAGGACCAGCGCGACGATCAGCGTGCCGATGAAACCTGCGATACCGATAGTGAGCAGGATCAGCGATAAGCCGGAAGGACTGACGTGGGTGACGGTTTCGAGGAAGGGGCGCACATAGGTAAATAACGCAAACTGTCCCATGAAGAACAGGCCGCACGCCATCAGACCCACCGAAACCGCAGGCTGGTGGAGCAGGCGAAATACGCTTTTACGTGGCGACGGCCGCTGGTTCCCGTCCATGTTGGGCAGGCTAAAATATTGCCAGATGAACGCCACAATCGCCACGGGAACCAGGCAAAGAAACGAGCCGCGCCAGCCAATGGTCGAGCCGAGATAACTGCCCAGCGGGGCGGCGACCACCGTCGCCAGCGCGTTGCCGCCGTTAAAAATCGCCAGCGCACGAGAGACCTGATGCTGAGGCACCAGCCGAATGGCGGTGGCAGCAGACATCGACCAGAAACCGCCGATGGCGATGCCGATCAGCGCCCGGCCTGCCATATACATCGAAGCGTTTGGGGCGAAGGCGATAATGATCCCTGACAGCGCCATCAGGACGGTCATGCCTGAAAGAAGATGTTTGCGATTCATATTCCCGGCAAGCCGGGAAAGAAAAAGGCTGGTCAGGACAGCCAGCGCACCAGAGAGGGCGATCCCCTGGCCAGCCGTCCCCTCTGTCACCCCTAAATCTCTGGCGAGGGGCGTGAGCAGACTGACGGGCATAAATTCCGAGGCAATGAGGACAAAAACGCACAGGGTCATGGCAAAAATACCGCCCCAGTGTGCACGCTCAGCATCACGGGATGAGGTTTGATTCAGTGTGGACATAGGTGTAATTCACGGCGAAGAGAAGATAAGCCCCCTGATTGCCGGGGGCTAAGAGAATTAATCCAGACTGGTTTTGAAAAACTGCACGAACTGCGCGAACGGGATTTTCCCTGCGACGTTATCGTAGAGATCAACGTGATTCGCACCGGGAACAATCACCAGTTCCTTCTGTTTGCTGCCGACAGCTTTAAACGCATCTTCCGCAAAAAAACGTGAGTGCGCGTTTTCACCGGTCACAATCAGCGTTGGGATGGTGATCTCCCCGGCATAGCTCAGCAGCGGCATATTCATAAAGGACAACGGCATGGTCGCGGTCCATGCGCCGGTGGAGTTTACGGAACGGGCATGGAAGCCGCGCGGCATACGGTAGTAATCATAGAACTCTTTCAGTACCGGATGCGGATCGGCGGGCAATGCTTCCGGCAGAATACGCCCGGCCGCCGTTACCTTACCGTTTTCATCGACATAAATATCGTGGCCGCCATGGGCGAAGGTGCCGCTTTCAGCATCCTTCCAGCGTTGCGCGTTCAGATACTGCAACACGGCCCGGCGATCGGCCGCTGAATAACGATCTTTCCCGTCGCCCACGCCGTGACCCATCGCGCGGCTCATATCGTACATAACGCTGGTGGCGACCGCCTTCACGCGGGTATCCATGGATGCCGCGTTCAGCGCCATACCACCCCAGCCGCAGATCCCGAGAATGCCGATACGGTTACGGTCGACTTCTTTCTGTAATCCGAGGAAATCCACTGCGGCGCTAAAGTCTTCGGTGTTGATGTCAGGGGAGGCAACGTTACGCGGCTGGCCGCCGCTTTCACCCGTGTAGGATGGGTCGAAGGCCAGGGTCACGAACCCCTGTTCAGCCAGAGTCTGGGCGTAAAGACCACTGGATTGTTCTTTTACCGCACCGAACGGTCCACTGACGGCAATCGCCGCCAGCTTCTGGTCGCCGCTGTTCCTGGGAATGTACAGATCGCCGACCAGGGTGATCCCGTATCGGTTCTCGAACGTCACCTTGCGGTGGTCGACTTTATTGCTCTCGGCGAAGGTCTTATCCCAGGTTGTCACCATCGAAACGGGGGCGGCAGGATTTCGTGTTTCTGCATAACTCATTGTTGTCACTCCACTTAATGATGCGCATAGCAGCAGCGCAACGGACAGTTTTTGGGCGAATGTTTGCATAAGAGGTACCGTGTGTTGTTGTAATGCGGTCATTATAGTTAGCAGAAATAGTGCTGATTAGAGGCCAAAGGCTGCTAGGATTAATATCATATTGTTATGAATTGATGAGGCATGATGGCGAAGCGGGAAAACTACAATGAGCTGTATCTGTTTATCCAGGTGGTGCGGGAGGGAAGCTTCACGGCAGCCGCGCAACGGCTCGGGCTGGCACAATCCGGGATCAGTCGATCGGTTCGCGAGCTGGAAGAGCGGCTGGGTGTTCGGCTTCTGGTGCGTACAACGCGCAAACTGTCGCTGACCCACGCCGGGGAGCAACTTTACCAGACCGCTGGTTCAGCCTTTGATGCGCTCGATACCGGGCTGACCAGACTGGCGCATTACCGCCAGACGCCATCCGGCACGGTGCGTATTAATGCCAGCCAGCACGCCATCGAAAAATGCCTGCTGCCAAAGCTCGCTATCTTCAAACAGCGTTACCCGGATATCCGTCTGGAATTGATGAATGAGAGCCGGTTCGTGGATATCATTGCCGAGCGATTCGACGCGGGCGTCCGGCTTGGGCCGGAGGTGGGACAAGGAATGATTGCCGTGCGCATCACGCCCGATATGGAGATGGCTGTGGTTGCCGCTCCGGCGCATTTTCGGCGCTATGGTTTCCCGCAGACGCCCGCCGATCTGGATGCTCATCCCTGCATTGCCTACCAGTTTGCCGACGGTAACCACTATCAATGGGAGCTTGTGCAGGATGGGAAGCGAGTGACTCACCGCCCGGAGGGGCAATGGGCCTTTTCCGACAGCTACATGGAGGCCGAAGCGGCCCGGCTGGGACTCGGGCTGGCCTATGTCCCGGTTGAGCTGGTGGCTGACGATCTGGAGCGTGGCACGCTTATACGCGTCTTACAGCGCTACAGCCTGCGGATGGACGGACTGTACCTCTATTATCCACACCGCAACGTATCCCCGGCGCTGAGAGCGGTGATTGATACGCTGAAAATTTAGGGTGCCTCTGCGCTATGGTCTATACAGCCCCTGCGTTTGTGATACGCTACTATTTTATATAGCGCAGCTCAACTAAGGCTCTGAAATGACAAAAATAATGCCAGAATATACGGTAGTTGACTTATCACGTTGGGCAAGAAAGGAACACTTTGAAGTATTTCAGGGCTTTGCTCAATCTACATTTAACCAAACGGTTCAGCTGGACATTACCGTACTGCTAAAGCATATCAAAGAGGTTGGCTGGAAATTTTATCCTGCGATTATTTCCCTTATTTCTGACGTCGTAAACCGGCATCCGGAATTCCGTATGGCCATGAAGGATGATGAGCTTGTAATATGGAATGAGGTTCATCCAAGCTATACCCTTTTCCATAAAGAAACGGAGACATTTTCATCGTTATGGAGTCATTACGATGGAAATATTCACCATTTTCAGCGCGTTTATGCAGAAGATGTTGCCCGCTATGGCAATATCCTTGCTTACTGGCCTAAGGAAGAGTCCCGGGAGAATATATTTTTCATATCTGATATTCCGTGGGTCAGTTTTAGCAGTTTTAACGTCAACGTCGCTAACATGCGGAATTTTTTTGCGCCCATGTTCACGTTTGGAAAATACTATAACCAGGATGAAAAAGTCTTGTTGCCTTTCGCCGTTCAGGTCCATCATTCTGTTTGTGATGGCTTCCATGTAGCCAGGATGATCAACGAGTTGCAAGAGTTATGTGATAATTTACCACACCATTCAGAGGCGCCGAACGTGTGATTCACGTGTTTTTAACATACGTCTGACGAGAGGAAATGCTGTAACCAAATTTTACGCCAGAACAGATTAAAATGTTCAATCGCATTGTTTTCGAGAAGATCGACATAATGCATGATTAAGCCGCGAGCCGTTTCCGGCCCGCGGCGGCATGACAGGTGATGAGTCGTTCTGACGATCAGGCGGCTTTGACGGCCCGGATTTTTTTGCTGCTATCCGCATCTGATGCTGTTTTATCCGTTGCAGCATTGCGCTCGGGAAGCTTGCTGGTACGCAGGATATGCTGCACGGACTCTTTCTGCTCGGCAAGATACAGACCAAGGTTTTCCGCCTGCGTTTCATCCATCTGCATTCCGCTTTGCAACAGCCAGTCGGTAAACGCTTCTGCCATATCGAGCAGTTTGTCGTGAGCGTCAGCCTCTTTCTTACTGGCAAATGTCATTTTTTCTTCACCTTTTCTTACGACAACAAATTTTGTTTCAACAGCCATTGTGCACCCCCGTATACTGTAATTATATACAGTATAGCAGTTGTGACGTTGTGTTGCAGCAAAAATGTGCGAGCCTGGCCTGCACAACGGGTGGACAAGCCAGGTGCTGTTATCGGTACAGCGTTTTTTCGGCAATCGGGATCAGCAAAGTGGACTGCCATTCCGCCAGCGTCAGCTGGGCAAGTTTACCCAGCGCGGTGTAGAACGGATGGGCCGCGTTTTCAACGAATACGCTAAGGAAACGCGTGCTCCATGGCAGCAGATGCCAGGCAAGAAGCTGGTCGCGTTCTGTTTCGCGACCATTCTCGGCAAGCCATGCCGCCAGCATCAGCAACGTTCCGAAATGATCTTCAGGCTCATTCTGCTGCATCTCAAAGGCGATATGGTTTTCACGCATCCACTGACGCAACGCGAGGGTCGAATCGCCAAACAGCACTGACTCGCGATCAAGCCAGACCGAGCCCCACGGGGGGGCGGGCAGGGCATACGGGCCAATAAACAGACGCTGCCAGGCGTCTTTCAACGCTTCATCCGATGGGGTCTTAAACATACTGGCGACAGGCAGCAGGTTTTCCTCCGCCAGCGGCCAGTCCTGAACCCAGTCACCTGCGGTCAGGGCACTCACCAGCGGCGCGATCTGCTCGCTGTCTGGGGCGAAATAAAACAGCGCGCCCAGTACCCGGGCGCTGAACGCGAACGATTCGCGGTGTGAGACATCATTCATTACAACTTTCCTTACTTGCGCGCGGGTAGCCCCGCGCACCTGTGTTAACCTGCAATTGCTAACCCTGCGGTCATATGCAGACCATAAAATAGCCCACGGCCAATCAGTTCACCCAGCGCCACCAGAACGACACCTGCAAACAGGCCGAGTGTTTTTGGCTCCTGACGACGAATAAGCGGGCAGATCCAGCAGCCTAAACCCGCCGCCAGCAACGCGATGCGCCATACCTGAAGCGAACCATAATCTGGCAGCAGGGCGCTGGCCTGCTGGATGGAACTCTGTATCGTCCCCAGCGTATTGCTTTGCAACACGACGACCGCCACGCAGACGATAATTGCCAGTATGCTGACAGACGCGGCAAGAGTACCTTTGAATGTCACGTTTGCGACGCGTAGCAGCAGCGCGGCCAGCAGAGGACCAGCAAGGACCATCGTCAGGAAGAAGCTCAGCGTGGTGTAACCCGTATACCAGGTCGGGACAGTCTCTATCTGATAGACCCGGGTCATCGCCCAGACAAAAACGATACCCAGAAGCTGGCTGACAACCAGCCAGATTTTGCCCAAAGCTGGGGGCATTTTACCGATAACCGACACCAGCCACCAGAAACCGCCCACGGCAAAGAAGATCGAACCTGCCGCGATCTCATTACTCAGCGCTGACGCGCCCACGCGGTTAAGCGAGTTGAAGGCACGCAGCGGGGAGCCAAGATGCAGCACCGAAGCCATAAACCCAATACCCATTACCAGCCAGAGAAAAAACAGGCTGCGCACGATGCGCATTCTGGCCTTGTCATCATTTTCCTTAAGCCAGACGAAGCCCATCACGATTAACGCGCCGGCCACACACTGCCCGAAAACGGTGAAGATCACCAGCGGCCATTCATGCCATCCACTTCCCATCTCACACCTCCTTCGGGTTTGCCAGGTAGCCGGTGGTGTCCCCCGTCGGACGGCTGTTGGCGTTAGGTTTAATCACAATACTCGGCTTTGTGAAGTGCGCAGACGGCAGCGGCGCGACGGCAGCAAGCTGGCCGTGTTTTTTGCGCAGCTCCTCAATCGGGCCAAAGTCCAGCGCGCGCAGCGGGCAGGATTCGACGCAGATAGGCTTTTTGCCGTCCGCCACCCGGCTGTGGCAGCCGTCGCACTTGGTCATGTGGCCTTGGGCGGCATTGTACTGCGGCGCGCCGTACGGGCAGGCCATGTGGCAGTAGCGACAGCCGATGCAGACATCCTCGTCCACCACCACAAAACCGTCGTCGCGCTTGTGCATTGCCCCGCTCGGGCAGACCTTGGTGCAGGCCGGATCTTCGCAGTGGTTGCAGGCAATCGACAGGTAATAGGCGAAGACATTCTGATGCCAGACGCCGTTATCCTCCTGCCAGTCGCCGCCCGCATATTCATAAATACGACGGAAGCTAACGTCCGGGGTCAGATCTTTGTAATCCTTGCAGGCCAGCTCGCAGGTTTTGCACCCGGTGCAGCGGCTGGAATCAATAAAAAATCCATACTGGGTTGTCATCGGTTAATCCTTATGCCTTCTCGATCTGCACCAGGTTCGTGTGCTGCGGGTTGCCTTTCGCCAGCGGTGACGGGCGGTGCGTGGTCAGGGTATTGATGCAGGAGCCGTGATCGACACGATCGCCGTTCATGTTGGCGTCATGCCAGGCGCCCTGGCCCATCGCGCTTACGCCGGGCATGATGCGCGGGGTGACTTTCGCAGCAATGCGCACTTCGCCGCGGTCGTTGAAGACGCGCACCATATCCCCATTTTTGATACCTCGTTGCTCTGCATCCACAGGGTTAAGCCACACCTCCTGGCGACAGGCGGCCTGGAGCACATCTACGTTGCCGTAACTGGAGTGGGTACGGGCTTTAAAGTGGAAACCGAACAATTGCAGCGGGAATTTGCTGCGCTCGGGCGCGTCCCAGCCTTCAAAGGTTGAGGTATAGACCGGCAGCGGGGTGATGGTTTCGTCTTTTTGTAGTTCCCAGGTTGCCGCAATATCCGCCAGCTTGCTGGAGTAGATCTCGATTTTGCCCGACGGGGTTTTCAGCGGATTGGCATCCGGATCGTCACGGAATTTTTTATAGGCCACAAAATGTCCATTTGGATCTTTGCGCTTATAAATACCCATTTTTTTCAGCGCGTCGTAGGACGGCAGCAGCGGATCTTTGGCGACCATTTTGGCGTACAGGTAGCGCAGCCACTGCTCCTGCGTACGGCCTTCGGTGAATTTCTGATGGATATCCGGTCCGAGGCGTTTCGCCACTTCGCTCATGATCCAGTAAATGGGCTTGCGCTCGAACTTCGGGGCGGTAACCGGCTGGAGGAAAATCAGGTATCCCATGTTGCCGGCGTAATCGTTGGGGATGATATCTTCCTGCTCGACGGTCATCAGATCCGGCAGAACAATATCGGCATACTTCGCAGACGAGGTCATGAAGTTATCAATGACGACGATCGTTTCGCACTTGCTCTCATCCTGCAAAATGTCGTGAGTTTTGTTGATATCGGAGTGCTGGTTGATGATGGTATTACCCGCGTAGTTCCAGATGAACTTGATCGGCACATCGAGCTTATCTTTGCCGCGTACGCCGTCGCGCAGGGCGGTCATCTCCGGTCCACGCACGATGGCATCCGTCCAGCTGAAGCAGGAGATTTGCGTTTTCACCGGATTTTCCGGCAGCGGCATGCGTTCGATGGTGATGGTGTAGGTCGATTCGCGTGCGCCGCTGTTACCGCCGTTAATGCCGACGTTGCCGGTCAGGATCGGCAGCATGGCGATGGCGCGGGACGTTTGCTCCCCGTTTGCCTGACGCTGCGGGCCCCAGCCCTGGCAAATGTAGGCCGGTTTCGCCGAACCGATTTCACGGGCCAGCTTAATGATGCGTTCGGCAGGGATGCCCGTTATGCGAGACGCCCAATCCGGAGTTTTCGCGGTTTTGTCATCACCCTGGCCGAGAATATAGGCTTTGTAATGACCATTAGCTGGTGCGCCTTCCGGCAGGGTTTTTTCGTCATAACCCACGCAGTATTTATCGAGGAAAGGTTGATCGACCAGATTTTCATTAATCAGCACCCACGCAATACCTGCCACCAGCGCGGCATCGGTGCCCGGACGAATCGGGATCCACTCGTCTTCACGCCCTGCGGCAGTGTCGGTATAACGCGGATCGATAACGATCATCCGCGCGTTTGACCGTTCGCGCGCCTGCTCAAGGAAGTATGTGATCCCGCCGCCGCTCATGCGCGTTTCCGCCGGATTATTGCCGAACATCACCACCAGTTTGGTGTTTTCGATATCCGATGTGCTGTTGCCGTCGTTGCTGCCGTAGGTGTAGGGCATTGCGCAGGCGATCTGCGCGGTGCTGTAGGTGCCGTAGTGGCTGAGGAAGCCGCCGTAGCAGTTCATCAGGCGCGCGACCAGCGAGGCGTAAGGGGAGGAACGGGTGATGTTGCCGCCTACAATTCCGGAGGAGTAGTTAATGTAGACCGCTTCGTTGCCGTATTTTTCGACCACGCGTTTCATCGGATAGTTCAGACGGTCTGGGTGATTGATGCGACGGCGAATTGAACGGCCTCGCAGGCAGGCGCGAACCTGATGGTTGCCGTAAACATCCTCGCCGGTATTATCCGTTTCAACCCAATAGACTTCGTCATCGCGAACGTGCAGACGCAGCGCACAACGGCTACCGCAGTTTACCGAGCAGGCGCCCCAGACGACTTTGTCATCTGCGGGCTGAATAGCGGACTGCACAGCGGCGGCGGCGCTTTTTAGACCAAAAGGTAATGCGATCCCACCGGCGGCAAGCGCCAGAGATCCTATGGCAGTAGATTTAACCAGAGTTCGACGGCTTATCCCGCCGTGATGTTCAACTTCGGACATGACTCACCCCATCATTGTTAATAATTATTTTCACCCGTGACTACAACCGGGCTAATGATGGGGGGAGTGTTACTTATTTAGAGGTATTAAATATTAATCCTCGTCAAATCAGGGGAATTGAGTGGGAAAATCATTGCGGCTCAGCGGGCGCATTCTCCTGCGTACCTGCGCCGCTCACCGGGTAGTTGCCGCTACTGGTGCGGGTGTACAAAATTTTGAAAGTATCGTTGGCACAATGCCCAACGACCTGCGCATCCGGCTGATCGGCCTGATCGTTCGGGACGATGTTCAGGGTAAAGCCAGACTCCGGTACGCCGTTGTTGATAATCTTCTGCTGAATGTCGCTTTTCACGCGCTCGCAGGAATCCGGGGCCGCAAGAAGAGCGGGTGAAGCACTCATTAACAGCAGGGCGGTAATCCAGGGTAACCGTTTCATCTGTAGCTCCTTTTCACTGTGTAGACTGTAAGCATAGCAGGGCTAGGGTAAGCTTTTGTTTTTGGGTCTGTCTTTCTGAATTGTCCTGGTGGTGCTGAAACGCGCTGTAATCAAAAAGAATAATAAGCTTACCCTTTCCCTTGATTAATTATTGTATTGAACAGTGGCGTAATCGCGCGTCGATAACGGTGGCGAAGCTTTGCAGCTAAAGGTCTTTCCCGCATCAGCAACTCCCAGATTTCTTTCTTTTTGGCATCTAAAGCAGCATCGCCTTTCGATTCATTAATAGTCGAGGCGTTCGCTTCTTCGGAAAGACGTACTGGAAAAGGCACGATTGAATGAATTTTCGCTAAAGATAAATCTTCAAACAAGGTCCATTTGTCAGAAACCATCCACACAGGATATAGGTTTTGAAGGAGATTACTGGCAGCTTTTTGATTAATAATATAAGCGTGAGCAGTCGTGGCTTGTTGAGTTTTATGAATGCTATATGAGCCGCTTATGCTTTTAAGAGGCTTTTTGTAATATTTATTAACTCGACTAAGAAGTATAATCTCAGGTTTAGTCGCGCTAAGCGTTACGTTGTCGAGTATTTCACGTAAATCATTATTTATTACAACATCATCTTCGAGGATGAGAGCTGTGTCGATATTTTCATATATTATTTTTTTATATATTTCCTGATGACTTAATGCGCAACCAACTTCACCCGGGAGAAAAGCATAATTTACCTCGCGCGTAACATTTTTGCGTTCAGCTTCAGCCATTTTCCGACCATCAATTGCTTCGATAAATTCGTGTGCTATGTTCAGCTTTAATAGTTGAGATTCCATTTTTGCACGACGTTCGAGCGAGTGTTTGAGATTGATTATAAAAGTTCTCATCCTTTGAACGTTCCTTAAAGACTGTTTGACTGGACTACATCTACATTCTTACATTTTACCAGTATTTGAATCAATTCAACATCGTTACCATACTATTTGCTACTATAAGTGCCACTATCCTTTCATCCTTTTGGTAAATGATGTGAACAAATACGCAGCGATAACGCTACTGGCAACGGTACTGGTGGGATGCGACAACAACACCGCGCCGCTGTCATTTACGCCGGAGATGGCGAGCTTTTCGAACGAGTTTGACTTTGATCCTCTGCGCGGGCCGGTGAAGGATTTTACCCAGACGCTATTCAACGATAAGGGTGAAGTCTCTAAACGTGTGACCGGCACGATGTCAACGGAAGGGTGTTTCGATACGCTTGAACTGCACGATCTCGAAGCGAATACGGGCGTTGCGCTGGTGCTGGATGCTAACTACTACGTCGATGCGGAAACCCAGCAGCAGAAGGTAAAGTTACAGGGGAAATGCCAGCTGGCGGAACTGCCGTCTGCCGGCCTGACGTGGGACACCGACGATAACGGGTTTGTGGTTGCAGCGCACAGTAAAGAGATGGAAGTGAAGTACCAGTATGACGCCGACGGCTACCCGCTGGGTAAAACTACGGTTTCCGGCGACCAGCGTTTATCGGTCAAGTCGGTGCCTTCGAAAGATCTGCGCAAGCGCATGGATTATACGGCGGTAAGCCTGTTGAACGATAAACCGATGGGCAATGTAAAGCAGAGCTGTGATTACGATCGCCACAACAACCCGGTGAACTGTGAGCTGGTGATAACAGATGACAGCGTCAAACCTGCCGTTGAGCGCAAGTACACCATCAAAAACAGCATTGAATATTATTGAGAATAAAACCGCGCAGGTTACTGCGCGGTGGGTTTAAGCAGGCTGGCGGAGGAGGACTTATGCCCGGCCAGATGCTGATGCTGGAAAATGCACATGCGTATGGTGTTACGGTATTCGCCGTTAATAAAGAACTCATGGATCAGTTCACCTTCCACCATAAAGCCCAGCTTACGGTAGATATGAATCGCTTTTTCGTTCTCTTTGTCGACGATAAGGTAAAGCTTGTAGAGATTCAAGACGTTAAACCCGTAATCCATCGCCAGCTTTGCCGCTCGCGACGCAAGACCTTTCCCCTGGTGCTCCGGTGAAATAATGATCTGAAATTCCGCCCGACGGTGAACGTGGTTGATCTCAACCAGTTCAACCAGCCCGGCTTTTTCACCTTCGCACTCCACCACAAACCGGCGTTCACTCTGATCGTGGATATGCTTATCGTAGAGATCGGACAGCTCGACAAACGCCTCATAAGGCTCTTCAAACCAGTAGCGCATCACGCTGGCATTGTTGTCGAGCTGGTGAACAAAGCGTAAATCTTCGCGCTCCAGCGGACGGAGCTTAACGTCACACGGCGTCGACATTACGGTGCTACCGTGCGGCCAGTGCGACGATCGAGACAGCGCAGGGTGTTAGGCTCCCAGTAAGCGTTGACGTTGGCACTTTGCTGGCATTTGTCGCGGGCATCAAACGCGACGTCTTCTTTATCCCACTCTTTCTCCACGCGCTTATTCACTTTCTGACGCAGGCTGCGGGTGTCATTCCATTGTTCTTTGTCCATGGCAGCATTCTGGCGGCTTTGCGCGCTGTCACCAGACTCAATGATGAGTTTGCTGGTTTCGGCTGATGCCGTTGCGGCGAAGGCGAACGAGGACAGTGCCAGTGCGGCTGCCAGACAAAGGCGTTTGCTTAATGTAGTCATAGCGTTTCCTTTAAACGGGTGCAGACAATCGGATTATCCCGTTGGATTCTACACCAATCCGAAAGGGTGTCATACCCGCGCGGCAGGTATGGGAACGATGTGAACATTATCGCGTATGATGTCTAAATCAATCCTCACGAAACGAGAAAAATGTTCAAAACGACGCTGCTTTTTTTCGCGACCGCGCTGTGCGAAATCATCGGATGCTTTTTGCCGTGGCTCTGGCTAAAGCGGGGCGCTTCCGCGCTGCTGCTGATCCCGGCGGGTGTGTCCCTGGCCCTTTTTGTCTGGCTGCTCACCCTGCATCCGGCCGCCAGCGGGAGGGTATATGCGGCCTACGGCGGAGTGTACGTCTGTACCGCGCTGCTGTGGCTGCGCGTTGTCGATGGCGTCAGGCTAAGCCTGTATGACTGGGCAGGCGCGCTGATTGCCCTGTGCGGCATGTTGATCATCGTGGCCGGTTGGGGACGCGCATAAGCGTCCTTATAGTGTGATCGCCCGCTGATTTTACGATCATTATACTTGTATGGTAGTAGTGTAGTTGCGTAAATTTCCTGCATCACAACGAGCGATGTAAGGAAATGGATTATGAAGATTGTCGGGGCTGAAGTATTTGTCACTTGCCCGGGGCGTAACTTTGTCACCCTTAAAATTACGACCGATGAGGGCATTGTCGGCCTGGGTGATGCCACGCTGAACGGACGCGAACTTTCCGTTGCCTCTTACCTGAAAGATCACCTGTGCCCTCAGCTGATTGGCCGCGATGCGCACCGCATCGAAGATATCTGGCAGTTCTTCTATAAAGGCGCTTACTGGCGTCGTGGTCCGGTCACCATGTCAGCGATTTCTGCCGTGGATATGGCGCTATGGGACATTAAGGCGAAAGCCGCGAACATGCCGCTCTATCAGCTTCTGGGCGGGGCTTCCCGGGAAGGGGTGATGGTTTATTGTCACACCACCGGGCACACCATTGACGACGTGCTGGAAGATTATGCCCGTCATAAAGAGATGGGCTTCAAGGCAATTCGCGTGCAGTGCGGCGTGCCGGGAATGAAAACCACCTACGGCATGGCCAAAGGCAAAGGGCTGGCGTATGAACCTGCGACCAAGGGCGCCTGGCCGGAAGAGCAGCTGTGGTCCACCGAGAAATACCTCGACTTCACGCCCAAACTGTTCGACGCAGTGCGCAGCCAGTTCGGTTTCAGTGAACATCTCCTTCACGACATGCATCACCGTCTGACGCCCATCGAAGCGGCGCGGTTCGGCAAAAGTATTGAAGAGTACCGCCTGTTCTGGATGGAAGATCCGACTCCCGCTGAAAACCAGGAGTGTTTCCGCCTGATCCGCCAGCACACCGTCACGCCAATTGCGGTGGGGGAAGTGTTCAACAGCATCTGGGACTGCAAGCAGCTGATTGAAGAGCAGCTCATTGACTATATCCGCGCCACCATAACCCATGCGGGCGGCATCACCGGGATGCGTCGCATTGCGGACTTTGCCTCACTCTACCAGGTGCGTACCGGCTCACACGGCCCGTCGGATCTGTCGCCGATTTGCCACGCCGCGGCGCTGCATTTTGACCTGTGGGTACCGAACTTTGGTGTGCAGGAGTATATGGGTTATTCAGAGCAGATGCTGGAAGTGTTCCCGCACAGCTGGCGCTTCGATAACGGCTATATGCACCCGGGCGACAAGCCAGGGCTGGGCATTGAGTTTGATGAGAAGCTGGCAGCGAAATACCCGTACGATCCGGCTTATCTGCCGGTGGCCCGTCTGGAAGACGGCACTCTCTGGAACTGGTAAACGAGGAGCGAATGATGAAAAGCGTAGTGATCCAACAGCCGAATGCGCTGGAGATTGAGGAGCGTCCTCTCCCGTTGCCGGGGGCAGGCGACGTCCGCGTCAAAATTAAGCTCGCCGGTATCTGCGGTTCAGACAGCCATATCTATCGCGGGCATAACCCGTTTGCAAAATATCCGCGGGTAATCGGTCACGAATTCTTTGGCGAAATAGACGCGGTTGGCGAAGGCGTGGAGGGCACCCGACTGGGTCAGCGCGTTTCGGTGGATCCGGTGATCAGCTGCGGGCACTGCTACCCCTGTTCCGTTGGTAAACCGAACGTTTGCACCTCGCTGGTGGTGCTGGGCGTCCATCGCGACGGTGGTTTCAGCGAATACGCCGTCGTGCCGGCGAAAAATGCCTGGCACATTCCGGATGCGATCCCTGACAAACACGCGGTGATGGTTGAGCCATTCACCATTGCCGCCAACGTGACGGGGCAGGCGAAACCCACCGAACAGGACGTGGCGCTGATCTACGGCGCAGGCCCGATGGGGCTGGTCACCGTGCAGGCGCTGAAGGGCGTTTACAAGGTGAAGCAGGTCATCGTGGTAGATCGCATTGATGAGCGGCTGGAGATGGCGCAACGCAGCGGCGCAGACTGGGTCTTCAACAACGGCGAGCAGTCGTTACAGACTGCGCTGGATGAAAAAGGCATCAAGCCGACATTAATCATCGATGCTGCCTGTCATCCGTCCATTTTGCAGGAAGCGATTACGCTGGCGTCTCCGGCGGCGCGCATCGTGCTGATGGGATTTTCCAGCGACCCGAGCCAGATCGTGCAGCAGGGGATCACCGGCAAAGAGCTGTCGATCTTCTCTTCGCGCCTGAATGCCAACAAATTCCCGGTGGTCATTGACTGGCTGGAAAAAGGGCTGATCGACCCTGAAAAACTGGTCACCCATACATTTGACTATCACCACGTTACAGACGCCATCGAACTGTTTGAAAAAGACCAGCGGCAGTGCTGCAAAGTCTTGCTCACGTTCGACCAATAATAATTCACGCGGTAAAGAGCCTGCGAAGACAGGCTCTAAGTGGTACGCATCTTACCTTTCAGAGATAGCCATTATGACTCAAGCACAACCTCAAAGAAGTACGTCAGATTTGGTGAAAGCCGCCGTATCTGGCTGGCTGGGCACCGCCCTGGAATTTATGGATTTCAAGAGTCATACGTGTCAACTATTTGATAAATATTAAATTAATTTTTTATTGCTTCGTTATGGGGCATGGTTGGGGCAAACTCGCTTAACTGTGTATTTAACAAAGCTACCTGTGCATTATTGTTTTCAGACATCCATTTTCCGTATACCTGAAATACCATTTGCGCATCTGCATGGCCCATCTGGTTTGCTATAAATGCCGGGTTAGCACCAGCTGTCAGCGACCAGCAGGCATAAGTATGTCTCGACTGATATGATTTTCGATGGCGGAGTCCGGCACGTTTTATCGCTGCGTCCCACATCTGCCTTATTGAGTCAACGGTAAAATGGTCACCATAATTTTTTACTCTCGCTGACACTTCAGGTTGAAAAACAAAGGTGCATTTATGTTTTTCTGTTCTGCCATACTCTCTGAGGTGAACATCAATGATATGCTCTTTGCTCAGTCTCGTTAATGTCATCTGACTCCGGAGAGCGTCGATTGCTGGCTTAATAAGATGAATGACCCGATTGGTTCCCGCCTGTGTTTTTGGTACCGTGAAACGGTCTTTTGCTAAATTTCTCCTGATCATCATTGTTCCATTTTTCAGATCTATGTCCTCCCATCCAAGTGCACACAGCTCACCAGGGCGAACGCCAGTATAAACAGAAACACACCATAAATTTTTGGCTTGCTGATTTCTGCACGCATCGATAAGACGGATGAATTCCTCCCGCGAAAGAGGATCCGGAATGGTTCTTGATTCCTTTAATGGCGAGATCCCCTTAAACGGGTTATCTGCCAGGTAACCGTTATCAACACCAAACTGGAACACGGCGTTAAGATTTGTCATGTAATTATTTACAGTTACAGCCGATCTCCCTGGTTGTGTAACAATATAGTTACTTTTGGGGATCTGGTATCCAGTCAGTAGCTCTTTACGAACCTCCAGTAATTTTTCTTTATTAATCGATGAGGCAAGATTTTTTTCACCGATTATGCTCAGGATATTTTTGATGACGGCACGGTATGTGTTGAGTGATGTTTTTGCGACTTCAGTTTCTTTCAGTGCCAGAAATTTTTCAGCCAGTTCTTTTATGGTTAAATCTTGTCGGGTCTCACCAAATTTTTCCAGATTGCGTGAGGAGGGAAACTGTTTTGCATAGTCGAAAACACCAGTTTTTATTGCGTAACAAACAGAGGCGCGTAGCTCACCTGCAACGCGCCTGTTTTTTGCTGTGTCAGGAACCCCCAGGTTTTCCCTGACTCTTACGCCTTTATAAACAAACCAGATGCGTAATTTCCCTCCATGGTTTTCCACGCCTGTCGGATATTTCATTTCAATTTCTCTCATTAGTTAGTGTGGCTTTTAGTCAAGTAAGATGACGTCTTGGTCTTGCTGATGCCTGGCGCTCAATCCAGCGATCAATTTCTTCCAGGTTGTAAAAGCATGGACTGTTATCCCATGGCATACCGTCATGAGCGACATGCTTATATTCCCTTCCTTCCATAAACGATTTTTCCCGGGCCTTTTTTAACGTACCTTTTTTTATTCCTTTCAGCGCAATTAACTGCTCTTCGGATACCCATTTGCCGGGAGAGACAATCATGATTACTTCGCTCATCGATTTCTTTATCTCTTACATCAGACGAGCGCCGGTTGCAGAATACCAGTCACAACCGGCGACAGTTGAACATTAAGAATCAGCCTGACTCGGGATCAGTTTTTGCCAGATAACTGAAACGTATTTTGCCTGGTAACGGGCGTCATCAAGTGCATTATGGCGCTCACCTTCGAATGGAATAGCCGTTCTGGCATCGAAGTCTATGGCTTTCCCCAGCTCAACGATTGTGCGTACATCGCGATCGTTGTAGTAACGCCACGGGCAGGGGATCCCCTGCCGTTCGTATGAACGGCGCAAAATCGTGTTGTCGAAGTTGGCTCCATTTCCCCAGACCTGAACAAAAAATTCACCGGAGTTTTCGTCGATAAATTCCCGCAATTGTAACAGTGCATCATCTAACGGGATTTCATCGGTCATAATGGCAGATTGCGCTTCGCGTGATTGCTTAAGCCACCATTTAATGGTGTCCCGATCAATGACTCCGCCAGCAGTTTCCAGATCGATAGTCTTACTAAATTCCGGTCCCATATCTCCGGTTTGCGGATCGAAAAATATTGCACCTATTGAGATGATCGGGGCATCAGGATTTTTTCCCATGGTTTCAAGGTCGATCATTAGATGGTCACACGTCCTGCTGGTGGATGTGATTTCTTGATGACCGTTCACCTTAATTGAGTGATCTGCCGTCTCGCCAGTTTCATTATCGCTATCGTGATGCTGATTGCCGCCAGTGTTCTCCTTGTGTGGATGTTCAGCGCCTTCCATTTCCTCCGGATCATCTTCCTGAACTTCAACCTGATACTCTTCATCGAATGTTTCCTGGTATGTTGCGTCGCCCATTACCGCGCCACAATCAGGGCAGTTGCCGCCGCCGGTCTGACCGCAGGCGGTGCAGACTTTTTCCACTTCCTGTTGCGCCACTGATTCAGGCTGTTTCGTTTCTGGCTCGTTTTGTAACGCATTTGGGCTGTTTTGTTCCGCTTTTTGGTAGTTCCGTTCCGATTCATGCTGGTTCTGGTTCACAGAATCGCGGGTCTGGATCCCCTTAACCCATTTCGGATCATTCGGGTCACTAATCCCTTCAACAAATTCACCACGTGATGCAGCAAGCAACTTATCGGCGTCAGGCTGGATGATATTGGCTGCCTGCATAATTTTGTTTACTTCGTCAGCGGTAACTTTTATCGGCTCTGGTTGTTCTGAATCTTCAGCGGTATCTACATTTTGCGGTAAGCCCGTGTATGTGCCATTTTTTCGGGCAAAATATTCTTCTTTTGTGATTTCAGTGGCGCCAGCAGCCAGTGCCTTATCCAGACCAGAAAGTTTGTTTGCGCGACCGTATTTTTCTCCGTCCTTATCTGCGAAGAGGAAATAGAACGGCCCCTCACGCTCTACAGATGGTTCAGCTTCCGGCGCGGTTTCATTTTTTGGGATATCAGATACCTCAGTTTCCACTGCATCAGTTTGTGTTTCTGATGACTGGAGAACATCAACAGTGCCCAGGTCTGTTTCTTCATTCTCAAACACGCCCTTTGTCGTCAGGTATTCGCAGATATATTTGTTCAGTGCTACGGGATCTTTGTGAATGTCGATCGGACGCTCACGGACAAGGCCAAAAATAGTTTGGCGGTCGTAGCGAAGGGCATCAGGCTGTTTGCGCATTGATGCCGAGATACGCTTCCAGTCTTCGCGGTCGTTGTCGATAACTTCATTTTTTGCCCAGCGATGGATGCTGCCGTCAATGTTTCCGGCATCCACATCACCAGGCCAGAGAGCGTAGGCCAGTTCGTCATCCAGTGTTTTCCATGTCTGCTTGTATTCGCGATGAATGGCAGCAATGACCGGGCTGATTTTTCCTGTTGAATTTTCAGTGTACTGTTGATTGGCTCTGGCGCGGGCGAGATCAACAACAGACGTGTATTTTCCGGTTTCCTTGCGTTCACCTTCGCGACGTTTTTTCCAGATGCGCATCTCTGCCTGAATTTCGGGCCATTTAGCACCAGGAATACATTTATGCTTAACCCACCCAATGGCGTGCAACTTAAGCTCCGGATACATGGCGTTAACTTCTGGCATTTTCATCAACGCTTCAACGATATGTCCGTCGAATGTTGCCATGTCTTCCTGCAACAATTCCTGTGCGCTAATAACCATATCAACGGTGATGTTTTCACATGTGTCGAACTTAACCATGACAGCGTTCTGTACTTCAGGGGCCAGCTTGTCAAAAGTGACGTTCATCGGATCGGATTCAGTCTCAACCGGGACAAAAGAAGCAGACTCCTCATCCCAGCGGTTTTCCTGCATATATTCAGCATCCCATGAATCGAGGGCAGGGCGGGGTATGCCAGGTTTATCCTCGCAGACAATAAATTTATAAGCGCAGTCCTGAGCAGCCGGATAATGTTCCAGGAATTGCCAGTGAAATTTTGCTCGAGCACGGCGTTCGTCGCCAGCTTCAATGGCTGTGGCTACAGCCACAGCGCCTTCTTCCCTTGTTGCCAGTTCGTCAGGAATAGCGGCGCAAATAAAGACTTTACTCATTTGTTTTAACCTCATGACAGATTTAAGGATGAACAAATCCCTGCCATTGCTGGCATATAAGAATGAAACCGGATATTTATTACGGAACTGTTTTAAAGACCTGCCGGGATTTCGATATTATCCTGGTGAATAACTTTATCGACCGGGTAACAGTTACCGGGAATTTTCTGTTCGGTTGCTGCAGTCATACACTCCTGCATTGTCCTGTGAACACTGACTGCAATATCAACTGGCTCTCCGGAAACAAGAAAAACTGTCAGAACAAGCACAAATGCTGAATTCATTGTGCACATCCTTTTGGCATCAGACGTAAACGAGCCAGCATTGAAACAATGCATATTTTATTTAATAGCTCCCGTTCTTGTTTTCTCTTGTTAATGGCATCTTCAGTAAATACTGGGTTACTGATAGTGACACCAATTTCAAAACAACCTTCAGACGTATTAACGTTTGGTAATAACGTTTTCATTATCGCGTCCTCAACAATGAATTTTGTGATGCAGTGCCTGGTGCCTCCAGGTGACGTTAACCAGTTAACAATTAACGCCGGATACAGAGAATCCACCCATAACACTGTTTTTGGTTTTAACTGTTCCGCGTGCGCTCAGCCGCATTCACCACATCACAAAATTCACTTTAAAAAGGGCGGCAGAGCAGTCACGGAGTAAAACTGATACCGCCAAACGTCACCAGAAAATTGATAACAGAGGGCGTTGCAGCGGGGTTGTCACTTAAGCGTATGGTCAACCTGACAACCCGGTGTCCTCAACGGGGAAGGAATAACCCCGCCATACTTACCGCCGCGCCATTTTGCGGGTTGCCACAACCGGAAGCGCACGGTCGAATTAAATTTAACGACACCGTACAGTGAGACGAACTTCGCCGTGCGCTTTCGTGTTGTGTGCCTGCTTTTAACCACGTCAGGCGAGGTGGTATCCTTAAAATCACCACAGTTTTAAGGATTCATTAAGCAATGTCGCAACCACCAATAAATCCGCTTAAGAACATGAAAATTGATTACTGGTATAAAGCGCTTACAGTTGTTGGCGCTGCGTTGTTTGTCTTTAATGGAACGTCTTTTTTTGACAGATATCCCGTTGTTCCATTGGGTTTTTTGTCCTCCGGCATCTTTTTTATTGGTTTGGGGGAGTGGATTAATCACCCTCTCAAAGTGAGATTTATTGGCCCTGGAGTTTGGACTCGTGGATATAATCGTTCTTCGTGCGCACTCGGTATCATCTTCGACATACTTGGTTGTTTCCTGATTGTTACAGGAGTCGTCAAGTTCTTCTGATGTAAAACCGCAAATGGGGC
Source organism: Enterobacter cloacae complex sp. IR5402 (assembly GCF_049238125.1). Classification (NCBI taxonomy): domain Bacteria; kingdom Pseudomonadati; phylum Pseudomonadota; class Gammaproteobacteria; order Enterobacterales; family Enterobacteriaceae; genus Enterobacter; species Enterobacter cloacae complex sp. IR5402. The sequence continues at coordinate 57,513 of NZ_JBMKHO010000001.1, forward strand.
ACGTAACGGGAATTTTGAAAAGCGTTTCTCCGGGTTCCAGAACAAAATTTTCTGCGGTCTGATTTTGCTTCTCATATTTGTGCTCCGCGTCATTGTGAGAGCACATTCTTATTCTGAGTGCCTGTTTAAACTCACTGAAGCTGAGAGCTTCTTCGCCTTCGGCAAGGCCTTCGAAGTATTCTTCGTAAGCCTTTTCCATGATTGTGTCGAAATCCATATCACTCACCTGAGTTTCTTTCCAGCCAGCGACGGGCACCATTTTCGGTTTTAAACGTTTTGCTTTTGGTATACGTCATTGCGGTGAACGTACCGTCCTGGTTGGGGAACACGCCACATACCAGAGATTCGCTGTTGCCAAGATTGATAGTATCCATGCTGACCTCATTTCCCCTTAACGCCGGGGTAGCGGAACAAAAACCTGCTGCATAGTTATTAAAGTTGTACCCTGCCGTCATGTTCTTACGCCTCGGGCTGGCTACTTAACCCCTGACCACTGCCTGGTAACTCGAAGTATTGCCCTGCATTCTGTGGAGCGGGGTGAGTTGGTATGAAAAGAAGGATACCCATAGGTATTTAAAAAGTAAATACCCATGGGTAACTTTTTGCGGTGTCTTAACTGGTGACTAGTTGTTTGGTGAGCTATGATGCGTTTTGTGCTTTCTTTTTACGGATTTCTTCGTAGATCATATTGTAATACTGTTTTTTCTCTTCAAGAGTTTTTAATAAGTTATCCGCTTCACTTTCTGGCAGTTCGTCTAAGAGATCTAAAAAAATACGTTGTCGTGGCGTTAGAACCCTTGTTTCATAACTGGAGGCTGTGTTCGTTGATGATGAAACGATACCATCCATCCATCCCCGGGGTAACCCAAAGGACTCTTCGATAATCTCCACCATATCATCAGCGATCCGTTTTTTTCCCTTTTTCCCCTCTGGGTACAACATTCTTGATACATAAGAAGGCTCGCGCCCGATCTTTCTGGCCACGTTAACCGCTTTACCATCGCATTTCTCATCACGAATTTTGATGAGTTGCTGTCGTCTAAATTCATATTTGTCCATAGGTAAATAATAGATGCGATTACTGCAAGGTAAACAACCTGTGGGTATTGACTTTTGTTTACCTGTAGGTATTCTTTGCTGTGTTTACTAAGGAGTAGCTATGGAAGAATTAAGAATATTTCTCAATTCTCTTTCGTCAGATGAACAGCGTATGTTTGCATGCGAGTGTGGTACCAGCATCGGTTATCTAAGAAAGGCATTGAGTAAAGGTCAAGTGTTAGGGGCATCGTTATGTGTCCTTATTGAACGAGCCAGTAATGGTGAAGTTACACGTCAGCAACTAAGGCCTTTTGATTGGATGAATATTTGGCCCGAGCTGGAAGATACCAAAACGTTAACACAACCACTTTCTAGGAGCTTGATTCATGAAAATCAAGCATGAACACATCCGCATGGCGATGAATGCCTGGGCGCATCCGGACGGTGAAAAAGTTCCGGCAGCTGAAATAACCAGGGCTTATTTTGAACTGGGTATGACGTTCCCAGAACTGCATGACGACAGCCATCCGGAAGCCCTGGCTCGCAATACCCAGAAAATTTTCCGCTGGGTAGAGAAAGACACCCCTGATGCAGTTGAAAAAATTCAGGCGTTGTTACCAGCGATCGAAAAGGCAATGCCACCTTTGCTGGTGGCGCAGAATGCGCAGCCACAGTTCAGCTTATTTTCGGGAGCTGGTGGAGACGCGGGAGCGACTGGTGAGAGACGCTGATGATTTTGTCGCAGTGGCAATCGCCGGTTTCAATCAGATGAACCGTGGTGGCCCGGCAGGAAATGCTGTGGCAGTGCATTGAGTGATAATAGCCATATCGAATCGCTTCCGGCAACTCGTGAGTAAAAAGATTCGGTATCAGAAGAGGTGAGTATGGCTAACGCCTGGCTCAGATTATGGCATGACATGCCAAATGACCCTAAGTGGCGAACAATTGCCAGGGTGTCAGGGCAGCCAATTGCAACAGTGATGGCAGTGTATATCCACCTCCTGGTGAGCGCGTCACGAAATGTCACGCGAGGTCACATTGATGTCACGACAGAAGATTTGGCAAGTGCGCTCGACGTGACAGAAGAGGTAATTGATTCAATTTTGCAGACGATGCAGGGGCGGGTACTTGATGGTGATTTAATCACTGGATGGGAAAAACGCCAGGTGCTTAAAGAGGACAACGGCAATATTTCGCAAACCGCAAAATCTCCTGCAGAGCGCAAGAGGGCGCAGCGAGAGAGGGAAAGAAAGCGGGAACAAAATGGCGATTGTCACGGCGCATCACGAAATGTCACGCACATGTCACGACGAGTCACGACATATAAAGATACAGATAAAGATACAGATCAAGAAGATCAAAACACTATGGTCCATGGCGTAAAAAACGCCACGAACCAGGCAGGGGATGTTCAGACCGTCAATCCTGGTCAGCCAGCAGGCACGACACCGGAAGCCGATTCAGCGTATGCGCTGAAAGCCGATTCGGGCGCTGTGCAGCAGGTGATGACCCAAAGGCCGGAACAATCACACCAACTGCAGCAGCCTGAAGCCGATTCCGCCATTCAGCGGGAAGCCGATCGGGTAGTCCCGGAAAACACCGGGCTGTCTGTGGGACGAGTGGATTATCCGGATGTGTTCGAACAGGTCTGGCGGGAGTACCCGTTGCGTGCCGGAGCAAACCCGAAGAAATCCGCTTTCAGTGCCTGGAAGGCCAGATTACGCGAGGGGGTGCCACCAGAGGCCATGCTGGATGGCGTGAGGCGTTACGCAAGATACTTGGCGGCTACCGGGAAAACGGGAACGGAATTTGTTCAGCGAGCGACGACGTTTTTTGGACCGGACCGGAATTTTGAGAACCCCTGGTTGCTCCCGGTAAGCGGCACGAACAACCAGCGTTGTGTGAATCATATTTCTGAACCGGATAACGAAATTCCGCCGGGCTTCAGGGGGTAAGTGTTAATTTCTGGTCATGAGGTAATTTTCAGGAGGGCTTGTGGCAAAAGTTTTTACACAAGAAGAGCGGGAAAAAATTAAAGGGCAGGTTGTTGAACTCGTACGCCAGAGTGGGCGCGAGACGTTACGACAACTGGAAACTAAAACTGGGGCAACAAGATATCTGATGAGCGTTCTGGCCAGAGAGCTGGTTGCCAGTGGCGATGTATACAACTCTGGTTACGGGTTATTCCCGTCTGAACAGGCGCGTAAGGACTGGCAAAATGCCCGTAAAAAGCTCTCAAGGGCAAAGCTGAAGAAACCATCTGCGGTTGATCCGGACCTTATCTGGTCATTACCTGACGGAGAAATACGTCGCTACGATAGTTGTCTAAACATAATCTGTCGCGAGTGCCGGAAGAGCGAAGTTATGCAGCGCATTATGGCATTTTATCAGGGAAATGTTAGGTATTTTAGACGTTACTAGATTAAAGGGCATTAGTTCAGATATGCATTGACATTTTCATGGCACAAGGTAGAGCTAGCGTGGTTGTTCGCTTTGTGCCAAGAGTGGTCATTGATAATATTTTGGTGGGTTACATCTGTCAATGTTTCAGGTGATATGATATACAAATAGCCAGACTTAGACTGGCATGCTGTTTATTTTTATATTATGGGTGTGCCACATGGATTTAAAACTTATTGAGATATGACATGGATACTTTTCATAATATTTTGCTTGAGCACATAGACAGCCTTTTAAAAGAGAGACTTGATTTATCTGGTGACGCTGATATCGAAAAAGAAATTAATAACCTAATTCCTAAAATAGCCATTGTCGTTAAAAAATCTCTTATTGGCTCGGCCAATGCAATGCTTAGAGAACATCGTTCTCTTTGTGATGAATTTGTTGAGAGAAATATTTCAAGATGGGCAGAGGCTTTTGATTTGCTCGAAACACTTATAGTGATATGCACGGAGTCCGGTGAAGAGTTCAATCGTTCTTATAGACCACAAGCTGCCTCTGAAGAGGATGTGGTTTTTGATTTAGTCGTTCGGCATCACGCAAGAGCTTGCCACATCGCCAACGAAATTTTGTGTCTCTTAAAGAATGGATTTGCAGATGCTGCCCAAGCGAGATGGCGAGCACTTCATGAGGTAGCAGCCACAGCTATGTTTATAGCAAAGCATGGAAAAGAGTGTGCTGAGCGCTTTTACTACCATGAAGTGGTTGATTCATATACTGGAATGTTGGAACACAAAAAGTACGAGCACCGGTTAGAAGCAAAAGGTCCAACTATTGAAGAAATAGCTGAGTGTAAAGTTCAATTTGATCTATTAATAAAAAAATACGGCAAAAAATATGCAGATAATTATGGGTGGGCATCTTATATTTTCCCTAACCATAATAAAGTGGGGTTTGGAGCTATTGAGAAAGATGTTCAGTTAGAACACATGCGCCCTTATTATAAGTGGGCGAGTCAGAATGTACACACCGGTTCCAAGGCAATGAGAAATAGGCTTGGTCTCTGTGAAACTGGTGATGATATATTATTGGTCGGGCAAAGTGATTCAGGAATGGCTGATCCAGCCCATGCTACTGCTATTAGTTTGATGCAGATTACTGTGACACTTTTATTCTTAAAACCAACCATTGATCATGCCGTCATTTCAAAAATAATACAGGATTATTCTGATGAGATTGGAAATGTATTTCTTAAAATTGATAAGGGTAATTAAAAATTGGAAAAGTGATAGTATATTCTTGTTTTTTTACTGGTAATTAAATGTTTTTAAAGTTACTAGTTCACACCTATCGAACGTCCGGTCTTCGCCCAAAGCGGACTAGAAGGTTAGCTTGCGTCGGATTTGGCGTATTTAAAGAATCGCTGGTGGTTACTGGTTGTTGTGTTCCATTTCTACAGAACAAAATCACAGAAACTATACCCAATAGTTGTATCTCATCAATGATGAGAGAGCCTCATATTTATCAGGACTGGTGTACGTCCAATACAGGAGGTTGTCGTGCTGGTTCTCAAATGTGCGCTGGCTATTGCAGCTGTAATGGCAATTTATTGTCTTGCTGTTGTTCTTATGGATCGCCTTTCTGATTGATTTTATATTGGCCAGGTGACGGGAGTTAAGTAGAATGGCTGCGGGTGCTTGAGGCTATCTGTCTCAGGCATGAACACCAAAGGCAGATAGAGAAAAGCCCCAGTTAACATTACGCGTCCTGCAAGACGCTTAACATTAATCTGAGGCTCAATCTATGAACGGCAAATCTAGGTTAGCCTCTTACGTGCCGAAAGGCAAGGAGAAGCAGGCTATGAAGCAGCAAAAGGCGATGTTAATCGCCCTGATCGTCATCTGTTTAACCGTCATAGTGACGGCACTGGTAACGAGGAAAGACCTCTGCGAGGTACGAATCCGAACCGGCCAGACGGAGGTCGCTGTCTTCACAGTCTACGAACCTGAGGAGTAAGAGACTTGGCGAGGGAGAAATCCCTCGCCACCTCTGATGTGTCAGGCATCCTCAATGCACCCGCACTTAACCCGCTTCGGCGGGTTTATTTTATCTGTAAATATTTTTATAAAAATAATGCCCACACACAGCATAAAACAAAAAGTATCACAGATAAAAAAGGAGCGTAATGTGCAGATTTGTTGTTTTCCATATTTACTCACTTTAACATAATCAATATTGATATGGTTGTTGTTTCGGTGGTTTCAAAAGAGATGTTATGGTGATCTGGTAAAATTGCATAACATTAAAATTTAATTTATCTAATCGCTTTTAATAATAAGCGTTGTGTTTATCCCAACAATCTGTTGTTTGACTTTTATTCCATTAATGTAGGGGCTTTACACTGGAACCAGTTTATTTATACTTTATACGCCAGCCTGAACAACTGGCACCTGCTGCGCCAGCAGAGACAACCGATGGCGCACGATACCAAATTACACAATTCTGATGATTCTGCCGTCTTTGCCTGCAGGTGCGGACGGCGTTTTCATGCATTCAAATCGGACTGGTTCCAGCATCCACCATGCACTGAAGAGCAGGCTGAATGGATAATTCAGTGTTACCGCAGGCGCGGATACGAGGTTAAAAAAGCCCTTAGCCTCGACTACCGTCACTGGATAATCTCAGTCAGATTGCCTTACTCCGAACGCCCACCGCGTCCGTCCCACACATTCCAGCAACGCATCTGGAGGTAACGTGCGGGTATTACTTCGACCTGTTCTGGTACCGGAACTCGGGCTGGTGATCGTTAAGCCGGGCCGTGAATCCATGCCGGTATTCCACAATACCCGGTTACTGGTGGAGCCGGAACCGAAAAGCATGCGTAATCTGCCGTCCGGGGTCGTTCCTGCCGCTCGCCAGCCGCTGGTGGAAGACAAAACATTGCTGCCGTTTTTCAGTAACGCACGGGTGATTCGTGCTGCTGGTGGTGCTGGTGCATTGTCTGACTGGCTGTTGCGCCATATTAAATCCTGCCAGTGGCCACACGGCGATTATCATCACAGCGAAACCGTCATTCACCGTTATGGTACCGGCGCAATGGTGTTGTGCTGGCACTGCGACAACCAGCTGCGTGACCAGACATCCGAATCACTTGAGCAACTTGCTCATCAAAACCTGTCAGCATGGATGATTGACGTCATCGGTCACGCAATAAGCGGTACGCAGGAGCGTGAATTATCTCTGGCTGAATTATCCTGGTGGGCGGTCCGCAATCAGGTGGCGGACGCGCTACCGGAAGCGGTATTACGTCGTTCGCTGGGGTTGCGTGCGGAAAAAATCCGCTCAATGTACCGTGAAAGCGACATCGTACCGGGAGAGCAGACCGCCACCAGCATACTGAAACAGCGCACAAAAAATCTTGCGCCGCTGCCTCACGCCCACCAGCAACAGAACCCACCACAGGAAAAGACGGTGGTCAGCATTGCCGTTGATCCTGAGTCTCCGGAATCTTTTATGAAACGACCTAAACGTCGCCGCTGGGTTAACGAGAAATACACACGCTGGGTGAAGACACAGCCGTGTGCGTGTTGTGGTAAGCCAGCCGACGATCCCCATCACCTGATTGGTCATGGTCAGGGCGGAATGGGGACAAAATCTCACGATATTTTCACGCTACCGCTGTGTCGGGAGCATCACAACGAGCTTCATGCGGATCCGCTGGCGTTCGAAGAAAAGCATGGTTCTCAGGTTGATTTAATTTTTCGTTTTCTTGATCACGCCTTTGCAACTGGCGTGCTTGGGTAAAAGAGGTGACTGATGCTCATAGATTTGGTTTTACCTTACCCGCCGACGGTGAACACTTACTGGCGACGCCGTGGCAGCACATATTTTATCTCGGAGGAGGGAAAGCGTTATCACCGGGCTGTGGCGCTTATTGTTCGCCAGCAGCGGCTGAAATTAAGCCTGTCCGGAAGGCTGGCGATAAAGGTGATTGCAGAGCCACCGGATAAGCGTCGTCGCGACCTGGACAATATCCTGAAAGCACCGCTGGATGCGCTGACGCATGCGGGAGTGTTAATGGACGATGAGCAGTTTGATGAAATCAATATCGTTCGTGGTCAGCCAGTATCTGGTGGACGTATGGGGGTGAAGATTTACCCCATAATGCATGAAGAGCAGGTCAAAAAATGAAACTGGAAGATTTACCGAAATACTACTCCCTAAAATCCCCTTGCCTGACCGATGCATCGGCTTCAACGTCAAAAGATGCGCTGAGTATCACTGATGTGATGGCCGCGCAGGGCATGACACAGAATCGGGCTGAGATGGGGTTTTCTGCGTTCCTGGGGAAAATGGGCATCAGTATGAATGACAGGGCGCGGGCAACAGAATTACTGGCAGATTATGCACTCAGTCGGTGCGATCGTGTGGCGGCGTTGAGAAAACTTCCGGCAGAAATAAAACCGGTAGTGATGCGCATTATGGCTTCGTACGCTTTTGAGGATTATGCCCGCAGCGCAGCGAGTAAAAAGCAGTGCCCTTGTTGCGATGGGGAAAAATTTATTGAAAGCGTAGTTTTTACAAACAAGGTCCAGTATCCGGATGGTAAGCCGCCGGTATGGGCAAAGTGTACGAAAGGTGTGTATCCGTCTTACTGGGAAGAATGGAAAAAAGTCAGGGAGGTGGTAAAAGTTGCCTGTCCGGAGTGTGGCGGAAAGGGTGAGGTTTCCACCGCCTGTAAGGATTGCCGTGGGCGTGGTGTCGCCATTCACCGTGAAGAGTCGGTAAAACGTGGTATGCCTGTTATCAGAGACTGCCAGCGTTGTGGTGGTCGTGGCTATGAAAGACTACCATCAACGGAGGCATTTAATGCTATATGCGAGGTGACAAACCAGATAACACGCGCGTCATGGGAAAAAACAGTTAAGAAATTCTATGATGCGCTGGTGACCCGGTTTGATATTGAAGAAGCATGGGCTGAGCGGCAGTTAAAAAAGGTAACTAGGTAACAAGGTTGATTTTTCCGGAATCTGTGGTAAATTCGTCATAATGATGGGCTTTTTATGCCTGACGTTAGAAGAGTTTCTACAACCCGCCGCCGAGCGGGTTTTTTATTGCGGAATTAATTACGGACCGTTATTATTCTGCTCCCGGCCCTTTAGCTCAGTGGTGAGAGCGAGCGACTCATAATCGCCAGGTCGCTGGTTCAAATCCAGCAAGGGCCACCATCACAAACCGCCATTAGCTTATCAGGAAGAGCAGACGACACGATAACAGGGTTGTTGGTGCGGGGGCGGGTCCCCGATGGCGGTCCATTATCGGTATTCAGCGTTGTTAGCTCAGCCGGACAGAGCAATTGCCTTCTAAGCAATCGGTCACTGGTTCGAATCCAGTACAGCGCGCCATATTCATTCTTCCAGATTCCTTCCGGCAGAGCCTTATACTGGAATATACCTGGCTCAGGATATTGTTGAAAACATAATATGTTTGTCAAAAATAAAAGTTCTGTTAAGTATTGATTGAGTGTTTGTTATACGGTCTAATGGTTTTTTCAGCATTAAATATTTATCATTCATATGGTGTGGGTAGAGTGAATATTGATGAGGCGTCGGGGTGTTTCATCCTTAGGCAGCGTATTGATATAGTCAATGCAGCACGAGCAAAGGCCTTCAGCCGTTTGACAGTTTTGTTCTGTGCTCCTGATCGTCTTTCGGGAAGAGACGTTATTATTCTGAATAGTGATGCTATACAGAGGGTTTGCGATGAGTTCATGGTTGCTAATTCAGAATTATTTGCTCTTGTTCAGGAGTACAACAGAATAGCCAGGACCTGTGGTATGGATGAACTTCGGATTACTCATCTGGGGTAGATACATATCTGGATTATCACCTGTTACGGTAAAAAGTGATTGCTTACTGTTTTTGTGAATGGCATTGCAGCAGCCGGATAATGTCAGTGCTGGCTGACGGTGTGCTGGTGGCGGGTGTGGTGGTTGTTGCTTTCCCGTTGCTGAAAAAGAAAACGCCAGACTGTTAGCCGGGTATCAGTTAGCGGGAGAAATTTTTAAATACTTCACAATTCAGGCGGTTGACTGTTCTCTGGTTTGCGGGGAGTTTGTTAAAAGAAACTGGCATGGTGAATCCCCCTGTGCGGAGGGGCAATCAGCGAGTAGGTATATGGGATAATCGCGGATTCAGGTGCTGGTACTGAATTCACCGGGAGGCACCCGGCACCATGCACTTCAATAGATTCTCTCCACATTATGGATATTCTTTCAGAATATCCCACGCAGACTTTGTGTAAATGTTAACAAATGTGCGTTTTATTTGATCTGATTCGCTGTTTGAGCGTCCAAAACAACGGTATATATAATCCTTTACTATATGACATATGTGAGGAAAAATGGGTTTTCGTAGCGCATCAATTCTTACGTTGATTATTAGTGGGATTATTATCGGGTGCAGTGATGCTGTATCGACAAATTATCATGACCGTACATCATATTACTCCGATAAAGCAATAGAGACACAGTATGTGAGTTCATCTGAACGTACTTCTGATGTTAGTGAGGATATCCGTCTGTATGCCCATCAAATCAAGAGCGCCATCGAAAAACAGTTCGGGGATGCGAGTAAGTATTCAGGAAAAGAGTGTACACTGAGAATGCATATGGCCCCGAATGGCCTTCTACTGGAGGTTAAAAGAGAAAGTGGAGACCTCGATTTATGTCGTGAAGCGATGAATGCGATAAAGAATGCTGATATACCTGCCCCCCCTTCGCCGGAAGTATATAAAGTATTTCAAAATGGGGTGCTGGATTTTAAACCCTGATATTTATTGTTTTGTAATAAACGGTTTCGGCTTAGGTTTGTTCTGACACAACTACGGCACTGAGCTAAATTTAGCGGATAGTCAGCTCTGAGCCAGTGGCGGACGTAACAACTACTATTGCTGAGATTTTAATGGATTGAGGAGCAAGAAGTGGGATTAAAGAAAATCGTTATGTTGACTTTTTGGGTCGGTTTTGTTGCGGGATGCACACCTTTACACCCTTCAGATTGCCACAAAACTACTGCTACAGGTAGTTGCAGTTCAGGACGCTGGGATGATCAGGATGAATGGGGGGCGCAAGCGCGGGGAATCAGAGCTGCAATTAATGCCAAACTTGATGAGCCGCATAACTGGAAAGGGAAAAAATGCAGGTTGCATATGGAATTCTCTCAGGATGGCACGGCGTTAAAAATATCTACCAGTAACGGTGATAAAGCCTATTGCGAAGCGATAAAGTCCGCAGCTCATAAAGCCAAATTTCCGGCCTTCAACAATCCGGAAGTCTACAGAGATTTTCAGAAATCTGGCTTTGACATGCGAGGTTAGCTCTTCAAATACTATATCTCATTCATAGCAAACTGACAGATTTGATGATGTTCTATATACGAAACCTGTGATGTCAAGTCTGAGCTAATACAAATAAACATAATATCAGAGAAATACATTTTATTAGCTCGCTACGGCGAGCTTTTTATATTGCATCGTCTCCAGCATATATATCAATTAAGGCTCTGATTGATGTGTCTGGAAGCCTACACATAATAACTATGCCATCCGTTCCGTGCGGAGGTGAGGCTATGAAATCCATGGACAAAATTTCAACAGGCATTGCCTACGGCACCTCCGCAGGCAGTGCTGGCTACTGGTTTTTACAGCTGCTCGATAAAGTCACGCCCTCACAGTGGGCAGCAATAGGTGTGCTGGGTAGCCTGGTATTTGGCCTGCTGACGTACCTGACAAATCTTTATTTCAAGATTAAAGAAGACAGGCGTAAGGCTGCGAGAGGAGAGTAATCCAATGACTCAAGACTATGAACTGGTTGTGAAAGGAGTCCGTAATTTTGAGAATAAAGTTACGGTAACTGTAGCCTTACAGGACAAAGAACGCTTTGACGGTGAAATTTTTGGCCTGGATGTCGCCATGGACCGTGTTGAAGGAGCTGCGCTGGAGTTTTATGAGGCAGCAGCCAGAATGAGCGTCCGGCAAGTCTTCCTGGAAGTAGCAGAAAAATTGTCAGAAAAAGTTGAGTCTTATCTGCAGCATCAGTACTCCTTTAAGATTGAAAATCCTGCCAATAAGCACGAGCGTCCTCATCATAAATATCTATGAACACAAAAATCAGATACGGCCTGTCGGCTGCCGTTCTGGCGCTGATTGGTGCTGGCGCATCTGCTCCTCAGATACTTGACCAGTTTCTGGACGAAAAAGAAGGTAACCACACAATGGCATACCGCGATGGTTCTGGCATATGGACCATCTGTCGGGGTGCCACAGTGGTGGATGGAAAAAACGTTTTTCCCAATATGAAACTGTCGAAGGAAAAATGCGACCAGGTCAACGCCATTGAGCGTGATAAGGCGCTGGCATGGGTGGAGCGCAATATAAAAGTTCCACTGACCGAGCCACAGAAAGCCGGTATCGCGTCATTCTGTCCCTATAACATTGGCCCTGGTAAGTGTTTTCCGTCGACGTTTTATAAGCGGCTTAATGCCGGTGATCGTAAAGGCGCATGCGAGGCGATTCGCTGGTGGATAAAGGACGGTGGACGTGATTGCCGCATTCGTTCAAATAATTGTTACGGTCAGGTTATTCGTCGTGACCAGGAGAGTGCATTAACCTGCTGGGGGATAGAACAGTGAATCAGATATTCACGGTGATTTTGCTCGTGTTGGTAGGATTTGTCGTAGGTAATGTCTGGTGCGACAGAGGATGGCAAAAAAAATGGGCGGAGCGTGATGCTGCCGAATTATCTCAAGAGGTAAATGTCCAATTTGCTGCTCGAATAATTGAACAGGGGCGAAGTATATCCCGTGATGAGGCTGTTAAAGATGCACAACAGAAAGCCGCTGAAATTTCTGCCAGGGCTGCTGATCTGTCTGATAGTGTTAACCAGCTGCGTGCCGAAGCAACAAAATATGCCATACGCCTTGACGCAGCGCAGCATACCGCAAATCTTGCCGCTGCCGTCAGAGGCAAAACAACCAAAGCCGCCGAAGGAATGCTCACCAACATGCTCGGAGATATTGCAGCAGAAGCTCAGCTTTATGCTGAAATTGCTGACAAACGCTACATCGCAGGAGTGACTTGTCAACGGATTTATGAATCTTTAAGAGATAAAAAATATCAGATGTAGATTAATATTAAATCGGATTATTTTTAGCGCTGAATGTGAAATTTAAATAAAAAGGACTTTTCCATGAGTCAAAATCCTTGAAATCTTAAGGGTAAGATAAAAGGTCATTAGACAGAATGACACGTTTTATTAATAAATAAAGCTATTGTTTCATTCGTGTGTTTTTCTTTACAAAAGTAATCCTTGCTATGGTTGGTTAATCATGCGTTAATGGTGTTCTGGTTTGTTACAAAATTATCTGAAGCAGTCATTGTTATAATTTTATTATTTGTACCTCTTGAGATTTCCTTGTTGGTTTTTCTCTCTGATATTTTTTTTCGGACCATTCTGCCCAAGGGCTAACTTCTTCAAAAGGTAATAATGATGTCTAACAAAATGACTGGTTTAGTGAAATGGTTTAACCCTGAAAAAGGTTTTGGTTTCATCACGCCGAAAGATGGTAGCAAAGATGTGTTTGTGCATTTCTCAGCTATTCAGAGCAACGATTTCAAAACGTTAACTGAGAATCAGGAAGTCGAATTTGGTATTGAGAACGGACCTAAAGGCCCTGCAGCTGTTCATGTAGTGGCACTTTGAGGTAGAAAATATTACAAACCATATTCACTTTAGATGCCCGTGTTGCCATGGTTCTCAGTATAGAACATCATCTTTTGATGTTTCTGACAGAAATCCTTTCGGGGCAAAATGTATCTTTTGTAAATCAATGATGATTACATTTGATAATATTTCACAATACTTAAATGTTAGCCATCTGTCGTTAGATTTAAGAAAGTGAAAATGAAGGCTCCTTCGGGAGCTTTTTTGCTTAGTGTCTAGTCGATGGATACTCACATATTACGGTAACATTATGAAAAAAATAATAGTTTTTTTTAACTCTGAACCAGCAATGGTAGTGCCAGTGATGACCGGAGTTAACACCATCATGCGTGAATATCCAAATGGCGAAACAACACACCTCACTGTAATGGCTGCAGGGTTTCCATCTCTGACCGGAGATCATAAAGTCATTTATGTAGCAGCGGATCGACATGTAACTTCAGAAGAAATTCTGGAAGCAGCAATGAGACTCTTGAATTGATTTGATTCTAATGCATTGATAATAAATGATAATCATCTTTATCTGTTTGTGTGAAATTTAGACCGTCGTATGTTGATTATTGCGATGTTTCATCTTATCTTTTATACGTTTGCTCCATATAATTGACACTACTGTGTACCAGGACAGTCATAACAGACTAAAAGAGGAAATGATGAACATTGAAGAGTTAAAAACAAAAACAGAAGCAGATATTTCTGAATATATAACAAAAAAAATCATTGAGCTTAAGAAAAAGACCGGGAAAGAAGTTACCAGTATCCAGTTTACTGCACGGGAAAAAATGACTGGTCTTGAAAGCTATGATATCAAGATTGATTTAATCTAGCATGTTTATAGTATTAGCATCAATTTCTCATCAGATGCTATTCAACAATACAAATTACCCATAAACCTCGTTTTTACGGGGTTTTGTTATATTTAAACATTACCGAATAGATATAAATCTCGATTGTCGATGGTATTGGTTGTGTGACAATACCTAGTCTTTCCGGTATGCCTGAAGAGAATACAAACGACAGATTATGTAAGGGAAACGCGCTGAAACTTTCACTCTTTCATGCTGAGTGATTTGACGTTATATTTTTAGCCGCAAGTGAAGTGCAAACGAATGGAGCGACAAAATGCATAAAGATCAATACACTGATGCCCCCTCCCAGGAGCAGGTTCGTGTAAAAACTATGCTTAATAGCACCATTTCGATGGGTTACCCGGATGTTGTAATTGCATGTATAGAACATCAAGTATCTCTGGAAGCATTCAGGGCAATTGAGGCCGCGTTAGTAAAGCACGATAAGAATACGAAGGATTATTCCCTGGTGGTTGACTGATCACCATAACTGCTAACCATTCTGACCATTTCACAAGTGACAGAGTCAATATCGTATTCTGTCACTGTAAGGCTAATACAGTACTGCAATTCAACTACAGCAATGCCTCGTATTTAGGTGAATTTACAATATCGTCCAGTTCGGATGCCGGCTGCATTTCTGAAGATAAGGCATTTCGGTTCGCGTATTTTCCCCTCATGCTCGTCAGTCCTGCGCGTAGTAAGAAACAGGACACTCACACTAATTTGTGTGGGCATGCTGTGATGTCCTTCTGAATTATCCCCATGCCATTATGTAAAGCTCTGTTTCAGATGCTCGTCACGGTTGTCAGGCTGTCGGGTCCTCCCAGTGGGGGTCCCTGCCACGGGGCGGGAGCGTCGCGGAAAAAGGCTAGTTTTTGCATTTCCATGGCGGCGGCAGCATGTTTGGTAATTTATTGATAATTAAAAGTTATTTCTCTCTTCAGCTGTACAATATTTTTTTCTCCCTGTCATTAGACTAGTTTGCAATTAATTGAAATATATAAATAAACCTGATTTTCACCTGCCAGATGGAGTTGCTTATGTCAAATGTGAGCGGGATCGGTGATGCTTATTACTGGAGTGTTTTTAAAATCGCCGAGGCCTTTGGGCTTCACCGGGACACAGTAAAAAAACGGCTCCTCGCGGCCAACACTCCTGTGGCTGCGACTGTCAGGGGGAACCCCGTTTACGCCCTGCAGCATGTCGGGCCCGCCCTGTTTAGTGTGAAGCATGAGGCAGCAGACTCTGTTCATGATCCATCCCGTATGGAGCCGAAAGAGAGAAAGGACTGGTACCAGTCTGAAAATGAAAGGATCAAGCTGGAAAAGGAGCAGCGAAAACTCATCCCAGTTGATGAAGTAGTCATCGTCTATTCGTCCATGAGAAAGGCTGTCGTCCAGGTTCTGGAGACAATTCCGGATGTTCTTGAACGCGATTGCGCCCTGACTCCTCAGGCCGTCGGCGTTGTACAGCAGGCCATTGATGACCTGCGATACACTCTTCAGGAAAAATCCTACGAGGCTTGTGCTGCTGAATTAATTCCTGATGAGGAAGGAGAGAGTCTCTAGGAGGAATAATGGGTTTTTCATCAGCCCGAAATTTGGGAAGGGACATATCGGCAGGATTTTCCCCACCACGTCGCATGCCGATTTCGGAGGCTGTTAAAAAATTCATGCGTGTTCCCAAGGGGGCTGGTAACTCGGTGCCATGGGATCCTGAACTGACACCCTACATCATTGAGCCCATGAACTGCCTGGCATCGCGTGAATACGATGCGGTGATTTTTGTTGGTCCTGCGCGAACAGGGAAGACCATTGGTCTGATCGATGGATGGATTGTCTATACCATCGTTTGCGATCCTTCGGACATGCTCGTTGTGCAGATGACCGAAGATAAGGCCCGCGAGCATTCTAAAAAGCGCCTCGACAGAACGTTCAGAAGCAGTGCGGCGGTAAAGAAAAGAATGAGTCCACGTCGTAACGACAATAATGTCCATGATAAGACGTTCAGGGATGGCTCGTTCCTTAAAATTGGTTGGCCCTCGGTCAACATTATGTCGTCGTCGGATTACCGGTTTGTCGCCTTAACCGATTACGACCGTTTTCTGGTGTTGAGTTTGATGGTTCCAAAGATATTACTTTAACCGCCGCGCATGTGGCTGCTTTTGCCAGAAGGGCAACGGATACATATGCCGATGCGGATGGTGGCGTTCCCTGGAATGCCGAATCAGGCGCTTATAATGTCACCCGCTCTGGCGACAGCTATATTCTGGTTAACTTCTATACCGGAGTCGGAAGTTGCCGGACCTTGCAGATGAAGGCGCATTACAGAAATGGTGGTCTGTTCTACCGTTCTTCAAGAGACGGTTATGGTTTTGAGGAAGACTGGGCAGAAGTTTATACCTCGAAAAATCTTCCACCAGAAAGCTACCCAGTCGGCGCACCAATCCCGTGGCCATCAGATACCGTTCCGTCTGGTTATGCCCTGATGCAGGGGCAGACTTTTGACAAATCTGCCTACCCGAAACTTGCAGCCGCTTATCCGTCAGGCGTGATCCCTGATATGCGTGGCTGGACGATTAAGGGCAAGCCCGCCAGTGGTCGTGCCGTATTGTCTCAGGAACAGGACGGCATAAAATCGCATACCCACAGCGCCAGCGCATCCAGTACTGATTTGGGGACGAAAACCACATCGTCGTTTGATTACGGCACTAAATCCACGAATAACACTGGTGCGCATACCCATAGTTTAAGTGGCAGCACGAATGCAGCTGGTAATCACAGCCATAGAGATGGCCGTCGATTTAACCCCAGTGTTTTTAAAGATACTTATCAATATGGTTATACAAGCTCAGGTCAAAATACCTGGGGTGTACAAGGCTCAGTAGGTATGTCTACGGGGGCGTTAGCTAATACCAGTACAGATGGTAACCATAGCCACTCACTGTCCGGCACAGCAGCATCTGCAGGTGCACACGCACATACTGTCGGTATTGGTGCACACACGCACTCCGTTGCGATTGGTTCACATGGACACACCATCACCGTTAACGCTGCTGGTAACGCGGAAAACACCGTCAAAAACATCGCATTTAACTATATTGTGAGGCTTGCATAATGGCATTCAGAATGAGTGAACAACCACGGACCATAAAAATTTATAATCTGCTGGCCGGAACTAATGAATTTATTGGTGAAGGTGACGCATATATTCCGCCTCATACAGGTCTGCCAGCAAACAGTACCGATATTGCACCGCCAGATATTCCGGCTGGCTTTGTGGCTGTTTTCAACAGTGATGAGGCATCGTGGCATCTCGTTGAAGATCATCGGGGAAAAACCGTCTATGACGTGGCTTCCGGCGACGCGTTATTTATTTCTGAACTTGGCTCGTTACCGGAAAATGTCACCTGGTTATCGCCGGAAGGAGAATATCAGAAGTGGAACGGCACAGCCTGGGTGAAGGATACGGAAGCAGAAAAACTGTTCCGGATCCGGGAGGCGGAAGAAACAAAAAACAGCCTGATGCAGGTAGCCAGTGAGCATATAGCGCCACTTCAGGATGCTGTAGATCTGGAGATCGCAACGGAGGAAGAAACCTCATTGCTGGAAGCCTGGAAAAAATATCGGGTGTTGCTGAACCGTGTTAATACAACAACTGCACCGGATATTGAATGGCCAGTAGCACTTATAGGGTAAATTCGTAATGATTACCTAAATACGTTATTCTTTTGTTCAAAAAGTGATTTTTCTATAGGTAGGGAGTATGTTCTTGGATTAAGAATAAAAAATCGCCATGAAAGAGCTTCATGGCGAGTACATAAACGTACAAAATATGATGAAAGTAGAGTGGCGTAAGCCACTATATTAAGATATGACAATAGCGAAGAAAAGTAAATAACATTTTATGGGCGTTTAATTGTTAATTATAAAAACTAGAGTGCCCGATATTGTTTATCTTGCTTTAAAATAATGTACTCAAACCAAATTTTTGAGCTAAAAGCTCAAATAATATAAATGCAATGATAATGTTTAATAAGACAATTAGCTTGCTTTGTATTTTCATTTCGGAATACTGTTAAGTAACTTTGATGACACTAACAATAGATCGGAATTTTCTTAGAGTCAATGGTCACTGTTTTTGCTTGCAAAGCAAATCTTTTTGGTGGTTATAAGTTTTCTTAATATAGTCACCTATGCAACTTGTTCCGTGTGGAGATTAAAGGTTAAAATTTAATGCGAAGATGGAATTATAATATATTTTTTTATAATTAATTTAACCTTAACATCGTTGCTGGCGGCATGGAAGGAATATCGGGTCTTGCTGATGTTGTGTTGGCACTTCCTTAGTGCGGTTATCGAATGGCCAGCTGTACCTGTGGGGTAAAAACTTTATATGGGTGCTATTTTTATAATAGCTGGTAAAAACTGGCCGAACTGAAATTCACTGTTGATAAAAAAGATGTGTTTGAGTGTATGTCATTGTTTTCTTAATGGAATCCACTAGAATGCAGCGAATTTAAGAAGGTGGGTTTTTATTGGAATATAAACTACAATAATGCTCAACTCGTTCGTAGAATTGTTTTTTCTTATTTTTTGGAATGCTAACCATTATATGCATTATGGGGGCGATACTTCCTGATAATTTACATGATGCATACATTGAAGCAATAAATTCAATATCATTGTCATCAAAGTTAAAGCTTTCTCCGTCCATTTCAATTCCTTATGTGTTTGGCACAACTGATGCTGTATCCCATGAGAATTTATGCAAGTTGATATGTTTGATTTGATATTGCAATGATAATTGTAGCTAATTGTTTTCAATTGAGTGAAAGTTTATTTCGAGTGATTAAGTCGAAAAAAAAGATTTCTCACGGTTAGTAAGCGTATTAGGTTAGTATTCAGATATGAATGGTATTAATGACTAAATTTTCAATCATATATGGATTTTTATGCTGATGAAGATGTTTTATTTGGCGATTCGTCAAGCATCTTCACTTAAGTAATCGTATATTTTAAGAGTGCAAAAGAGAAAGGGAC
This sequence comes from Enterobacter cloacae complex sp. IR5402, assembly GCF_049238125.1. Taxonomy (NCBI): domain Bacteria; kingdom Pseudomonadati; phylum Pseudomonadota; class Gammaproteobacteria; order Enterobacterales; family Enterobacteriaceae; genus Enterobacter; species Enterobacter cloacae complex sp. IR5402. The sequence continues at coordinate 76,625 of NZ_JBMKHO010000001.1, forward strand.
AACGTTGCTCGCACTCTGGATTAAATATAGGGTGTTGTTAAACTGCGTTGATACATAATTGTACCGGATATTGAGTGGTCTGAAGTCCCAGTCATTAAGTAATCGTTTCGTGATATGCCGCAGAAACGTTGTATGCAATAACGATCTGCGGTTGGCTGATGCACTTTCGAGAGTGTATTTAATAATTTCAAGCCGTTATTGTTTTTACGCGTAACACCATGAAAAGACTGCTTATCTGTTGGGGTGTTTTTTGGGGCATATATGGGACAGAAATAGGCCACAGATAGATAGTAAGATCGAACTCAGGATGCTTTTGAAAAAATGTAACTATCTGAAAAAACCTAGAAAGCGCCAAGGAAACCACAGAATGAGAAAAAACATCTGTGAATTATGGATTTCCAGCTCTACTCCCTTGGCGCCGCGCTGGTGTTTCATGAAATTTTCTTCCCTGAGCAATCGGCGGCCATGGCGCTGATCCTGGCGATGGGCACCTACGGCGCAGGCTACATCGCGCGTATCGTCGGGGCATTTATCTTCGGCAGAATGGGCGACAGAATTGGCCGTAAAAAAGTGCTGTTTATCACCATCACCATGATGGGGATCTGCACCACCTTAATCGGCGTGCTGCCGACCTACGCGCAGATCGGGATTTTCGCACCGGTGCTGCTGGTGACGCTGCGTATTATTCAGGGGCTGGGCGCGGGGGCAGAAATCTCCGGTGCGGGCACCATGCTGGCGGAGTACGCGCCGAAGGGTAAACGCGGCATCATCTCCTCGCTGGTGGCCATGGGCACCAACTGCGGAACGCTGAGCGCCACGGCGATCTGGGCCGTGATGTTCTTTGCCCTCGATCGTGAAGAACTTATTGCCTGGGGCTGGCGCGTGCCATTCCTCGCCAGCGTGGTGGTGATGATCTTCGCCATCTGGCTGCGTATGAACCTTAAAGAGAGCCCGGTGTTTGAGAAGGTTAACGACGCCGAAACCGTTGCGCCAGCGGCGGCGCAGGATACCTCATTAGGCGCGATGTTTAAGAGCAAATCGTTCTGGCTGGCGACGGGGCTGCGCTTTGGCCAGGCCGGTAACTCTGGGCTTATCCAGACCTTCCTTGCCGGGTATCTGGTGCAGACGCTGTTATTTGATAAGGCGATCCCAACCGATGCGCTGATGATCAGTTCGATTCTCGGCTTCCTCACCATTCCGCTGCTGGGCTGGCTGTCCGATAAAGTGGGGCGCCGTCTGCCGTATATCATCCTTAACATTTCAGCCATTATTCTGGCTTACCCGATGCTGTCGATTATTGTTGATAAGAGTTACGCGCCGGGCGTGATTATGCTCTCTATCATCGTTATTCATAACTTTGCGGTCCTCGGGCTGTTTGCGCTGGAAAACATCACCATGGCAGAGATGTTTGGTTCGCGGAACCGCTTTACCCGCATGGCAATCTCGAAAGAGGCGGGAGGGCTGGTGGCCGTAGGCTTTGGTCCGGTGCTGGCGGGGATCTTCTGCAATATGACCGGGTCCTGGTGGCCAATTGTGGCGATGCTGGTGGCGTACTCGCTGATTGGGCTGGTCTCCACTTTGCTGATGCCGGAAGTGCGCGACCGCGATCTGAGTGAAGCCGAAGATGCAGCCGAAGCGCCGCATAAAGAAGCGGTAGCCTACGGCGCGCTCTCTTCACGCCGCTAGTGGTTTACATCTTGTGTTACCTGTCACACAACTTTTTACTGATGTCACACCACATGGCGAAAAGTTAATGTAAATCAAGATCTGAAAACGACGTATCAGTATGGTTAATGGCAGCGTTTTTTGACTCCGACTGCCATTCTAGTTGGTGTAGTCAGCAGGCGCTGCCGCTCTGAAAAGGAAGCGGCAGCGGATCACAGCGTTCATTAATTAACGAGTCTCAATCATGGAAAACCAGTTATTACAGGCGAAGGCAACGCGTCCTCAGTACGATCGCGACAGCCTCAAGGCACGCATTGTTCATTTAGGGTTTGGCGCGTTCCACCGCGCGCACCAGGCGGTGTACACCGATATACTCGCCGCAGAACAGGGCAGCGACTGGGGTTACTGCGAAGTTAACCTGATTGGCGGCGAACAGCAGATCGCCGATCTGAAGGCACAGGATAACCTTTATACCGTAGCAGAGATGTCTGCCGATGCGTGGACAGCGCGCGTGGTCGGCGTCGTCAAAAACGCGCTGCATGCGCAGGTCGACGGGCTGGAAACCGTGTTGGCGGCGCTGTGCGAGCCACAGGTCGCCATTGTTTCCCTGACCATCACCGAGAAAGGGTATTGCCATTCCCCGGCAACAGGACAACTGATGTTCGATCATCCGTTAATCGTTGCCGACCTGCAAAACCCCCATCAGCCGAAATCTGCGCCGGGCGTCGTGGTTGAAGCGTTGGCGCGGCGTAAGGCGGCGGGGCTGCCAGCATTCAGCGTGATGTCATGCGATAACATGCCGGAGAACGGCCACGTGATGCGCAATGTCACCTGCGCCTACGCGCGCGCTGTTGACGGCGAACTGGCCGACTGGATTGAAGCGAACGTCACCTTCCCGTCAACCATGGTGGACCGTATTGTGCCCGCCGTCACGGCTGACACGCTGGATAAAATCGAACAGCTGACCGGCGTACGCGATCCGGCAGGTGTCGCCTGCGAGCCGTTCCGCCAGTGGGTGGTGGAAGATAATTTCGTCGCCGGACGTCCAAAGTGGGAAAAGGCCGGTGCGGAACTGGTTTCTGATGTCATTCCGTTTGAAGAGATGAAGCTGCGAATGCTTAACGGCAGCCACTCGTTCCTGGCCTATCTCGGCTACCTTGCCGGTTATCAGCACATTAACGACTGCATGGAAGATGAACATTATCGCGCAGCCGCGCATGCGCTGATGCTGAAAGAGCAGGCGCCGACTCTGAAAGTGAAGGGGGTGGATTTAGCTCACTATGCTGACCTGTTGATCGCGCGCTACAGCAATCCGGCCCTGCGTCACCGCACCTGGCAAATCGCCATGGACGGTAGCCAGAAATTGCCGCAGCGGATGCTCGATTCCGTGCGCTGGCACCTGGTCCACCAGAAACCCTTCCCGCTGCTGGCCCTCGGTGTGGCGGGCTGGATGCGTTATGTCGGCGGTGTGGATGAGCAGGGTAACCCGATTGAGGTGAGTGACCCGCAGCTGGCGGTGATTCAGGCGGCGGTAAACGGTAGCGCTGAAGGCGAAAGCCGCGTTAATGCGCTGTTGGGCATTGAGGCTATTTTCGGTAACGAGCTGCCGAAGGACGCGGTGTTTGTGGCGTCGGTCATGCAGGCTTATCAGACGTTGCTGCAAAAAGGCGCGAAGGCCACGGTTGCTGAGTACGCCACCCGGCTTTAACGCTATGACATGCCGCCGTCCGCGGCGGCATGTCGGGGCGCAGCTTAGTGCATCCCCAGGCGAATCAGCTCAATCGGTTCGAACTTACCTTCGCATCCTTCCACTTCAACCGTTTTACCACGACGCACCTGCTCGGCATTAAGGCCGTCGCTGTGGATCGCTTTAATCACGCCGAACTGACCTGTGCCGCTAATCATGACGCGGCTGCCAGTGGTGATTGCATTTCGGTTACGGTCGTATGTCATCATGGTATTTTCTCCTCTCGTACTTATCCGCTACGGCGCTAATTCGACGGCTGCCGTTCACGGGGCACTATTAATACGCCTCTCTTTAACGAAATTATTTGCTTTTGATCAAGCTCACACTTTTTTCTTATTTCATGCAGGCGTTGACGGTTCAGGACACCACTTTACAAAGCGGACAGTTATTTTCCTTAATTGATAGTTTCCGGATGCAAGTGTTTAGGCTTTGTTTATATCCACAATGTCATTCTGGAGACAGAAAATAACCCTTCATCGGAAAAGGAGTCAGGCTTATGTATAAGAAAATTTTGATGCCTGTTGACGTGTTTGAAATGGATTTGAGCGATAAAGCGGTACGCCATGCGGTCAACCTCGCGAAGGCGGAAGGCGCGACGATCACCCTGGTCAACATTCTCCCTAACAGCAGCCGTTCATTACTGCGGGGGTTCAATGCCGATATTAAGAAGTTCGAAGAGTATATGACCGCCGAGTCTGATAAGAAGATGAAGGCGCTGAAACGGCTCTTTGATATGTCCCCGGAAAATATTGATTGTGAAGTTCGCTTCGGCAACGTACGCGATGAAATCATCAAGCTCAGCAAAGAGGGGAAATATGACGTTATTGTTATTGGATCAAGAAATCCGAGCATGACAACCCATCTGCTGGGTTCAAATGCTGAAACTATCCTGCGCTACGCCACTATTCCGGTGTTAGTGGTCCGCTAATTACTTCGCCGCAACCGAAAGGGGGCGGCGAGGTTTTATTCTTCGCTGAACCACTCGCGGTTTTCCTGACGAATTAACTGAACTGACTCACTAATTTCCTGAAGGTGAAGCGTCATCGCTTTATCTACGGCTTCCACGTCGCGTTTTTCCAGCGCGCTGAAAATATCATGATGCTGGCGCAGCAACATCTCTGGCGGAGAAACATGGTCGAGGCTCATGTAGCGCACGCGGTCGATGGTCGCTTTGATGTTTTCAACGGTATCCCACGCGAGCTGGCACTCGGCGATCTGCGCCAGTTTCTGGTGAAACTCGTCGTCCAGCTGGAAAAAGTCGTTTAACTGTTTGCGGTCGATGGCGATTCGTTGCTGATGCAGGTTTTGCTCCAGCAGGTAGCACTGGTTATCGTTGATGAGCGACGCGGCGCGACGCACCACGGCGCACTCGATGGCCTGGCGAACAAAACAGCCATTCCGTACCTGCGAAAGCGAAATTTTATTTACATAGCTGCCGCGCTGTGGGCGGATCTGAATAAGTCCGTTTTCTGCGAGTTTAATAAACGCCTCGCGCACGGGCTGACGGGAAACGTCAAAACGTACCGAAACCTCTTTTTCTGAGAGTGGCGTTCCCGGTGGGATCAGGCAGCGAACAATATCACGGCGTAAGATGCGATATATTTGCTGATTAACGGGCTGGGTAGGATTAAGTTGCGATTCAGCGGCCATGGGTTGTGATTTCTCAGAGAGTTAACCTGAACATACTACCATTCTTTTCCCTGCCATCACATACCCGGCCCGCAGGCCGGGAAGGGTGAATTACCCGCGATGCACGCTGAGTCCGGCATAGGTCTGGCTGACGGGCATCATCTCAACCGTGTTGATGTTGACATGCTTCGGCAAATTCGCGACCCACCAGACGGTTTCGGTGATATCTTCCGGCGTCAGCGCATTCGCGTTTTCATAGGTTTTATCCGCTTTCGCGTCATCGCCTTTGAAACGCACGTTGGAGAATTCGGTTCCGCCTACCAGACCCGGTTCAACATCGGTCACGCGGATCGCGGTTCCGTGCAGGTCGGTGCGCAGGTTCAGACTGAACTGGCGGACAAAGGCTTTGGTCGCGCCATAGACGTTGCCGCCCGCGTAAGGCCAGCTTCCGGCGGTGGAACCGATGTTAATGATATGACCACGGTTACGTTCAACCATGCCCGGCAGCACGGCGCGGGTCATGTACACCAGGCCTTTGTTGTTGGTGTCGATCATGTTCTCCCAGTCTTCCACGCTGGCTTTGTGAGCAGGCTCCATACCCAGCGCCAGGCCAGCGTTATTGACCAGCACGTCAATTTCACGCCATTCGGCAGGCAGGTTGGCAATCATCTCTTCAATGGCGGCGCGGTTGCGGACGTCCAGCTGTGCGGTCAGAATGCTGTCACCCAGCTCGTCTTTTAGCTCCTGCAAACGCTCCTGACGACGCCCCGTTGCAATCACTTTGTGTCCGTTGGCGACGAAGCGACGCGTGATGCTTTCACCAAAACCCGCTGTCGCCCCGGTAACTAAAATAATCATCTCACTGTTCCTCAACGCTTTTTGTGTTGTACTAACATAGCACGCTCTCCGGCACGTCGTTAAGGCAACATTTGTATAACGCCATTGCAGGCTGGCGCAGGCTGGCCTACTCTGGGGAGAAATACCGTGCACAGGAGTAAACGATGTCGGTCAACAATCCTTTTTTTGAAATTAGCCTGTTGCCTTATCAGGCGCCACGTTTTGATGCGATCAACGACAGCCATTATCGCCCGGCGTTTGATGAAGCAATGCGCCTGAAGCGTGCAGACATTGACGCGATTATCGCGCAGCGCGCCGCGCCGGACTTCGATAACACCGTGCTGGCGCTGGAAAAGAGCGGGGCCATGCTGTCGCGCGTCAGCAGCGTGTTCTTCGCCATGACGTCCGCACACACTAACGATGATCTTCAGGCACTGGACGAGCAGTTCTCCACCGAACTGGCCGGGCTGGCGAACGATATCTGGCTAAACGATACGCTTTTCGCCCGCGTGGAAGCCGTCTGGCAGGATCGCGAGGCGCTGGATGCCGAATCCCGCCGACTGACGGAGGAGACGTATCAGCACTTTGTTCTTGCGGGCGCGCGTCTGAACGCCGATGAAAAAGCCGAGCTGAAATCTCTGAATACCGAAGCCGCCACCCTGACCAGCCAGTTCAACCAGCGCCTGCTCGCGGCGAATAAGGCGGGAGGGCTGGTGGTGGACGATGTTCGCCAGATTGACGGGCTCAGTGCGGAGGAGATGGCTGCCGCGGCTCACGCTGCCGCAGAAAAAGGGCTGAAGGAGCGCTGGCTGATCCCGCTTTTGAATACCACGCAACAGCCCGCGCTGGCGGCGCTGGCGTTGCGCGAGACCCGTAAAAAGTTGTTCAGCGCGGGCTGGGAACGCACTCAGAATGGCGACGAAAACGATACGCGCGAGCTGATCCGTCGGCTTACCGCGTTACGGGCAAGACAGGCGCAGCTGCTCGGCTTTGACAACTATGCGAGCTGGAGCATTGCCGATCAAATGGCGAAAACGCCGGAAGCCGCGCTCGAATTCATGCGCGGAATAGTGCCTGCGGCGCGCGGCAGGGCTGCGCTGGAGCAGGCGGATATTCAGAAAGTCATCGACGACGAGCAGGGCGGTTTTACGGTGCAGGCCTGGGACTGGGCGTTTTATGCCGAACGCGTGCGCTCAGCGAAATACGCGCTGGATGAGTCGCAGATCAAACCCTATTTCGCGCTCAATACCGTGCTTGAAGATGGCGTATTCTGGACCGCCACGCAGCTGTTCGGTATCCGTTTTGTCGAGCGTTTCGATATTCCGGTTTATCACCCGGATGTTCGCGTGTGGGAGATTTTCGACCACACGGGTGAAGGCATGGCGCTGTTCTACGGCGACTTTTTCGCGCGTGATTCCAAAGCGGGCGGTGCGTGGATGGGGAATTTTGTTGAGCAGTCTTACGAGTTTGCTGCGCGTCCGGTGATTTATAACGTCTGCAACTATCAAAAACCGGCGAACGGGCAGACCGCGCTGATCTCCTGGGATGATGTGATTACCCTGTTCCACGAGTTTGGCCATACCCTGCATGGTCTGTTTGCCAGCCAGCGCTATGCCACGCTTTCAGGCACCAACACGCCGCGTGATTTCGTTGAATTTCCGTCGCAGATCAACGAACACTGGGCCAGCCATCCGCAGGTGTTTGCGCACTTTGCTCGTCATTATCAAACCGGCGAACCGATGCCGGATGCGCTGCGGGAAAAAATGCTCAATGCGACCCAGTTTAACAAGGGTTATGACATGACGGAGCTATTGAGCGCCGCGCTGCTGGATATGAACTGGCACGGCATTCAGGAGCCCGTTGAAGACGTGGAAGCCTTTGAAGCCGCCGCGTTGAAAAAAGAGGGGTTGGATCTTCCAGCCGTACCGCCGCGCTATCGCAGCAGCTATTTCGCCCATATCTTCGGCGGCGGGTACGCGGCGGGGTATTACGCTTACCTGTGGACGCAAATGCTGGCGGACGATGGCTATCAGTGGTTTGTCGAGCAGGGTGGTTTGACCCGCGAAAACGGACAGGCATTCCGCGAGGCGATTTTGTCCCGCGGCAACAGCACTGATCTAGCTGAACTTTACCGGAACTGGCGCGGGCACGATCCGAAGATCGAACCGATGCTGGAGAATCGCGGATTGAGTGCGTAAGGCTTTTTTAGTGTGTAAACAGAACCGGGCGCGAGGCCCGGTTTTTTGTACGCTTTGGTCCGCTTTGTGTCTGAAAGGAACATTGAGACAAGTATAATTACGGGCCATTAGTCGCTTAAAAGAGGGTTACTGAAATAGCATCGCCAGTAACACCAGGAACAGCAGCATGACATAGATTCGTGCGTGCCAAATATCAGGTACAGCAGGTATAACCCGACGGCTAAAAACTATTCCTGCCCAGCCTGTTAGTACCAACATACCTAAAATTTTCAGGTTGATAAAACCGAGAAATCCATTCACAGGAATAGTTTGCCAGCCAATAACTGCATACGTCACGGCACCACATAGCGCGACGGGCAGGGAAAGCGGATTAGAAGCACTAATGCATTCACGCATCGCATAACCATGGCGCCGTAACAGGGGTACCGTCATTACGCTTCCGCCCACGCCAAGCAATGCGGCTATCATACCAATGGTCACTCCGCCGCCCGTTACTACAGGAAATGACAAGCGACGCAGAGAACTTCCTCCGAGAAAACCCTTACGCAACAAACAATCGCTAATTGTTGCCAGCATGTAGAAAATGAACAGCGCGCGAACAACACTCTCACTAAATATTCCTGCCAGACAGGAACCCATGATAGCCCCAATGGCTATAAACCACAGTAACGGGAATAACATTTGCGATGAAAGCTCGCAAGCTCGCCAGTTTCGATAGGTGACCCAGCCCGCGTTAAATATCATCACCGATGTAGAGGTAGCAACGGCGATATGCATGGCGTTTAGTGCCAGTTCGGTCTGCCGTAGCATTAGTTGATAAACGAATGGCACTACGACAAAGCCGCCGCCAAAGCCAAAAAGCACGGTGGTAATACCGGTAGTAAAGCCTGCCAGCGCAATGATTGCGATATCATTCAAAATCATACCCTCGACCTGAAAATGATTTCGCAGCTTATACCGGTAGCGTCCTGCTTCCCATTAGCGCCGCGCTCAATTACCTTTGTAAATCGGTCATAAGGAGACGGGTGTGCGCAACGTAAAGATTGAAGAGGTCGAGCAGCTAGATCGTGAAGTGGTAGCGATAGGCAATGACTATGTGCAGGGATTTATGCTGCCACAGCACAAACATCGCCGCGCGCAGCTGCTATATGGCGCGACCGGATTAATGCATGTCATAACCCAGGATGGAGAGTGGATTGTTCCTCCACAACATGCTGTTTGGATCCCACCCGAAACTATGCACGCCGTCAAATTTGTTGGCGTGACCACTCGCAGTCTGTATATAGAACCAGATTTCGTGAATGCCTTCTTAAAATATCCTCGTTGTGAAGTTATTAGCGTATCGCCATTATTACGTCAGCTATTGCTTGAGTCAGTGGATTTACCGCCACTGTATGAAAGCACGCGTGACCGTGCACTGATAAATCTGATGATATTGGAGCTGGCGGCTATGCCGGTTCGCGAATTCGATATTCCGCAGCCGCGACATCCGGCCCTACTGGCTCTTTGTCAGGCGTTTTTACTCAATCCCTCAATCCATGATCCAGCAGAGCGCTGGGCAAATGCGCTGTTCATGAGCGACAGCACCTTTCGTCGCCATTTCCTTAAGCAAATGGGCATGTCATTTTCTGTCTGGCGCCAACGAGCATGCGTGGTTAGCGCGCTGGCATTGTTGATAACGGGAAAACCCGTAAATGAAGTAGCCTTGACTCTTGGATACGATAATGCATCATCCTTCGCAACGATGTTCCGCCGTGTCACAGGACAGCCACCTTCGTATTATCACCCGGCATTATTCAAAAAGTTCCACGGGACAGGGCACCGATCATAGCGTCAGCTATGTACCAGCTAAAGACGCTGCCACGTCAAATTCTTTAATTCATGAGAAGGGTTAAGGTGTTAAAATCGTAGGCGTTTTGGATCTTAATACTATTAAACAATGATAAATAAAATACTGGTCAGTGCCTGCCTGATGGGCCTTAAAGTCCGTTATAACGGGAAAGAGAAAGCGCAGATGACTCATCAACTTGCTCGCTGGCAACAGGAGCAGCGCCTGGTGATCCACTGCCCTGAGTTGGCTGCGGGGCTACCTGTTCCGAGACCACCCGCTGAGATTATGTCTGCTGAGGGTAAAGACGTAATGCGTGGACAAGCCAGAATAATTGAAAACACCGGAACAGATGTTACCGGGCATTATCAACTTGCAGCCTGGCTGGCTCTGCGAGCAGCACAAGAAGCAGGATGTACTGCTGCTTTGTTAACTGATGGTAGTCCAACGTGCGGAACTCAGTTTATCTACAACGGTTCTTTCAGTAATCAGCGTAAATCGGGTATGGGAGTGGCAGCGTCATTACTCTCCGAGCATGGTATTGCGGTATTTTCAGAAACTCAGTTTGCGGAGCTTGTGAACTGGATTGAAGAAAGGGAATGAACGGTTCTCCAGGATTAACGCCGAGCGGCATCGCTTCCTGGTCATAATGGGTATGCAGCTTATTTTTCCATTTTATGAGCCACCTCGATTAACTCCGCCCCCTGATTCTTCACGTTCCCCACGGCGCGAGTTACAGCATGCCAAATAAACTCGTCGGCGGGTACTGTACCGTCGGCAATAATCTCTTCCGCTTCTTTCCCGCCAACATCCTGTCGCATCCATTCTCTTGCTGCTTCTGGCGACAGAACCAGCGGCCGTCGATCGTGTATATCAATGAGGCCTTTATCCGCAGCAGAGGTCACTATGAGAAATCCCTCGGCTTCATCGCCGCGCTCAAACGGCGTACTGCCGATCGCCGCCATGAATATCGGCTGCCCGTCGGCCCGATGAATAAAATACGGCTGTTTCTTGTCGCCTTCCTTTTTCCATTCGAACCACCCATCGGCAAAGCAGATCGCCCGGCCATGCTGCCAAAGAGGTTTAAACATTCTGCTGGTGGCTGCGGTTTCTACACGCGCGTTAATCAGTGGTGCTTTGTCCCACCATCCAGGCGCGTAGCCCCAGAATACCGGATCGAGGTGCAGTTGTTCGTCACGTTCGCTTAACAGCAGCACTTTGGTACCGGGCGCAACGTTGTAGCGGCCAATGGGTTCAGGGTCATATGCGATATCGCGTTCGCCTTCGTCGGCCAGGTAAGCCAGATATTCTTCACGGGTTTGGGCTTGTGCAAAACGTCCACACATAGAAACCTCCAGTCAGTCAGACTGAAAGTATAGGGCAGGGAGAAAAAGTCGCGCGGGCATGCTTCTGAGATTGAACCGATGCTGGAAAATCGCGGCCTGAATACACAGGGGTATTGTTAGTTGAAAACAGAGCCGGGCTTTGCGCCCGGTTACTCTTGTATCAACCACATATCCGACTCTTCGAACATCTCCTCGAGCATGCGGTTAAGCTTTTCACGGTCGCTTTTGCTGGCGTCGCTGTTCAGGCCGTTCGCTTGCATTGGCTTAACCGTCACGCTGGCATCAGGAAAAATCCGGTGCACGCGTTTTGTCAGCTCGGTCAGGATGATTTCCCTGGCTCCCTCCAGCCCCTGTACGTTTCGCTTGTCATAAACCAGTTCCACAAACATGATTGTTTACCTTATGGATATTACGCATGTGATTCAGCCTGAACGTAAAATACTACTGTATATGGGTACAGTCAAACGGCGTTCAGGCTAAAGCATTGTCCAGAGCAATGCAGACAGCGTTGCCAGTCCGCCCAGAACAACCAGAAACACCGTCACGCCGCGAAGCTCCGCCAGCGAGGGGCGGGTGTATATGAGGTACGCAGGGATAAGGAACAGGATCACCGCGATCAGTGGTCCGCAGAACATTTCAATCAGGCTGAGCACATCCGGATTGGCATAAACAATGCCATAGGTCAGCAGGAACAGCGCCAGAGAGGCCAGCCGCTTGCTGGCGCTGGCCTTTTTGCCGGATACGCTGGCAGCCAGCTGACCAAACGTTTGTGCGACCGACAGGCCTACGCCGAGAAAGGATTTCGTCATACCGATGATAGCGATGAGCGGGGCAATGTGGTAAATCAGGCTGAAATCACCGTTTCCTTTCATCACGGACAGCACATTCAGGTTTTCCGCCTTCGCCCGTACAAAGTTGTCATGCGGGATCCCCAGCACGCAGCTCAGCACGAAAAAGAGGATACTGGCGAAGATGGCTAAATAGGCGATGCGGATCACGAACAGTGCCTTTTTCTCGCCCTCCGCTTTCCTCTCCCGGTAGTAAGAGCTCAGCGGGGAGACCATAGGCGCACAGCAAAACGAGAAGGTAATAAGCGGCAGCGTCAGCCAGATATTTTTCAGCGTTACCGGCAGCGGCGTGGCGTTCATTTCAGCGGCCGTATCGGTCAGGTTAGACAGATGCCATCCCGGGATAAGTGATACGGCGATCAGCAGTACAGATGCCGCGAACGGCAGCGCCAGCGCGCTCATAATGGCCACGACTCTGTCCCGGCCCTTGCTAAGCACCACATAAAGTGCGGCAACCACGATAAACGACAATGGCCCACGGCTGAGGGCGGTAATATGCAGATGCTCCACCAGTAAATTACTCAGCGCATTAATCAGCGCCACCCCGTAAACCAGGGTTACCGGGAAGAAGGTCACACAATAGAACAGGGTGATCAGCTTTTCACCCCGTCCGCTGAAGAAGGAGCCGAAGATCGGCAACGTGCCGTTTTCATTCTTCTCTTCTCGCATATACACACGACAAAGGAGTAAATGGGGGATCAGGGATAACGGCAGCCCCAGCAGGAGCATGACCAGGAAAATAACCGGACCACGGGTGCCGATTTCCACGGGCAGGAACAGCGTTCCCGCCCCGACGGCTGTACCGTAGAGGCCCAGCGTCCAGATGTTATCCTGCCAGTGCCAGTTAGAGCGTGTTGTAATATTAGCTGAGAGAGTGGTGGCTTTATTCATCATATTTACCGCGTTGTTAGAGGAGCGACGACTTATTTAGTTTTTATCTGCCTGTAGTCGTTGCTGCGCCATTACACCACGGGTGGGAGGGGTTTGATTTCGCATACCGTAAACCTTATGTGTATGCCTGCAATAACTATCGTTATTCTTTGACGATGCTTTAACAGGCGGTTAATTAAGAAGGGGATTTGTTAAATTAACGAACAAATAACGACTGACTTTCCCTGCCTGCAAGTCTGTTAATTAAAGAATAAATACCCTGTTTTATTAAGTACCATAAGGCGCCATCATATTGAAGGGGGACTTATTTAATTATTTTATTGGGCGGAGAATTATCCCGTCATGCCTCAAATTAAAAAACAGGATATAGACAATCACGTAACCTGCTCGTAGCTTTCGAACTGTCTTGTAACATAACGCTATCTTTATGGTGGCGAAGGGGCACAAGGCGTCGTATGCCTGCTATTAAACGCCCCATAAAAAAATCCTCTTCTATACTCAGTTACGTTTAGTGAAATATGCCGCCGCTCCACACGTCGCGTTGCCTTAATAGCAGCGGGCAGCAGGGGCATATATCCACGAAAACGCCTTAATAATGGTCAATTTTGCATTTTTAGAGGGGGATTCCTGGTATGTTGCATTCTCAATCCTCGCGGGTCGGTAGCATGTTGCTGCTGCTGACCGCGATAATAGCCTTCGCGGTGGCGCTATACGCCTGGTGGACGCCGCTTACCGGCGTCACTGGCACCATTGGCGCACTGGGCGTGGTCATTGCCAGCGTAGTGCTGGCGATCCTGACCGTTATGCTACGCGCGGCATCGCGTCGCGGGGCGCGCGTTTTCCTGATTATTGTCACCCTGGTGGTGTTGGCGGGTATTGGTTTTGCCGCCGCGCTGCTGCACCAGTACATCATAACGGCAGCCATGGTGGTCGGCCTGATAGGTCTGATTATGCTGAGCAGCCATTCCGCCCGTTACAACCATCGCGTCAGAAGCTGAGGAGCCGCCCGTGCACAACGATAAGCATTATCCCTTCATAAAAGTCAGCATGACGGCGCTGGCGCTGCTGGTCGCTCCGCTCGCGCTACAGGCGCAGGATAAGGCCACTGAGGCCTCTCAGGGGACCCAGGAATCGCTTAACATTGATGCCGCCGATCAGCAGGCACCCGGAACCACAAAAACCACCGACGATGCCTCAACCGGCAGCGGTGACGGAAAGAAAGTCGCCTCGGCCAGCCAGCCCGCGACGCCGCTGGTGCCCGGCACGCCCACCTGGGACAGCTTTCACGGCCAGCTTAACGCGCAGAAATACAGCCCCCTGACCCAAATTACGGCGGATAATGTCGGGAAATTAACGAAAGTCTGGGAATTCCATACCGGCGACGTCTCGGATGGTAAAGGCGATACGCCAGCCACCGTCTGGTCCGCAACGCCCATTTTCGCCAACGATACGCTCTACATTGGCACGCCATTCGATCGCCTGATTGCGCTGGATCCGGGGACGGGTAAAGAGAAGTGGCACTATGACACGAAATCGTCGCGCAAGGCGCTGACCCAGCCGGTGCTGAAAAACCGCGGCGTTTCCTACTGGCAGGCCAAAAATCCGGTGAGCGGAGAGGCATGCCAGAAGATGGTTTATATGGGCACCGTTGACGGCAAGCTCTTTGCGCTGGACGCCGATTCAGGCAAACCTTGCAGCGGCTTTGCGAATAACGGCGTGTTAGATCTGAACCAGTGGAATACCGTTAACGCGAAGTATCCGCTCTCTGTCCTGCAACCGCCAACCGTTGTCGGCAACCATCTGCTGGTGGGCTGGGCCGGGAAGGACTGGGCCTATGCCGAAGCCCCTCCGGGCACCGTATTTTCAGTCAACGCCCAGACCGGTAAGCTTGAATGGACCTTTGAGGCGATCCCGGCAGAGATCCGCAAGCGTACCGGTACCGCCAACGTCTGGACGCACATGTCCGCCGATGAGGCCAACGGGCTGGTCTATCTCCCGGTTTCATCGCCATCTCCCAACTATTGGGGCGGCAACCGCGTGGACGCTATTCCGCTTGGCACCTCGACCACCGCGCTGGACATCAACACCGGTAAAGTGGTCTGGTCCCGTCAATGGGTACACCACGACGTCTGGGATTACGATATTAACTCCGCCCCGACGCTGATGGACATCACCGTAGACGGCAAGCAGATCCCGGCGCTGATTCAGGCCACCAAGCAGGGTTTCCTGTTCGTGGTTAACCGCCTGACGGGGGAGGACGTATGGCCAATCGAAGAACGTCCGGTTCCGCAGGGTGATGGTTCGGTTCAGGGTGAAGTTCTCTCGCCCACGCAGCCGTTCCCGACCAAACCCGCGCCGCTGCTCGACCAGTCGAAAAAACCGGAAATCTGGAAGCTGGCGGATATCGTCGGTGGCGGCCAGTGCTCCCGTCTGTGGGATAACCTGACCTATAAGGGAATGTATACTCCGCCGACCACAAAGGGCGAAGGCACGCTAACCTATCCTGATAGCGCTGGCGGCGTACAGTGGGGTGGGGTGGCGTTCGATCCGCAAAAACAGATCGCCATCGTCAACACCTCGCATATCGTCCAGTACGTGAAGCTCTACAGCCGCGAAGATTACGATAACGCAGACAAAGACTCAGGTAACGAAAGCGGCTTTGCCCCTCAGGAAGGCGCCCCGTACGGTATGCGTCTGCTGGTGGCGAGCAACTGGCTGGGCATGCCGTGCTGGCAGCCGCCGTTTGGCGAAATCGTGGCGCTGGACATGCATACGGGCGATGTGAAATGGCGTCGTCCGGTTGGCGCCTCCCAGCAGTATGGCTTCTTCATGCCGGAGAGCTGGGGTTCACCTACCATTGGTGGCCCGGCAGTGACGGCGGGTGGCGTGATCTTCATCGGTGCTTCAATGGATGCCAAAGTGCGTGCCTACTCGGTCGAGAGCGGTGAAGAGCTGTGGTCCGATCAGGCAGAAGCACCGGCAGTAGCGAACCCGTCCGTCTATGAATATAAAGGTCGCCAGTATGTGGCCTTCGTGGCAGGCGGGAATACGATCCTGAAGGATCAGGTGGGCGATCAGGTGGTGGTCTACGCCTTGCCGGAATAATTCATCAGGAAGGGGAAATAAGCGTGGGGCCTGCGGGCCCCACTTTGTTTTGCAATTGTCGTTTTACCGAAGCGTTATTTATCGGCTGATGCGCCGGAGTGGGTTGACATCTGCTCGGCGGACTTCAGATGCTGCTCAACGACCGGCGTGTGCTCGTTGGCCAGAGCCTTCACATCCGGATCGTCGATTTTACTGGCGTCGCTCTTAAGCTTCGACAGCACCTTCTCGTGGTCCTTCACGCCAGCATATTCCATATACATTTTGTCAAAAGCGTCACCACGCTGGTTTTCCAGCCTTGAGTTCAGGGCTTTATGCGCGGCGTCTGGTTCGGTCGGCAGCTCCACGCCCTTTTTCTGGGCAACGGTCTGGACTTTGGTCAGCGCGGCGCCGTGATCGTCGACCATTTTCTGAGCGAATGTTTTCACTTCACTGCTTTGGGCCTTGTCCAGGGCGAGCCTGGCGGCGGCGACTTCGTTGATATTGGCCTGCGCCATGTCCTTCAACGCTTTCTCGTCGCCGGAGCTGAGTCTGGCGTCCGGTTGAGCCTTGCCCGCAGTTTGAGTTTGTGCGGCGCTTGTCGTCTGGGCTTGTACGCCAACGGTGCTGAACATTGCTGCAACTGCTGATACGGCTAGCAGCCTTTTCAGGGTTTTACTCGTGTGCATATTGTTCTCCTGATGGTCATGGTACAGGTAAGTTTCGGTTGCTTCAGGCGCAACCGGACAGATAAATGCTCACTACAAGGGTCAGTATAGTAGATGAAACTGCTGCACCCGCCGTTCAGGTCAGTGATGGCTGGTCGTGATGCTCAATTCTTCTACAATATTGATACGGATCATTTACATATTTGGTGCTAATGTTAAATATATAGATTCATCAACAGGAGGAATGATATGAAAAAAGCACTATTAGGGAGTGTATTGGCTTTAACAGTAGCAAGCTTCGGCGCATCTGCGGCAGATATGATTTCCAAGGATGAAGCGCACCACTTCAAACTTGAATACCTTGGTAATGTATCTGTAGGGGCTTCAGGTGGACAAATTTCTTCACCTTCAGATCTTCATCAAAAACTCTCAAAACTGGCAGACGAGAAGGGCGGGAAGTACTACGTCATTATCGCTGCCCGCGAGCATGGCCCTAACTTCCAGGCCGTCGCAGAAGTCTTTAAATAATTTTCTCGAATACCACAAAAACCCGCTTCTGGCGGGTTTTTTGTTTACAGACAGCCAAAAAAAATGCCCCTGATGCGGGGCGAGTTTAAGTCAAAACTTTTCTTATGTTTATGTGCTCTAAGGCTTTGGGACAATAACAGCTTGTTCAAATAATGCAACATAAATGCATGTTTAAATGTGACGGCTCCATCATGCTGCTCATCTTAAGGTTAATGCAGCATACGTAACGCAGATAGTCTACGCTTTACAAAGGGTTATGGTTAAAACCATTTAGAGAATGGATACAGTTAACGGTCGTAAGAGGTAAAGATGAAAGTTGACGCACTGACACAAAAGGCAGAGGAAGAGATTTCAGCGCTTATAGCCAAAAAAATTGCAGAGTTACGAAAAAAAACAGGGCAGGAAGTTTCTGAAATAGAGTTTATCGCTCGTGAGGCCATGACGGGCCTCGAGGGGTACGAAGTAAAAATCAAACTCCTGTAGGCGTTTCTTCCTGAAATAGTTGCTCAATTCTTGCCGCAATACAAAACCGGGCGTGATGCCCGGTTGTATTATGGATAATCATCGTCTTTATGAGCGAATAAATGTCAGTATATCGGCGTTTATGGTATCTGCATGCGTGGTATACATCCCATGCGGGAAGCCTGGATAAATTTTGAGTTCGCTGTTTGCGAGCAGCTTATCCTGTAGAAGGGCGGCATTTTTATAGGGGACGACCTGATCGTCATCACCCTGCAACACAAGGACGGGAACCGTAATGGCTTTAAGATCGTCCGTCTGGTCGGTCTCTGAAAACGCCTTAATGCCTTCATAGTGGGCTTTGGCGCTACCGATCATTCCCTGACGCCACCAGTTCTGAATTGTGCCCTGCGAAACCTCTGCTCCGTCTCGGTTAAATCCATAGAAAGGACCGCTGGCGACGTCGAGGTAAAACTGGGCGCGGTTAGCGGCCAGCGCCTGGCGGAAGCCGTCAAACACCTCAATGGGCGTTCCGCCGGGGTTAGCGTCTGATTTTACCATCAGCGGAGGAACGGCGCTGACCAGTACCGCTTTGGCCACCCGCCCCTGAGGCTGGCCGTACTTCGCAACGTATCTGGCGACCTGGCCCCCGCCGGTGGAGTGGCCGACGTGCACTGCATTACGCAAATCAAGTCTTTCGACCACGGCCGAGGCGTCGGAGGCATAATGATCCATATCATGACCTTCACTCACCTGATCGGAACGACCATGACCACGACGGTCGAGGGCGATGACGCGGAAGCCTTCTGCAAGGAAAAAGAGCATCTGGTTATCCCAGTCATCGGCGCTCAGCGGCCAGCCGTGATGGAAAACGATCGGCTGCGCATCCTTCGGACCCCAGTCTTTGTAATAAATACTGACACCATCTTTCGTTGTTACGAATGCCATATTTCAGACTCCTCTGCTAATGGCAACATGTGTAAAGGCTAAGTAAATAGCCCAGCATTTAGGGACGTAATAAAACTGACTTATATTAATCTTATTACTGATATATCCGCTTAAAGTGTAGAAGGGTTCCTGAAAACAGTTATAGATTAATTTTGTATGGTCATTATTTATTTTTAAACGAAATATCCCCTAAACCAGCCGGGGCACTGTGTTATTTTTCTCGCGTGGTGAATCCCCCTGTGCGGAGGGGCTAAACAGCACGTGTAGCTTAGGCAATCAGTAGCGGGTCAAGGTGGCTGACCAACGACTCACCGGGAGGCACCCGGCACCACACATACGTTAAAGCTTGTATCTCGCAGAATTTATTAGGGATGGTGTATGAAGTTGGGCTTTTTGGCTGGAGCAGTGCTGGCAACCTGGTTGTCTTTAACCTACCCGACGCAAATGAGAGCTGTTTTTGAACAACTGGTTACGATAGTGCAGCAAATCACGCAGCCTTCATCAGAGTCTCATTCTGACATGGTCACACCGGAACAGTCATATCCTTAATTGTTATATTTACGATGAACGTTACCCGTCTTAATAGTTAACCTGTGCTTATTTTTCTGATGGGCTTGTTATTGGCCGGGCAGAGGTTACCGCCACCCGGCCTGACGGTCTTAAACGATCGCGTTAGGGCACGCTTCGCCCTTATCAAGCTGCTGTAAATTCCCCAGCGTGGTTTCCGATATACTGATCAGCGCTTCGGCGGTCAGAAACGCCTGGTGGCCGGTGAACAACACGTTGTGGCAGGCCGACAGGCGACGGAACACGTCGTCCTGAATCACGTCGTTAGATTTATCTTCAAAGAACAGATCGCGTTCGTTCTCATACACGTCCATACCCAACGCGCCAATTTTTTGCGTTTTCAGCGCTTCGATAGCGGCCTGAGAGTCGATCAGTCCACCGCGGCTGGTATTGATGATCATCACGCCGTCTTTCATCTGGTCGAACGCCGACTGGTTAAGCAGGTGATAGTTTTCCGGGGTCAACGGACAGTGCAGGGAGATAACATCAGACTGCGAGAAGAGCGTTTTCAGATCGACATACTCCACGCCCAGCTCCAGCGCAGCGGCGCTAGGGTACGGATCAAACGCCAGCAGGCGCATGCCAAATCCTTTCAGGATGCGAAGGGCGGCCACACCAATTTTGCCGGTACCAATCACGCCTGCGGTTTTACCGTACATGGTAAAGCCGGTCAGCCCTTCCAGAGAGAAGTTAGCATCACGGGTACGCTGATAGGCACGGTGAATACGACGGTTGAGCGACATCATCATCCCGACGGCATGTTCAGCCACGGCTTCCGGAGAATAGGCTGGGACGCGAACGACCTTCAGACCCAGCTCTTTGGCGGCATCGAGATCGACGTTGTTAAAGCCCGCGCAGCGCAGGGCAATGTATTTCACGCCCTGTTTTTTCAACTCTTCCAGCACCGGTCGGCTACCGTCGTCGTTAACGAAGATACACACGCCTTCGCAGCCGTGAGCGGTTTTAGCCGTCTTTTCAGTCAGCAGAAAGTCGAAAAATTCAAGATCGAAACCGTACGTCTCGTTAACATGTTGCAGATACTTTTTGTCGTACTGCTTTGTGCTATATACCGCGAGTTTCATAAGACTTTCTCCAGTGATTTTGGAACCACGTTAGCATGTTTAAAATTATCTTACAATTTTTCAAAATTCATTGAAATCAATAAGTTCTATGAATTATTGTAGAGCATCTACTCTTAAAAATGGCATTACCTTCAACTGACTGGCTAAACATGCGACAATGAGCGGCAAGTACGGCTTATTTTTTTCGCAAAATCAGGATATTAACTGCCCATGAAGGGTAAATACAAAGCCGCAATCGCGCTATTACTGCTGCTATTACTCGTGCCGCTGACGCTGCTGATGACGCTCGCCCAGTGGGTACCCACGCTCGCCGGGATCTGGCTCCCTGTTGGAACGCGCATCGCGTTTGAAGAAAGCCCACGGCTCACGCGCCACGCCCTGATCATCCCCGATCTACGCTATCTGGTAGAAGAGTGCGAAATTGCCCGCGTGGAAAACGTGACCCTGTCACACCCCAGCCGTTGGGATCTGGATATTGGCGCACTTGAACTTAACTCTGTCTGCCTGAGCAAATTACCGCAGTCAGCGTCCTCAACGGTGGCGCCGAAAACGCTGGCGCAGTGGCAGGCCATCCTGCCCAACACCTGGCTGACCATCCACCGCTTTACCCTTTCTCCCTGGCAGCAGTGGGAGGGTGAGCTGCATGCTTCACTCACGCCAGCCCGCCAGGACATCACTTATAACGGCGAGCAGGTGAGCATTAAGGGGCAGTTGCGCGGCCAGACGCTCTCCATCAGCCAGTTCGATGTGCAACTGCCGGATCAGCCGCAGCCCGTGAAGCTGATCGGTGAATTTACCCTGCCGTTGGTACCGGACGGCGTGCCGGTGAAAGGGCATACGGTCGCGACCTTTAACGTGCCACAGTTATCCTCGCTGGTCGATGCCGATCTGGACTGGGAGGACAATCAGGGCCAGCTGGTGGTCATGGCGCGGGACAACCCCGATCCACTGCTCGATTTACCGTGGCAGATCACCGCTCAGCAGTTAACCGTCAGCGACGGACGCTGGAACTGGTCAGCCTCCGGTATGCCGATGAGCGGTCGCGTCGGGCTGAAAGTGGATAACTGGCATCAGGGGCTGGAGAAAGCCACCTTCACAGGGCGGCTCAACGTGCTGACCCAGGGGGATGCGGGGAAGGGCAACGCGGTGCTGAATATCGGTCCCGGCTCGCTCAGTATGGAAAACAGCGCTATGCCGCTGCACCTGAGCGGGGAAGCCAAGCAAAACGATCTGATCCTGTATGCCAGACTCCCGGCGAAGCTGACCGGCAGCCTTTACGATCCGCAGCTTACGTTTGAACCCGGCGCATTATTGCGCTCGCGCGGGCGCATCATCGACTCGCTGGATATCGATGAGATCCGCTGGCCGCTGGCAGGCGTGAAGCTCACGCAGAAGGGCGTGGACGGCCGCCTGCAAGCCATTCTGCGGGCGCATGAAAACGAGATGGGCGATTTTGAACTGCATCTGGACGGCCAGGCTAACGACTTTTTACCGGACAACGGTTTGTGGCAGTGGCGCTACTGGGGTAAAGGGAATTTCACGCCGATGAACGCGCGCTGGGATGTCCGGGGAACCGGGGAGTGGCGCGACAACGTTATCGAACTGACCGATCTTTCCACGGGGTTCGACAAATTGCAGTACGGTACGATGCTGGTCAGCAAGCCGCGCCTGGTGCTGGATCACCCGGTGCGCTGGTCGCGGGACCCGGATAACCCCACCTTTAGCGGCGCGCTCGCGCTCAATGCCGGGCAAACAAGCTTCTCGGGCGGAAGCGTGCTGCCGCCGTCCGTTTTGACCTTCAGCGTTGACGGGACAGACCCGACGGTGTTCCAGTTTAAAGGGAACCTGCATGCGGACGACATCGGCCCGGTCCAGGTGAATGGACGCTGGGATGGCGAACGCCTTCGCGGTAAGGCCTGGTGGCCAAAACAGTCTCTTACGGTGTTCCAGCCGTTGATCCCGCCAGACTGGAAAATGACCCTGCGCGGCGGCGAAATGTACGCACAGGTGGCTTTCTCAGCGGCCTCCGATCAGGGGTTTGAGGCCGGGGGGCACGGGGTGCTGAAAGCGGGCAGCGCGTGGATGCCGGATAACGAAATCAACGGCGTTGATTTTGTTCTGCCGTTCCGCTTAAGCCAGGGTACCTGGTCGCTGGGCACGCGCGGGCCGGTAACGTTACGAATCGACGAGGTAAAAAACCTGGTCACAGCCCGAAATATCACCGCGGATCTCCAGGGCGATTATCCCTGGACCGAAGCGAACCCGCTCCTGCTCACCAACGTGAAGGTGGAAGCGCTCGGCGGGAAAATCACCATGCAGCAGTTGAGAATGCCGCAGCACGATCCGGCTTTACTACGCGTGGATAATATTTCCTCCAGCGAACTGATAAGCGCGGTGAATCCGAAGCAGTTTGCCATGTCCGGCCCGGTGAGCGGCGCGCTGCCGTTCTGGCTGGACAATGAAAAATGGATCATTAAAGATGGCTGGCTGACCAACCCGGGGCCGATGACGCTGCGCATCGACCAGGACACGGCGGATGCCATTGTGAAAGACAACGTGGTTGCCGGGGCGGCGATCAACTGGCTCCGCTATATGGAAATTTCGCAGTCGTGGACAAAACTCAATGTGGATAATCTGGGTGTGTTAACCATGCAGGCGGCCATTAAAGGCACCAGCCGCGTCGAGGGCAAAAGCAGTTTCGTAAACCTGAATTACACCCATGAAGAGAACATTTTTACCCTCTGGCGCAGCCTGCGCTTTGGGGACAATCTGCAAACATGGTTTGAGCAACATGCGGCGATACCCCTTCTCCGCGGTTCGACAGGCAAGGAAAGTGAGGAACAACAATGAAAAAGAGGGCTGGTGTACTCACCGTGGCCGTCGTCGCGCTGCTGTCAGGCTGCACGCCGCGCATTGAAGTGGCGGCGCCCAAAGAGCCGATCACTATCAACATGAACGTGAAAATTGAGCATGAAATCCATATCAAGGTGGATAAAGACGTTGAAGCCCTGCTGAAATCCCGCAGCGATCTGTTCTGAGGATGCCATGAAA
Source organism: Enterobacter cloacae complex sp. IR5402 (assembly GCF_049238125.1). Lineage (NCBI taxonomy): Bacteria > Pseudomonadati > Pseudomonadota > Gammaproteobacteria > Enterobacterales > Enterobacteriaceae > Enterobacter > Enterobacter cloacae complex sp. IR5402. The sequence continues at coordinate 99,998 of NZ_JBMKHO010000001.1, forward strand.
CGATTAGCTCTGATGTTACTGGCGCTGGGGATGAACGTTCACGCCGCCACGCTTACGCTCAACGATGCACGTGTCCAGGGGCGCGTAGGGGAAACCCTGAGCGGCTATCTTGCGCCCGTTCAGCACGACGCTGAAACCCTGGCGCTGGTGAGCCGTATCAACGCCGCACGCACGGAAAGTTACCAGCAGTTAGCTGACAGCAATAATTTGCCCGTCGACGAAGTGGCGAAAATGGCGGGACAAAAGCTGGTGGCGCGCGCCCAGCCGGGTGAATACGTGAAGGGGATTAACGGCAAGTGGCTAAAAAAGTAACTAACGGTAACGCTTACGGTATTCGCCCGGCGAAACCCCGAAACGCTGTTTAAAGGCGGTGGAAAAATGGCTATGGTCGGTAAAGCCCCAGCTGTAGCCAATGCCCGCCAGCTTTTCGTCATCGCTGATGGAACGCAGCGCCTGAGCGCATAAATCGAGGCGACGGTTCTTAATATACTGCGCCACCACCAGCCCTTTCCCGGCAAACATGCGGTACAAGCTCCGCACGGACATGCCGCTCTCTGAAGCTATCCACTCCGGTCTTAACGCCTCTGACTGAATATGATCATCAATCAGGGACAGAACGTGGCGGAACTGACGCTCCTTGCGCGGCAGCACCTCGTGTTGCTGCTGGAAGGCCGGACGCAGCAGACACACCATCGCCTCCAGCGCCGCTTCGCTTTCGCTGGCGCTGAGATCGGCATTGCCCATGCTCTCCTGTAGCAGTCGGTAGCTCAGCTGTACGGTAGGCAGACTGCGGGAGAGGGGCAGCGCGCACCTCACTTCCTGAAAACGCGCGTGTTGCTCAATGATTTGTCGCGGGAGCAGCAGCGAAATCTGGCGGGAACGCTCCTGCCAGTAAATGGAGCACGGGCGGGAGGCGTCAATCAGCGTGATATCCCCGGCTTTCAGCATCGCGCGCTGGTTGTCCTGTTCGATTCCGGCGCTGCCTTCCAGCTGAAACACGGTGTAGAACCAGGCGTCGTTGCCGTTTTTGATCTCCTGACGGGTGCGAAAAAGGTTAACGCCTGCGGCGGTCACCGTGCTCAGCTTCAGACTTTGGGTATAGCTGGTTTCCAGTTCGCCGAGAAACGCCCCCTCTAACGGACGTGCCGCAAAGCGCCCACAAACCTGGTTAATTTGCGCCAGCCACTGCTGAAAATTGTCCTGTTCGCTTGCACACGCCATTGATGTTCTCGCTGCACCGTCACTGTTTTCGCATTGTTGCATTTATGTTGCATTTTGTCAGGGCTACGAGGCTGACTATAGGAAAGAACACTCAACGGTTACAGCGATATAAGTGGGAATTATCACGATTTGCGGAGCCTGTCACAGCTGACAAAGCGAATGTCACACAGACAAAAGCAGGAATGCGATTCCCCTCTTAGACTGCATACACACCCTGCGAAGCATAACGAAGGAGTATCCTATGTCCGAATCACACGTCGCCATCCTGCCAGGCGTGCAGCAGTTTTTAGATCGCCAGCACGGCCTGTGGATTGAAGGGCGTCAGGCGGCATCCGACAGCGAAAAGCGTCTGAACGTCTACAACCCGGCGACCGGAGAGGTTATTGCCTCCACCGCCGATGCCAGCGTCGATGATGTCGATCGTGCGGTGATGTCTGGCTGGCGCGCCTTTGTCGCCCGAAGCTGGGCAGGGCGTCTGCCGGCAGAGCGGGAACGCATCCTGCTGCGGTTTGCCGATTTGGTGGAACAGCATGGCGAAGAGCTGGCACAGCTCGAAACCCTGGAGCAGGGGAAATCCATTAACATCTCCCGCGCCTTCGAGGTGGGATGCACCCTGAACTGGATGCGCTACACGGCAGGGCTGACCACCAAAATTGCCGGTAAAACCCTCGATCTCTCGATTCCACTGCCGCAGGGCGCGCGTTATCAGGCGTGGACGCGTAAAGAGCCGGTGGGAGTCGTGGCGGGGATTGTGCCGTGGAACTTCCCGCTGATGATTGGCATGTGGAAAGTAATGCCCGCGCTGGCGGCAGGTTGCTCCATCGTGATCAAACCCTCGGAAACCACGCCGCTCACCCTGTTACGGGTGGCGGAACTGGCGAGCGAGGCGGGGATCCCGGATGGCGTGTTCAACGTGGTGACCGGTAGTGGCGCCGTCTGTGGCGCGGCGCTAACCTCGCACCCGCGCATTGCCAAAGTAAGCTTTACCGGTTCGACGGCGACGGGCAAGCAGATTGCCCGCGTGGCTGCGGATACGCTAACGGGCGTGACGCTGGAGCTGGGCGGCAAAAACCCGGCCATCGTGCTGAAAGACGCCGATCCGGCGTGGGTAATTGAAGGGCTGATGACCGGCAGCTTCCTGAATCAGGGGCAGGTCTGCGCGGCCAGCTCGCGTATTTATATTGAGGCTCCGCTGTTCGACACGCTGGTCAGCGGCTTTGAACAGGCCGTGAAATCTCTGAGCGTCGGGCCGGGCATGTCGCCGGATGCGTTTATCAACCCGCTGGTGTCGCGCGCCCATTGCGATAAGGTTCAGGCGTTCCTGGATGAGGCGAAGGCGCACAATGCGGAGCTGATCGCCGGGAACCGGGGGCCAGACGGTAAAGGCTATTACGTTTCGCCAACGCTGGTGGTCAACCCGGATAATCATCTGCGCCTGACGCGTGAAGAGGTCTTCGGGCCGGTGGTGAACCTGGTTCGTGTGGACGACGGGGAAGAGGCGCTTCAGCTGGCGAACGACACTGAATATGGCTTAACGGCCAGCGTCTGGACGCAGAACATCAGTAAAGCGCTGGCGTATACCGACAGGTTACAGGCCGGAACCGTGTGGGTGAACAGCCACACGCTGATAGACGCCAACCTGCCGTTCGGCGGCATGAAGCAGTCTGGCACCGGGCGCGATTTCGGCCCCGACTGGCTGGATGGCTGGTGTGAAACTAAGTCGGTGTGTGTGCGGTATTAATAAAACGCCGGGTAAGGCGTAGCCGCCACCCGGCATTATTTAACGCGACCACCGATCCCGCCCGGCCTCCTTCGCCCGATACAGCGCCGCATCGGCGCGGGCGATGATTTCCGGGCCGGCCAGTCCTGGGGTATAGCCGGCAATGCCCATACTCACCGTCACACATTCACTCACCTTCGACGCGCTGTGCGCAATGGCTGCGGTGCGCAGGCCAGCCTGGATCCGCGCGGCGACTTTCTCAGCAACGCTTTCTTCACAGTCAAAGAGGATCACGACGAACTCCTCACCACCGTAGCGCGAAACCACATCCTCTGGCGTGCGCACCGAGGTGTTCAGCACCTCTGCCACCCTCGCGAGACACGCGTCTCCTGCCTGGTGACCATAGGTGTCGTTATACAGTTTGAAGTAATCGACATCCAGCATCAGCACCGCGAAGCGTTTGCCTTGCTCCACGGCGTTTTCCAGCACCAGCTCCATCGCCCGCCGGTTGGCCGTTTTCGTCAGCGGATCCTGATGGGCCAGCGCATCCAGCCGCGAAATTAAACGCTGATTCTGCTGGTTGCGACGCCACGCCTCTTCAAACCAGCTCAACAGGATATAGCGCCCGCACACGAGAATGAAGGTGAACACCACCCACAGCCCGGCGAAGCGATAATTAATTTCCTGATTCAGCAGCATGCTGGCAACGGGCAGGCTTATCCATAGCGGAACGGTGAAGCAGAGCAGTGCCACCGGGTGAAAATAGAGCGCGGTCATACCGGCCATCAGCAGGGTAACGAATATCGGCCAGGGATGAGGAAGCTGTATCACGTTGATAAACCAGTAACAACTTATCGACCATAGCAGGCTACACATTAACAGCACCGCGCTGACGCCGCGGATGTGGCGCCAGGCCATTATTACCAGCGCCACGGAAAGGATGACTACCCCAAGCATGGAGGCGTCTATCATCTGCCGCAGAGGCGGGCTGATGTGCAGGAGGGCATCGATATGGCCGAAAAGCGAATTGCGCAGCAGGACCATAAGGGCAAAGCTGGCATTCACAAAGGCGAGCCACGGCAGGTTCACGGCCAGCCCGTGAACAACCATTGATTTACGGGTAGGCCATGTCGCAGGTTCGGGTGTGGCTGGATGTCTTTTTTCCATTGAAGAGAATTTTCCTTGAGCGGGCGGAACCTCCGCCCGCGAGTGCTGCCTTTACGGGGTCACAATGTTAAACCAGAATTCAAATTTATCCATGTAACCGAGCATGGCATCGAGTTTTGCGGCATCGCCGGTCACTTTGATATCGCCATTATCCTGCGCCTGTCTAAGCGTCACTTCTTTCAGGATGATTTTATTCAGCGTATCGCGGTTGAGGGTCACGGTCGCGTCAGCGTCTTTCGCTTCGGCGTTCGCCGTGTGGTTCAGCACGCCATTTTCCAGTTCCAGCTTGTATTTACCGCCGTCGCTGCCGAGGTCGATGTTAAACACCGATTTTGCATCCGCCGCTTTTTCACCGTTAATGTGCACCGCCAGATAGTCAAAGAACATTTCTGGCGTCATCGCGCGCACGGTGTCCGGGCTGGCGGTGTTCGGGGTCGGTCCTTTCACCACGCCGTTACGCAGCTCCTGGGCGCCGGTCAGGTAGAAGTTACGCCACGGGCCTGATTCAGCCTGATAACCCAGCTGCTCCAGCGCATCCGCTTCCAGGTTTCGCGCGGCCTGATTATTTGGATCGGCAAAGACCACTTTGCTGACCACCTGAGCCACCCAGCGGTAGTTCCCCTGGTCAAAGTCGGTTTTCGCTTTGCTCAGGATGGCATCCGCGCCTCCCATATACTCCACAAATTTCTTCGCGGCTTCTTCAGGCGGCAGTTCATCCAGGGTCGCGGGGTTGCCGTCAAACCAGCCTAAATAGAGCACGTAGGTGGCTTTGACGTCATGGCTGACTGAACCGTAATAGCCTCGGTTGGCCCAGGTATTGGCCAGGGAGTTCGGCAGCTTGAAGTTGGCGGCGATCTCGTCACGCGTCAGCCCTTCATTCGCCATGCGCAGGGTCTGGTCGTTAATGTAGCGATACAGGTCGCGCTGGCTTTTCAGCAGGTTAACCACATTCTCGTTGCCCCAGGTCGGCCAGTGGTGCTGCGCCATGATAACTTCGGCCTTATCACCCCAGCGTACAATTGCCTGGTTGATGTATTTCGACCATGGCAGCGGTTCACGAATTTTCGCACCGCGCAGGGAGTAGGTGTTGTGAAGGGTATGGGTGACATCTTCCGCAGACTCGATCAGCTTTTTCTCTTCGATATACCAGAGCATCTCAGAAGGCGCTTCCGATCCCGGCGCGAGCATAAAATCATAGGTCAGGCCGTCGATCACCTCTTTCTGACCATCTTTCTCGATGATATTGGTCGGGGCGATCAGGGTCACCGTCCCGGCGGAGGTGGTGGTGCCGAGACCCGCGCCGACCTGGCCCTTCGCATCCGGCTTCAGCAGGTTGCCGTACATATAGCTGGCGCGGCGGCTCATGACGTTACCCGCCATGATATTCTCCGCGACGGCGGCCTCCATAAATCCGGCGGGCGCGTAGACTTTCACCTTGCCGGACTTCACATCTGCTTCATCCACCACGCCGCGCACGCCGCCATAGTGGTCAACGTGGCTGTGGGTGTAAATAACGGCGACCACAGGCTTGTTACCGCGATTTTTATAGTAAAGATCCATCCCGACTTTGGCCGTTTCTGCCGACACCAGCGGGTCGACCACGGTAATGCCTTCTTTACCTTCAATAATAGTCATGTTTGACAGGTCGAGGTTACGGATCTGGTAGACGCCTTCGGTCACTTCAAACAGACCGCTGATGTTGATCAGCTGGGACTGACGCCATAAGCTCGGGTTAACCGAGTCGGGCGCCTTATCGCCTTCTTTGATAAAAGCGTACTGCTGAGGATCCCAGACGGTGTTGCCTTGCTCCCCTTTGATAATTTCCTGAGGCAGCGGGGCAATAAACCCTTTGTGGGCGTTGGTAAAATCGGTGTTATCGGAGAAAGGAAGCTGGTTGAAGAGTGCGTTGTTGGCCTGTTGCGTTGCTGCGCTGGCATCCTTAGGTGCTTCTGCGGCCCAGGCGGAACTGGTAGAAATAAAACATCCCGCCAGCGCGAGACTCCTGACGATCTCATTGATTCTCATCCTAAAACCTCTCAGTAAACTGTGACGTTGTTTGTGGAGACTTCGAATCCTGGTGAAAGTGTGTCAAGAAATGCAAAAGGATTAAGCGAGGTAACAATAACTATAATCGGGGAGAGTAATTCAGCAAGTAAGCGGATGAAAAACCGGGCATTACGCCCGGTCGGTGGGTTATTTCTGCTCTTTTTTCTTGCCGAGCGTTGGCGTCTCGTCAAAGAAATTCCACGGCTTGAACAACGTGTGCACCCATTCCGTCGGCATTATTGGCCACTCCTCGGCACGGGCGACATGGGTGGTGCCGGTGGTCATCCAGATGACGTTATCCTGGTCGTTCAGCGACTCGTTATCTTTGCTGTACTGGCCGAGGCCGGTATCGTGCGTGGAACGGTTCGGGTATTTTCCCTCCGGGTACATCTCGTCGGGATGGTAACGCGTTACCCACAGTTGTTTATCCATAAAGCTCAGGCGGTGATAAATCCACTCGTCCGGGGCAAACTTCGCGCCGGACGCTACCGGGTGTGTACCGCCCGCGTAAGGGATGATCTGATATGAGACCGGGTTGCCCATGCGGTTCTCTTTGCTGGTATTGCTCAGCAGGCGGATGGTGCCCGGGTCAAACTTCTGCGCCGCCTGCTGTTCGGTATCAATATCATACTGATTAACCTGCATGGTGCTGGTGCGCGGTCCGCCAGCGGTGTTCGGTTTGACGTCGGGATCCATGGCCACCAGCTTGTTGTTGATGCCGTCCACGTCCATATCCAGACGGAAGTTGTAGATGTGCTGGTGGGTGGTACCGACAATATTATGGTCGATCAGCGTTCCGTATCGGGTGTCATCCTTCGCGGTGGCATCATGCATGGTTTTCGTCTGCACGCCTTTCACCGCTTCAATGCCCGTGGCCCCTGCATCAATGCCGATAGTGCCGTTTTCGTGGAATACCCAGTCGAAGATGTAATCATAGTTACCCACGGTGCTGACCCAGCGCACCACCAGCTCGCGGCGTTCGGTGCTGACGTTGGGTTTTCCTAATTCCTGATGCTTATATTCCGGCCCGGCGTAACGCTCGAAAATGGCGATCGCCCGGGGGATCTCCATTGGCGCGCCGGTGTAATCCGGGATGGTTTCGTTGAGCATCACGGCGTTAGACGGAACATCCTTGCCGCGCACCAGCGGGGAGGTCAGGGTACCCATGCCGTAATCGCCGGAGTCCAGGTAGGCTTTAAAGTACCAGCCGATATCCGGGTCGCCGTACGGCACAATCATGCCGCCGAGCGACCCCTGATACATCACCTGTCGCTTTTTGCCGTTGTCGTTATAGGTCACGGTGGAGATTATCGGGCCGACGCGTGAGTCCAGGCTCAGATGAAAATCCCAGTTCTGCCAGTGCACCCTATCCCCGGTGATGGTGTAGTTCTTGCCTTCCGGCTCGATAATCTCCAGCGGTTTTTTCACCGTTTCAACGCGGTCACGGCCATCATAAGGGCGCGGCGTGAGCGGCACCGGCACGACCGGGCCTTCCTCAATCTTCTGGATTTTCTTCTGCTCGAGATCCACCACCGCAACCAGGTTTTCGATCGGGTGCGCCCAGTAGTTACCGTCGCCCACGTCGAGATAGCTGATCACTTTCAGCAGGCGGTCTTCCTGTTTCAGCCCATCCTTGCCGTCAAAAAAGCCGACGGTAAGCGGGGTGGTGATCACTTTCTTCGGGTCGGTAATGCCGCGCTTTTTCAGCACGGCGGCAAACTCCGGGCTTTCATTGATGATCTGCTGCACGGTATTGAAGTCATCCAGCAGCACCATGCCGTGCGCGTCTTTGATCGGCTCCCAGCGGAGGATCTTTTTCTCCTTCAGATCCACCCGGCTTTCGATGATGTGTTTACCATCAAGCATGATGATATTGGCCTGGCGGGGCGCATCCACCGCCGTGCCGTTAAGCACAAAGTCCCAGACTTTGGCCTTTTCTGGCTCCGCCAGCGCAATCTGGGTAAAGCGGGTATTGGGTTTAAAATCCGCTGAGGCTTTCACGATTGCTACGGCCTGGTTGATTTCATCAGCCGTCAGCGCGTTTAACGGGTGGGGGCTTTTTTCAACCTGGAATGTCTGATCAAGACCGGACTGAAAGACATCGTTGATAAAGGTCTCCGGGATAAACGCCTTATTGTTCTTCATCACCACGGGCACCTGGAGCGTCAGCGGTTTGCCGTTAACGATGGCGGTATTTGCGCCGGGTTTGACCTTCACAAAGGCACCGTCTTTGACGATGGTGAACATCTGGGCGTAATCATCCCACTGCACGTCCGCGCCAAACGCCTGAAGCGTTTTGTCCATCGGGACCATATGCGCCTCGCTGCCGTGAGCGTAAACAGGGGATTGCCAGGCGCAACAGAGCGCAACGGCCATGGCCAGTGCCGTTCTACGGGCAGAAAAAGAAGAATTGCTTCCCATCGCAGACCTCATCTTGTTGTGTTTATTGTGTTGTGCCAGCGTTATCCTGACAGGCGCGCACGAAAAGCGTTTGCCTGCATCTGCCAGGTTGTTTGTCAGTCTTGCCAGGTTAAAAAAAGAGCGGGGGTGCATCACACCCCCATGGCAGATAAATTGCGCTTCAGTAAGGCGAGCTATCGAGATGCGTGCGGACATCAAAACCTACCGTCGTGAACGAATAAACCGTACCGCGAACGCGAAGATAAATGTCTCCATTTTTAATTGCCACTGAAGCTTTATCATCATCGGTGATCATGACGGGATTGATATTCTTAATGTTAGACATGAATTCTTCCGGACTTTTTTTCGCATCAAAGAGATAAATATGATACCTGTTTTTAGACAGTGAGCCCGTCTCAACCTGGGTGATGTAAAGAGTTAAACGATCGTTAACCTTGATTTTTTCCTGCAAATTTTCATACACGGTAAAAAGATCGCGGAAAGGGTATGCAATGAATATGAGAAAAATAAAGATAATAATTCCAGCTCGCCAGTTAAAAACCCGAACGTCGCGCATAATCTATTCCTGCCCTTATCCATAACTGATCGACTGGATCATCACCGTAATTATTATTGTTCTGGAATTTTGCAAATTCGGCAGGATCAATTAGGAGGCGAAGATTGTGTGTAAAGCCGGTGACTTCAATGCTTCCCTCACGGTAACGAACATCCACCGAGCCTGTAATTTTTGACCCACCATCTTCAGTTAAGAAAAGGTAAACAGGAATTGCCATAGTTTGTTAATCATCCATGTAATTTAATGCGGGAATATTCCCGGCGCCAAATAATAACCATGCTAACTACATGGTCAATTTGCTTAGTGTTTCCGGTTGTAACTTATCCAAACCAGGCAGACTGGATGGTTCGATTAATCAAAGCCATCCAGTCCCTGTTTTACCTTCTGCTTATTTTGATGCGCTCAAACACTCGAGGCAGCAAGGTTAATGCCATTGCATTGATTAAAAGTCACCCTGCTGGCGCGCCACCAGCGTCAGGATGGAGTAGAGCGCCACGGCCTGCTGGTGCTGGTTGAAGATCTCCACAGCCCATTCCACCACGCCGGTGGGTTTTTCCTCGGCAGTGCGCTGTTTCTTCAGCGTTTTACGTTTACAGGTCAGGCGCACCTGAATGGTATCACCCGGCTTGACCGGCTCGATAAAGCGCAGGTTTTCCATGCCGTAGTTGGCAATAACCGGCCCAACCCCGGCATCGACAAACAGCCCCGCCGCGGCGGAAATCAGGAAATAACCGTGTACCACGCGCTCACCAAAAATCGACTCCGCCGCGCCAATTTTGTCCATATGGGCGTAGAAATGATCCCCGCTCATGCAGGCAAAATTCACGATATCCGCTTCCGTCAGGGTACGACGCGGGGTAAGCAGGCTGTCGCCCGGCTGTAACTCCTCGAAGTATTTACGGAACGGATGAACGCGATCTTCCTGCACCTCCGCGCCACGGACCCACTGTTTACCGATCGCGGCGAGCATGGACGGGCTGCCCTGAATGGCTGTGCGCTGAAGATAGTGCTTCACAGCGCGCAGGCCGCCCAGCTCTTCGCCGCCGCCCGCACGTCCCGGACCACCGTGCACCAGCTGCGGCAACGGTGAACCGTGGCCGGTAGATTCTTTCGAGGATTCCTGGTTGAGGATCTGAATGCGTCCGTGGGCGCGCGCGGCACCAGCAATAAACTGCCGCGCCACGCGGGTATCTGCCGTAACCAGCGTTCCCGCCAGGCTGCCGCCGCCCGCCCGCGCCAGCTGCATGGCGTGCTCGGTGTTACGGCAGGGCATCAGGGTTGCGACGGGGCCAAAGGCTTCGGTGGCGTGAACGGCCGGGGTTTCGTCCGGCTGCGGGCAGAACAGCAGGGTGGGTGGGAAGAATGCGCCAGGCGCCTGCAAATCAGCTTTACCACCCAGACGGATCTGGCAGCCCGAGGCCAGCAGATGATCGACTTTTTCCTGCACGTCAGCACGTTGCTCACTGTTGACGAGAGCCCCCATCTTCACCCCTTCCTGGGCCGGATCGCCGACGACCACGTTCTCCAGCCGCGCAATCAGCGCCTGGCTGACGGCTTCAACCTGCGCTTCCGGCACGATGATGCGGCGGATGGCGGTACATTTTTGCCCGGCTTTGGCGGTCATCTCGCGCACCACTTCGCGGATAAACAGCGTAAACTCCGGCTGTTCCGGCGTCACGTCCTCACCCAGCACGCAGCAGTTAAGAGAATCTGCTTCCATGGTAAACGGAATGGAATGTGCGACGATATTCGGGTGGACGCGCAGGCTCTGCCCGGTGCTGGCCGACCCGGTAAACGTCACCACGTCCTGGCTGTCGAGGTGGTTCAGCAGATCGCCCGCGCCACCGCAGATCAGGCTGATGGCGCCGTCCGGCACCAGTCCGCTCTCCACGATCGCTTTCACCATCGCCTGAGTCACCTGCGCGGTGGCGGTGGCGGGCTTGATGATGGCGGGCATCCCGGCAAGCCAGGTGGGCGCGAGCTTTTCCAGCATCCCCCAGCACGGGAAGTTGAACGCGTTGATATGCACCGCCACGCCGGATTTCGACGTTAACACGTGACGTGCCGCAAAGCCGCCTTCCTTCGACAGTGGGATCAGCTCATCCTCCGGCCACAGGGTATCGTCCGGCAGCTCACGGCTGCCGAGGCTTGCGTAGGTGAAGAGGGTGCCGATACCGCCTTCAATATCCACCCAGCTGTCAGCCTTCGTCGCGCCGGTCTGGGCTGACAGGGCATAAAACCGATCCTTCTGGCTCAGCAGATGTTTGGCCACCGCCTTCAGCATGGCGGCGCGCTCGATAAAGCTCATTGCGCGGAGCGCTTCTCCGCCGTGTTCAATGGCGTAACGGCGCGCGGCCGCCATATCCAGCCCTTCGCTGGTGACTTGATATAGCGTTTCCCCGCTGATGGCGTGGGTGATGGTGCGCTCGCGGCCCCGGCCTGATTGACAGATGCCGGACAAGAAGCTGGCTAACTGCTGCATTTCTTCTCTCCAGATGTTTCGTGATTTCACTATAAATAGTTTGATCTCGAATCATAAAAATCAAGCTGAGTTTTAATGAATTGTTAACGTTGTGATCTGTATTGCTTGGCCTGACCAACAGAAAGCCTTGCTCCATCGGCCTTTCATGAAAAGGCTTGCGAGCGTCGTCACAAAATAAACAAACGCTTCTTGGGGTTATATTTAACCCTTGTGTAACTTTTAAGAAACCAAATGATTCACCATTTTGCTATTTGTGGTGATTTAACGAATCACAAAGGTGGTTATGTGACGCAAGAACAACGCTTTGAGCAACGCATCGCACAGGAGACGGCCATCGAGCCGCAGGACTGGATGCCGGATGCCTACCGCAAGACGCTGATCCGCCAGATTGGACAGCACGCCCACTCTGAGATTGTCGGCATGCTGCCGGAAGGGAACTGGATCACCCGCGCACCGACGCTGCGCCGGAAAGCCATTCTGCTGGCGAAGGTGCAGGATGAAGCCGGACACGGCCTGTACCTTTACAGCGCGGCGGAAACGCTGGGCTGCGCCCGGGAGGACATCTATCAAAAGATGCTCGACGGCAAGATGAAATACTCCTCCATCTTCAACTATCCGACCCTGAGCTGGGCCGATATCGGGGTCATTGGCTGGCTGGTGGACGGGGCGGCCATTGTGAACCAGGTGGCACTGTGCCGTACGTCTTACGGCCCGTATGCCCGGGCGATGGTGAAAATCTGTAAAGAAGAGAGCTTTCACCAGCGTCAGGGTTTTGAGGCCTGCATGGCGCTGGCGCAGGGTAGCGAAGCCCAGCGGCAGATGTTGCAGGACGCCATCAACCGCTTCTGGTGGCCCGCGCTGATGATGTTCGGACCCAACGACGACAACTCCCCAAACAGCGCCCGCAGTCTGGCCTGGAAGATCAAACGCTTTGGCAACGATGAGCTTCGCCAGCGCTTCGTGGACAACACGGTGCCTCAGGTGGAGATGCTCGGCATGACCGTGCCGGATCCCGACCTGCGTTTCGATGAAGAGAGCGGCCACTACCGCTTCGGCGAAATCGACTGGCAGGAATTTGACGAGGTGATCAACGGGCGCGGGATCTGCAACCACGAACGTCTGGCCGCAAAACGTAAAGCCTGGGACGACGGCGCATGGGTGCGTGAAGCCGCTCTGGCCCACGCGGAAAAACAACGCGCCCGCCAGGCCGCATAAGAGGAATCAACCATGAGCAACGTTTACTGGCCGTTATACGAAGTTTTTGTCCGTTCGAAGCAGGGGCTGTCGCACCGGCATGTAGGCAGCCTTCACGCTGCCGACGACCGCATGGCGCTGGAAAACGCGCGCGATGCCTATACCCGCCGCAGCGAAGGCTGTTCCATCTGGGTGGTGAAGGCGAGTGAAATCGTCGCTTCCCAGCCGGAAGAGAGCGGGGAGTTTTTCGATCCGGCGGAAAGCAAGGTCTACCGCCATCCGACGTTTTACACCATCCCTGATGGTATCGAGCATATGTGAGGTTGGGGATGAACAACGTATCTGCTTATGCCCTGCGTCTGGGCGACAACGGTCTGGTGCTCTCACATCGTCTGGGCGCCTGGTGCGGCCACGCGCCGGAGCTGGAAATTGACCTGGCGCTCGCCAATATCGGCCTTGATCTGCTCGGGCAGGCGCGCAATTTCCTGACCTACGCCGCTGAACGGGAAGGTAAGGGTGATGAAGATACCCTGGCCTATGGCCGCGATGAGCGTCAGTTCCGCAATTTGCTGCTGGTGGAACAGCCAAACGGCAGCTTCGCCGACACCATTGCCCGTCAGTATCTGATGGATGCGTGGAACGTGGCGCTCTACGAGCGGCTGATCCACAGCAGCGACAGTCAGCTTGCCGCCATCGCGGCAAAAGCCATTAAGGAGGCGCGCTATCACCTGCGCTTTAGCCGCGGCTGGCTGGTGCGGCTGGGGGACGGAACAGAAACCTCCGCACAAAAAATGCAGCAGGCGGTGGATAGCCTGTGGCGCTTTACGGCTGAACTGTTCGACGCTGACGAGGTCGAGCTGGCGCTAATTGATGACGGCGTGGCGGTTGATCCGCGCGACCTGCGGGACCCGTGGGAGCGCGAAGTGTTTGCTGGCCTGGCGGAAGCCACCCTCCGCGTGCCCGAAGAGGTGGCGTATCGCACGGGCGGTAAGAAGGGGCTACATACCGAACACCTCGGGCCGATGCTGGCAGAGATGCAGTATCTCCAGCGCGTTTACCCCGGCCAGCAGTGGTAAAGGAGGACGCCATGCAACGCCTCGTCGACATCGCGCCTGCACAAATCCCGCAGATTTGGGCGCTGTTAAGCCAGATCCCCGACCCGGAAGTGCCGGTGCTGACCATCACCGACCTGGGCATGGTGCGCAGCGTGAAGGCACAGGGGGAAGGCTGGGTTATCGGCTTCACGCCAACCTATTCGGGCTGTCCGGCAACGGAGCATCTGCTGGGGGCGATCCGCGAAACCCTGACCGGAAACGGCTTTAGCCCGGTACATATTGTGCTGCAACTGGAGCCCGCCTGGACCACCGACTGGATGACCGACGATGCCCGCAGGCGCCTGCGTGAATATGGCATCAGCCCGCCTGTTGGTCATAGCTGCCATGCCCACGTTCCCGCGGAGGTGAGCTGCCCGCGCTGTGCGAGCACCGATACCTCGCTTATCAGTGAATTTGGATCCACGGCCTGCAAAGCGCTCTACCGCTGCAATACCTGCCGTGAGCCCTTCGATTATTTCAAATGTATTTGAGGCTGCCATGACAACGTTTCATTCATTAATAGTGGCAAAAGTGGAGCCCGAAACCCGCGACGCGGTGACCATTACCTTCGCGGTGCCGCAGGCGTTACAGGAGGCGTACCGCTTCCGTCCCGGTCAGCATCTGACCCTGAAAGCCAGTCCTGGCGGGGATGAACTGCGCCGCTGCTACTCCATCTGCCGAAGCACCGCGTGCGGTGAGATCAGCGTGGCGGTCAAAGCCATCGAGGGCGGACGTTTTTCCCGCTATGCCCGGGACGAGATCAAACCGGGCATGGCGCTGGAGGTGATGGTGCCCCAGGGGCATTTTGGCTACCAGCCGCAGGCTGAACGCGAAGGCCACTATCTGGCGATTGCCGCCGGGTCCGGGATCACCCCGATGCTGGCGATTATGTCCGCTACGCTGGCCACTGAAGCCCACAGCCACTTCACCCTGATTTACGGCAACCGCAGCAGCCAGAGCATGATGTTCCGCCGGGCGCTGGCGGACCTGAAAGATAAATACCCGCAGCGTTTACAGCTGATCGCCATCTTCAGCCAGGAGACGCTCGACAGCGATCTGCTCCATGGCCGCATTGACGGGGAAAAGCTCCAGGCGCTGGCAAAAACGCTGGTGAATTTCCGTCAGTACGATGAAGCCTTCATCTGTGGCCCGTCGGCGATGATGGATGAGGCCGAAGCGGCGCTTAAAGCGCTGGGTATGCCGGAAAAAGCGATCCATCTTGAGCGCTTTAACACGCCGGGTACCGCCGTTAAACGGACAGCCAGCGTGCAGGCCGATGGCCAGAAGGTCACCGTCCGTCAGGACGGGCGCGACAGGGAGATCACCCTGACGGCGGACGACGAAAGCATTCTTGACGCGGCCCTGCGTCAGGGGGCGGATCTGCCTTACGCCTGCAAGGGCGGCGTATGCGCCACCTGCAAATGCAAAGTGCTGCGTGGGAAAGTCGATATGGCGACCAACTACAGCCTGGAGCCGGACGAGCTGGCCGCAGGCTATGTGCTGAGCTGTCAGGCGCTGCCGTTAACCGCCGACGTTATCGTCGATTTTGATGCGAAGGGGATGGCATGAGCGAACTGATTGTTACCCGTCATGGCCGCGTGTTGCAGCTAACGCTTAACCGTCCGGCGGCGCGCAACGCGCTCAACAATGCGCTGCTCCTGCAAATCGCGGAGCAGCTTGAGGCCGCCGCCGCGGATGCTGAGATCGCCGTCTGCGTGATGTACGGCAACGAACGCTGCTTTGCCGCCGGGGCCGATCTCAACGAAATGGCGGAGAAAGACCTGCCCGCCACCCTGAACGATATCCGTCCGCAGCTGTGGGCGCGGATCAACGCCTTCACCAAACCGCTGATTGCCGCCGTAAACGGCTTCGCGCTGGGGGCAGGCTGTGAGCTGGCGCTGCTCTGCGATGTCGTGATTGCTGGCGATAACGCCCGTTTTGGCCTGCCGGAAATCACCATCGGGATCATGCCGGGCGCAGGCGGCACCCAGCGGCTGATCCGCAGCGTAGGCAAATCGCTGGCCAGCAAAATGGTGCTGACGGGCGAAAGCATCACGGCGGTGCAGGCGCACAGCGCCGGGCTGGTCAGCGACATCTACCCGGCCTCGCTGACGCTGGAGTACGCCCTGAAGCAGGCGGCGCTGATGGCGCGCCATTCGCCGCTGGCGCTACAGGCGGCGAAGCAGGCGCTTCGCCAGTCGCAGGAAGTCCCGCTTCAGGCCGGGCTGGCGCAGGAGCGTCAGCTGTTTGCGCTGCTCGCGGCCACCGACGATCGCCGGGAAGGGATCAACGCCTTTTTACAAAAACGCACCCCAGACTTTAAAGGACGCTAATTGTGGAATCTATTCTGAGCCATGTTGAGCAGGGCGTAATGACCATTACGCTGAACCGCCCGGAGCGCCTGAACAGCTTTAACGACGTCATGCACCAGCAGCTTTCCGAATGCCTGAAGCAGGCCGAGCGCGATGACGCCATCCGCTGCCTGCTGATCACCGGGGCAGGACGCGGTTTCTGCGCCGGGCAGGATCTCAACGACCGTAACGTCGACCCGAACGGCCCGGCGCCCGATCTGGGCATGTCCGTTGAGACTTTTTACAACCCGCTGGTGCGCCGCCTGGCAAAACTGCCGAAGCCGGTGATTTGCGCGGTTAACGGCGTGGCGGCGGGCGCGGGGGCGACGCTGGCCCTCGGCTGCGACATGGTGATTGCGGCGCGCTCCGCCAGTTTTGTGATGGCCTTCAGCAAGCTCGGCCTCGTCCCGGACTGCGGCGGCACCTGGCTGCTGCCGCGCGTGGCCGGACGCGCCCGCGCCATGGGGCTGGCATTGCTGGGCGATAAGCTCAGCGCTGAGCAGGCACAGGCCTGGGGAATGATCTGGCAGGTGGTGGACGACGAGCAGCTCTCCGCCACCGCACAGCAGATGGCGCTGCATTTTGCCTCGCAGCCGACCTTTGGCCTGGGCTTGATCAAGCAGGCGATCAACGCCGCCGAAACCAACACCCTCGACGCCCAGCTTGATCTGGAGCGCGACTATCAACGCCTGGCCGGACGCAGCGACGACTACCGGGAAGGCGTCAGCGCGTTCCTGGCAAAACGCGCGCCGAACTTTACGGGGAAATAAGATGGTGAATATCCATACGGTCGCCGTCATTGGCAGCGGCACCATGGGCGCCGGGATTGCCGAAGTGGCAGCCAGCCACGGTCATCCGGTTCTGGTGTACGACATTGACGCAGCGGCGATTTCCCGCGCCGTCGACGGCATTCGCCAGCGGCTGTCCTCACGCGTTGCGCGTGGAAAACTCTCTGCCGACGCCGGGGAGCAGATCCTCGCCCGCCTGACGCCGGTGACGAATATCAGTGCTCTGGCGAAAGCCGATCTGGTGATCGAGGCGGCCTCCGAGCGGCTTGAAGTGAAAAAGGCGCTGTTTACCCAGCTGGCAGAGGTTTGCCCGCCGCAGACGCTGCTCGCCAGCAATACCTCGTCCATTTCCGTTACCGCGATTGCGGCGGAGATAAACCACCCTGAACGCGTCGCCGGGCTGCACTTCTTCAATCCTGCCCCGGTGATGAAGCTGGTGGAGGTGGTCAGCGGGCTGGCGACCTCACCAGAAGTGGCCGATGCGCTGTGCGAGCTGGCGCTGAGCTGGGGAAAGCAGCCGGTACGCTGCCAGTCCACGCCGGGGTTTATCGTCAACCGAGTGGCGCGCCCGTTCTACTCGGAAGCCTGGCGCGCGCTGGAAGAGCAGGTGGCAACGCCCGAGGTGATTGACGCCGCCCTGCGAGACGGCGGAGGCTTCCCGATGGGGCCGCTTGAGCTGACGGACATGATTGGTCAGGACGTCAACTTTGCCGTGACCTGCTCCGTGTTTAACGCCTTCTGGCAGGAGCGTCGTTTTCTGCCGTCGCTGGTGCAGCAGGAGCTGGTGCTGGCGGGGCGTCTGGGTAAGAAAAGCGGGCAGGGCATTTACCGCTGGCTGGAGGAGAAACCCACCGTCAGCTGGCTCGCCCTGGTCAGCGACAGCTTCAACCCCATGCGCGTACAGCGAAGAAGTGACGGTGTCACGGAAATTGACGATCTGTTGCTGATCGAAACGCAGGGTGAGACCGCGCAGTCGCTGGCGCTGCGCCATGGCTGCCCGGTGGTGGTGGTCGACCGCATCGAGCGGGATGTGGCCGTGATAGCCGCCGCACCCGGCAACCCGCACGCCGCCACGCAGAAAGCCATTTACTGGTTGCAGCACCAGCAGAAACGGGTGGTCCAGATTGCGGATTACCCCGGTCTGCTGGTCTGGCGCACGGTAGCGATGATTGCCAACGAAGCGCTGGACGCCCTGCAAAAAGGGGTCGCCAGCGAGCAAGACATCGATACCGCCATGCGCTTAGGGGTCAACTATCCCTGCGGGCCCATCGCCTGGGGCGAGCGCCTTGGCTGGCAGCGTCTGTTAACGCTGCTGGAGAACCTGCAACGTCACTACGGCGAGGAACGCTATCGCCCCTGTTCACTGCTGCGCCAGCGTGCGCTTCTGGAGAGTAGCTATGAGTCATAACGCCTGGCATAACGCCCGTGCGATGTACGAACGGGACGCCTGCGCGCAGGCGATGGGGATGGACATTCTCGACATGGGCGAGGGCTACGCGGTGGTGACCATGACCATCACCCCGCAGATGCTCAACGGGCATAAAACCTGCCACGGCGGACAGCTGTTCTCGCTGGCCGATACCGCCTTTGCCTACGCCTGCAACAGTCAGGGGCTGGCGGCGGTGGCCTCAGGCTGCGCCATCGATTTTCTGCGTCCGGGCTTTGCCGGCGATAAGCTGACCGCTACCGCGTGGGTGAAGCATCAGGGCAAACTGACCGGCGTATACGACATTGAAATTCAGAACCAACAACAGAAAACCGTCGCTCTTTTTCGCGGGAAATCGCACCGCACCGGCGGCAGTGTGACAGGAGAAGCCTGATGCGTGACGCATTTATTTGTGAGGGTGTGCGTACCCCGGTCGGTCGCTACGGTGGAGGATTATCCAGCGTGCGTGCCGATGACTTAGGGGCCGTGCCGCTGCGTGCGCTGCTGGCGCGTTACCCGCAGCTCGATCTGGAGCGCATAGATGATGTGATCTTCGGCTGCGCAAATCAGGCCGGAGAGGATAACCGCAACGTAGCGCGCATGTCGTCGCTGCTGGCCGGGCTGCCTCAGACCGTTTCCGGTACCACCATTAACCGCCTGTGCGGCTCCGGTCTGGATGCCCTTGGCTTTGCGGCACGCGCCATTAAGGCCGGGGATGGCGATCTGCTGATCGCCGGTGGCGTCGAATCCATGTCCCGTGCGCCGTTCGTGATGGGCAAAGCCACCGCGGCGTTTCAGCGTCAGGCGGAGATCTTCGACACCACCATCGGCTGGCGATTTGTGAATCCGCTCATGCATCAGCAATACGGAACTGACAGCATGCCGGAAACGGCAGAGAATGTAGCGGAATTGTTAAATATAAGCCGTGCCGATCAGGATGCATTTGCCCTGCGCAGCCAGCAGCGCACCGCGCGGGCGCAGCAGAATGGCGTTCTGGCGCAGGAGATTATCCCGGTACAGTTGGCGGGGAAAAAAGGTGCCGTAACGGAAGTGAGCGTGGACGAGCATCCGCGCGCCGAAACCACCCTTGAACAGCTTGCCGCGCTGAAAGCTCCGTTCCGCAAGAACGGTGTGGTGACGGCGGGGAACGCCTCCGGCGTGAACGACGGGGCGGCGGCGCTGATTATCGCCAGCGAGCCGATGGCGCTTGCCCAGGGGTTAACCCCGCGCACACGCATTGTGGCCATGGCGACCGCGGGCGTCGAGCCGCGCCTGATGGGATTAGGCCCGATTCCCGCCACCCGTAAGGTGCTGGAACGTGCCGGACTCAGTATCACCGATATGGACGTCATTGAGCTTAACGAAGCCTTCGCCGCACAGGCGCTGGGCGTGCTGCGTCAGCTGGGTTTGCCGGATGACGCGGAGCATGTGAACCCGAATGGCGGGGCGATCGCGTTAGGTCATCCGCTGGGAATGAGCGGTGCCAGACTGGCGCTGGCCGCGAGCAATGAATTGCACCGACGCGGCGGGCGCTACGCGCTGTGTACGATGTGCATCGGTGTGGGTCAGGGCATTGCCATGATCCTTGAGCGTGTTTGAGCGAACAATAATGTGAGTACCCTGCGATGATAAATACAACAAAGCTTGATCCGATCGAAACCGCGTCCATTGATGAATTGCAGGCGTTGCAGACCGCGCGCCTGAAGTGGACGCTGAACCACGCCTACAACAACGTTCCGATGTACAAACGCAAGTTTGACGCCGCGGGCGTTCACCCTGACGATTTTAACGAGCTGGCGGACCTGCAAAAATTCCCGTGCACCACCAAGCAGGATCTGCGCGACAACTACCCGTTCGATACCTTTGCGGTGCCGATGGAGCAGGTGGTGCGCATCCACGCCTCGTCGGGCACCACCGGAAAGCCGACCGTGGTGGGATATACCCAGAATGATATCGACAACTGGGCCAATATAGTTGCCCGTTCCCTGCGCGCCGCCGGGGGCAGCGCGAAGGATAAAATTCACGTGGCCTACGGCTACGGGCTATTCACCGGCGGGCTGGGGGCGCACTACGGTGCCGAGCGTCTGGGTGCGACGGTGATCCCGATGTCCGGCGGCCAGACGGAGAAGCAGGCGCAGCTGATCCGCGATTTTCAGCCGGATATGATCATGGTGACGCCCTCATACTGCCTGAATTTAATTGAAGAGCTGGAGCGTCAGATGGGCAGTGACGCCAGCGCCTGTTCCCTGCGCGTCGGCGTGTTTGGCGCCGAGCCGTGGACGCAGGCGATGCGCCGCGAAATTGAAAAACGGCTGGGCATTACCGCGCTGGATATCTATGGTCTCTCCGAAGTGATGGGGCCGGGCGTGGCGATGGAGTGTCTTGAAACCGCTGACGGCCCGACCATCTGGGAAGATCACTTCTACCCGGAGATCGTCAACCCGAATGACGGCACGCCGCTGGCTGACGGCGAGCAGGGCGAACTGCTATTCACCACCCTGACCAAAGAGGCGCTGCCGGTGATCCGCTACCGCACCCGCGACCTGACGCGCCTGCTGCCGGGCACTGCACGCACCATGCGCCGGATGGATCGCATCAGCGGGCGCAGCGACGACATGCTCATCATTCGCGGCGTGAACGTCTTCCCGTCACAGCTGGAAGAGGAGATCGTTAAGTTCGAACATCTTTCGCCACACTATCAGCTGGAGGTGAACCGCCGCGGGCATCTTGATTCACTTTCGGTGAAGGTCGAGCTGAAACAGAGCAGCTTAACGCTGACCCATGAGCAGCGCTGTCAGGTCTGCCATCAGCTGCGTCATCGGATTAAATCGATGGTGGGGATCTCGACCGACGTGATGATCGTTAACTGTGGCAGCATACCGCGCTCCGAGGGTAAAGCCTGCCGGGTGTTTGATTTGCGTAAAGTGGCAGCCAACAGTTGAATTCCCCTCACCCCAGCCCTCTCCCAAAGGGAGAGGGTGTATTGAGTTCCCTCTCCCTTTGGGAGAGGGTACACCCCAGATTCGTATGCTATGATTCATCCAGGAAAAAAATAACAACAGAATGAATCACATGAATAAACTTGATGCCTTTATCCAGCATGCAGTCAGCTCTGTTCCCGTCAGCGGAACGTCGCTTATCTCCTCACTGTATGGCGACGCGCTTTCGCACCGCGGCGGAGAGATCTGGCTCGGCAGCCTGGCGGCCCTGCTGGAAGGGATGGGATTTGGCGAGCGCTTTGTGCGCACCGCGCTGTTTCGCCTCAACAAAGAGGGCTGGCTGGACGTGTCCCGCATTGGCCGCCGCAGCTTTTACCGTCTCAGCGACAAGGGGCTGCGTTTGACCCGCCGCGCGGAAAATAAAATCTACCGGGCGGAACTGCCGGCGTGGGATGGTAAATGGCTGCTGCTGCTCTCCGAGGGGCTGGATAAAACCACCCTCGCGGACGTGAAAAAACAGCTCATCTGGCAAGGATTCGGCACGCTGGCGCCGAGCCTGATGGCCTCGCCGTCGCAGAACCTGGCGGACGTGCAGTCTCTGCTGCATGACGCGGGCGTGGCGGAAAACGTCATTTTCTTTGAGGCCCATTCACCGCTGGCCTTATCACGTGCGGCGTTACGAGCCCGCGTGGAAGAGTGCTGGCAGTTGACCGAACAAAACGCGATGTACGAAACGTTTATCAACTCGTTCCGTCCGCTGTTGCCGCTGCTGAAAGAAACGCCGCCTGAGGATTTGACCCCGGAACGCTGCTTCCAGATCCAGCTGTTACTCATTCATTTTTATCGTCGCGTGGTGCTGAAAGATCCGCTGTTGCCGGAGGAGTTACTTCCTGCGCACTGGGCGGGACAGAGCGCGCGACAGCTGTGCATTAATATCTACCAGCGCGTGGCGGCGGGAGCCCTGGCGTTTGTCAGTGAGAAGGGGGAAACCTCTGTGGGCGAGCTGCCCGCTCCCGGCACGCTTTATCACCAGCGTTTTGGTGGTCTGAATATCACATAAGGAGAGGGTATGCCTGTTTATCAAATTGATGGTCTGACGCCGGTCGTGCCTGAAGAGAGCTATGTTCACCCGACCGCGGTGCTGATTGGCGACGTGATCCTCGGCAAAGGCGTTTACGTGGGGCCCAACGCCAGCCTGCGCGGCGATTTTGGCCGGATCGTGGTGAAAGACGGCGCGAACATCCAGGATAACTGCGTGATGCACGGTTTTCCGGAGCAGGACACGGTGGTGGAAGAGGACGGGCATATCGGCCACAGCGCGATCCTGCACGGCTGCATTATCCGCCGTAATGCGCTGGTGGGGATGAATGCGGTCGTGATGGACGGGGCGACGATCGGCGAAAACAGCATCGTTGGGGCGGCGGCGTTTGTGAAGGCCAAAGCGGAAATGCCTGCGAATCACTTAATTCTTGGCAGTCCGGCGAAAGCGATTCGTGAGCTAAGTGCGCAGGAAATAGAGTGGAAAAAGCAGGGCACGCGGGAGTATCAGGTGCTGGTGGACCGTTGTAAGCAGACGCTGCACCAGGTGGAGCCGCTGCGTGAAGAAGAGCCAGGACGCAAACGGCTGGTCTTCGATGAGAATTTACGGCCTAAGTCGGCTGGCCGGGATAAATAAGGCTGTTCGCTCCCGCACGTTGATCAAGGCGTGAAAATGAGCTCAATACGCATCCGGCAGGGGCCGGTCAATCGACACCAGCTTTCCGCGCTTCATGGTGATATATCCCCCGGCTTTAAGATCTGCCAGCACGCGAAAGACATGCGTTCGTGACAGGTTAGTGCGCTTGATGATAAACAGCGCCAGGCCCTCATTCTCTCCCGTGTGGGTCTCCTGCCGATAGAGATAGTGGTACAGCATTGGTTTGATGGTCTGGTAGCTGGTGACCTGCCTGCGTTCATTGTGCAGGTCGATGGTAAATATGGACATGTAGGTCAGTATGGTGGCCAGCGCCTGCATGCGCTCAGGCCCGCCCTGGAAAAATATCTGGTCGAAGTCGACCCAGGATATTCTCACCAGCTTCACCTTCGCACTGCTACGATATTCATACTTCGCCAGTGGACAATACCTTTCCATTAACCCTATCGGCATATACTCGATAGTATTGCCAATATTAAGGCCATCATCAGGCATTAATATCGTCAGCGACCCTTCAGTGCAAAAATAGATATAGCCAGGCTCGACGGTGAGTTTTTTATTTGCGGCAACGGTTAAGGCCTCGCCTTTACAAAGCATGTGCGGAAAAAATTGCCCAATATTGAGTTGCTGATAATAGGTATGGATATCCTGAAAATTCACGCTAAGCCTCTCCCCGCAACGTTTGCCGTGGTAGCGAGTATAGCAGCAATAGGCCCCGAATTACGAACCCATAAATAACCAGTCCCATATGGGACTATGATGGAAAGGTATTCTGTTTAGAATGGTCGTCAATGAGTTCGCATTAAAATTATCCGCCAACAGTAAATATCCAGGCGGCGCAATTAATCTATGAGGCCATTCAATGAAATTAACCCTAATTGCTAAACATCTGGCGCTTGCCGGTGTGTTGACGTCGCTGTCGCTTTCCGCGTTTGCGGAAGTGCAGCCGCAGGATGCCACTGCCACGACCCGGCAGGTAAATAACGCCCTGTATAACAAATTACCGTTTGCCGATAAAACCGACTTTGAGAACGCCCATAAAGGTTTTATCGCCCCGCTGCCACAAAACATGATTAAAGGCGAGCAGGGGAACGTTATCTGGAACCCGGCGAAATATGATTTCGTGAAAGAGGGTGAGAAAGCCCCGGATACGGTAAACCCGAGCCTGTGGCGTCAGTCACAGTTGATCAACATTGGCGGGCTGTTTAAGGTCACCGACGGCGTGTATCAGATCCGTAATCTCGATCTCTCCAACATGACCATCATTGAGGGCGAGAAGGGCATTACCGTTATCGACCCGCTGTTAAGCGCTGAACCGGCGAAAGAAGCGCTGGATCTCTACTATGCAAACCGCGGCAAGAAACCGGTCGTCGCTGTGGTGATCACCCACAGCCACGTTGACCACTATGGCGGCCTGCGCGGCGTGGTTGACGAAGCTGACGTCAAGTCTGGCAAAGTGAAAATCTACGCGCCGGATGGCTTTATGAAAGAGGCGGTTTCCGAAAACATTATGGCCGGAAACGCGATGAGCCGCCGTGCGAGCTATATGTACGGCAACCTGCTGAAGCCGAATGCAAAAGGCCAGGTGGGTGCAGGCCTTGGCACCACCACCTCTGCGGGTACTGTCACCCTCATCCCGCCGACCGACTACATTACCCATACCGGTCAGGAAGAAGTGATCGACGGTTTGACCTACGACTTTATGATGGCGCCGGGTTCAGAAGCTCCGTCGGAGATGCTGTGGTATGTCAAAGAGAAGAAAATGATCGAGGCCGCAGAGGACGTGACCCATACTCTGCACAACACCTACTCCCTGCGCGGCGCGAAAATCCGCGACCCGCTGGCCTGGTCTAAGTACATTAACGCCGCCATTGAGCGCTGGGGCGCGGACGCGGAAGTGATTATTGCGCAGCACCACTGGCCGACCTGGGGTAACGAGAATATCGTCAAGCTGATGAAAGGTCAGCGCGATATGTACCGCTACATCAACGACCAGACCCTTCGTATGGCAAACAAGGGGCTGACCCGCGACGAGATCGCCGCCGAGTTTAAACTGCCGGAATCGCTGGAAAAACAGTGGGCAAGCCGCGGTTACTACGGCTCCGTTAGCCACGACGTCAAAGCCACCTACGTGTTTTATCTCGGCTGGTTCGACGGCAACCCGGCAACCCTCGACGAGCTGCCGCCTGAACTGGCTGCGAAGAAGTTCGTGCAGTACATGGGCGGCGCTGATGCCATCATGCAGAAAGCCAAAGCGGATTATCAGCAGGGTAATTACCGTTGGGTTGCTCAGGTGGTAAGCAAAGTGGTCTTTGCCGATCCTAACAACCAGGCTGCCCGTAATCTGGAAGCCGACGCGCTGGAGCAGTTAGGTTACCAGGCGGAAGCGGGCACCTGGCGTAACTTCTACCTTACCGGCGCGCAAGAACTGCGTAATGGCGTGAAGAAGCTACCGACGCCGAACACCGCCAGCCCGGATACCGTGCGGGCGATGACCCCGGAAATGTTCTTCGACTACCTGGGTGTGCACATCAACGGGGTGCGGGCCGGTAACGCGAAGGCGGTCTTCAATGTCGATCTCGGTAAGGATGGCGGCAAATACAAGCTGGAGCTGGAAAACGGCGTGCTGAACCATACCGCCAACGCGCAGGCGAAGGATGCTGACGCAACCATCACGCTGGACCGTACCACGCTGAACAACATCATCCTTAAGAAAGAGACGCTGAAGCAGGCGATGGATAAGGG
Organism: Enterobacter cloacae complex sp. IR5402; assembly: GCF_049238125.1. Taxonomy (NCBI): domain Bacteria; kingdom Pseudomonadati; phylum Pseudomonadota; class Gammaproteobacteria; order Enterobacterales; family Enterobacteriaceae; genus Enterobacter; species Enterobacter cloacae complex sp. IR5402. The sequence goes on from NZ_JBMKHO010000001.1 coordinate 125,841, forward strand.
TGACGTGAAGGTGAGCGGAAACGGGGCGAAGCTGGAAGAGATGCTGAGCTACATGGACACATTTGACTTCTGGTTCAATATTGTGACGCCATAAGTTTAGCGTTCATCCTGGCTAATCCTGGCGCCTTGTTGCGATAAGGCGCCATTTTTTTATTCACGCATTGCCAGCGCGCTGGCGCTTGCCGGATCGAACAGCGAAATACTCTCGATCTGATCCAGCATGATCACTTTGCGAAAATCCATGGCGCTTTTGGGCTCTGAATCGAGCGTAATGTCATGCTCGGCATACCATTTGCTGTAGTTATGTTCGATACAGAGCTGCATGTTTTTCCCGTCACGGTAGCCGCTCAGCATCGGAATAAGCACGATATTGGCCGTTTTTTCATACTCCAGCGTGGCGGTATGGATCATCCCAATATAGATCCGCCGCGATTTCAGCGTGACGTGCGCCAGTTCACCTTCCTCCATGCACTGATAGAGCAGCTGTTCAATCCCGCTCGATTGCGCCAGCCGCTTGTAGAGCTTTTTTCGGCCTTCGCCGTCCAGCCGCGCGCTCCCGGCCCAGTTCGAGCGGTAGAGACAGAACAGGATCGCGAAGGTCAGCATTACCACCACCGGGGCCTGAATCCCCAGGAAGCTCCAGTTCATAAAATCAATTTGCCAGTCGGCATATTTTGCAGACGTGAAATGGAACGTGTTATCGGCGGCGGAGAGGGCGAACAACAGCAGCCACAACAGGCCGGTGGCGATCACTCCCTGAAGAACAAAAATACAGCCATACAGCGCCACAAGAAAATAGACGTCCCAGCCAAAGGAGCGCTTGATTTTAAACCGTGTTGAGAGGTCGCGGCTGGTGTACCAGTACCCGCATACCATCAATACCATGAATATTGCCGTTCCCATTTCAGGCCCTCTTCAGCGCGTTGACATGGCGCAGAAAGTCCTGCCGCACCTCGTGGCTTTTGTAGTTAACCGAGGCGTTTCCATCCTGATCGATGATGATGCGGTCGCCATCCTCTACGGCTTCGATAATTTCCTGGTGACTCATGACCTGCAACAAGGATTCCGGGCTGGAAAAGAGCGTCATCAGTAAATGTTTCATCGCGTGACATCCTTATGAATTAAAAGGATAAGTCTGGAAGATAAATGGCACCTTTGCCTTAAGGTTATCCCTAAAAAAACGGCAGCCTGGCGGCGAAATTAAACTTTATGCACAAAATGGTTGCGCGAGGTAACATTTCAGGTCTTTGAAAAATAATAAGAATAAAAAATATATCTGCGTAAACTTGGACAAATAACGTTAATTGTGTAAGTTTAAATTATGCGATTTCGCTACGTTGTTTACACCCAGGATGTGACCCATGAGCACGTTGCCGTCCGTCATCAGTCGGTTCGTTGATTACTACGCCACGCTGGATACCCAGCCACCTTCGGCGCTGGCGGGGATTTATCGCGCCGATGCCACGCTTATCGATCCCTTTGGCGAACATAGCGGGGTGTTCGCGATCCAGCGCTATTTCACCCACTTGCTGGCTAACGTCCAGCACTGTCGCTTTACCGTTGATGCGCCGTTGCAGCAGGGCGATCGCTTTGTGGTCACCTGGATGATGCACTGGTCGCACCCGCGTATTGCCCGGGGTGCAGTGCGACAGCTGCCGGGCTGCTCCGTGGTAGACATGCGCGACGATCGCATTGTTCGCCAGCGGGATTACTACGATGCCGGAGAGATGATTTACGAACATCTCCCGATACTCGGCTGGGCCGTACGCGGCGTGAAGCGGAGAGTGAAATCATGAAAACGGTTCTGATCACCGGCGCAAGCTCGGGCATCGGGGCGGGGCTGGCGAAATCTTTTGCCGACGATGGTTACCGGGTGATTGCCTGCGGGCGCGATGCGCAACGTCTGGCCGCTGTGCATCAGCACAGCCCCAACATCACGGTGCGCCTGTTCGATATGACAGACAGGGACGCCTGTCGCCAGGCGCTGGCGGACTGTGCTGCCGACACGGTGATTCTCTGCGCCGGAACCTGCGAGTATCTCGACCGCGGCGAGGTGGATGCCGAGCTGGTGGCGCGGGTCATGACCACCAATTTCATGGGGCCGGTAAACTGCCTTGCGGCGTTGCAGCCGCAACTGGTATCCGGCAACCGCGTGGTGCTGGTCAGTTCGATGGCGCACTGGCTTCACTTCCCGCGAGCCGAAGCCTATGGGGCCTCTAAAGCGGCGTTAACCTGGTTTGCCGACACGCTGCGCCTCGACTGGGAACCGAAAGGGATTGCCGTCACGGTCGTTTCACCCGGTTTTGTCGACACGCCGCTGACCCGCAAAAACGATTTCCCGATGCCGGGCCGGGTCAGCGTGGGGGACGCCGTCCACGCCATTCGTCGCGGTCTGGCAAAAGGGAAGGATCACATCGCGTTTCCCGCCGGGTTCAGCCTGGCGCTGCGCCTGCTTTCCGGCCTGCCCGATGTACTTCAGCGCGCACTGCTGCGCAGGATGGTGCGACCATGAAAATCGCAATTATCGGCAGCGGCATCGCCGGGTTAACCTGTGCCTGGCGGCTCGCCGGACATCATCAGATCACGGTGTTTGAGGCGCAGGCCACCCCGGGCGGCCATACCGCAACGGTGGATGTCGACACGCCCCAGGGCACCTTTGCCATCGATACCGGTTTTATCGTCTACAACGACCGCACCTATCCGCGCTTCATGGGGCTGCTCAGCGAACTGGGCATCAGCGGGCAAAAAACGCAGATGAGCTTTTCGGTGCACAACCCGCAGAGCGGGCTGGAGTATAACGGGCACACGCTGACGTCGCTGTTCGCCCAGCGTCGTAATCTGCTGAACCCTGCCTTCTGGACGCTACTGAAGGAGATCGTGCGCTTTAACCGGCTGGCGAAACAGACGCTCCGGGGCGAAGTCGATGGATCCGCCACGCTGGAAACGTTCCTGCGCCAGCACCGCTTTACGCCCTTTTTTGCGCGCCACTACATCCTGCCAATGGGAGCGGCTATCTGGTCGTCGTCGCTACAGGAGATGAAACGCTTTCCGCTGCCGCTCTTTTTACGCTTTTTTGAAAACCACGGTCTGCTGGACATTACCCATCGTCCGCAGTGGTACGTCGTGCCAGGCGGCTCCCGGGAGTATATCCGCGCGATGATGGACAAGCTTGGCGATCGCCTGACGCTGCACCTCAACGCGCCGGTTCAGAAGGTTGTTCGCCACGATCGTGGCGTCGATATTGAGCGGGAAGGCGTCACTCATACCTTCGATCAGGTGATCTTCGCCTGTCACTCTGCTCAGGCGCTGGCGATGCTCGCCAGCCCAACGCAGGCTGAACGTGAGGTGCTGGGTGATATCGGCTGGCAGCGTAACGAGGTGGTGCTTCACCGCGATCCGCGCTGGCTGCCGGTGCGCGAACGCGCGTGGGCCAGCTGGAACTACCGCCTCAGCGAGCAGGATCGGGCCAGCGCCTGTGTCACCTACAACATGAATATCTTGCAGGGACTGCCGCCGGGTAGCCCGCTGTTTTGCGTCACCCTCAACCCGGAAACGCCGGTGGAAGAACGCTATGTGCTGCGCCGCTTTGTCTATGAGCATCCGCTTTTTAACCCGCAAAGCTGGCAAGCCCAGGCCCGACGCGGAGAAATAAACGGTCGCCAGCGGAGCTGGTTCTGCGGCGCGTACTGGTACAACGGCTTCCACGAAGATGGCGTACGCAGTGCGCTGGATGTGGTAAACGCTATCGCGGCCGGGGAGGGCAACTGAGATGAACAGCTGCCTTTACCACGGTACATTGCGCCATCGTCGGCTTGCGCCGAAAGCGCACCACTTTACCTACAGCGTCTTTATGGCCTGGCTCGATCTGGATGAGCTGGACGCGCTGCCCTCTGTCGGCGTGCGTCGTAACCGCGTTGCGCCCGCGGCATTTTATGATGCGGATTACCCGCTGGGCACGCCGCTCAAAGCGCGTGTCCTTGAGCGTCTGGAAAATCTGACCGGCGAACGTCCGGCGGGGCGGGTCATGCTTCTGACTCAGCTGCGCTATTTCGGTTTTCATTTCAACCCGGTCAATTTTTACTACTGCTATGACGGCGAAGACACTCTGCGCTGGGTTCTCGCCGAAGTGCGTAACACGCCGTGGAATGAACGACATTACTACGCGGTAGCGGGGCGGGACGCCCCGCCGACGCAGAAAGCGTTTCACGTCTCGCCCTTTAATCCGATGGATATGGTTTACCACTGGCGCTTCAACAGCCCGGACAGCACGCTGCGCATGCATATCGAAAACCATCAGGAGACGAAGGTGTTTGATGCCACCCTGACGCTACGCCGGGCGCCGCTGACGCGCGCAGCGCTGCGTTCGCTGCTGGCGCGGATCCCGTTGATGACCCTCAAAACCGTTTTCGCCATTTACTGGCAGGCGCTCAGGCTGTGGCTGAAGCGCGTGCCGCTGCATAACCATCCCCTCAGCAGGAGTGAACGCTCATGACCGATCCCGTCTTTGCGCTTGAACCCGATATCCCGCGCAACGTCCGCGTCGCGCGATGGTTGCTCTTCCGCCTGCTGAACGGTCTGCGCGGTGGCTCGCTGACGCTGCGTGAAGGCGCGCAGACGTTCCAGTTCGGCGACGCCTCCGCCGCGCTTCATGCTGAGGTGCAGGTACTTGCTCCGGGCGTCTACTGGCGCATTTTAACCGGGGGCAGCCTCGCCGCGGCACAAGCGTGGATGGATGGCGACTGGGAGACGCCCCACCTGACGCCGCTGCTGGAGCTGATTGCACGTAATAGCCAAATCCTCGGGCAACTGGAAAAAGGGTTTCGCCTGCTCGGGAAACCGGTGGAGCGGCTACGGCACTGGATGCGGCGCAACTCCCGCGCTCAGGCGCGTGAAAATATTGCCGCCCATTACGATCTGGGCAACGCCTTCTACGCCCATTTCCTTGATGAAGACCTGCTGTACTCCAGCGCGCTGTTTAACGGGGACGAGCAGGATTTGAACGCGGCTCAGCAGGCGAAAATGGCCAGGCTGTGCGACCAGCTGGCGCTCACGGCAAACGATCATCTGCTGGAGATTGGCACCGGCTGGGGGGCGATGGCGGAGTACGCCGCCCGTCACTACGGCTGTCGGGTGACCACCACCACGCTGTCGCAGGAGCAGTACCACTGGGCCACCGCGCGGATCGCCCGGGCAGGGTTGCAGGATCGCGTTGAGGTGCTGCTTTGCGACTACCGCGATCTGACCGGGGTTTACGACAAACTGGTCTCGGTTGAGATGATCGAAGCCGTCGGCCAACGCTACCTGCCAACGTTTTTCCGTACCTGTCAGGCGCGTCTGCGTCCAGGCGGGCGGATGGCGATTCAGGCCATCACCATTCAGGATCAACGCTATCGCGACTACAGCAAAAGCGTCGATTTTATTCAGCGCTACATCTTCCCCGGCGGCTTTTTGCCCAGCATCACCGCCATGAATGAACTGATGACCCGCCATACCGATTTTGTGGTGCGTAATCTCTTCGATATGGGGCCGGACTACGCCCGCACGTTGGCGCACTGGCGTCAGCGTTTCGTTCACGCCTGGCAGGAGATTGAAAAGCTCGGGTTTGATGACCGTTTCCGGCGGATGTGGCTGTACTACCTCGGCTACTGTGAAGCCGGGTTTAATGCCCGCACCATCAGCGTGGTGCAGTTGACTGCGGAACGCGTATGAAGCGTTACGGGCAGGTATTTCTGTTGGCCATCGGTTTTGATCTCTACTGGACGCTGGTGGTGCTGTTTCGCGAGCAGGGGCTGGTCATCTGGATCGCGCTGGCGGTGCTTGCCTGGCTGTTATTACCGCCATCACACCGGGTATACGCCCTTGTGCTGGCGGCGTCGGGTGCGCTGCTGGACGCCCTCTGGGCGCTGACGGGGCTGATTGCGTTCACAGGCGCGTCCCTGATGCCGCTATGGATGGTGGCGCTGTGGCTAATGTTTGCCACCGTCTGGACGCACCTGACCCGCACGACCACCTTGCCAGGATGGTTGCTGACGGTGCTGGCGACTCTGGGCGGACCGGTAGCCTACCTGATCGGCGAGCATCTTGGGGCCATTACGTTTCGGGAGCCGACCTTTATCGTCGTCAGCTGGATGTTCCCCGGCTGGCTGGTGCTGATGCTGTTTTTCCACCTGTTGATGGGGAGACAACAATGAGAAATCTGGTACTGATGCTCGCGTTATCCGTCTTCACCTGTACCGTGCAGGCGGCAGACTGGCTGAGCTGGCGCAAGGTGGGTGACGCCACCCTCACCTGGGGGCCGTTTACCGTCTATACCTCTCAGCTTCTGACGCCCGACGGCAGCTATACAGGATTAGACGGCGATAATGCGCTGATTATCACCTATGCCCGGGACATCGATGGTGACGACCTGGTCGAAGCGACCCGCGACCAGTGGCAGGCGCAGGGCATTTTGCAGCAGGAGCCGCAGAGTGAAGCCTGGCTACGCATGCTGTCCACGCTCTGGCCCGACGTCACGCCCGGCACGCAGCTCGCGTTTGTGGTTAATAACGGCCAGGGACAATTCTGGTATCGCCCCACGGCGTCGCAGAAAAAATTTACGCCACTCGGGCCACGCCAGACGGCAGCGTTTAGCTCACGCTTTCTGGCGATATGGCTCGATCCCCGCACCGAATATCCTGAACTGCGTCAGCAGTTAACTGGAGGAGCACAATGAAACGTTTCCTGCTAGTGGCGCTTGCCCTGACGATGCTGGTGGCCGGATGTAGCACCGAGGTGACAGAGTATCGTCAGCAGCAGCCACGGCTTGATATTTTTACTTACTTCCAGGGGAAAACCGAGGCGTGGGGGATGGTGCAGGATCGCAGCGGTAAGCAGATCCGCCGTTTTCACGTCGAGATCGCCGGGGATGTTATCGGCGATACGCTGACCCTGAACGAGCATTTTGTCTACGATGACGGCGAAAAGCAGCAGCGCGTCTGGCATATCCGCCGCGTTGGGCAGAATCGCTATGAAGGCACGGCGGGTGACATAGAAGGTGTCGCGACAGGCCAGGCGGCGGGCAATGCCCTTAACTGGCGCTACAGCATGAACGTGAAGGCGGACGGCAAAACCTGGCTGCTGCACTTTGATGACTGGATGTATTTGCAGGACAGCACCCGTCTGTTCAATAAAACGGAGATGAAGAAATTTGGCGTCACCGTCGCCACGGTGACGCTGTTCTTTACCCGCAAAGAGGGCGGTTAATCCTCTTCGGGCTGAGGTTTACTGCTTGAGTAGATGAAGAAGAGCGCAATACTCAGGCAGACGACGGCCCCGAAACGGCTCACTGAAAACGGAATGGCTTCATTGTTCAGCCAGCCAAAGTTATCAATCAGCATGCTCATGGCCAGCTGGCCCAGGATAACCGCTACCGTGGCAACAGCGGTCCCGATGCGCTGCACCGCGAGCACCATAATCACGATATAGGGCACGCCGCACAGGGCGCCCAGAAGCTGCCATTTGGGTACATCCATCAGGCTGACCGCCTGTTTCGGCTCAAAAAAGAAGATCAGCAGGGCGGTCACCAGCGCGCCGACGGAAAACGTCAGAAACGCGCTTTTGAATACCCCCACGCTGCTGCCTAATTGCCCGTTAATGGCAGCCTGAATGCTCAGCGTTGCGCCGCCAATCACCGCCAGAATAATCATAATCACTGTCATAACGTTACCCCTGCGCCACGAGAATGAGCGCGGCGATGATAAATCCCAGCGCAATAATGCGTTTTGTATCGATCCTGCGGTGCGGCGTACCCAGCAGGCCATAGTGGTCAATAATCAGGCTTTTAAAAACCTGGCCTGCCAGAATGCCGATCATCGTCATGGCAATGCCGATCGCAGGCGTGGCAATGGTGAGAATGATGACGTAAACCGGGCCGAGCACGCCGCCCAACAGGTGCCATGAAGGCTGCGCAAAAAATGAGGGACTATTGCGGGGGCTGAAAAACAGCATCAGCAGAAACGTTAGCCCCGTTCCCACGCTAAATATGCTGAACGCCGCCCACAGGTCGCCCACCTCTGCGCCCAGCGGCCCCAGCAGCCCGGCTTCCACGGACAGCCCCATGCCACCGGCAATCACCAGTAAAATTAAAATAATGTGCATAACGCTTTTTCTCCTTTTTCCAGGCGGTGAAGATTACGTCTGAACATCATTGAGAAAAATGCCATAATGCAGGAAACACCTGTGCAGGAAATGCATTAATGATGGATGCCGGACATATCAGCATTCGCGCGCTGCTGATCTTCATCGACGTTTATGAAACGCAGAATTTCTCCGTGGTGGCGAGGCGGGAAGGGATTTCTGCGTCGCAGGTCTCACGCGTGATCCACCAGCTTGAGGACGCCCTCGGGCAACAGCTTTTCTACCGCAACACGCGGGCGATTATGCCCACAGAGAGCGGGCATCTTTTTGTGCGCTATGCCCGGGCAATGGCCGGGAATATGGAGGACGCGCGACGCGAGCTGGATGAACGCGCCCGCGAGCCGTCGGGCACGCTGCGTATCAATGGCCCGGTCTTTTTCGGACAGAGGCACATCGCGCCGGGCCTGCCGGGGCTTCTGGCGCGTTACCCGCGCCTCTCCATTGAACTGACCCTCACCGACGATTTTATCGATCCGCACCGTGACGCCGCGGACGTTATCTTCCGCATCGGCGCGCTGACGGACTCCTCGTTTCACGCCCGGGTGTTCGGGCAGCAGTTCTACCATCTGGCGGCCTCGCCGGACTATCTGCAAAAACATGGCGCGCCCGAGGGGCCGGACGATCTCAGCCGTCACCACTGTCTGGTTTACCGCGGCTCGTCCGGGCCTAACCGCTGGCTGATCCGACAGCCGGGCGAGGCGTGGGTTCACTATCCCATCGTACCGCTGATGACTTCCAATAACGCGGAAACGCTCCTGATTGCGGCGCTGGGCGGTATGGGCGTTGTGCTTTTCCCGGACTGGATGGTAAGCGAACGACTCAAAAGCGGTGAGCTGGTGGCACTGCTGCCGGAAATGGAGTGTTCAATTAATACGGAGCCATTGACGATTGCGGCGATTTACCCGAACGCGCGTCATCCGCCCCTGAACGTCAGGGCGGTGATTGATTACTATATTGAGCGATTCGGTACGCCGCTGTACTGGCAAACCTGAAGGTTAGCGGACAAGCTCGCGACGGATAATGTCAGCCCCGGCGCTTAACGCCTTCAGCTTACCGTTGGCGACCTGGCGGGAAAGGGGAGCCATACCGCAGTTGGTGGACGGATAGAGCTTGTCTGCATCAACAAACTGCAACGCCTTACGCAGCGTATCGGCGACCTCTTCAGGCGTTTCGATGGTCTGGGTGGCGACGTCAATTGCCCCGACCATCACTTTTTTACCACGGATAAGCTCCAGCAGATCCATCGGCACGCGCGAGTTGTGGCACTCCAGCGAGATAATATCGATCTTTGAGGTCTGCAACTTAGGAAACGCCTCTTCATACTGGCGCCACTCGGAGCCGAGCGTCTTTTTCCAGTCCGTATTGGCTTTGATGCCGTACCCGTAACAGATATGTACCGCGGTTTCGCATTTCAGTCCTTCAATGGCGCGCTCCAGCGCGGCAATGCCCCAGTCATTCACCTCGTCGAAAAAGACGTTAAAGGCAGGTTCATCGAACTGAATAATGTCGGCACCGGCCGCCTCCAGCTCGCGGGCTTCCTGATTAAGGATTTTTGCGAACTCCCAGGCCAGCTTTTCACGGCTTTTATAGTGAGCATCGTATAGCGTGTCGATCATGGTCATCGGGCCGGGCAGCGCCCACTTGATCGGCTTGTCCGTCAGCTGGCGCAGGTATTTCGCGTCGTCAACAAACACCGGTTTCTGACGCGCCACCGCGTCTACCACGGTCGGCACGCTCGCATCGTAACGGTTACGGATGCGTACCGTCTGACGGTTCTCAAAATCCACGCCGCTGAGATGTTCAATAAAGGTGGTGACGAAATGCTGGCGAGTTTGTTCCCCGTCGCTGACGATATCAATCCCGGCGCGAATCTGTTCATCCAGAGACAAACGTAGCGCATCCTGTTTCCCTGCAAGTAACCCCTCGTCCTGGAGTTTCCACGGCGACCAGAGCGTTTCCGGCTGCGCAAGCCAGGTGGGTTTCGGCAGGCTGCCAGCCGTCGATGTCGGGAGCAATGTTTTCATGAGAAGAACCTTTTATCCGTATTAAATGAAAGCGTGAAGTGATGAGACCACTGCTCAAGAAGGGTTTTGTAGGGTTTGATAAACCGCTCTTCGGTATATTTCCCCTGTTCAATGGCCAGCCGGCTGCGCTCTTCACGGTCATAGACGATTTTTGTTAATGAGTGATCCTGCTGATTCAGGTCGGGCTGATAGCACTGTCCCGCAGCGGAATTGGCATTGTAAATTTCCGGTCGATAGATCTTCTGGAACGTCTCCATGGTGCTGATGGTGCCGATCAGCTCCAGATTGGTGTAATCACGCAGTAAATCGCCGGTGAAGAAGAAGGCGAAAGGCGCGACGCTGTTTTCCGGCATGAAGTAGCGAACCTTCAGGCCCATCTTCGCGAAGTACTGTTCCGTTAGCGACTCGCCGTCCGGCTGGTACTCATACCCCAGCACCGGGTGGTGGTTACCGGTACGACGATAGGTGTCTTTGCTGGAGACGCTCAGGCAGATCACCGGCGCTTTTTTGAAGTTCGCCTGATATTCCGCAGAATGAACGAAGCTTTTAAAGATATTGCCGTGCAGCTCGCCAAAATTCTCGGGGAGGGTAAAACGGGGTTGATCTTTATTATGCTCCAGCAGCAGGACGCTGAAATCATAGTCACGAACATACGATGAGAAGTTATTCCCGACGATGCCTTCGATGCGCTCGTGGGTCATTTTATCCACAATCGTCGTTTGCAGAATTTCGATGGCCGGGAAGGTAAAATCGCCGCCGATATTCATATCGACTGAAATAATCTCCAGCTCGACGGCATAGCGGTCAGCTTTCGGGTTATCCCAGCTCGCCAGCGCGTTAAAGCGGTTGTTGATCATCACCAGCGTGTTGCGCAGGTTCTCCTGACGCTTCTCGCCACGCGCCAGGTTGGCGAAGTTGGTGGTGGTACGCGTGTTTTCTGACGGGTTATAATTTTCATCAAAGCAACTGCGCTTAAGGGTAAATGTGAAAGCCTGACTCATTTGGTTATGCATCCTAAGTTCATGTTGCCGGAACGTTATCAATGCATAATTTATGCCTGAGCCCCTGGCGCAGGGGAAGTGACTTAATTTCACTGCAACATGAGGGTTCTTCATGAACTGCGCGATTCAGGTATAATCCCCCGACATTTCCAACCGGTTTAAACGAACATGACAAAACTCACCCTGCAAGAGCAGATGCTGAAAGCGGGCTTGGTCAGCAGTAAAAAGATGGCGAAGGTCCAGCGCACGGCGAAAAAATCCCGCGTCCAGGCTCGCGAGGCGAGAGAGGCTGTTGAAGAGAACAAGAAAGCCCAGCTGGAGCGTGATAAGCAGCTGAGCGAACAGCAAAAACAGGCGGTGCTGGCAAAAGAGTTCAGGGCGCAGGTGAAGCAGCTGATTGAGATGAACCGCATCACCGTGGCGAAGGGCAACATTACCTTTAACTTTACCGACGGCAACCTGATCAAAAAAATCGAGGTCGATAAGCAGACGCAAACCCAGCTGATCAACGGCCGTCTGGCGATTGCCCGACTGGTGATTAATGCGAAGGGCGACTGTGATTACGCGATTATCCCGGCGGTGGTGGCGGATAAAATTGCCCAACGCGATGCGGACAGCATTGTGCTTAACAGCGCGCTGAGTCAGGAAGAGCAGGACGAAGACGATCCGTACGCAGACTTTAAAATCCCTGACGATTTAATGTGGTAATCCCCGCTCAGAATGGCGCGGCGTGACGGGCGTTTATCGTCTCGCCGCTCAGCGGATGAATAAAATTCAGAACGCTGGCATGCAGCATCAGCCGGGGCGTTTCTTCCGCGCCCGGCCATTCCAGACCACCATACAGATCGCACCCCAGAATAGGGTGGCCTAACTGCTGGCAGTGAATGCGCAGCTGGTGGGTGCGACCGGTCTCCGGGGTAAGCTCTACCCGCGTCAATGGCATTGTCGTATCCTGATAAATACGTTCCATCACCCGATAGCGAGAGCGAGCGGGCTTACCGGTGCGGGCGCAGATCGTCATCAGCGGAAACAGCGCCGGATCTTTGGCAATCGGGGCATCCACGGTCCCTTCGTCCTGTTCCACATGTCCGCACAACAGGGCGGTGTAAACCTTGTTCACGGCGCGCTGGCTGAACTGGTGACAAAGCGCGGCGTTAATCGCCTTGTTACGCGCAATGACCATCAGGCCCGAGGTGCCAAAATCAAGGCGATGCACCAGCGTGCAGCCGGGAAAGGTTTGCACCAGACGATGGTGAACGGAATCACGGTTTTGCGGATTTTTTCCCGAGAGGCTAAGCAGGCCGGAAGGTTTGTTGATCAGCAGCAGATGCTCGTCCTGCCAGAGGATCTCAATGTCGTCGTGACAGGGTGGTGCAATAAACGTATCGATTATGACAGACATCAGGCCGCCCGGCTGGAGAGTGGGTGCGGATGATAACGAAATATGCAGGAAAAGAAAAACCCTCCCACCGGGCGGTGAGAGGGGGAGATCTTAGGCAGCGATCAGGCTGTCGATAGCGGCTTTCGCGTCGGACTGCGCTTTGGTAGCCACTTCCGGGCCGTAAGCGATACCTTCAGCGAACACAAAGTTCACGTCGGTAATGCCGATGAAGCCGAGGAACAGGGTCATGTACGGCGCCACCAGGTCGGTTGGGGTATCTTTGTGAATACCGCCGCGGCTGGTCAGTACAACCGCACGCTTGCCTTTTACCAGACCTTCCGGACCGTTCTCGGTGTAACGGAAGGTTACGCCAGCGCGCGCCACCAGGTCGAAGTAGTTCTTCAGCTGGGTAGGAATGTTGAAGTTGTACATTGGGGCGTTGATCACGATAACGTCGTGCGCCTGCAATTCAGCAATCAGCTCGTCGGAAAGCGCCAGGGCTTCCTGCTGACGCGGGGTAAGAGGCGCATCGCTCGGACGCAGCGCGCCAACCAGCTCGCCGTCCAGCACAGGAATTGGGTTTGCTGCCAGGTCACGCACGGTGATTTCATCCGCGCTGTGCTGTTCACGCCACTGTTCAACGAAATAGTCAGACAGCTGACCAGACTGTGAATACCCTGCCAGAATACTGGATTTCAACACTAATACTTTGCTCATGGGAAATTCCTGTTTTGTATTTGATTGAGGGGGTTGCCCCGTTGCTTGTTGACACTTTATTCACAATCCTGCCACAGGGATAGCGCAATATATCGAAGCCTATGTTCGAATTTTTTGAATAAGGCGCGCAAAGCGCTGATGTGGTACTCTATAGCAATCATTAAAAAGAGATTTTATCCGGCAGTGCACTGCCCGTTAACGCTATGACAGAACACCAAAAATTGACCTTCCCGATGCTGATGCAAAAGCTTGATTCGCTGATGCTGCGCGATAAACAGCGGTTTGCGCGCCGTCTGCACGGCGTTAAGAAGGTTAAAAATCCTGATGCACAACAGGCCATTTACCAGGAAATGGCCAAAGAGATTGAACAGGCGGCAGGGAAAGTTGTGCTGCGTGAAGCCGCACGCCCGGAGATTACCTATCCGGAAAACCTGCCCGTCAGCCAGAAGAAACAGGACATTCTTGAGGCCGTACGCGACCACCAGGTGGTGATCGTCGCGGGGGAAACCGGTTCAGGTAAAACCACTCAGCTGCCGAAAATCTGCATGGAGCTGGGCCGCGGGTTGAAAGGGCTGATCGGTCACACCCAGCCGCGTCGTCTGGCGGCGCGCACCGTGGCGAACCGTATTGCGGAAGAGCTGCAAACGGAGCCGGGCGGCTGCATCGGCTACAAGGTGCGATTCAGCGACCACGTCAGCGATAACACCATGGTTAAGCTGATGACAGACGGTATCCTGCTGGCGGAAATCCAGCAGGATCGTCTGCTGATGCAGTACGACACCATCATCATCGATGAAGCGCACGAGCGCAGCCTGAACATCGACTTCCTGCTCGGCTACCTGAAAGAGCTGCTGCCCCGGCGTCCGGATCTGAAAATCATCATCACCTCTGCGACCATTGACCCGGAGCGTTTCTCAAAACATTTCAACAATGCGCCGATCATTGAAGTCTCAGGCCGAACCTACCCGGTTGAAGTGCGCTATCGCCCGATTGTGGAAGAGGCGGACGATACCGAGCGCGACCAGCTTCAGGCCATCTTCGATGCCGTCGACGAGCTGGGCAACGAGAGTTCTGGCGACATTCTGATCTTCATGAGCGGCGAGCGCGAGATCCGCGATACCGCCGATGCGCTCAGCAAACGCGATCTGCGCCATACCGAGATCCTGCCGCTGTACGCGCGCCTGTCCAACAGTGAGCAGAACCGCGTGTTCCAGCCGCACAGCGGACGCCGCATCGTGCTGGCGACCAACGTGGCCGAAACCTCGCTCACCGTGCCGGGCATTAAATACGTGATCGACCCGGGTACGGCGCGCATCAGCCGCTACAGCTACCGAACCAAAGTTCAGCGCCTGCCGATTGAGCCGGTTTCCCAGGCGTCGGCTAATCAGCGTAAGGGCCGCTGCGGCCGCGTGTCGGAAGGGATCTGTATTCGTCTTTATTCGGAAGACGATTTCCTGTCGCGCCCGGAGTTTACCGATCCGGAAATTCTGCGGACCAACCTGGCATCCGTTATCCTGCAAATGACCGCGCTGGGGCTGGGCGATATCGCCGCCTTCCCGTTTGTGGAAGCGCCGGATAAACGCAATATTCAGGACGGGGTGCGCCTGCTGGAAGAGCTGGGGGCCATCACCACCGACGAGCAGGCGACGGCCTACAAGCTAACGCCATTGGGCCGCCAGCTTAGCCAGTTGCCGGTCGACCCGCGTCTGGCGCGCATGGTGCTGGAGGCGCAAAAACACGGCTGCGTGCGCGAGGCGATGATCATCACCTCGGCGCTCTCCATTCAGGATCCGCGCGAGCGCCCAATGGACAAGCAGCAGGCGTCGGATGAAAAACACCGTCGCTTCCACGATAAAGAGTCTGATTTCCTGGCCTTTGTGAATCTGTGGAACTACCTGGGCGAGCAGCAAAAAACGCTCTCTTCAAATCAGTTCCGCCGTCAGTGCCGGGTGGATTTCCTCAACTACCTGCGCGTGCGCGAGTGGCAGGATATCTACACCCAACTGCGCCAGGTGGTAAAAGAGCTGGGCATTCCGGTCAACAGTGAACCGGCGGAGTACCGCGAAATTCATATCGCCTTGCTGACCGGCCTGCTGTCCCATATCGGGATGAAGGATGCGGATAAACAGGAATTTACCGGCGCACGCAACGCGCGTTTCTCCATCTTCCCGGGCTCCGGGTTGTTTAAAAAGCCGCCGAAGTGGACCATGGTCGCCGAGCTGGTGGAAACCAGCCGTCTGTGGGGGCGTATCGCCGCGCGTATCGATCCGGAGTGGGTTGAGCCGGTGGCGCAGCACCTGCTGAAACGCTCATACAGCGAGCCGCACTGGGAGCGCGGGCAGGGCGCGGTGATGGCGACGGAAAAAGTCACCGTCTACGGCCTGCCGGTGGTGGCCGCGCGTAAGGTTAACTACAGCCAGATCGATCCGGCGCTGAGTCGCGAGCTGTTTATCCGCCATGCGCTGGTGGAGGGCGACTGGCAGACGCGTCATGCGTTCTTCCGCGAAAACCTGAAGCTGCGCGCCGAGGTGGAAGAGCTTGAGCACAAGTCCCGCCGCCGCGACATACTGGTGGACGACGAGACGCTGTTTGAGTTTTACGACCAGCGCATCAGCCACGATGTGATCTCGGCGCGCCATTTCGACAGCTGGTGGAAGAAAGCCAGCAAAGAGACCCCGGACCTGCTCAACTTTGAAAAGAGCATGCTGATCAAAGAGGGCGCGGAGTCGGTCAGCAAGCTCGACTACCCGAACTTCTGGCATCAGGGCAACCTCAAGCTGCGTCTGACCTATCAGTTTGAGCCAGGGGCCGACGCGGACGGCGTGACCGTTCATATTCCGCTGCCGCTGTTAAACCAGGTCGACGAGAGCGGGTTTGAGTGGCAAATTCCCGGCCTGCGCCGCGAGCTGGTCATTGCGTTAATCAAATCCCTGCCTAAACCGGTGCGGCGTAACTTTGTGCCGGCGCCGAACTACGCCGAAGCGTTTTTGGGCCGCGTCACGCCGCTGGAGCTGCCGCTGCTGGACGCGCTGGAGCGTGAGTTCCGACGCATGACCGGGACCACCATCGACCGCGACGACTGGAACTGGGATCAGGTGCCCGATCACCTGAAAATCACCTTCCGCGTGGTGGACGATAAAAACAAAAAGCTGCTGGAAGGCCGCTCGCTTTCGGAACTGAAGGACGCCCTGAAGGGCAAAGTGCAGGAAACCCTGTCTGCCGTGGCGGACGACGGTATCGAGCAGAGCGGGCTGCACATCTGGAGCTTTGGTCAGCTTCCGGAAAGCTATGAGCAGAAGCGCGGGAACTATAAGGTCAAAGCCTGGCCCGCGCTGGTTGATGAGCGCGACAGCGTGGCGATTAAGCTCTTTGACAATCCGCAGGAACAACAGCAGATGATGTGGCGCGGGCTGCGTCGACTGCTTCTGCTTAACATCCCGTCGCCGATTAAGTATCTGCACGAGAAGCTGCCGAACAAAGCCAAGCTGGGGCTCTACTTTAACCCGTACGGTAAGGTGCTGGATCTGATCGACGACTGCATCTCCTGCGGTGTGGATAAGCTGATCCACGAGGCGGGCGGTCCGGTCTGGACGGAAGAGGGCTTTGCTCAGCTTCATGAAAAGGTGCGCGCGGAGCTGAACGACACCGTGGTGGAGATTGCCAAACAGGTCGAGCAGATCCTTACCGCCGTGTTCAATATCAACAAGCGCCTGAAGGGGCGGGTGGATATGACCATGGCCCTGGGGCTGTCGGACGTCAAGGCGCAGATGGCGGGGCTGGTGTATAGGGGCTTTGTCACCGGCAACGGCTTTAAGCGTCTGGGCGATACGCTGCGTTATTTGCAGGCGATTGAGAAGCGTCTGGAGAAAATGGCGGTCGATCCGCATCGCGATCGCGCGCAGATGCTGAAAGTCGAAAACGTGCAGCAGGCGTGGCAGCAGTGGCTCAACAAACTGCCGCCAGCGCGTCGCGATGACGACGACGTGCGGGAGATCCGCTGGATGATCGAGGAGCTGCGCGTCAGCTTCTTTGCCCAGCAGCTCGGTACGCCGTATCCGATTTCGGATAAGCGTATCTTGCAGGCGATGGAGCAGATCTCCGGCTAAAACCGTTGCCCGGTGGCGCTGCGCTTACCGGGCCTACGGGAGAGCATGTGGGCCGGGTAAGGCGCAGCGCCACCCGGCATGTTTTCACGCACTGCTCCAACCGCCGCCCAGCGCTTTATACAAATCAATTTGCGCCAGCAACAGGTTGTTTTTCACCTGTACCACGCTGGTCTGCACCGAGAACAGCGTGCGCTGCGCATCGAGCACATCCAGATAAGAAGAGTACCCGTTGCGGTAGCGGTTTTGCGCAATCCGCAGCGTCTCCTGCGCGACCGCCTGCTGTGCCAGCAGCTCGGTAAGCTGTTCCTGATAGCGGGTGATGGCATCAAGGCTGTCATTCACCTCAGCAAACGCGTTACGCACGGTTTTTTCGTAGCTATACAGAGCCTGATTCCGCTGGGACTGGGAGATATCCACCTGCGCATTCAGCGCCTGACGGTTCAGCAGCGGCGCAAGAATACTGCCGCCCACGCTCCAGAGCTGTAGGGGGTTATCCAGCAATCCCGACAGCGTGCGATCCTGCACCGATCCCGTGGCCGTGAGGTTGATCGACGGCAGCAGGCTGGCGCGCGATGCCGCCAGCGTCGCGTCTGCCGCAATCAGCTGACGTTCCGCCTGAACGATATCCGGGCGCCGGTTGAGTAGTGTCGACGGCAGCTGGGAGGGCAGTTTCAGCGGCGTCAGGGCATCAAAGCTTTCACCGCGCGCAACGTCACCCGGGTTGCTGCCCAGCAGCAGGCTAAGCGCATTTTCCTGCTGTGCAATCTGGTGCTGAAGCAGTGGAACCTGGGCGCGGGTGGCGCGCAGCTCAGAATCCGATTGCATCAGCTCAAGGCGAGAGCTGTATCCCGTCTCAAATTGTCGTTTGGCGAGATTGAACGCCTCTTCACGCGACTTCAGCGTGGATTGGGTAACGCGAAGCTGTTCATCCAGCGACAGCAGGGTGACATACCCGGAGGCCACCGATGATGCGACGGTAAGATCAGCCGCCGCTGCCGCCGCCTTTTGTGCCTCCAGCGATGCTTCAGCGGCACGGGAGGTGCTACGGTTTACGCCCCAGATATCCACGTCGTAGCTGGCGGTCAGGCTGCCTTTGTACAACGTACCGTATACCGGAAGCCCCGTGGCGGCGGACTGCGAGCGTGCGCGCGTCCCGGTCACGCCCGCGTCAAGCGACGGGAACAGACTGCCGTCGGCGGCGAACACCCGGGCCTGGTACTCGTTAATCCGCTCGCGTGCAATCAGCACGTCGCTGTTGTTCTTCAGCGCCTGATCCACATAGCGGTTCAGATTGCTGTCGTGAAAATTTCGCCACCAGAGCTGCTCTGTCGGGCTGGCTGGCCCCGACGTCGCGCGCCATTGGGCCGGTATGTGCAGGGACGATTTGGCGGGCTCAACGTCAACCGACTGGCATCCCGCCAGGATAGCCATCATCAGCAGGCCGGCTATCGGGCGAAGCGTCATTGTTTCGCCTCCCGCGTGTCGATGGTTACCTGCACCGACATGCCAGGGCGCAGCAGCCGGTACGCCTCCGGCTCACCGAGTACTTCAATGCGTACCGGGATGCGCTGGGCGATTTTAACAAAGTTGCCCGTGGCGTTATCCGGGGTGATAGCGCTGAACTCGACGCCTGTGGCCGGGGATATGCTCTCCACGCGGCCCTGATAGGCTTTATCGTTTAAGGCATCGACGGTGAATTTCACCGGCTGTCCGACGCGTAAATTCGCCAGCTGCGTCTCTTTGATATTGGCGATCACCCAGTGCTGCGGCGGGACCAGCGTGGTAAGGTGCGTCCCGGCGGCGACGTACGCCCCCAGACGCACTGCAATCTGCCCGAGCTGACCATCACGCGGCGCGACAATCCGGGTGTTTTGCAGATCGATCTGCGCCAGCTCCAGCGCGGCTTTCGCATTCTCAACGTCGGCCTCCAGCGAACCGCGATTGACGATAACCGTTTGTAAATCCTGACGCGACATCTCAAGCGTTGCTTTCGCCTGGTCGATATCGGCGCTCCCCTGGGCGGCACTGGCCAGTGCCGAATCGCGCTCGCGAATGGAAAGGGAGCCGTCCGCGGTCAGCTCTTTCACGCGTTTCAAATCCGCCTGGGTTTTCAGACTTTGGGCACGGGCGTTTTTCAGCGCCGCCTCGTTTTTGGCAATCACCGCTTCCGCACTTCTGCGCTGTTGCAGGTTGTTATTAAGAGCTGCAATTTTCATTGCCAGCTGCGCCTCGGCCTGATGGACGCGCTGGCGATAGATACGGTCATCTATCTGCAACAGCAGCTCGCCTTTTTTAACCTGCGCGAAATCCTGAACATGGACCTCGGTAATGTAGCCGTTTACCTGAGGACTGATGAACGTAGTCTGGCCGCGCACGTAGGCGTTATCGGTAAACTGGGCATGACGCGTGAACGGGGGCAGCTGCCAGGCATAAAGGATCACCAGTACCCCGACAATGCCGATAGCCGCGGCGGTGAAAATGGACACGACGCGCACGTTTTTACGGGTGTTGGCCTGCTCTTTGGCGGCATCCTGCTGACTCATAACCTCTCCTGAAAAATAGTCATTACTTGTTGCCAGTGGCGTTCTTAAGGGCCATACGGGCGGTGATGCGCAGGCGCAGCAAGCGCCATAAAATCCAGACCAGCGTGGCAGTGGCAATGCTCGCCGTCAGGAGATAAGTATCGTTGTAAGCCAGAATATTTGCCTCAAGCGCCGTCACCGTCTGGAGCTGGGTAATGGCCTGGGTTCCCAGCAGGGAACTGTCGCCAATCAGGCTTTTGTACATCTGGGTGTAAAGCTGAATGCGTTCGTTCACCAGCGGGTTAAGGGTGGTGAGCTGGTCAGCCAGCAGGCTGGAATGGTACTTCTCGCGCCAGGTCTGGAAGGTGCCGAGGATCGCGGAACCCAGCAGGCCCCCAAGGTTCTGACTCATGCCAAACATCACGGAAAAGCTGACCAGGTTGCGCGGGTCGGCGATCACCCCGCCAATGGCTGCCAGCATCGCAGGCGCGAGGAAGAAAGCGCTGCCGAAGCCCAGCAGGAACTGGCTGAAAATAAGCTGATCCGGCCGGGTCAGGTTGTTGGACTGGCTGTCCAGCAGCGAGGCGACGATCATCAGCACCAGCGAGGTGATTATCGGCCAGGCCAGTTTAGTGGGCTTAATCGTCAGACAGCTGGTGACGATACCGCAGACGATCCCGGCGAAAATAGCCCACGCCAGATGGGTCATCTGTTCATTCTGTAGGCCCACATATTGCAGCCAGCCGATGACGCCCGTGTTCTGCTCCGCCAGTACGATGCGGATCAGCAGCATAATCAGCCCCAGGCGTACGATGCTGCCGCTGGACAGCCAACGGGTATTAAGCAGCGGGTTGCTGCGGTTATGTTCAAACACGATCGCAGAGACAATCAGCACCAGCGAGAGGGCCAGCGCCCAGCCGATCCACGGCGCTTCAAACCACCAGTCCAGACGCCCTAACGACAGAACCGCGCACAGCAGCGCCATGCCGGGCGCAAGCAAAAAGAAGGTGATGAAATCTTTCTTCTCGAAGACTTTGCGCCGATCGCCCGGCGGCAGCTTTAGCACCATCACGCAGGCCAGGGAGATCAGGGCCAGACCCAGCTCGAAGAAGTACAGCCCGCGCCACTCATCAAGCTGTAACAGCTCGGTGGAGAACAGCCGCGCCAGCGGGATCGCCAGGGACGACCCGGTAATGCCAATGGTCAGCGCCTTCAGTCGATGCTTCGCGGGCCAGGCCTGTATCTGGTAATAAATGCCGAGCGAGCTGAGCGCGGCGGCGACCATCCCGTGTGCCGCCCTTACCATCAGCGCCGAGCTAAGATCGTTCACAAACAGGTGGAAAAAGGTGACCAGCACATACAGCACCAGGAAGCCTTCCGTAAAGGCGCGCAAACCGTACTGCTGGCGAAACTTTACCAGCAGCAGGTTGATGGACACGTTGGTCATGACATAGACGGCAGGCAACCAGGCGATTTCAGTCGACCAGGCGCCAAAAGTGCCTTGCAGATTTTGCAGATTAGCGGTGACGACCGCGTTACCCAGCGCCCCGGTCAGACATACCAGCAGGCCGACCACGCCATAGGCGATCCGTTTTGGGGTTGGATGTTCCGGGGTGGAAGGGGAACCCAGCAGGGCGGGTTTCTCGTGTGGCTGCCACTCGCGAGGAGCATAAGGGTCGCGTTGGGGCAGGCGCATAACGTGGTTTACCTTTCAAAATGTTGAATTGTGAGCGGGCTAATGATTCTAAGGCTGACGCAAATCATAATTCAAGTGAATACGATTTTCTCAAGTTAATCAAATGTGAGTGCTTTTTGAGAACGTTCCAGCCCGTTTTTTCAGCATTCATGCCATAGCATGACGCGCAGAAAGGGGGATAATCGATGGCTCTGTATGCTGTAAGGAGGTAACGATGACAATGGCACTTTTCCCCTGTCTGCCTGGCACAACCCTCGACGCCGTGAATACCGTTGGGGCGTGGCTTGCTCAGGACGACTATCAGGACAATCAGCCCGTTGATCTGGTGATTCTGGCGGGTAATGCGGTGATCCCCGCGATTGATGCTGCCTGTAAAAACGCGGCTGAACAGGGTGTTCCTCTGATCATCAGCGGCGGGATCGGTCACTCGACGACCTTCCTCTACGCCGCGATTGCGAAACACCCCCGCTATAACAGGATACCCACCACCGGGCGGGCTGAGGCAGCTATTCTGGCCGACATCGCCCGTGAATTCTGGAACATTCCGGCTGAGCATCTTCACGTTGAGGATCAGTCGACCAACTGTGGTGAAAACGCCCGCTTCAGCCGGGCGTTGATGAAACAATCCGGACTGAACGCCGCCCGGGTGCTGGTGGTGCAAGACCCGACGATGCAGCGGCGCACAATGGCTACGTTTGCCCGCGTATGCCGCGACGAGGCCGCAGCGCCCGCATGGGTGAGTCATCCCGGCCTGACGCCCGTGCTGCAAAACAGCGACGACGGTCTGGTGTTTAGCGGCCCGGTCGAGGGGTTATGGCCGGTAGAACGTTACCTGTCGCTGGTGCTGGGTGAATTTCCGCGACTCAGGGACGACATCAACGGCTACGGTCCGGCGGGACGTGATTTCATTGCCCATGTCGATATCCCTGCCGACGTGGACGCCGCGTGGCAGATCCTGCGAAACGACGTCATTCTCACCGACGCGCTGGTGAGCCGTTCTCTGCTGTAATGCTCTTGCCCGTTTGCGCCATCTTTTACGCAAACGGGCAGCCTTTGTTGCCGATTTGTGATTTTGGAAACGGGCTGACCCGTATCTTTTATGAGATATCTCACAAAAACAGACTCATAGAGTAGGCAATTGCCCCGGTAATTATAGTTTTTAACAATAAGTTTACTTGTTAAAAACAGTGTGATTACAGGAGCAGGTTATGACAGTACCCGTACAACATCCTATGTATATTGATGGACAGTTTGTTGCCTGGCAGGGTGATGCATGGATTGACGTGATCAATCCGGCCACGGAAGAGGTCATTTCCCGTATTCCCGACGGCACCGCCGAGGACGCCCGCAAAGCCATTGACGCGGCAGAGCGCGCGCAGGCTGGCTGGGAGGCGCTGCCAGCCATTGAACGCGCCAGCTGGCTACGCAAAATTTCTGCCGGGATCCGCGAGCGCGTCAGTGAAATCAGCGCGTTGATTGTGGCCGAAGGCGGCAAGATCCAGCAGCTGGCGGAAGTGGAAGTGAACTTTACCGCTGACTATATCGACTATATGGCCGAGTGGGCGCGCCGGTATGAAGGGGAAATCATTCAGAGCGACCGTCCGGGCGAGAATATTCTGGTGTTTAAGCGTGCCCTGGGCGTCACCACCGGCATTCTGCCGTGGAACTTTCCCTTCTTCCTGATTGCCCGTAAGCTTGCTCCCGCGCTGATCACCGGCAATACCATCGTTATCAAACCGAGCGAATTTACCCCAAACAACGCCATCGCGTTTGCCAAAATCGTCGATGAGATTGGCCTGCCGAAAGGCGTCTTTAACCTGGTGCTGGGCCGGGGTGAAACCGTCGGACAGGAGCTGGCCGGGAATCCGAAAGTGGCGATGGTCAGCATGACCGGCAGCGTCGGGGCAGGTGAAAAGATCATGGCTGCGGCTGCGAAAAACATCACCAAAGTGGGGCTGGAGCTGGGCGGTAAAGCCCCGGCCATCGTGATGGACGATGCCGATCTTGAGCTGGCCGTGAAGGCCATTGTGGATTCACGCGTCATCAATACCGGGCAGGTGTGTAACTGCGCGGAACGTGTCTATGTCCAGAAGGGGATCTACGACCGCTTTGTGAATCGTCTGGGCGAGGCAATGAAAACCGTCCAGTTTGGCAATCCGGCTGAGCGAACGGATATTGCCATGGGGCCGCTGATCAACGCCGCCGCGCTGGAGCGCGTGGAGCAGAAGGTGGCGCGCGCGGTGCAGGAGGGGGCCAAAGTGGTCCTTGGCGGTAAAGCGGCAGAAGGTAAAGGGTATTTTTATCCCCCAACGCTGCTGCTGGACGTGCGTCAGGATATGGCCATCATGCACGAAGAGACCTTTGGCCCGGTGCTGCCGGTGGTGGCTTTCGACACCCTGGAAGAGGCCCTGAACATGGCCAACGACAGCGACTACGGTTTAACCTCGTCTGTTTATACGCAGGACCTGAACGTCGCCATGAAAGCCATTAAGGGGCTTAAGTTCGGCGAGACCTACATTAACCGTGAAAACTTTGAAGCGATGCAGGGCTTCCATGCGGGCTGGCGGAAATCCGGTATCGGCGGGGCAGATGGTAAACACGGTCTGAATGAGTATTTGCAGACGCAGGTGGTCTATTTGCAGTCGTAATCAGGAGCCCCCTCCATGCGAGGGGGTTCACATTTTCAGGAAAGGTGGTTATGTTGGCGCGATAATGGTTATTTATCGGGAAACAACATGCGCACAAAATATACGGGTCTGCAAATCAGCATTCACTGGCTGGTTTTTCTGTTAGTTATTATGGCCTATTGCGCCATGGAGTTCAGGGGATGGTTCCCGCGAAGCGATCGTCCGCTCATTAATATGATCCACGTTTCCTGCGGGATCAGCATCCTGGTGCTGATGGTGGCGCGCCTGCTTATCCGCCTCAAATTCCCGGCTCCGCCTATTCAACCGAAACCAAAAGCGATGATTACCGGGCTGTCCCATCTGGGGCATCTGGTTATCTACCTGCTGTTCATTGCGCTGCCGCTGATCGGCATGGTGATGATGTATAACCGGGGAAATGACTGGTTTGCGTTTGGCCTGACGATGCCGCATGCGGCGGAGGGGAATTTTGACCTGGTGGATACGCTAAAAGCGTGGCACGTGACGCTGGCGAATCTGGGATATTTCGTGATTGGTTTGCACGCCTTTGCCGCGCTGATGCATCACTATTTCTGGAAAGACAACACGCTGCTGCGGATGATGCCAAAAAAGCGTCAGTAACCGATAATGCCCTGCGAACCCGCAGGGCATTTTTTTGCGGCTTATTGCAGTTGCGCGCGCTCCTGCGCCGTTAAGTCCAGTTCCTGAGTTGTACCCGTTTCTGAAGATTTTACCGCCGCTTCCAGCACCGCCATCACCGCCAGGGCTTCCACCGGCGGGACCGGGTTGTCAATCTTGCCGTTCAGGGCATCGCGCACGTTTATATAGTACTGCCGCTGGTCGCCTTTTGGCGCAGGGATAGCGCTGGCTTCACCCTGGGCATTAAGCAGCACCATAGCGTCGCTGTCTTCACCCCAGCGTTCACTACCCGGAATGACGCCTGCCAGCAGCTGGGCTTCCTGCTGATCGATGCGCGCTTTCACCACGCTAGCCTTGTTACCGTGAATGGTAAAGCGGGATACGCCGCCCGCCACCAGCATGCTGCAATGGAGGACCACTTTGTGTTCCGGATAATTCAGCACCACGTGCGCCCAGTCGTTAATCTCCGCGCCGTCACGCAGGGTGGCGATGTTGCCCTGTACCGACTGCGGCAGACCAAAAAGCTGTAGCGTCTGGTCAATCATGTGCGGGCCTAAGTCGAACCACAGGCCGCTGCCGGGAACGTTTTGCTCTCTCCAGCGCACGCGAACCTCCGGGCGGAAACGATCGATATGCGACTCAAAATGTTTCACCTTGCCGATGCTGCCTTGCGCAATCACCTGCTTAATGCCGAGAAAATCGCTGTCCCAGCGGCGGTTATGGAAGACAGAAAGCAGCAGCTGTTTTTCTTCAGCCAGCGCAATCAGATCCCGCGCTTCCTGCATATCCAGCGTGAACGGCTTATCCACTACCACATGCTTGCCGGCATTGAGCGCCAGGGTGGCCAGCGGCGCATGGGTCGCGTTAGGGGAGGCGATAACCACCAGATCGATATCCGGGTGCTGAATGGCCTCTTCCGGCGTGGCGACAACGAGCACGTCCGGCAGATCGCGTTTCACTTTCTCTTCATCCCGGGATGAGACCACCGCCAGCTTCAGGCCGTCAACGGACTGGATCAGCGGGGCATGGAACGTCTTACCCACAAAACCATACCCGATCAGCGCAATATTCATTGTCTTCACTTTATTCATGACCTTCTCCACGTTAATGTGCGCAAACGGTAACCTGCACGGCGCTATGGTCCCCGAGCTCTGCCCAGGGACGATCTAAAAACAGTTGATGAATCTGGGATAATCCTGAAACCAGATACGGTTCGCACTGGTTGAGTTTCAGATGATCGGCGACTACCCAGTGCGCCTGGCTTGCGGCCAGCATGGCACGCTTTACCTCGGCATCCGCCTCCTGACTGGCGCTCAATCCGAGTTCGGCATGGATGGCGCATGCGCCAAGGATGGCAATATCCGCCCGGTAACGAGAGAGCAGCGAAAGGGTGGCGCTTCCGGCAAACAGGCGCTGTTTCTGATCCCACTTTCCACCGAGCAGGATCAGGTCGATACCTTCCCGATCGCTCACCTGTTGGGCGATATCAAGAGAAGGGGTGATGATGGTCAGCGGCCCCTGAAGGAAAGAGGCAACGGCCAGCAGTGTGCTTCCGGCATCCAGAAACAGCGTCGAGCCCGCAGGCACGCATTGCGCAACCTGTTCACCCAGCCGCTGCTTGATTTCAGGCAGCAAGGTATTCCTGCTAACCCGGTTCATCGTCGAGAGATTCAGCGCGATGGCGCCACCATGGTTTTTTTGTGCCAGTCCCTGTTTTTCCAGGTCGGTCAGATCGCGACGGATGGTGTCCGCTGAAACCTGCAATCGATCTGCCAGCTCGGTAATGCTGGCCTGGCCTTGTTCAGTAATGATATCAAGCACATATTTCTGTCTGGCGGTTTTATGCATGGGCGCAATATCCTGCAAAATGTCGCAATACTTCGCAGTTTACAGCATTTTGCAGAAAAGGGAATCGCGACAGGCGCGGGATGTTATCCAAAAACAGTTTAATGGTGTGATTATTGATATCGCATTAATCAGTCATCAAAAACATGTATGTATCTCTTAGGTATGTTGTTATCGCTATGTTTTACTTATAAATTTGGCTTAAGCTGCCACATTCCAGCGCCTAATTGATATTTATAACTAATTTGTAATTATAAATTAGTGTATATATCTAACAATCTGTGTTTATAAAGTAAAATAATCCAGTTTTATTCGGTGGATTACTTAAATTGACATTTCTATGAAAATCTTTGTGTCTGATTCGGGGTGAAATTAACGCAAAAATGTACACCGGGGTATTTTAGAATTTTCTTTATATTACAGGGGGTTTATTTGTTTCATCTGAGAGGTCTTTTATAACGTTTTGTCCAGAAACCCCATCTTTTTTCTTATTTGTAACAACACATTAACATTGCGGGTGTGGTTGCTTATATCACATTTTTTTATGCTGCGAATCACTAAATATTTAAGTAAATTCTTAAAAGAAAAAAAGGATTGAACGGCTCTCGTCTCAATTGAAATGGGTTAGGGGAACTCTTGCCCGGAATTAATGGAGAAGGGGCAATGGATTTCTGGCGAATTATTTGTACCTCTTCCTGGGTATTTATTTGGCTATCACCTGGAGTCGGGGGATATTATGAAGATGAAATGCAATAACAGGTTACTCAGATTATCTGCCTCCCTGACCTTAATTTCGTTGGTGGTGACTGCGGCTAATGCAAATAACGGCCAGGCGGGGATATCTCCCGTTGCGGCAATGACGATGAAAGAAAGTATTCTTTTCGCTCTCGATCGCGACCCCTCGGTGAGTCAGCAGGCGGCACAGCTGGGGATCGGCCAGGCACAAATAGACGAAGCGCGCAGTGGCTGGATGCCACAAATAGCCCTGAACGGGAGTACAGGTCACAGCCAGACCACCGATTCAAGCGGATCGTTGCGAAATTCCGCAGCCTGGGGCCTGAGTCTGACGCAGCTGGTGTACGATTTTGGCAAGACCAACAACAGCATCAGCCAGTCTTCAGCTCAGCGTGACAGCTATCGTTACCAGCTGATGAGCACGATGTCTGCCGTCGCGGAAAAAACAGCCCTCAGCTATGTGGAAGTGAAACGCTACAGCGATCTGTTGCAGGCGGCAAAAGAGAACGTGCAGGCGCTTAAAAACGTTGAGCAGCTGGCAAAACTCCGCGCCGACGCTGGCGTAAACTCCACCTCTGATGAGCTTCAGACCCGCACCCGTATTGCCGGGATGCAGGCGACGGTAGAGCAGTACAATGCGTCCCTGAACAGCGCCCGCGCGCGGCTGGCGGTATTAACTGGCATACAGGCTGAACGCTATTCACCGGTTCCGGGAGGTCTGGCCGTGGAGCCGGATTCTCTCAATCGGATTGATTATTCACTGATCCCAACGGTGATGGCCGCGCAGAACATGGAGCGTTCAGCCCAGTACGGCGTAGAAACCGCGAAGTCTCAGCACTGGCCGACCTTAAGCCTGAAAGGGGGCCGTACCCGCTATGAGTCGGATAATCGCGCGTACTGGGATGATCAGATCCAGCTCAATATTGACGCACCGCTTTATCAGGGCGGCGCGGTCTCGGCGCGCGTCCGTCAGGCCGAGGGCGCAAGGGCAATGGCATCGTCTCAGGTCGATCAGGCCCGTTTTGATGTCCTGCAAAAAGCCTCCGTCGCACAGGCCGACTGGACCGGGGCGCGTGGACGAATGGAAGCCGGGAAACGTCAGCTGGAAAATGCGTTGCGCGCCCGCGATGTCTACAAAAATGAATATACCCTGAGCAAGCGCAGCATTAACGATCTGCTCAGCGTGGAGCAGGATGTCTGGTCTGCCACCTCCGCGAAAATAATGGCTGAATACGATGGCTGGAGTGCGGCGATTAATTACGCCTCTGCGGTGGATAATCTCATGCCGCTTATCGGAATAGAGAAAAACGCTGCCGCGAAATTACCTGATTTAAGTTAAAAAAGGCGCGCCTTTCTGCGCGAAATAAGTCAGACAATAATGGGTGATTTTTCCCAAGGATAGCTACATCCCTCTGGTGGACATATCCACAGAAATACGCGCACCTGCAAGGAGAAGAATATGAGTACCGCAAAAGTTGTTGATGTCATCATTCGCAAAACGGCAGAGAAGACGAAATTAACCGGTGAAGGGAATCTCTCGGTTTCTATTTCCTCACCGAGCGTGATTGAAATTCAGGGTTCTGCTCAGGACGTGGTGCGTTATGTCCGCCAGGGGAATGACCTCCTCATTTATATGAAAGATGGCAGCGTGATCCGCTGCAATAATTATTTTGTCGAAGACACGGAAACCCATAATCATTCCGAACTGGTATTTAACGATAACCAGGCGTTGACGCATATTTCATTTGCCGATGCCGGGGAAACATCAGGCGTTGCCGCCACCGAATTAACCGCCCAGGCTGCACCCATTAGCAGCATTGAACCTTTCCTGGAGCAGGGAAGCGTATTAAGCGATGCGCCGTGGGGCTGGATTGCCGGTGCGGCGTTAGGGGGCGGTGCGATCGGCGCACTGCTGGCTCACGGCGGCGATGGCGAAACCAAAACGAAGGTTATTGATAATACAAAAGAAGTCGAAAGCGCCACGCCGACATTTTTGCTGACGGACAACGCGGGTGACAAGCAGGGCGTGCTGAGTGCAAAAGAGGTCACGGATGATAACACCCCCACCTTCAGCGGTACCGGGCAGCCGGGCGCGACCATTCAGGTTAAAGACGGCAGCGGCAGCACCATCGCCAGCACCATGGTCGCGAAGGACGGCACCTGGACGGTAACACTCCCGACCCAGGCGGACGGGGAACATACCTGGTCCGTCGTACAGATCGACGGCAGTAAAACGACCTCTGCGGGCAGTATTAACGTAACCGTTTCTACAGCGGATACCAGCGTGACGCTCGCCACCACGGCGGGTGATAACGTGATCAACGCCAGCGAACAGTCCGCGGGCTTTACGCTGTCCGGCACCAGCAAAAACCTGGCGCAGGGAACGGCGCTTACCGTCACGCTCAACGGTAGAACCTATACCGCAGAAGTGGGGGCAAACGGCGCATGGAGCGTGAAGGTCCCTGCTGCCGACGCACAGGCGCTGGGCGATGGTACCTGGACGGTCAACGTCAGCGGAAAAGACGCGGCGGGCAACACCGTGTCCGGCAGCCAGACGATTGGCGTGGATACCGCCTCGCCAGTGATCTCTGTCGACACGATCGCCCAGGACAACATCATCAACGCGGCTGAACATAATCAGCCGCTGACGCTGACGGGGAAAACCGATGCGGAAGCGGGCCAGATTGTGACGGTCACGCTGAACGGCAAAAATCACACGGCGACCGTGGGCAGCGACGGCAGCTGGTCCGTTACGCTTCCGGCCAGTGAAGTACAGACGCTGGCTAACGGCGAGCACACCCTGACGGTAAACGTCAGCGACAAAGCGGGTAATGGGTCCTCCATCACCGCCGATTTCACGGTCGATACCGCATCGCCAGTGGTCACTATCAACACCGTCGCGGGCGACGACATTCTGAACACCAGCGAGCAGGGGCAGGCGCAGATTATTTCCGGCCAGGCGAACGGCGCGGCGGAGGGCGACGTTGTCACCGTGACCGTTGGCGGCAAGACCTTTACCGGTGTCGTCCAGGCGGACGGCAGCTGGAGCGTCGGCGTGCCTGCCTCCGTCATTGGCGCGCTGGGGGAAGGTAGCCACAGCATTTCGGTCGCCGTGACCGATGCGGCGGGCAACACCGGCAGCGCGACGCACGGCATTACGCTGAGCGGCAACCCGCCGGAATTTACCCTTGATCCCATCAGCCAGGATAACGTCCTGAATGCGCAGGAGGCCATGCAGCCCCTGAGCCTGAGCGGGACCAGTAATCTGCCGAACGGCAGCGCTGTCACCGTGACGCTGAACAACGTTAACTATCAGGCCACCGTTGAGAACGGTCGCTGGTCCGTTCAGGTGCCGGTTTCCGACGTGCTGGATCTGGCGAATACCCTTTACACCGTCAGCGTCAGCGGCACCGACAGCGTGGGTAACAGCGGCTCCGCCGAGGCGAATCTGCTGGTAGACACCGTGCTGCCGCAGGTGATCGTCAACACCTTTGCCGGGGATAACCTGGTCAATAACGCCGAAGCGGCGGTTGACCAAACCCTCAGTGGACGCGTCACCGGCGCGGCGGCGGGCGATACCGTCTCAGTCACCGTGGGCGGCAAGAGCTACACCGCGACGGTTGGCAGCGACCTGAAATGGAGCGTGACGATCCCATCGGCCGACCTCCAGGCGTTTGGCGACGGCGATTTAACCTTCAGCGCCTCTGTCACTAATGCGCACGGCAATACCGGCACCGGCGAACGTGATATCAACATCAACGCCGAACTGCCGGGCCTGCGCGTGAACACGATCTCTGGCGATGACGTGATTAACGCCATCGAGCAGCAGCAGGATCTGGCCGTCACCGGCTCCAGCACTCATCTGGCCGAAGGCACACAGATCACCGTTACCATCAATAATGTCGAATACGTCACCACGGTTAACGCCAGCGGCAGCTGGCAGATTGGCGTGCCGGCGGCGGACCTTCAGGCATGGACGGCGGGAGGCATCACCGTCAGCGTCAGCGCGGAAGATGCCTGGGGCAACACCGTGGCGGCTGAACACCCGATCGAGCTTGACCTGAATGCGGTGGCTGTCACCATCGATACCGTAACCACTGACGATATGCTCAACGCGGCAGAAAAAGGCGCGGATGTCACGCTTTCTGGTCAGACGCAGGGCGTGGAGGCCGGGCAGACCGTGGTGGTGAAATTCGCGGATCAAACCTTTACTGCACAGGTGCAGCAGGACGGCTCCTGGCACCTGACCGTTCCGGCGAGCGCGATGGAAACGCTGATCGACGGGCGTGCGCAGGTGAGCGTCAGCGTGACTAACGTCAACGGCAACAGCGCGGACGCCTCACGCGTGGTGATCGTCGATACGCAGCCGCCAGCCATTACGCTTGATAACCTGACCGACGACAACATCATTAATGCGGCAGAAGCGCAGCAGGATCTGGTGCTCAGCGGCAGCACAACCGCTGAAACGGGCCAGACGGTCACCGTGACGCTGAACGGTAAATCTTACCAGACCACGGTACAGGCGGACGGTCGCTGGCAGCTGAACGTGCCTGCCGCCGACGTGGGCGCGCTGACCGATGGCAATGTCACCGTGACGGCCACCGTCAGTGACGTGGCGGGCAACAGCAGCAGCGCGGACCGCGTTGGGCTGGTGGATGCTACCGTACCGCAGATGACCATCAACGATTTCGTCACCGACACCAACACCGTTAACCAGCTGGCCCATGCTCAGGCGCAGATCCTGAGCGGCTCCGTCACCGGCGCGGCGGCGGGCGATTTGGTCACCATCACCATCAATAACGTGGACTACACCACCGTGGTGGATGCGGCAGGAAACTGGAGTCTCGGCCTGCCTGCGTCCGTCATTCAGGGGCTGACGGACGGCACCTGGACTATTAACGTCTCCGTGACCGATCGGTCCGGCAACACCGGCAGCAGTTCAGTGGATGTGGTGGTCAATACTGTGACGCCCGTTATCGGTATTAACACGCTGGCAGCGGATGACGTGATCAATGCGGCAGAGAAGGGCGAAGATCTGCTGCTTTCCGGTACCAGCAACCAGCCGGAAGGAACCACCATCACTGTTAATCTGAACGGTATCAACTACTCCGCCACCACCGACGCCAGCGGCAACTGGAGCGTTACCGTACCCGCCTCTGCGGTGAGCGCGCTGGGTGAAGCCAATTACACCGTAACGGCGAGCGTCACCGATAATGTGGGCAATAGCGCCGCTGCCACGCACGATGTGCTGGTGGACAGCTCGCTGCCGGTTGTTACCCTCAACAACTTTGCGGGCGACAATATCGTCAACGCGGCGGAAGTGGCCGCAGGGCAAACCCTGACCGGAAAGGTTTCTAACGCGGCATCGGGTGATACCGTCACGATTATCCTCGGCGGGCAGACATACACGGCTACCGTACAGGACGATCTCACCTGGAGCCTGCCGTTAACCCAGAGTCAGTTAACCGCGCTCGGCAACGGCGACCTGACCGTGTCGGCCAGCGTGACGAACGCGCACGGCAATACCGGATCGTCTTCCCTGGATGTCACCATTGACGCCGAGCTGCCCGGCCTGCGCATTGATACCGTCGCCGGTGACGACGTCATTAACATAATTGAACACGCGCAGAACCTGGTTATCTCCGGCACCAGCACCGACCTGGCGGCGGGTAGCACCGTCACCGTGAGCATCAACGGCAAGAGTTATTCCGCATCGGTACTGGCGGACGGCACATGGCAGGCTGCGGTTCCGGCCGCAGACGTCTCCCGGTGGGCGGACGGGTCGCTCACCATCAGCGCCAGCGCGCAGGATACCTCCGGCAACCCGGTGAACATCGGCACCGTGGTGGATGTCGATCTCGCCCCGGTGGCGATAAGCATTAACAACGTGACGGACGACAACGTGCTGAACGCGGCAGAAAAAGGCCAGGATCTGGTGCTGTCCGGCTCCTCCTCGAACGTTGAAGCGGGCCAGACCGTTACCATTATCTTTGCGGGTAAAACCTGGACCACGACGGTCGATTCCAACGGCGACTGGACCTGCACCGTACCGGCTGCCGATCTGAGCGGCCTGAAGGACGGCGACGCCAGCGTACAGGTCAGCGTAACCAACGTGAACGGCAATGCGGCCTCTTCCTCGCAGGCATTCAGCGTCGCTACCGCCGCGCCAGCGGTCACCATCAACACCATCAGCGGCGACAACATGCTGAATGCGGCAGAGGCGGCGCAGGATCTGACCCTGAGCGGGACGTCTACTGCCGAAGCAGGCCAGACGGTCACCGTGGCCTTCAACGGCAATCAGTACACCGCCCAGGTGCAGGCAAACGGCAGCTGGACGCTGGACGTACCGGCGGCGGATATGGCAGGCATCGCCGACGGCAGCGCGGCGGTCACGGTGACCGTGTCCGATAAAGCGGGCAACCCGGCCAGTGCAGGGGCGTCCGTGCTGGTCGACACTACCGTGCCGCAGATTACCTTCGACATTGTGGCGGGCGACGACATTGTTAATATTGCCGAGCACGGCCAGGCGCTGATTGTCACCGGCAAGGTGACGGGCGCGCAGGCGGGCGATGTGATTACCTTGACCCTGAACGGCAAAGACTACACAGCGATGCTGGACGGTGCCGGAAGCTGGAGCGTGGGCGTTCCGGCGGCAGACGTGGGCGCGCTGGCTAACGGCGATCAGACGATCTCCGCCACGGTCACCGATAAAGCGGGCAACAGCACCAGCGCGACGCACGCGTTTGACGTCTCCCTGACCGCGCCGGTGATTGCCATCAATACCCTGGCGGTTGACGACGTGATCAACGCGACCGAGAAAGGCCAGGACCTGTTGATCTCCGGTACCAGCAACCAGCCGGACGGGACCCGCATCACCGTAACCCTGAACGGTATCAGTTACGCCGCCACTACCGATGCCAGCGGTAACTGGAGCGTCACCGTTCCGGCGGCAAATGTCTCGGCATTGGGCGAAGCGAGCTATAGCGTGACGGCCAGCGTGACCGATACTGCGGGTAATAGTGCGAACACCAGCCATAGCGTGCTGGTCGACAGCGCGCTGCCGCAGGTCACCATTAATGCGGTTGCCACCGACGACGTCATTAACGCGGCGGAAGTGGCTTCCGGACAAACCCTGAGCGGGAAAGTGAGCGGTGCCGCGAGTGGTGACACTGTCACAATTTCGGTGGGTGGCAATACCTACACGACAACCGTGCAGGACGATTTAAGCTGGTCGGTTAACGTCGCGTCTGACGTGTTAACCGCCATCGGCAACGGCGACCTGACCGTATCCGCCAGCGTCACTAACGGCCACGGTAATACCGGCTCCGGCGAGCGCGACATCACGATTGATGCCAACCTGCCTGGCCTGCGGGTCAATAAGGTGGCGGGTGACGACGTGATCAACAGCATCGAACACGGACAAAACCTGATTATCACCGGCTCCAGCGACGGTCTGGCAGCGGGTTCAGCATTGACGGTGACCGTTAACGGTAAAACCTACGCGGCCACCGTACTGGCAGACGGTACCTGGACGGCCGCCGTTCCGGCAGCAGACGTCGGCGCGCTGAGCGAAGGCACCGTCACCGTGACCGTTGAAGGCCAGAGCGCAGCGGGCAACCCGGTTTCTATCAGCCACGACGTGAAGATCGACCTGGCGACGGTTGCTATCAGCATTGACGCTATCGCTACCGACGACGTAATCAATGCGGCAGAAAAAGGCGCAGATCTGGTGCTGTCGGGTGCCACCACCAACGTGGAAGAAAACCAGACCGTTACCATCACTTTCGGCGGTAAGACCTATAGCGCGACGGTGGATGCCAGCGGCAACTGGACGGCGACCGTACCGTCTGCCGATTTAGGTAGCCTGAAAGACGGCGACGCCAGCGTGCAGGTCAGCGTCACCAACGTGAACGGCAACAGCGCCTCGGCGGGCCGCGAGTACAGCGTGGACGCCACCGCGCCGACGGTGTCCATCGAGATCGTCAGCGACAACAACATCATCAACGCGGCCGAAGCGCAGCAGGATCTGGTCGTTAACGGTGTCTCCAACGCCGAAGCGGGCCAGACCGTCACCGTGACGCTGAACGGCGTGGACTACACCACCACCGTACAGGCGAACGGCAGCTGGAGCGTCACCGTACCGTCTGCGGATATCGGCGCGATTACCGACGGCAGTTACACCATCACGGCAGCCGTCGCGGATAAGGCGGGTAACCCGGCCTTAGCGGACCGCGATGTGCTGGTGGATACCACGGTGCCACAGCTGACCATTAACACCGTTTCCGACGACGACGTGATCAACAGCGCCGAGCATGCGCAGGCGCTGATTGTCACCGGTTCCGTGACCGGTGCGGCGGCGGGCGACGTGGTGACCGTCACCATCAATAACAAAGATTACACGGCGACCCTGGACGCTTCCGGCAGGTGGAGCGTGGGCGTGCCTGCGGCGGACGTGAGTGCCCTGACCGCCGGGGATCACACCATCACCGCGGCGCTGACCGATAAAGCCGGAAACAGCAACAGCACAACGCACGAGGTTGAAGTCAACCTCACTGCGCCGGTGCTGACCATTGACACCGTGTCCGGCGACGATGTGATCAACAGCAGTGAGAAAACGCAGGATCTGACCATCACAGGTACGGCTTCCGGGCTGGCCGTGGGCGCGGTGGTCACCGTGATGCTCAACGGCAAAGCGTACAGCGCCACGGTGGATACCAATGGCCAATGGACCACAACCGTTCCGGCGAGCGAGGTGGGGCAACTGGGTGAAGCGCTTTACACCGTGTCGGCCTCCGCAACGGACAGCGTCGGCAACAGCACCAGCACCTCGCACACCGTGAACGTGGAATCCGTGCTGCCTGGCGTCATCATTAACACCGTGGCGGGCGACGACGTGATCAACGCGGCGGAGCTGGCAACCGGCCAGACCATTAGCGGCACAGTGGTGAATGCCGAAGCGGGCAACACCGTGACTGTGTCTGTTGGCGGCCATAACTACACCGCAACGGTGCAGAGCGATCTGACCTGGTCCGTCAGCGTACCGGAATCTGTGCTCACCGCGCTGGGCAATGGCGATCTGACCGTGACCGCCAGCGTCACGAACGGCGTGGGCAACAGCGGCAGCGGCGAGCGCGATATCACTATCGACGCGAATCTGCCGGGCCTGCGCGTGGACACCGTGGCGGGCGATGACGTGATTAACAGCATCGAACACGGGCAGAATTTGATTATCACGGGTTCAAGCGACGGCCTGACGGCGGGCACAGCGCTGACCGTCACCGTAAACGGTAAAACCTATGCAGCCACCGTGCTGGCAGACGGCACCTGGAGCGCGGCGATCCCTTCTGCGGACGTGAGTGCCCTTGCCGCAGGCACGGTCACCGTGAACGTTGAAGGCCAGAGCAGCGCGGGCAATCCGGTGACTATCAACCATGATGTGACCGTGGATCTGGCAAACGTCGCGATCAGCATTGACGCCATCGCTTCCGATGACGTGATCAACGCCGCCGAGAGGGGTGCGGATCTGGTGCTCTCCGGCACCACCGCGAATGTAGAGGAAAATCAAACCGTCACCATCACCTTCGGCGGCAAGAGCTACACTGCCACGGTGGACGCTGAGGGTAAATGGACCGCCACGGTGCCGTCTGCGGATCTGGCTGGCCTGAAGGACGGTGACGCCAGCGTGCAGGTGAGCGTCACCAACGTGAACGGCAACAGCGCGTCTGCGGGCCGCGAGTACAGCGTGGATGCTACCGCGCCGTCCGTGACCATCAACACGATTGCCACCGACGATATCCTCAACGCCTCAGAAGCACAGTCCGACCTTGCAATCTCCGGCACCAGCACCGCCGAAGCAGGCCAGACGGTGACCGTATCGCTGAACGGCAAAGATTACACCACAACCGTCAGCGCGAACGGCAGCTGGACGCTGAACGTGCCGGCAGCTGACCTTGCAGGATTAACCGACGGCAGCGTCACCGTAACCGCGAGCGTGAGCG
The DNA here is from genome assembly GCF_049238125.1 of Enterobacter cloacae complex sp. IR5402. Classification (NCBI taxonomy): domain Bacteria; kingdom Pseudomonadati; phylum Pseudomonadota; class Gammaproteobacteria; order Enterobacterales; family Enterobacteriaceae; genus Enterobacter; species Enterobacter cloacae complex sp. IR5402. Next base: position 163,325 of record NZ_JBMKHO010000001.1, read on the forward strand.
ACAAGGCGGGTAACCCGGCGTCGGTTGACCACGCCCTGACGGTGGACGTCACCGTACCTGCGGTGACCATCCACACCGTGGCAGGCGACGACGTGATTAACGTGGCTGAACACAATCAGGCGCAGATTATCAGCGGCTCCGCCACCGGCGCGGCGGCGGGCGATAAGGTCACCGTCACGATCGGCGGCCAGACTTATACCACCGTGCTGGATGCGGCGGGTAACTGGAGCGTGGGCGTTCCGGCGAATGTGATTTCAGGCCTCAGCGACGGCACCGTGACCGTCTCTGTGTCAGTCACCGACGCGGCGGGCAATACCGGCAGCGGCACGCATAATGTGACCGTCGATACCGGTCTGCCATCGGTCAGCTTCAACGCCATCAGCGATGACAACGTCCTGAACGCCGTTGAAAAAGGCCAGGATCTGAGCGTCAGCGGCACCAGCGCCAACCTGGCGGAAGGCACCCTGGTCACCGTGACCCTGAACGGTAAAAACTACACGGCGACAACTGCGGCAGACGGCACCTGGAGCCTGACGGTTCCGGCTGCGGATCTGGCCGGTCTCGGTCAGGCCAGTTACACCCTGAACGCGACGGCCACCAACGGCGTGGGCAACAGCGTGAGCAATTCTGCGAACCTGCTTGTCGACACCGCGCTGCCAACCGTCACCATCAACACCGTGGCGGGCGACAACGTCATCAACGCGGCGGAAGTGGCCGCGGGTCAGACCCTGAGCGGCACCGTGGCGAATGCCGAAGCGGGCAACACCGTGACCGTCGCTATCGGCGGCCACAGCTACACCGCAACGGTGCAGAATAATCTGTCCTGGTCCGTCAACGTGCCGTCTGACGTGCTGACCGCACTCGGCAACGGCAGCCTGAGCGTAACCGCGACCGTCACCAACGGCCACGGCAACACCGGCACCGGCGAACGCGAGATCGCTATCGACGCTAACCTGCCGGGGCTGCGCGTCGATACCGTGGCGGGTGACGACGTGCTCAACACCATCGAGCACGCGCAGAACCTGATTGTTTCAGGCACCAGCGACGGGCTGGCGCCGGGCACGGCGCTGACGGTTACCGTCAACGGTAAAGATTACGCGGCAACGGTGCTGGCAGACGGCACCTGGCGCGCGGCGATCCCGTCCACCGACGTGAGCGCGTGGCCGGAAGGCACCGTGAAAATCAGCGTTACCGGTGACAGCGCGGCGGGTAATCCGATCATCATCAGCCACGACGTGACCGTTGATCTGGCTACCGTTGCCATCAGCATCAATGCGCTTGCCACCGACGACGTGATTAACGCGGCGGAGAAGGGCGCGGATCTGGTGCTGTCCGGTGTGACCACCAACGTGGAAGCCGGGCAGACCGTGACCATTAGTCTGAACGGCAGGATCTACACCACCACCGTGGACGACAGCGGCAACTGGACTTACACCGTGCCGTCAGCGGATCTGGCTGGCCTGAAGGATGGTGTCGCCAGCGTACAGGTGAGCGTCACCAATGTGAACGGCAACAGCGCCTCGGCGGGCCGTGAGTACAGCGTGGATGCTACCGCGCCGTCCGTGACCATCAACACCATTGCCACCGACGATATCCTCAACGCCTCAGAAGCGCAGTCCGACCTGGCAATCTCCGGCACCAGCACCGCCGAAGCGGGCCAGACGGTGACCGTATCGCTGAACGGCAAAGATTACACCACAACCGTCAGCGCGAACGGCAGCTGGACGCTGAACGTTCCGGCGGCGGATCTGGCAGGATTAAGCGACGGCAGCGTCACCGTGACCGCGAGCGTGAGCGACAAGGCGGGTAACCCGGCGTCGGCGGACCACAACCTTACGGTGGACGTCACCGTTCCGGCAGTGACCATCCACACCGTGGCAGGCGACGACGTGATTAACGTGGCTGAACACAATCAGGCGCAGATTATCAGCGGCTCCGCCACCGGCGCGGCGGCGGGCGATAAGGTCACCGTCACGATCGGCGGCCAGACTTATACCACCGTGCTGGACGCGGCGGGTAACTGGAGCGTGGGCGTTCCGGCGAATGTGATTTCAGGCCTCAGCGACGGCACCGCGACCGTCTCTGTGTCAGTCACCGACGCGGCGGGCAATACCGGCAGCGGCACGCATAATGTGACCGTCGATACCGGTCTGCCTTCGGTCAGCTTCAACGCCATCAGCGACGATAACGTGCTGAACGCGGTGGAAAAAGGTCAGGATCTGCGCGTCAGCGGCACCAGCGCCAACCTGGCAGAAGGCACCGTGGTGGCCGTGACCCTCAACGGCAAAAACTACACGGCCACGACGGCGGCAGACGGCACCTGGAGCCTGACCGTTCCGGCAGCGGATCTGACCGGTCTCGGTCAGGCCAGTTACACCCTGAACGCGACGGCCACCAACGGCGTGGGCAACAGCGTGAGCAACACCGCGAACCTGCTTGTAGATACCGCGCTGCCAACCGTCACCATCAACACCATTGCGGGCGATAACGTCATCAACGCGGCGGAAGTGGCCGCGGGTCAGACCCTCAGCGGCAAGGTAGCGAACGCGGAGGCGGGCAATACCGTCACCGTGACCATTGGCGGCAACACGTACACCGCGACAGTGCAGAGCGATCTGACCTGGTCCGTGAACGTGCCGGAATCCGTCCTGACGGCGCTGGGCAACGGCGACCTGACGGTGTCTGCGACTGTGACCAACGGCCACGGCAACACGGGAACAGGCGAGCGCGATATCACTATCGACGCCAGCCTGCCGGGGCTGCGCGTGAATACCGTGGCGGGCGATGACGTGATCAACAGCATTGAGCATGGTCAAAACCTGATCGTCTCCGGCACCAGTGACGGGCTGGCGGCAGGCACAACGCTCACCGTGACCGTGAATGGCAAGACCTATGCCGCGTCGGTACTGGCAGACGGCTCCTGGAACGCGGCGATCCCGGCGGCAGACGTCGCGGCCTTCGCAGCAGGTACCGTCACCGTGACCGTGGCAGGCCAGAGCGCGGCGGGCAACCCGGTGACCATCAGCCATGACGTGACCGTCGATCTGGCGGCGGTGGCTATCAGCATTGATGCGATTGCCACCGACGACGTGATTAACGCGGCGGAGAAAGGCGTGGATCTGGTGCTCTCCGGCAGCACCTCGAACGTGGAGGAAAACCAGACCGTTACCGTTACCTTCGGCGGCAAGACGTACACCGCGAAGGTGGATGCTGACGGTAACTGGACGGCCACCGTGCCTTCCGCCGATCTCGCGGGCCTGAAGGACGGTGACGCCAGCGTGCAGGTGAGCGTCACCAACGCGCACGGCAACAGCGCCTCGGCGGGCCGCGAATATAGCGTGGACGCGACTGCGCCAACCGTGAACATTGATACGGTAACCGGCGACAACGTGATCAACGGCAGCGAAGCGGCTGCGGGCGTGGACATTTCCGGCACCACCACGGCTGAAGTCGGTCAGACGGTCACCGTGACGCTGGGCGGAAACAGCTATACCGCACAGGTTCAGCAGGGCGGCGTCTGGAGCGTGAACGTGCCGGGCACAGACCTGTCCGCACTGGCGGATAACGGTTACACCGTGCAGGCCAGCGTGAGTGACGCCGCGGGTAATCCGGGCAGCGCGGGGAAAGCGATTACGCTTGATACCACGCCGCCGACCGTCAGCTTTAACGTTGTGGCGGGCGATGACGTCATCAACAGCGTGGAGCACGGGCAGGCGCAGATCGTCAGCGGCACCGCAACCGGCGCCAGCGTCGGCGATAAGGTGGTCATCACCATCGGTTCGAACCAGTACACCACCACCGTTGACGCCAGCGGCAAATGGAGTGTGGGCGTTCCGGCCAGCGTGATTTCCGCGCTGACCGACGGCACCGTGACCCTTAGCGCGACTATCACCGACAGTGCGGGTAACAGCAGCACCCAGACCCACGACGTGGTGGTAAATACCGCATCGGTCGCGCTGACCGTCAACACCCTCAGCGGTGATGACGTGATCAATGCGGCAGAAGCGGGCGCGTCGCTGGTCATCAACGGCTCCAGCGCGCAGTTCGCCAGCGGTACGCAGGTCACTATCACCCTGAATGGTAAGAGCTATACGGCCACTATCCAGAGCGATGGCTCCTGGACAACCACCGTACCGGCCGCCGACGTGGGCACCCTGGCCGACGGCGCGAGCTACCAGGTTTCTGTTTCGGCGCAGGACAGCGCCGGGAACAGCGCCTCGGCGACGCACACCATCAGCGTGGACACCACCGCGCCGGTGATTAGCGTGAACACGTTGTCGGGCGACGATGTGCTGAATGCGGCGGAAGCCCAGCAGGCGCTCACCGTACAAGGCTCTTCCAGCGCGGAAGCAGGCCAGACGGTGACCGTCACGCTGGGCGGCAAAACCTACACTGCGCTTGTGGCAAACGACGGGACGTGGACGCTGGATGTTCCGGCAGTCGATCTGGCTGCACTGAGCCAGGGGGCGCTGACGGTGACCGCCTCGGTCAACGATAAAGCCGGTAACAGCGGCCAGACGACGCATACCTTAACGGTCGATACCATCGCGCCAGCCGTCACCATTAGCACCGTGGCTGATGACGATATCGTCAACAACGCCGAGCAGCTGGCGGGACAGACCATCAGCGGGACCACCACCGCGGAACAGGGCCAGACGGTGACCGTCTCCTTCAACGGCCACAGCTATCAGGCGACCGTCGGGGCGGACGGCTCCTGGTCGGTCTTCGTGCCGGGGCGTGATTTCCTTGGCCTGAGCGACGGGGATTACACCATTACGGCTACGGTGAGCGATAAGGCAGGTAACCCGGGCAGCGCAACGCACGACGTGACGCTTAACGGCGACGTGCCGACCATCGCCATTAACACCTTTGCGCAGGACGATATCGTAAATGCCGCCGAACATGGCACGCCACTGGTTATCAGCGGCACCACCGATGCGCCAGCGGGCCAGACGGTGACAATTACGCTTAACGGTAAAACCTACACGGCTACCGTTCAAAATGACGGCACCTGGAGCTATACGGTCGGCAGCGCAGACGTGACCGCGCTGGCGGACGGCGGTTCGTACGTGATTAACGCGCAGGTGAGCAACGCCATCGGCAACAGCGTCAGCGATAACCACACCGTAACCGTGGATCTCACCGCACCGTCGATGGGGATCAGCATTGATTCCCTGCAAAACGATACCGGCCTCAGCGCGAATGACTTCATCACCAACGACAGCCAGGTGGTGGTGAATGGTTCCCTGACCGCGCAGCTCGGCAATAACGAGAAGGCGCAGATCAGCCTTGACGGCGGCGTCACCTGGATCGACCTGACCGTCACCGGCACCACCTGGCGCTACACTGATGGTCGCACCCTGACGGACGGTACGTATCAGTACCAGGTGCGCGTGATTGATAACGCGGGCAACGTTGGGGCAACGGACAGCCAGGACGTGGTAATCGATCTGACGAAGCCTGCGGCGGCGACCATTACCGTGGATTCCGTCTCGCAGGATACCGGCCTGTCCGACAGCGACTTCATTACCAGCGACAACCAGATCAGCCTGAAAGGGACGCTCGGCGCGGCCCTGGGCAGCGGCGACCACGCCCAGATCAGCCTGGACGGTGGCGCGACCTGGACTGACGTGAGCGTTAGCGGCCTGAGCTGGACGTATATTGATGGCCGTACGCTGACCGACGGGGATTACAACTACCAGCTGCGCGTGATTGACGAGGCGGGGAATATCAGCGCCACCACCAGCCAGGTGGTGACCATTGATACCGTCGCGCCGGACGCCAGCAAAACGATCGCTATCGACAGCATCAGCGACGATACCGGCCTGAGCAGCAGCGACTTTATCACTCGCGACACGTCCCTGACCCTGCACGGCTCACTCGGCGCGACGCTGGCCGACGGCGAATATGCCCAGATCAGCATCGACGGCGGCGTCACCTGGCAGAACGTGATCGTCACCGGCAACAGTTGGTACTACGTGGACGGCCGCACGCTGGGTAACCAGACCTATGACTACTACGTTCGCGTAGTGGATGCGGCGGGCAACGTGGGTGCCAGCGCTCATCAGCAGGTGACGGTCGATACGGTCGCGCCGGATGCGGCGATTACGGTGACCGTGGATAACATCACCGTCGATACCGGTTTCGATAACAATGACTTCCTGACCAGTTCGACCTCGTACACGCTCAACGGGACGCTCGGGGCCGAACTCGGGGCGGGTGAGTATGTGCAGGTGAGCATGGATGGCGGCACCACCTGGGTTTACGCCACGGTAAGCGGTACCCAGTGGCGCTATACCGACGCGCGCACCCTGGCCGACGGCGACTACCGCTATCAGGTGCGGGTTGTCGATCAGGCGGGCAACGTCGGGGCCACCACCACGCAGGACGTGACGGTGGATACCCAGGCGCCGCAGTACGGCATCACCATTGACAGCATCAGCGAAGATACCGGGCAGTCCGGAAGTGATTTCATCACCATGGACACCTCGCTGACAATCAACGGTTCGTTGGGCAGCGCGCTGGCCAGCGACGAGCGCGTACAGATTAGCCTCGACGGCGGCAATACCTGGATTGACGCTACCGTCACTAACCAGCGCTGGAGCTATACGGACACCCGCGATCTGGCGGACGGGGATTACAACTACCAGGTGCGGATCATCGACCAGGCGGGCAACGTCGGCTCAACCACTTCGCAGGTAGTAACGGTTGATACCACGCCGCCTGATACGGTGGGAACGGTGGTCAGCTATACGACGGGGAAGGCGAACGTCAGGGCAGCTTCGGCGCTTCGGTGGCAACAGATGACAACTCTCCAGTGATTAACGGGACGCTTAACCGTGCGCCGGACAGTGGCGAGATCGTGCAACTGTATCGTGACGGTGTGCTGCTGGGACAGGTGACGATGAACGGCGCCGCCAGCTGGTATTTCCAGGACAGTGGTCTGAATGACGGTAATCACGTCTATATGCTGCGTGTGACCGATCTGGCAGGTAACTTCACCGACTCAGATGATTTCGTGCTGAAAGTGGATACGAGCATCCCGACCACCACCGTGACCATTAACCCTCAGACGACGACAGATAGCACCCCGATTCTGAGTGGACTTGTATCGGCGGGACTGACCAACGGCGAGTACGTGGTTATCACCGTGAACGATAAAACCTACACCTCAGAGACTGGCGGTGCGGTCGTGGTCGATCCGGATAACAACACATGGTATTTGCAGCTCCCTGACGGCGATGCGCTGAGCGTGAAGAATTATGATGTTACGGCACAGGTGAAAAGCAGCGCCGGCAACGGTAATACCGCTGGGTTGACCACCGGTAGCCTGATTGTAGGGAGTGAAGAATCATTGACGCCGGCCTGGTCATTTACCGCCGCGAACTACTCCTATTCTGCCAGCTATATGCTGGATTCGGATGGGCTGTGGACGATTATGGCCAACCAGCAATTCGCATCCGCCAATACCAGTAGCCGTAACGCTTACACCGTTTCAGGCAATTTCTCAATGACGGGGAGTTACACAACCGGTACTTACGCGGATATCAACCGCGACGGGCTGGCTGACGTGCTGGCGGAAGGGACAAGTTACTCGTACATGGTGCAGCTGATTAACAATGGAGACGGTACATACACTTCCAGTACGCTGACCAATATGGGGGCTGCGGTGTGGTATGGCGCGGTGGTCGCCATTGACATCAAGGGCGATGGTTACACTGACTTTGTCATCGGCGATGCTGGCGGGCCTGATTCCAGCACCGTCATGCTCAATAACAACGGCACGCTGACGGGCAGTTCGAAGTCCGGTACGTACTCCAGTTTCGTATCGGGATCAACGGTAGGTAATTACAACAGTCTGATTGAAACGTCCGGTGTGGATTTGAACAACGACGGGAAAGTGGATATTGCCCAGCATACGACCAACGGGGGCAACAACTATGCCCTGTCGACCATGTTTAACCAGGGCAATGGCTCATTTACGTGGGGGCAAAACTTCACCAATACCATGTACAGCGGCTATGGTTCCGCCGCAGCGTCCAATGCCGTGAGTATGACCTGGGCCGACTTTAACGGTGATGGTTACATGGACCTGTATATGAGCATGTCCCGTACCTCCAGCGGAACCAGTCAGGGCGGGGTGTTAATGCTGAACGACGGTAGCGGCAACCTTCTGGCCGGCACCGCGGTTGGAACGGCGACCACGGATAAGTTTGTGGGTAACGTCAGCGTGGCGGTGGACTGGAACCTCGACGGTCACATGGACATCATCAAGCTGGCGAATAGCGGGCAGTCTTATCTTTACACCAATGATGGACTGGCAGGTACTGCAAGCTTTACTGCTTCGAAATTCAGTACCGCTACGTCAACTCAGGTATCCGGCGCGGCTCTGCTTGATTACGACTGGGATGGCGCACAGGATCTGCTCATTTTCCGTCAAAACGGTACGGTTTTACTGGAGCGGAATACCAATACGGTCGCACCAGGTACGGCCTTGCATCTGAAGATTGTCGACAGCGAAGGGATTAACGCCTTCTTTGGCAACACTGTCCAGCTGTACAACGCGGCAGGCCAGCTGGTCGCCAGTGAAATCATCAATGCCCAGTCCGGGATTGGCATTAACGATTCCTCGTCGCTCATCAGTTTTTACGGCCTGGATCCCAGCGAGACGTATCACGCGGTGCTGGTTCGTGCCGTTAACGGTGTTTCGAGTAACGTAACCTGGGACGGGCTGACGGCAGGAGACGGTAAAGAAAGTTACGCCCTGACGGCTGAAGCTGCTACGGGCGGTCACCAGGGCACCCTGACAGGAACCGGCTACAACGATACCTTTATCGCTGAAGCAGGGACGTATACCTACAACGGTTCCGGTGGCTGGACGACGACCTCTGAACACGACACGTGGAGCAGTACGGGCGGCATGGATGTCGTGGATTATCGCAACGCCACTTCCGGCGTCACCGTCGATTTAGGACGCTCTACGGCGCAGAGTACCGGATTCGATACCGCGACACTGGTGAATATTGAAGGCATCAACGGCTCCGACTATGACGACGTGATCACCGGCAACAGCGGTGATAACCAGTTCGAAGGCCGGGGCGGGAACGACACCTTCAACATCGGCACCGGCGGTCACGATACGTTGCTCTATAAGCTGATCAACGCGTCTGACGCGACGGGCGGCAACGGCAGCGATGTGGTGAACGGCTTTACCGTCGGCACCTGGGAAGGGACGGCGGATACGGACCGTATCGACCTGCGCGACCTGCTTTCCGACAGCGGTTATACCGGCACCGGCTCGGCGAGCTACGTCAACGGCGTGGCGACGCTGGACAGCAGCGCGGGCAACATCGCCGACTACATCCGCGTGGTGCAGAACGGCAGCAACACCGAGATCCAGGTTGACCTGGACGGCACCGGCGGTCAGTTCTCGCCCACCACGCTGGTGACGCTGAACGGGGTGCAGACAGATCTGGCGACGCTGCTGGCGAACCACCAGCTGTTAATTGCGTAAAACACTGCCGCGGGGAGCGATCCTCGCGGCTTTTTGCGTTTCTTTACACGAATAGCCATAACCCTATATTTCACAAGATTATTTTGCGGGCTCGTTTAGACAGTGTTCGATTTCTAATCATCCCGGAAAGGTATCATTTCAGTGCGAAATCATCGCCCTGAACAGGACGTAGCATTATGAAGACACATCCACAGTACGAACCCTGGTTGCAGGGCATGCTCATCATCGCGAAATATTATCGGCTGGATTTTTCGGCGGAGCATGTTCGGGTCACGATTAACCATGAAAGCCAGTCGCCACGCCAGCTGGTGCTGGAGGAGATGGCGCGCCAGCTTGGGCTGGGGATGCGTTGGGTGGCGGCGGAAGCCCTATCGCTCGATCCGTGGCGTTTACCGCTGCTGGCGGAGTTTACCGGCGGGCAAATTGCGGTCATCAACCGTATGGACAACGATGGGAACGTCAGCGTGCAGTTTAGCGGCGACGGCGGCCTGGAGACAACGCTGACGAGGGACGAGCTCGGTTCGCGGTTAAAGGGGCTGATGGTGCTGCGTCCCCTGGAGTCCACGCCGGATGCGCGCGTGGATGATTACATCAAACCCTATGAGAAAAACTGGTTCTGGCAGCTGGCGCTGAAAGACTGGCGTCGTTACAGCGATATTATGCTGGTGGCGCTGGTCGCCAACGTGCTGGCGCTTTCCGGCATGGTCTTCTCCATGCAGGTCTACGACAGGGTGGTACCGTCGCAGTCAGAAGCCACGCTGTGGGTGCTGTTTGGCGGCGTGATGATTGCCATCGTGTTCGAATTCATCATGCGCATGCTGCGCGTGCACATTTCTGACGTGGTGGGGAAGCGCGCCGATCTGCGCATCTCTGAACGCGTCTTTGCCCACGCGCTGCGGATTAAAAACGGCGCACGCTCGAAATCAACCGGATCGTTTATCGCGCAGATCCGCGAGCTGGAGTCGGTGCGGGAGCTGATCACCTCCACCACCATTGCCGCTATCTCCGATCTGCCGTTCTTCCTGCTGTTCGTCTTCATTCTGTGGATGATTGGTGGTCCGCTGGTGCTGGTGGTCCTGCTCGCCGTGCCGCTGTTGCTTATTCCTGGCCTGCTGGTGCAGCGCCCGCTGGGGAAACTCTCCAGCGAAGGGATGCGTGAATCGGCGATTCGCAACGCCACGCTGGTGGAAGCGGTGCAGGGGCTTGAGGACATCAAGCTGATGCGCGCTGAGCAGCGGTTCCAGAACCAGTGGAATAACACCAATGACGTTGCCGCCAGCGTCGGCATGAAGCAGCGCTGGCTGACGGGGCTGCTGCTAACCTGGACCCAGGAGGTGCAATCTATCGTCTACGCCGTGGTGCTGCTGGTGGGGTGTTACCTGGTCATCAGCGGTGACATGACCACCGGTGCGCTGGTGGGCACCTCGATTCTGGCGTCCCGGACCATTGCGCCGCTGTCGCAAATTTCTGGCGTGCTTTCCCGCTGGCAGTCAGCAAAGGTGGCCCGCAAGGGACTGGATGACCTGATGCAGCGCCCGATTGACGATCCCCAGCACGGAAAGAAGGTGCATAAAGCCCACCTGCGCGGTGATTATCTGCTGGACGACGTGGGGTTTTATTACGACGAAGAAGAGAAGCTCACCGTGCTGAATATCAGCAAACTGCGCATTCGCGCCGGGGAGCGCGTGGCGGTGCTCGGGCGGAATGGTTCGGGGAAAAGCACCTTGCTGCACCTCCTCGCGGGAATGCAGGAGCCGCAGCAGGGCAGCATTTTGCTGGACGATATTGCTCTCAATCATCTTGACCCGGCCGACGTGCGCCGCGATATGCAGTTGCTCAGCCAGCAGGCGCGGCTGTTCTTCGGCTCCGTACGCGACAACATCCTGATGGGTAATCCGCTGGCGACAGACGAGGAAATCCATCAGGCGCTGGTCAACAGCGGCGCGCTGGAGTTTGTGCGCAAGCAGAAAATGGGGCTAAACACCATCATCAACGAGGGCGGAACGGGGCTTTCCGGCGGGCAACGTCAGGCGCTGCTGCTGGCGCGCGCGCTGATCACCTCGCCGAATATTCTGCTGCTGGATGAACCCACCGCCTGGCTGGATGAGGTCAGCGAGAAGCAGTTTATCCAGCATCTGCACCAGTGGCTCGGTAAGCGCCGGACGCTGGTGGTGGCGACGCATCGCCTGCCGATTCTGGACCTGGTTGACCGCATCATCGTCCTGGAAAACGGCAAAGTGGTGATGGATGGCCCTCGTGATGCCATTTTACGCCAGCACGGAATGGCCCCGCAGCAGGCGCCGCAGCGTACGGTTAAACTGAAAACGGAGGGCGTGGCATGAATGATTTCTCCCGCTTTTATAGCCGACTGAAGGAGCCCCGCCTGCCGCGTTCGTCGCTGGTGGCATGGTCGCTGTTTGCCCTGCTGGTGGTGTTTATTACCTGGGCCAGCCTGTTCCAGCTGGATGAGGTCACGACGGGCAGTGGCAAGGTGATCCCGTCCTCCCACGAGCAGGTGATCCAGTCCCTGGAAGGGGGGATTATTCACAGTCTGATGGTGCGCGAAGGCGACATCGTCGAGCGTGGTCAACAGCTTGCCCAACTGGACCGGACGAAAACCGAGTCCAGCGTGCTGGAGAGCGAGTCTCGATTAAACGCTGCAATGGCGACGGCCGCGCGTCTGAATGCTGAGGTGAACGACACCGGGCTGACATTCCCGGCAGAGCTGGATGACGACGTTGAGCTGGTCAAACAGGAAACGGCGCTTTATCAGTCACGTCGCGAAAGCCTTGAAAAAGGGCTGGCGGGTTTACGCCAGGGAGCGGATCTCGTGCAGCGTGAACTGGCATTAACGCGCCCGCTGGTGACGCAGGGGGCGGCCAGTAAGGTCGAAGTCTTACGCCTTGAACGCCAAAAAAATGAGCTGGAGAGCAAAATCACCGAGATGAAAAACCAGTACTACGTTCGCGCCCGCGAAGAACTGGCGAAAGCGAACGCAGAAATAGAGGCGCAGCGTTCGGTCATGAAAGGACGCGAAGATTCACTCACCCGCTTAACGTTTAATGCGCCGGTGCGTGGCATCGTGAAGGATATTGACGTGACGACGGTGGGCGGGGTGATCCCGCCGAACGGCAAACTGATGAGCCTGGTACCGCTTGATGACCAGATGGTGATAGAAGCGAAAATCTCGCCGCGCGATGTCGCGTTTATCCATCCCGGGCAAAAAGCGCTGGTGAAAATCACCGCCTATGATTACTCGATCTACGGCGGGCTGGAAGGGGAGGTGACGATGATTTCCCCGGATACCCTTCAGGACGAGGTGAAACGGGATGTTTATTATTATCGCGTTTATATTCGTACAGACAGTAACCATCTGACCAACAGGCAGGGCAAGGCGTTCCCGGTGTTCCCGGGCATGATAGCCACAGTTGATATCAAAACCGGCAGTAAATCCGTCATTGATTATCTGCTGAAACCGTTGAATAAGGCAAAAGAGGCGCTGCGCGAGCGGTAAAAAAGGCGTTCAGCAAACCGAACGCCCGTCAGATCAGAGTGTAGGCGTCATGTTGACAGCATGGCGTCGTTCTTTTGGTACCACATTGATGTAATGTGTGACATACGCAAAATATAATCCGGCATAATTTTCGACAAGCTCGATAAAGGCCGGATAAATTGACATCCGGCCATCGCCGCGATCTTTAAGATAACCTGCCTCCTGCGCCGATTTGATAATGCGGTTGACGTGAATACGCGAGACGAAAAATTCTTTTGCCAGCGTGCTGGCTGAATACGCTATTATGGCACCGTGTGCTGTTTTGTTTTTAATGGCCTGCAAATAGAGATAGAGCATAATCATTCGTCCACCATCCTTATCAATAAATAAACCCACCTCCGGAAGCACTTTCCTGAATGTTAATCCGCGGAAAAGGTACTCTGCGGCGCGCCGGAAAAAGTTGTGCCTCAGAATGTCATTGTCGAGAAGGTTAACATTAATGTTGAATGCCGGATAAAGAATGCTGACAGGCGTAAACGCCCCGGACATATAGCGTTTAAGCTCATCGAGTCCTTTTTCCGTCGGCGCAATTTTTGTTTTTCGGCGATCTTCACTACAGCGCCAGGTCTTTATTCGCCCGGTAGTTTTAAGTATGGTAATGATCGCGATAACACTGTTAGGGCTGGCGATATTGTAACGGGTGCATAGCGCCTTAATCTCTGAAACTGACTCAGCCTGATTGCCAAAAACAAAACAACACATGGACAATATTATGTTGAAGCGTGATTCCTGAAGCATCGTTTTGTAGAACAAGGGTTGTTTTTTATAAATGACATCATTAATTCTGTAGTGTTCTGTTATAGCTTCACCAAATCGCGGGTTGTTTTTAATGACATCCCTTCGATGTAGCAAAGCCCTGGATGAGATGTGATTATCCATAGCATTTTCTCTTTTTGTCTGGGCCGATAAGATGAAGTGTCCGGTCTTCTTTTTCGGAATTTTCATTATACCTCGAGAAATGCATATTTACTGTCGTTATATGAAAAGAAAGTAATATTTATGCTGCATATGGATGAGTCGGTTGATTAACGCAAAAATGTTCCTGTGCATAACATTGATAACGGTTTATTAACCAAACAGGGTGCGGTAAAATTATTCAATGCGACAAAGAGTATTGGCTTTAATTACAGATGGGAATACTATTTTCATTCTCAGGAGCAGGTTATGTCTCAAAATTTACCTTCTATACAAGGTACGTGCTACAAGCAACGGTTTGTTATTTCAGCCTGCGGTTTCACCTTCGAGGGGTATAGCCTGCTTCTGAAGTCACGTGGCGTAAACGCCACGCGGCTCCATTTTGAAGAGGATGAAGTTTGCTCAGGTGATGTTCAGAAAATGATGCAAAATCAACCACCTGAAGTTGCTGTTTTTCTTGGTCGCGACGTCGCTGCCTTTCTTGAAAGCCTGAAGCAGTTGGTATCGGTGCTGAATGCGCTGCCGGTTATTTGTAGCGTGACGCTGTATGGCGCAATACCAGAGAGATGGCTTTATGCCACGTTGTGTAGTCTCGTTAATAATACCAAATCGTTATCGATGATCAGGATAGCGAATATTTCAGACGTAATGGACTGTGCAGACAACATTTATGACGTGCATACCGATTCATCACGCATATTGCGTGATGGACCCGAGAAAGAAGGTAAAGAAAGTCTGAATGGCTTAACAAAGCGCGAATTAACCGTATTGCTGAATTTTTATCGGGGTATTTCGATAAAAGAGCAGTCTGCGAGGTTAGGGTTGTCAGATAAAACCATTTATACCCATCGAAAAGTGGGGTTGGGTAAATTATATCTTATTAGAGTGTGGTTTAGCGATGCACGTGTTTTCAGAGATGAAGTCTGTGCAGTGAAAAATAATCCGCAGGGATTTTCGGATGCGGAAATTGATATTTTGCAGGCGTTACATAAGCGGGAAATCTTTGCGGCTTATCAAATTATTACTGATGGCGATAAAAAAGGAGTAGGCTTTGAAATTCTGCTGCGCTGGCATAAAAAAGGTCAGGTTCTGAAGGCTGCCCAATTTCTGGGTGGGGTGAAAAATGGCGAAATATGGCTCAAGCTGACGGCGTTAGTCATCCACGCGGCCGTGTCAGGTATCAACAGATACAATGGAAAATATTATTTTTCGGTTAATATTCCGCCTCCACTGGCTACCGGGAACGCGCTGCCGGGAATGGCGAAAAAAGCCGTTGAGATGTTACTGAAGCCGCAGTGGGCCGGGAAAATTGTCTTTGAATTAGCTGAAGCGATTGATGTGACAAAGGATCCAAATATTCCTGTCACTCTTCAGCGTTTACGCGCCGAGGGGTGTCGGCTGTTTCTGGATGATTGCTTTTCCAGAGATTATGCTATGTTACCCATCCGACAGATTAATGTTGATGGATTGAAGCTTGACCGCGATATAGTTGAGCACTTTGTTGCTAACGACAATGACTATAGCATTATTAAAGCGATACAGATATACAGCGACATGACGGGAAGGGAATGCGTTGCGGAAGGCGTCGATAGCGAAGAAAAATTTGAAAAACTTGTCGCGTTAGGGGTTAAACGCTTCCAGGGATATTATCTTTCCCGGGCGGTTAAAGAAGAAGAGCTTGATCGAATGGTACGGCTATTTAGTTAATGGGTTCACTATGCTGGTGGTACGACAGAGAAACTTTTCTACCACCAGCAAAAACAGTCACTCACCAGCGCAATAATCTGTTATCAGATATCATCGCGCGTAAAACCGACAACAATTTCAAGCGTATTTCGAATGACATCGCAGGCTTCGGGCTCCTCGGTAATTTCGAGGGCGTGAATCAGTTGCAGGATAATCTCTTTATTAGAGAGATTGTCACCGGTCAGCATAATACAGCGTATTGCCGAGCCCAACACTTCAACCTCACCACTGAGATGTTTTCCTGCATTAAGAAAATGTTCCGCCAGTCCTTTATCGTGCAAGGCTTCAAAATTATACGTCTGCTGCATAATCGCTTTACTCATGGTGGTCACCGTTTCGGTTAAAATTAGTGTTTCTTGTCTGGGGTCAGAAGCGTGTTGTGAGTAAAGAGAGATCGCATGCGACCCATGTCATAATTGCCCATCACTCTTCCCCGGTCGTGCGAGACGCCGGTTACACGCTGGCGCACTTCATCTTCAGCGGCAATCAATGCATTTTTACGTTCATCATTTGATTCAACGTTAGCCATCGCCCGCAGGCGATTAGCAAGAGACACAAAGGTAATAGGTCCGTTCTCTTTCAGTATGGATAATACGGCCTCACCGATAAGGTCATCCTTAAGTCGTTCAAATTTAGTTCTATGCATAGCTTCAATCTCACTCTGCTACACGCGGCAGGCTGTAGCATGGGGTTAGTCATCGCATTCAGGAGCTCTATTCTCACTCAGCATGACTAACTTAGTAAGTTAAAAAACAGTGTTCAGGTTAACGCTCGAAGAAGAGGGCTATCAAACCGTTGTAGTGCGCTTTCTCAACGTCAGACGTTGATTCTTCAATTCTGCGCAACAGCTTTGTACAAATTGTCATTCTGCTCAGTTGTACATTTTCTTGGATGATCTCACTGACGATGGCACCAAGGGTTTCCTGCTGTGTTGGGACGTTATCCTTGTTAAAATACAAGGTGATAGCGCTTTCTGCTGTAGAGGGAGCATGGTTGCGACGCATAATTTTCCACCGTTAACAAACAATTTTGTAACATCACTGGCATCGAATTTATACTATATGGTCAAATCTGTACATCAAAATTGTACAACTTTTTCGTATGGATCGGGCTTTTAACAGGAGAACTATCAAAATTAGGGGGGAGAGAAGGAAAGAGGGGGAAAAGAAAAGGCCCCGGAGGGCCTGAAATTATTTACGTCCCAGCAGAAGTCCCAGAACGATACCTACCGCACCCGCAGCGATTAAGCCCGTTAACGGGTTATTTCTGACGGCTTCAGTAACATCCGAAACGGCATCACTGGCCTGGGCAGCATATTTTTTCGCTGCACCTTTCACCTGGTGTTTAGGGGAGTCAACGAATTCACCAAACTGCTGCTGCGCAGAGCCGGATAATTCATCAAGTTTGTTTTTGGCTTTATCGCCAGCGTATTGTGCATTTTTATCAGTGTCGAAATCAGACATTCCAGCCTCCTATTGTTGATAGTCTAAGGATAGACGCTGATTTCAGGCGTGAGCGAGATTTCGCTGAAATCGACGCCTGATTGCCCCTTTTTAGGATATGTCTTTCTTACATGGCCACCCTAACGTCCTAAGGATGTCGTTGATAAAAATTTCCCTTGCCGTCTCTCTACGCAGCACCAGGAGATTATTTTTGTCGTGCGTGAGCGGGAAAGGTAACGTAATAGCCAAGGGATGCAGCCAGGCACAGCATATAGCCGAACGATTCCGAACCTTCCTCCACGGCGTTTTTCACGACACGCATATAGCCATGCTCCAGGATGGCGTGCCACAGCACCTGCATCCCAAAGAGGCGGGAGAAGACCAGTACAGCCAGCAGGCCGCTCAACAGAATACCGTACCAGGGGGATTGGGTATATTTTGCCAGCTGTTCCAGGGTAGCGCGAAAATGCATAACGGGGCGAATTAACGCCAGCAGAGCGGCAATCAGCGCGAACCACACCCAACTCCCATGAGAAATGAGATCAAAAAGCGCGTCCAGTTCACGAATTAGCATTGTCAGGAAAAATCCGCCCACCAGAATATTACAGTAACGCATGGATTCGTACATTTTCGCCAGACGAAAATGGAGAAAGACAATAGTCGCTAATACCGTTTCCTGCATAATTTCGGTCAGTGATAATTCCGGAATATCATGGCCGACAAACCGCATATCTACCCAAAGACAAAGTACAATAAGTGCGCAAGCGGCCGCTGCGCCAACGAAGAATAAAAAGCTCTTTAGTACAATCATTAACACCACCATTTTGTTTGTAGCGAGTATGTTAGGTGACGAGAATGTTATTTCTGTCCACATTGTGCCATATAGGTGCGGATTTTTAACATTTCGAGCTAAATAGGGTTGGTCACGACGAGACGAAAGCGTAAATATCGTCAACAACGTCTGTGCTGTTTAGGCGGGGCGATGTCATTGCGGAGGGTGCCATCAGGCAACGGGATGTCAGGGTATTGAGGGACCAGCGAGAGGTGGAAAACACAGCTGCGGAACTATCTTGTCGATGTTTTCTTAAGAACATACTCTGATTGAGAAAGCGTTCAGTTCCACAAAAATGCTGTTTCTCCACCCTGGGAATTATTTTTCTTCTTTGTACTCACCTTTTGATTTCAGTTTATCTCTAACCAGGTTGGCGCAACTGGTTGCATTCTGTAAACTCAGGTCGTTTACAATAGAAGAACGAGATTTTAAAACTTCGTTGTAAGCTTCTTTAACTTTCGGACTGACTGTTGCAGCAAAACTATCTGGTGGGAAGTTACCCAAAGGTTCTTTATCACCGCTTAAGGCCTTAGCACAAGCATTATTAATTTGGTCATCAATGCTTAATTGATTAGCGATAGCTGATAACGAAAAAGATAAAACCAAAGAGGCGAGAACAATTCTTTTCATACTTAGTCATTCCTTAATGATGAAGCGTTGTGATCCGAATTCAATATGTAAAACCCAATTGTGATAGTAATATTTATCAGAGTGTATAAAAATTCTTTTGGATAAACCGGATCAGGACCAGTTTCAGCAATGTTTTCTGTCCGAACATGCTGCACCCGACTTATTTTGTTTACTACAGGCTAAATGTTATCAAAGATAAATATATCCAACAGCATTAGTCTATTCTTTTTCGTATTCTTATGATACCTACGTTCTTTAGTGGGGGTTAGTGTGATTGCACAAGTCTTTTAAAGTAGGATTTTTAAGAAAGAATGATGATGTATGACTTCATCTGTAGCACACTTGCATTACACTCAATAACAAGAACAACCAACACGTTAATTTTTAAGGGACAGTGCATGGCTGCAATGGATTTATCCAAAATGGGCACTGCCAAAGTGGTGCTGAATACCAGTGATTGCAATCAGATAGTTATAGAAAAGTGGCCTGTCAGCGATGTTGAGTGGGCCTTTTATCTCTACGCGGCAACAGAGCTTAATCAGGCAGGGATTGCTACGCCAACGCTTTTGTCTGCTGATGCCACCTTACGCAAGTTAAGACTGGAGTATATTCCTTATAAGGTTGATCAGACCGCTGTGGCAAACGATTATGCCATAGCTATGCTGGGGCGCCTGCATCGCTATCCTGCAAATTCTGAATGGCTCTATCATACGTATACGTGGACAGAAACAGCGCTTGAAAACGCTCTCATGCTTTTGGCATTACCTGAAAAAAATGCCCGGCAGCTTCGACGATTTCAGCAGAATAGTAATGCGTTATTCGCCTGCCAAAGCCTGGTTTCAGGCGACAGCAATGCAGGCAACTGGGGAAGAAGAGAAAGCGGTAATTTAGTTCTTTTTGACTGGGAAAGGTTTGGCAAAGGGAGTCCTGCTATTGACCTGGCTCCCCTCATAAGGGGAATGGGGACAAAACAAGAATTTATAGACCTTGCAGGACGCTATTGCCAGCTATCCTCCCATCAAAATATCAGGGAGCTGGCCAGAGAAATTGCTATTGTCAAAGCCTGGATTGTCACGGAAGTGATTGTCCTGCTTCATATGCGGCAAAAGAGTGCATTTCCCTTGTATCTCAACTGGTACAGAGAACATCTTCCCGACTGGTTAGACAACGTGGAAAAAATGTTATGAAGCATGAATTCTAAAAATTCTGCTTTTTATAGCAATACCTACTTTTCGCTCCTGACGCACCTGATTGCCCACTTCTGATATATCAGCGAGTCACTAATATTAACTCGCTGATTTTTCACATTACCTACGGTTCTACTTAAAACCCACAATAAACTTCGTGTTTACATAAAATCGTATTAACAGATACAATACCCCCCTATAGTATCAGGAGGGCGTATGCCGCATTCACCCGAAGATAAAAAACGTATTCTGACCCGCGTCCGCCGCATTCGGGGCCAGGTTGATGCCCTTGAACGCGCCCTGGAATCGGGCGATCCCTGTCTCGCCATTTTGCAGCAAATCGCCGCCGTGCGCGGCGCTGCCAATGGCCTGATGGGGGAAATGGTTGAAATTCACCTCAAAGATGAGCTGGTGACGGGGGAGACCACCCCGGATCAGCGGGCTGTGCGGATGGCGGAAGTCGGCCATTTACTGCGCTCTTATCTAAAATAAATCCACACACCTCACAACAAGGGAAAGACATCATGAAATCTCGCGCAGCTGTCGCGTTCGGCCCAGGCCAGCCGCTGAAAATCGTTGAAATTGATGTTGCTCCGCCTAAGAAAGGCGAAGTGCTGATCAAAATTACCCATACCGGCGTTTGCCATACCGATGCGTTTACCCTGTCTGGTGACGATCCGGAAGGCGTATTCCCGGCGGTGCTCGGCCACGAAGGGGGCGGTGTGGTGGTGGAAGTGGGTGAAGGCGTCACCAGCCTTAAGCCCGGCGACCATGTGATCCCGCTCTACACCGCAGAGTGCGGTGAGTGTAAGTTCTGCAAATCCGGCAAAACTAACCTCTGCCAGGCCGTGCGCGCCACGCAGGGTAAAGGTCTTATGCCGGACGGCACCACCCGTTTCTCCTATAACGGCGAGCCCATTTATCACTACATGGGGACCAGCACCTTCAGCGAATACACGGTGTGCGCCGAGATCTCACTGGCGAAAGTGAATCCGCAGGCCCCGCTGGATAAAGTCTGTCTGCTCGGCTGCGGTGTCACCACCGGTATCGGCGCGGTGCATAACACGGCGAAAGTGAAAGAGGGTGACACCGTGGCGGTGTTCGGCCTCGGCGGGATCGGTCTGGCAGTCATCCAGGGCGCGGTACAGGCGAAAGCTGGCCGCATCATTGCTGTGGATACCAACCCGGAAAAATTTAAGCTCGCAGGTGAGATGGGCGCGACCGATTTCATCAACCCGAAAGACTACGACAAACCGGTTCAGGAGGTGATCGTTGAGCTGACCGACGGCGGCGTGGACTTCAGCTTCGAATGTATCGGCAACGTCGATGTGATGCGCTCAGCGCTTGAGTGCTGCCACAAAGGCTGGGGCGAGAGCATCATTATCGGTGTGGCCGGCGCGGGTCAGGAGATCAAAACCCGTCCCTTCCAGCTGGTGACAGGGCGCGTATGGCGCGGGTCGGCATTTGGCGGCGTGAAAGGCCGTACCCAGCTGCCGGGCATGGTTGAAGATGCGATGGTCGGTAAAATTCAGCTCGACCCGTTCATTACGCACCGCCTGCCGCTGGAGCAGATCAACGAAGCCTTCGATCTGATGCACGAAGGAAAATCTATTCGTACCGTTATCCATTTCGGCGACAACTGATTATTCTGCCAGCGGTTTTTTCCGCTGGCATTTCTTCCCTGATCTTTTCTAAAGTGTGACCTGTCTGGCGCTTTTAACCGTAATCTAATTCTACGCCGTGCCGATGACTCTTTTACAGGCGTGTTTTTACGCATCTTACCTATAAGAGAGTCGACGGTCATGGACAACACAACATCGATGCAGGCGCAGCATAAGCTGAGTTTCTTGCATCACATCCGGCTGGTTCCGCTGTTTTCCTCCATTCTCGGTGGCATTATTCTCCTGTTTGCATTGAGCTCGGGTCTCGCAGGCTATTTCCTGCTCCAGGCCGATAACGATCAGCAGGATGTTACGGCAGAAATCCAGGTGCGCACCGGGCTGTCAAACAGTTCCAACCATTTACGCACCGCCCGTATCAACATGATCCACGCGGGGGCGGCGAGCCGTATCGCGGAGATGGAGGCGATGAAACAAAACATCGCTGAGGCTGAGACCCGCATCAGGCAGTCGCAGGATGGATTTGCCGCCTATATGAAGCGCACTATTCGCACACCGGCTGATGAAGCGCTGGACGGCGATCTGAAAGCCCGCTATGACGCCTACATCGCCGGTATGCAGCCGATGCTGAAATATGCCAAAAACGGCATGTTTGAAGCCATTATTAACCACGAAAATGAGACCGCGCGTCCGCTGGACGATGCCTATAACGCGGTGCTGCTGAAGGCGATAAAAATCCGCACCGAACGCGCCAACGCGCTGACGGCGCAGGCTCACACCCGCACCCGGCTGGGGCTGATGTTTATGTTCGGCGCGTTTGGCCTGGCGCTGGCGCTGGCGGTGATCACTTTTGTGGTGCTGCGCCGTACGGTGATAAACCCGCTCCAGCGAGCCGCTACGCGTATCGAAAATATCGCGAAAGGCGATTTGACCATGCCGGACGAACCGACCGGGCGCAGTGAAATTGGCCGCCTTACGCGCGATCTGCAAACGATGCAGCACGCGCTGGTGACCACCGTAGGCACCGTGCGGCAAGGGGCGGAGGAGATCTACCGGGGAACCAGCGAGATCTCCGCGGGTAACACCGATCTCTCTTCCCGTACTGAGCAGCAGGCGGCGGCGATTGAACAGACGGCGGCCAGCATGGAGCAGCTCACCGCGACGGTGAAACAGAACGCCGATAACGCGCATCATGCAAGTAAACTGGCAGAAGATGCCTCCGGGAAGGCCAGCCGCGGGGGGCAGATGGTCTCCGGCGTGGTGAAAACCATGGGTAATATTTCCACCAGCTCGAAGAAGATCTCTGAAATTACCGCCGTGATTAACAGCATCGCGTTCCAGACCAATATTCTGGCGCTCAACGCGGCGGTCGAGGCGGCGCGTGCGGGTGAACAGGGACGTGGCTTTGCGGTCGTGGCGAGTGAAGTTCGCACCCTGGCAAGCCGCAGCGCAAACGCGGCGAAAGAGATTGAAAGCCTGATTAATGAATCGGTATCGCTTATCGATCAGGGTTCCGGGGAGGTGGTTGCAGCGGGCAATACCATGAATGAAATCGTCGAGGCGGTTAAACGCGTCACCGATATCATGCTGGAGATTGCAGCGGCGTCCGATGAGCAGAGCCGCGGCATCGTTCAGGTGAGCCAGGCGATTTCCGAGATGGATAAGGTGACGCAGCAGAATGCCTCGCTGGTGGAAGAAGCTTCTGCGGCAGCGGCTTCGCTGGAGGAGCAGGGCGCACGTCTGACGGAAGCCGTTGGCGCGTTTCGTCTCAACGGGGCGCACGCAGGACGGACTACAGCCGCTGCAAACGCAGCGAAACCCGCGCCTTTAACCCCGGCGGCGGTCGTCTCAGGTGATAACTGGGAAACGTTCTGAGTAAGACAGACCCGCCCTCGCGGCGGGTTCTGCGTTTATGGTCAGAGAGGCATTGATTTACGAATGGCGCTTAACAGCGTTTGGGCACCTTCAGAGAGCGGGGCATCTACCCGCGTCAGGATCCCAATCGGTTCTCCCGCGCCGGGCGATGTTACCGGCAGCGCCGTAAGCACGCCGCGTCGCAGATCGTCCTTCACCGCGCCGGACGGCACAAACCATACGTAGTCATAATCCACCGTAAGCTGGCGCGACAGCGACGCCGAGAGCGTTTCAATACACCCGGAAGGCAGCGTGCAGCCCTGCATTTGCAGCAACGCTTCCGCATTCTGACGCGGAACGGTTCCTTTTGGTGAGACCACCACCGGCCACTCCATCACACGGCTCAGGGTCACGGTGTCCTGCAACAGAGGATGATTCGGACGCACGACCAGCTTCAGCGATTCCAGGAACAGCAGCTCGTAGTTCAGGCCGCTCATCAGTTCCGGATCGGACATCCGCCCAATGCCCAGATCCAGCTCGCCTGACTTCAGGCCCGCCAGCAGCATGGTGTTATTCATGGTCGCGACCTGAAGCGTGGCGTGCTTTTGCTGACGGTGGAACTGGCCGATCGCCGCAGGCAGTATGCCCAGCGCCGCCGTTGGCAGCGCGCCCACGCGCACGATGTCGCTGGCCGGCTCCTCTTTACGGTTTAACGCCTGACCGGCGGTATTGAGGGCATCGAGAACTTTAACGGCATGCGTCAGGAACTGTTCGCCCACGAGTGTAAGCTGAGCCCCCAGACGGCCGCGATCGAACAGGCGGGTTCCGGTAAGCTGTTCCAGTTCGTTCAGCGTTTTGGAGAGTGCAGGCTGACTGAGGTTAAGGGTTTCAGCCGCTCGCCCCAGCGTTCCCTGTTGAGCGACGGCCACAAATGTATGCAAATGGCGCAAGCGTATGCGCTGACTGAACAGACCATTTTTTTCCATAGGCGATGTTAAAAACAGAGCGACGCGGGTGACAAGTTAAGATGTTTGAATTTGATAACCTGATAGCAAAATATTTTTAACATTTGATCTGTTTGAGTTACAACCGTTTTTCGAAAATGTCCACGCTTTGACCACTCGTCTGCCTGGATCACAATTCGTAAATTCTTCCCAACGAAAGGAACGGGCTTCTCTACACTCCAGGTAGTATTCACTGGAGGCATGACATCATGGCGAACACCATCACGGCTGATGATATTCGGGAACACTTTTCGCAGGCTATGTCGGCGATGTACCAGCAGGAAGTTCCGCAGTACGGCACCTTGCTGGAACTGGTGGCGGACGTTAACCTGGCGGTTCTGGAAAATAACCCACTTTTACATGAACAACTGGCGAACGCAGACGAACTGGCGCGCCTGAATGTTGAACGTCACGGTGCGATCCGCGTTGGCACCGCGCAGGAGCTTTCCACCCTGCGCCGGATCTTCGCCATTATGGGCATGTACCCGGTCAGCTACTACGATCTCTCCCAGGCGGGCGTGCCCGTCCACTCGACGGCGTTTCGTCCGACAGACGATGCGGCGCTCTGCCGTAATCCGTTTCGCATTTTTACCTCGCTGCTGCGCCTGGAGCTGATTGAAAACGTTGCGCTGCGCGAAAGGGCGGCGGAGATCCTCTCCCGGCGCAACATCTTTACGCCGCGCTGTCTGGAACTGATCGACCTGCATGATGCGCAGGGACACTTTACCGAGGCACAGGCGCGCGAATTTGTGCAGGAAGCCTTAGAAACCTTCCGCTGGCATCGCCATGCGACGGTCGATCAGGAAACCTATCTGGCGCTGAGCAACGAACATCGCCTGATTGCCGACGTGGTCTGTTTCCCGGGGTGCCACATCAACCATCTCACGCCGCGTACGCTGGATATCGACCGGGTGCAGGAGCTAATGCCGAAGTACGGCATCGAGCCGAAAATCCTGATTGAAGGCCCGCCGCGCCGCGAGGTGCCGATCCTCCTGCGTCAGACCAGCTTTAAGGCGCTGGAGGAGCCGGTGCTGTTCGCGGGGGAACACAAGGGCACCCATACCGCGCGTTTCGGTGAGATTGAGCAGCGCGGCGTGGCGCTTACGCCGAAAGGGCGCGAGCTGTACGACAGCCTGTTAAACCAGGCCGGGACCGGCAAAGACAACCTGACCCACCAGCTTCACCTGCGCGAGATCTTCAGCGCCTTCCCGGACAGTGAAATGTTCCTGCGCCGTCAGGGGCTGGCTTATTTCCGCTACCGTCTGACCCCGACAGGTGAGGCGCATCGCCACGCGTTTCGTCCCGGCGACGATCCGCAGCCGCTGATCGAACGCGGCTGGGTTGTGGCACAGCCCATCACCTACGAGGATTTTCTGCCCGTCAGCGCGGCGGGGATCTTCCAGTCGAATCTTGGCAATGAAACGCAGGCGCGCAGCCACGGCAATGCCAGCCGCAATGCCTTCGAAGCCGCGCTCGGCTGTGCGGTGTACGACGAGTTTTCGCTTTACGAGGAGGCGGAAGCGCGCAGCAAACAGCGTTGCGGTTTGCTCTGAAACCGTTACTCTGCAAGGGTGTGATGGAAAAAGAAGGTTGGTATGGAAAATCCCTCTGCCCCTGTGGTTGAAACGCGCCAGGGCGCACTGATTGGTTTTACTGAAGGCGATACCCATGTGTGGTGTGGCATTCCCTATGCAGCACCCCCTGTTGGCCCGTGGCGCTGGCGCTCCCCGCGTCCCCCTGCACGCTGGGATGGCGTGCGTCCGGCGACGGCGTTCTCCGCCTCCAGCTGGCAGAGCAGCGAAAGCTGTCAGGAGCTGGGCGGCGGCGACCCCGGCCAGTTCTCTGAAGACTGCCTGTATCTTAACGTCTGGTCGCCAGTGGCTCGCGCCGCTCCGCTTCCGGTGATGGTCTGGCTGCACGGCGGAGGATTTACCCTCGGCGCTGGCGGGCTGCCTCCGTATAACGGCAGGGCGCTGGCGAAGCGTGGCACGGTGGTGGTGACGATCAATTACCGTCTCGGCCACCTCGGCTTTTTTGCCCATCCGGCGCTGGAGGGGGAGGAAGAGCGCGTGGTGCATAACTTTGCACTGCTCGATCAGATTCAGGCCCTGGAATGGGTGCGCGATAACATTGCCGCGTTCGGCGGCGATCCTGAGAACATCACCGTATTTGGCGAGTCGGCCGGTGCGCGCAGCGTGCTGTCGCTGATGGCTTCCCCGCTTGCGGGAGGACTGTTCCATAAAGCCATTGTGCAAAGCGGGTACACGCTGCCCGACACCCCGCGCGAGCAGGCCATGCATAAAGGCGAAGCGATTGCCGCCCATTTCGGCCTGCACAATGCTACCGCGGAACAGCTTCGCGCGATCCCGCCTGAGGCGTTCTGGCCGCTGACCTCGCCGCTGAATATCGCCCCTGCGCCCATCGTGGGGGATTGCGTTTTGCCTGAGGCCATGCTCGACGTTTTCTTCGCGGCCCGCCAGCATCCTGTACCGGTGATGATTGGGTCGAACAGCGACGAAGCCAGCGTGATGTCGGTATTCGGGGTCGATCTGGCCGGGCAGATCCAGAAGCTCCGCCGCGAGCGGCGTTTTGGCCTGGGGCTGATAAAGCTGCTTTATCCTGGCGTGAAGGGCGATGAGGAACTTGGCAGGCAGGTATGCCGCGACATGGCCTTCACCACCATGGGATACGTGGTAATGCAGGCCCAGCAGCGGGCGGGCGGCCTGTGCTGGCGATACTGGTTTGATTATGTGGCCGAAGCGGAGCACGCGACGTACATCAACGGCGCCTGGCACGGCAACGAAGTGCCCTACGTCTTCGATACCCTTGGACAGGTGGAACCTTCGCGGCAGTATGTGAATGAACGCGATCTGGCCTTCGCCGCTCAGGTGGCGGACTACTGGGTGAGCTTCGCCCGGGATGCGGGGGCACGCGATAGCCTGGCAGGGCCCACGCGCTGGCCCGCCTGCCGGAAAGGGCGGGACGTGCTGTTACGTATTGGTGTGAATAAACATGCAGGTTTTCGGCTTGAAAACCGCTTCATGCGTGCGCGTATGAGCCTCTTCAAACGGGTGATGAAACACCACGTCAGCCTCGACTGAGCAGACAGGCGCGAAACGCATCCAGCCCGTTTTCAGGGCCGGGTGCGTCGCGTAATACCAGCCGGTAGCTCGCCCCCGTCTTTATGCTTGTGTCAAACGGGCGCATCAGCCGTCCGGCGCGCACGTCCTCCTCCACCAGCGTTTCATCCGCGATGGCGATGCCCAGCCCCTGAATGGCGGCGGTAATGGCGAGATCCATGGTTTCGAAGTGTTGATTTTTGAGCATAGCTGGCGGCGGACCCGGCTGTTTCGCCAGCCACAGCGTCCAGTCCGTTTTGTCCCGCGTGGGGTGAAGGAAGGTGAGTGCTTCCAGCGCAGAGCCGGCCCGTAGCGGGCTCATCACCGGGGTTAAGGCCTCTTCGAACAGCAGATCGCCGGCGCTCATGTGCGTCCCAAACACAATCGCCGCGTCACAGGATTCGGTTTTGAAATTGACGTTGTGATCGGTGGTGGTGGTCAGCGCAATCTGGAGTTCCGGCTGTTCGCGCTCCACCTGTAGCAGACGCGGCACCAGCCAGCGCATCGCGCAGGTAGGCGCTTTCAGACGGATTACGGTCTGGTGCGTTCGCGCCTGTTCAGCAACGTTCAGCAGGTGCTCAAAGGCAGATTGCAGCTCCGGCAGCAGGGCGCTTCCCTGTGAGGAGAGACGCAGGCCGCGGGCATGGCGCTCGAACAGCGGGAAGCCGAACCAGCTTTCCAGCGAGGCGATTTTACGGCTTACCGCCCCCTGCGTCAGACAAAGCTCCTTCGCGGCATGGGTAAGATTCAGGTGACGCGCGGTCACGATGAACGTCTCTACGGCATTAAGCGGAAATGAACGACGCGACATATCTCACCTTAGCTATGCATTTTTGTCATGGCTATTATGACAACAATTCGATTGTCCCGGCAATGAAGTTGTTGTTTGAATAGTTATGCATTCACCACGAGAAGGGACAGAGGATGACTTTGAAAACGCCGGTGCAGACACGATCCAAATTGCCCGATGTAGGAACCACCATTTTTACCGTTATCGGCCAGCTTTCAGCCCGGCATAACGCCATCAACCTTTCTCAGGGTGCGCCGAATTTTTCATGCGACCCAAAACTTATCACCGGCGTGACCCGCGCCATGGAGGCAGGGCATAACCAGTACGCCTCCATGACCGGTCTGCAACCGCTCAGAGAGCGCATCGCGGACAAAATTGCCACGCTCTATGGCACACACTATGACCCGGCGAGTGAGGTGCTGGTGACCGCCAGCGCCAGCGAAGGGCTTTACTCAGCCATCAGCGGGCTGGTTCATCCTGGAGACGAGGTGATCTATTTCGAGCCCTCCTTTGACAGCTATGCGCCGATTGTCCGTCTGCAAGGAGCGACGCCGATTGCCATTAAACTGACGGTACCGTATTTTGCCGTGAACTGGGATGAAGTACGGGCGGCTATAACCCCACGCACGCGGATGATCATCGTCAATACGCCGCACAACCCGAGCGGACAGGTGTTTTCAGCCGCCGATCTGCACCAGCTGGCAGCGCTGACGCGCCACACCGACATCATCATTTTGTCTGACGAAGTGTACGAGCACGTCGTTTTTGATGGCGAACCGCACCACGGAATGGCGACGCACCCGCAGCTGGCGGAGCGCAGCGTGATTATTTCTTCTTTCGGAAAAACCTATCACGTCACCGGCTGGCGCGTGGGTTATTGTGTGGCACCCGCGGAACTGATGGATGAGATATGTAAAGTCCATCAATTTTTAATGTTCTCGGCCGATACGCCGATGCAGTACGCGTTTGCCGAACACATGACCGATCCGCAAACCTGGCTGTCGCTGGCGGCGTTTTATCAGCGCAAGCGCGATCTGCTGCAAAGTTTGCTCGCCGACTCACCGTTCAGGCTGCTACCAAGTGCCGGTTCGTTCTTCCTGCTGGCGGATTACAGCGGCTTTAGCGACGAGCGCGACAGCGAGATGGTGAAAAGGCTGATTGTCGAGTACGGGGTTGCCACCATTCCGCTGTCGGCGTTTTATGCCGATGGCACGGACAATAAGTTAATCCGTCTCTCTTTTGCGAAAGATGAGGCGACGTTACGGGCAGGTGCCCAGGCCCTTTGTCGGGTTACACCACGTTAAGGAATTTGAGATGAAATTACGCGCGTTAGTTGTCGGCATGGGACTGTTGTGTTCATTCTCGTCGTTTGCCGCCACCGAGTTGCGATACGGGCTGGAAGCGGAATATCCACCGTTTGAAAGCCGCAATGCGTCAGGGGAGCTGGAAGGGTTTGACGTAGAGCTGGGAAATGCCATCTGTAAAGCCGCCGCGCTGAAGTGCAGCTGGGTTGAAACCTCGTTTGATGCGCTGATCCCCGGTCTGGTGGCGAAAAAGTTCGACGCCATAAACTCGGCGATGAACATCACCGAGCAGCGTCGCAAAAGCATTGATTTCACCCAGCCCATCTATCGCATTCCCTCCCAGCTGGTGGGCAAAGCCGGTTCTGCGGTAGAGGCTACCCCCGAAGGGCTGAAGGGCAAAACCATCGGCGTTCTCCAGGGTTCAATTCAGGAAACTTACGCCAAAGAGCACTGGGAAAAGCACGGTGTCACCGTGGTGTCTTATAAAGATCAGAATATGGCCTGGGGAGATCTGCTGAATGGCCGCATTGATGCCTCGCTGGTCATGTCAGCGGCCGGGCAGGCAGGTTTCCTCAGTAAGCCGCAGGGTAAAGGGTTTGGCTTTATCGGCAAACCGGTGTCGGACGACACCATCCTCGGCAGTGGGATCGGCTTTGGGCTGCGTAAAGGGGATGAGGCCACCAAAAAGCAGCTTGATGCCGCAATTGATAAAGTACGTGCCGACGGCACGATCGCTAAACTGGCTGATAAGTACTTCCCGGGTATCGATGTCAGCGTAAAATAACCGCCTCGTTGGTCCCGGCTGTCGATGTCCAGCCGGGGCATTTTTATACATAACTTTACCCCTTTTTCAGGCCGTTCTGGTCGACAGAAAATATTTCTCGGTTTGTTCAGATAATCACCCGCCAACAATTGGATTCTTAACCGTTTTTGTTTAGGCTGTGCGTTCTTTCTTGCCGTCATTTCGCTGCGCGCGAAACTCATTCACACGACCATAAGGACGTTTTCTCAGGCATGAATCGCAGACGTTTTCTCAAAGGTTCCCTGGCAATGGCTGCCCTGAGCGGCACTTCTGGCCTTGCATCTCTGTTTTCCCAGGCGGCGTATGCTGCTGACTCCGACATTGCCGACGGTCAGAGCCGTCGCTTTGACTTCTCTGTTCTGCAATCCATGGCGCACGATCTGGCGAAAACCCCGTGGGGCGGTGCGCCGCGTCCGCTGCCGGAAACGCTGGCCACCATGACGCCGCAGGCGTACAACGCCATCCGTTACGATGAGAAGCAGTCGCTGTGGAATAACATTGAAGGCCGTCAGCTGGACGCCCAGTTCTTCCATATGGGGATGGGATTCCGCCGCCGCGTGCGCATGTTCTCGCTGGATCAAACCACCTCTCAGGCGCGTGAGATCCACTTCCGGCCTGAGCTGTTCAGCTATGGCGATACGGGCGTGGATACCAAACAGCTTGAAGGGCAGAGTGACCTCGGCTTCGCCGGATTCCGCGTCTTTAAAGCGCCGGAACTGGCGCGACGCGATATCGTTTCGTTCCTGGGCGCGAGCTACTTCCGCGCAGTGGATGATACCTACCAGTACGGCCTCTCCGCGCGCGGGCTGGCGGTAGATACCTTTACCGACACCCCGGAAGAGTTCCCGGATTTCACCTCCTTCTGGTTTGAAACCGTTAAGCCGGGTGATACCACCTTTACCGTCTATGCGCTGCTGGACAGCCCGAGCATTACCGGTGCCTATAAGTTTGTGATCCACTGTGAGAAGAGTCAGGTGATCATGGACGTCGAAAACCATCTCTATGCGCGCAAAGACATCAAGCAGCTCGGCATCGCACCAATGACCAGCATGTTCAGCTGCGGCAACAACGAACGCCGCATGTGCGACACCATACATCCGCAGATCCATGATTCAGACCGCCTGGCGATGTGGCGCGGTAACGGGGAGTGGATCTGCCGACCGCTGAACAACCCGCAAAAGCTGCAATTCAACGCCTACCTGGATAAAAACCCGAAAGGCTTTGGTTTGTTACAGCTTGACCGTGACTTCTCCCATTACCAGGACGTCATGGGCTGGTATAACAAGCGACCAAGCCTGTGGGTCGAGCCGCGCAACAAC
This sequence comes from Enterobacter cloacae complex sp. IR5402, assembly GCF_049238125.1. Classification (NCBI taxonomy): domain Bacteria; kingdom Pseudomonadati; phylum Pseudomonadota; class Gammaproteobacteria; order Enterobacterales; family Enterobacteriaceae; genus Enterobacter; species Enterobacter cloacae complex sp. IR5402. Next base: position 194,955 of record NZ_JBMKHO010000001.1, read on the forward strand.
TGGGGGAAAGGTTCTATTGCCCTGATGGAGATCCCGACAACCGGCGAGACGCTCGATAACGTGGTCTGCTTCTGGCAGCCGGAGAAACCGGTGCAGGCGGGTGATGAGCTGGACTTCAAATACCGTCTCTACTGGAGCGCGCAGCCGCCGGTGCGTTCCCCGCTGGCAAACGTCTACGCCACCCGTACCGGTATGGGCGGCTTCCCGGAGGGCTGGGCGCCGGGTGAAAATTACCCGAAAGTGTGGGCCCGTCGCTTTGCCATTGACTTCGTCGGGGGCGATCTGAAGGCCGCCGCACCGAAGGGCATTGAGCCGGTGATCACCCTGTCCAGCGGTGAAGCGAAGCAGGTAGAGATCCTCTATGTCGAGCCATTCGACGGGTATCGCATTCTGTTTGACTGGTATCCAACCTCTGACTCCACCGAGCCGGTGGATATGCGCCTGTTCCTGCGCTGTCAGGGCGATGCCATCAGCGAGACCTGGCTGTACCAGTACTTCCCGCCCGCGCCGGACAAACGTAACTACGTTGACGACCGGATCATGCGCTAGTCCTTATGGGTTTGTGCCGGGTGGCGGCTTCGCCTTAGCCGGCCTGCTCTGGACGCATTTGTAGGCCGGGTAAGCGTTAGCGCCACCCGGCAATTAAGAGGCACTATGTCTTCAGAAATCATCCCCGTTAACCAGGAAATCGAGCTTCGCGCCGTCGAAGAGCGCTATACCACCGATCTGCACAACCTCGTAATCAAAAACAAAACCTGGCTGCAAACCGCCTTCGACTGGGCGCAGCATGTCGGCAGCGAAGAGGACACGCGCCGCAACGTGCAGAGCAACCAGATGCTGCACCAGCGCGGTTACGCCAAAATGTTCCTGATTTTCATGAAGGACGAGCTGGTGGGCGTGCTGTCCTTCAACGCGATCGAGCCTGCGAATAAGACCGGGTACATTGGATACTGGCTTGACGAGGCGCATCAGGGGCAGGGTATTCTTTCTCAGGCGCTCCAGACGTTTATGCGCTATTACGTTGAGCGCGGCGAGATCCGCCGTTTTGTGATCAAGTGTCGCGTGGATAACCAGAGCAGTAACCGGGTGGCGCAGCGCAACGGTTTCACGCTCGAAGGTTGTTTGCGGGAAGCGGAAATGCTCAACGGCCGTTACGATGACGTGAACCTGTACGCCAGAATCTTCCCGCTATAGCGCCCCCAGCAGCGGCGTCCGGGTGATCCGCGTGTCGCCGTTGATCACTTTGGCTCCCCGGACGTGAATGCTTTCACCCTCCAGCGCCTCGATAACCGCATCGTCCGTTATTTCCACCTGATGCTCGATCAGGACATCGCCGCTGATACGCGCCCGCCCCTGAATAACCACTTTGTCATCAATCAGGATCGGCCCGCCGCGTAACCACGCCTCGCCGCCTATTAATACGTGGTGTTTAATGACGCAGTTGCCTTCTACGAGGGCGTTTTCCGCGACCTGTGAACTGTACCGCACGGTCGGGATGGCATCATCCTCCAGACCGGCCAGCAAACGGGCGTTGCCGTACACTTTGGCGCAGTCGCACACCCAGACGTTATTCAGCGCGTTGCCCTCAAGAATGGCGCGTTCGAACACCTCGGCACGGTGCTCAACAAAGGCCCAGGTCACCATGGCATCGCCGTAGATTTGCGCCTGATGCACAATACGCGACTGGCTGACCGTGGCTCGGTCATAAATTTGCAGGATCTGCTGACGGTCGGGTGTCAGCCCTTTGGCTGCAATCACCAGGCTGTTATGCAGCACCCGCGCGTCACCCGCGATACGACATTCCCCGCGTACGGTGGAATGCTGAATGGTGACGTTGTCACGTATCATCGCGCCGTGACTCACCTCTGCCGCGTCAAGCCAGCCGTTGCCGCCAACGTGTGCGCGGTGGCTTACGATGCAGGGTTGGGTGAGGCGGGCGTTACCGGATATCCTGGCCCCGGCAAACACCACGCTGTTTTCATCGTAAACCCAGCAATCCCCGTCCTGGGCGAGCGCGTGTTCATCCTCAACCCAACCGCCTTTAGTCCCGCTGGTCACATCGTTAAAATCCTTCACGGCAATAATTTGTCTTAGAGGCGTTGTGCACGGTGTTGATCCGTCCTGCCAGCGCCAGAGACGCGTTTCATTGCTGAGCCGATATTTTGTCATCGTATTATCCCTGAAAAGCCTTTCAATAAACGTAGCAAAGTTTTGGTTTTTCGAAGTGCTGGCGTCCGCACAGGAAACCCCTTAAAATGGCATTTAAAATACATTTTAAACTTTAAAAAAAATGCATAACCTAAACCAACGCGTTCTTAACTTGCCCGCCGGGTATTTCGGTATGGTCCTCGGGACCATAGGTATGGGGTTCGCCTGGCGTTATGCCAGCACCATCTGGCCGGTGACGCGCTGGCCGGGCGAGATCCTGGTGGCGCTGGCGGTGGCGATCTGGTTCCTTCTGAGCGTGGCGTTTCTTACCCGTGCGGTACGGTTTCCACATAGCGTGTTGGCCGAGATGCGGCATCCGGTAATGAGCAGTTTTGTCAGCCTGTTTCCTGCCACAACGCTGCTGGTGGCCATCGGCTTTGTGCCGTGGTATCGCCCGGTGGCGCTGGGGTTGTTTAGCGTGGGCGTGGTGATCCAGCTTGCGTATGCCGCCTGGCAAAGCGCCGGGCTGTGGCGCGGCAAGCATCCGGAAGAAGCCACGACGCCGGGACTCTATCTGCCGACGGTGGCGAACAATTTTATCAGCGCGATGGCCTGCGGTGCGCTAGGCTTCCACGACGCGGGGCTGGTGTTCCTTGGTGCCGGGGTCTTTTCCTGGCTGAGCCTGGAGCCGGTCATTTTACAACGCCTGCGCAGCGCGGGCGAGCTGCCCGCTGCCCTTCGTACCTCGCTCGGGATCCAGCTTGCGCCTGCCCTGGTGGCCTGTAGCGCCTGGTTTAGCGTCAACGGCGGCGAAGCGGACACCTTCGCCAAAATGCTTTTCGGCTATGGCCTGTTGCAACTCCTGTTTATGCTGCGTCTGATGCCGTGGTATCTGTCGCAGCCGTTCAACGCGTCGTTCTGGAGCTTCTCGTTCGGGGTGTCGGCGCTGGCGACCACCGGTTTACATCTTGGGCAGAGCAGTCCGTCAGGGTTCTTTCATGCCCTCGCTGTTCCCCTGTTTATTTTCACCAACGTCATCATCGCGATGCTGCTGGTCCGTACTTTTATCTTGCTGATGCAGGGCAAACTTCTGGTGCGCGCTGATAAGGCACTGCTTATGCAATCTGAGGAAAAATAATGACTGTCGATGAAAACTACTTTACTGAGAAATATGGGCTGACCCGCACGCACTCAGAGGTGCTGCTCAGCGCGGACATTGTTAAGCCGGGAAAAACGCTCGATCTCGGTTGCGGAAATGGCCGTAACAGCCTCTACCTCGCTGCCAATGGCCATGACGTGACGGCGTGGGATAAAAACCCGATGAGCATCGATAACATTGAGCGCATTAAGGCGGCGGAAGGGATCGCGAATCTGCAAACGGCGATTAAGGATCTGAACAACCTGACCTTTGACGGCGAATACGACTTTATTCTTTCCACCGTCGTGTTGATGTTCCTCGAAGCGAATACCATCCCTGGTCTTATCGCCAATATGCAGCGTTGCACTAAACCAGGCGGCTATAACCTGATCGTTGCCGCCATGGATACGGAGGATTATCCGTGCACCGTCGGCTTCCCGTTTGCCTTCAAACCCGGTGAACTGAGTAACTACTACGAAGGCTGGGAGCTGATCAAGTACAACGAAGAGGTGGGGGAACTCCACCGTACCGATGCCAACGGGAACCGTATCAAGCTGCGCTTCGCTACCATGCTCGCACGCAAGCCCGCTTAACGCGCGGCCAGCAGACAGAGTTGCAGGGCCGTGCGACAGGAGGCCTCGAACGACGACAGCGGTAAAAACTCAAACTTCGAGTGGAAGTTATGGGCGCCGGTGAAGAAGTTCGGGGTGAGCAGGCCTTTGGCTGACAGGGCCGCCCCATCCGTGCCACCGCGCATGGGGATCGGTTTTGGGGTGATGCCGAGCGATTCCATCGCCTCGAACATCAGGTCGATCGCGCGGCGGTCTTCGCCAATCGCATTGCTGATATTGCTGTAGGTATCCTCAATGCGATACTCCACGTTTGCCGTGGGATGCTGCGCGGCTATTTGCGCCGCCACATCGGCAATGTGCTGCTTGCGGGCGGCGAAACCATCTTTGTCAAAATCACGAATATTGGCTTTCAGTATCGCTTCGTTCTGCCCGGCCTGGATGCCGTTAAACCAGATATAACCTTCGCGCCCCTCGGTGCATTCCGGGGTTTGCTGGCGATCGAAATGGCTGATGAAATCCGTTGCCATCAGCAGCGGATTGACCAGCACCCCTTTGGCGGACATCGGGTGCGCCGTGACGCCGGTAAAGCGAATTTCAGCCGCCGCCGCGTTAAAGTTCTCGTAAACAATTTCGCCCAGCTCGCAGCAGTCGATGGTCCAGGCAAAATCGACGTCGAAGCGCTTTAAATCCAGCGCTTTCGCGCCGCACAGGCCAATCTCTTCATCGGGCACAAACGCCACCACAATATCGCCATGGTTGTGCTCAGCGGTGAGGTTTTCCAGCACCGTCATGACCACGGTGACGGCCGCTTTATTATCTGCGCCTAATACGCTGGTTCCGTCGCTGAAAATAATCTCCTCATCAGGATAAGCCAGAATTTCCGGGTGCTCTTTTACGCGCAGCCAAATATCTTTCTCTTTATTCAGACAGAGATCATCCCCCGTAAAGGTTAATATTTGTGGATGAATATCCGGGGATAAACCGACGTCGACGGTGTCGATATGGGTAATAAAACCAATCCGCGGCGCGCCGGGAACATTACCTTTTTTCACGGCGGTAACGGTGGCGAACTCATCTATCACAATATCGTCTAACCCCAGCGTTTTCAGCTCCTTCGCCAGCTCCCGCGCCATGTCGTGCTGGCCCGGGGTGGAGGGCAGGGTTTTGACTTTCGGGTCGCTCTGGCTGGTGATGGCGAGATAGCGGAAAAAGCGTTGGGTTAATTGTCTGGAGAGTTCTGAGCCCATAGTGTTTCCTTCTGTATTTATTTTTCATGTGTTTGCGCCATCACTTTAATGTTATTTATGAAATGGCAAAAGAAGTAATTAGCCGTCGAATTAAAAAGACAGGAATAAATGATGAAAAGCACATTCACAATGATAACGCTGGCGCTTGCTGCACTGACGGTCAGTTCCACCGTCGCGGCAAAAACGCTGGTGTATTGCTCCGAAGGATCGCCGGAAAATTTCAATCCTCAGCTCTATACGTCGGGGACCAGCGTGGACGCCAGCGCCGTACCGGTTTATAACCGTCTGGTCGATTTCAAACCGGGCACTACCGAACTGGTGCCGAGCCTGGCGGAAAGCTGGGAGGTAAGCGAGGATGGCAAGGTCTACACCTTCCACCTGCGCAAAGGGGTGAAATTCCACAGTAATAAGCTGTTCACGCCGACGCGCGATTTCAACGCGGACGACGTGATTTTCTCGTTTATGCGCCAGAAAGATGTGAATCATCCTTACCATAACGTCTCCAACGGCAGTTATTCCAACTTCGAAAGTCTGGAGTTCGGCAGCCTGATTACCGCCATTGATAAAGTTGACGATCGCACCGTGCGCTTCACCCTGGCGCATCCGGAAGCGCCGTTTGTCGCTGACCTGGCGTGGTACTTTGCCTCCATTCTGTCGGCGGAGTATGCCGATGCCATGCTGAAAGCGGGCACGCCAGAAAAGGTCGATATGCAGCCGATTGGCACCGGGCCGTTTAAGCTGTCGCAATATCAGAAGGATTCCCGCATCCTCTTTACCGCTTTCCCTGACTACTGGCAGGGAAAATCGAAGCTGGATCGTCTGGTGTTCACCATCACGCCGGACGCCTCGGTACGTTTTGCCAAAGTCGAGAAGAATGAGTGTCAGGTGATGCCGTTCCCGAACCCGGCGGACCTGCCGCGTATGAAGGCTAACAAAGATATCAACCTGATGAGCAAGGCCGGTCTGAATACCGGTTTCCTGGCGTTTAACACGCAAAAGCCGCCGCTGGATAACGTAAAAGTGCGCCAGGCGCTGGCGATGGCGATTAACAAACCGGCCATCATTGAGGCGGTTTTCCACGGCACCGGCACGGCGGCGAAAAACCTGCTGCCGCCTGGCGTCTGGAGTGCCGACAGTGAGCTGAAAGACTACGATTACGATCCAGAAAAAGCGAAAGCGCTGTTAAAGGAGGCGGGGTTTGCCAACGGCGTAAGCATCGATCTGTGGGCCATGCCCGTGCAACGGCCGTATAACCCGAACGCGAAGCGTATGGCGGAGATGATCCAGGCGGACTGGGCGAAAGTTGGCGTGCAGACCAAAATCGTGACCTACGAATGGGGCGAATACCTGAAGCGCGTGAAGGGCGGGGAGCATCAGGCTGCGCTGATGGGCTGGACAACGGCGACGGGGGATCCGGATAACTTCTTCGGCCCGCTGTTTACCTGTACGTCCGCCAACGGCGGGTCGAATTCGGCGAAATGGTGTTATAAGCCGTTTGATAACCTGATTGCCGAAGCAAAATCGATAACCGATCGCGAAAAACGCGTGGCGCTGTACAAGCAGGCGCAGCAGATGATGCACGATCAAATGCCGGCGGTAATGATTGCTCATTCAACGATTTTTGAGCCAGTCCGTAAAGAGGTCACGGGCTATGAAATTGATCCCTTCGGCAAACACCTGTTCTGGCAAGTGGACCTGAAAGAGTAATTTTCACTGCCCGGTTTCGGTCGGGCAGTTTTTTCGCTATTTGTGCTGTCTTCGTCATTTTTTGCCACAACACATCGCCCCATTTTTTGTTATAACTTCAAGTGCATACTTGCAGATAACATGGAATACCATCATGCGTACTCACACTTTTTTTAAAGTTGCAGTGCTTTCTGGTCTGTTGGCCCTCTCAGGCTGTGCGTCAAAAGTCGCAGCCCCCGATCAATATTCAGGCTTTTTAAAAGATTACTCAGGCTTGCAGGAGATGAAATCTGCAACCGGGAAGCCAACCCTGCGTTGGGTTGATCCTTCTTATAATGAGGCGAATTATGACAGCATTATCTGGACGCCGATAACCTATTATCCGACGCCAAAACCGACCACTCAGCTTGGGCAAAAAACGCTTGATGAGCTGTTGAATTATACCAATACCAAACTGAAAACCGCGATTGGCCAGCGTAAGCCGATTGTGACGACGCCGGGCAAACATAGCCTGATCTTCCGCGGCGCCATCACGGGTGTGAGCTCAGACAAAGAAGGTTTGCAGTTCTATGAAGTGGTGCCTGTCGCGCTGCTGGTTGCGGGTACGCAAATGGCCACGGGCCATCGTACCATGGATACGCACCTGTTCTTCGAAGGTGAGCTGATCGACGCGGCTACGAACAAACCGGTGATTAAGGTTGTTCGTAAGGGGGAAGGGAAAGAGCTGGCGAACGAGAATACGCCAATGGGCTTCGGCACCCTGAAGCAGGTTGTGGATGACATGGCAACGGATGCCACTATGTTTGATGTTCATCAGACAGCAAATTAATAAAAAAAGGCCTGCATTTTCGCAGGCCGTTTTTTTATGCCGTCCGCAGGCGGCGGAACCAGGTTTCCGGCTTCGTAAACATCACCATATTCCCCCCCAGTATCAACAACAGGCCGACGATCCCGTTGAGATGCCACACGTAACCCTCGTACACCGTTGAAATCGACAGCGCCACCAGCGGGAACAGCAGGGTGCTGTAGGCGGCTTTACCGGGACCAATGCGGCCTACCAGCGTAAAGTAGGCGCCGAAGGCAATCACCGAGCCAAACAGCGCAAGATAGAGCAGCGCCCCCATATAGCTCACCGTCCATTCCGGCATAAAGTTATCGCCTCTGAAGAGGGCGATAAGGCCCATCACGACGGTGCCATACAGCATCGCCCAGGCGTTGGTGGTCATGGTTTCCAGCCCGTTTCGCTGATGACGCATGCTGATCATATTCCCCAGCGAGAAGCCGTAGGTGCCGAGGGCGGAAAGCCCGATGCCCGTAAGCAACGACGCGCTCCAGCCGCTGGCGAGCAGATCGTTCCAGAACAGGGTAATGATCCCGATAAGCCCCAGCGCTGCCGCCGTCCAGAAGCGTGCGGGTGGACGCTGGCCGAAGAAGATAAAGCTGTTGATGGCGTTATACAGCACGGCCATCGAGAAAATCACCGACTCAAGGCCGGTATTGATATGGGCGGCGGCGGTGTAAAAGCACCAGAAGTTGAAACAGAAAACGCAGCAGCCCTGAAGCATGCAGTAGAGATGATCCCGCAGCGCCAGCCTGCGCAGACGGCGAAGGGCGACCAGGACGATCATCATCGTGGCGCTGGCCACGGCGAAGCGCCAGAAAATGGAGACCGGCGCTGCAACCGGCCCCTGTTGCAAAAAAATGGCGATCCAGGTCGTGCCCCAGATAACAACAACCAGCCCATAGAGTAATGCGTTCATGGTGTCTCTCTTCTCATACCGCGAAAAACAACAGTGTGGCGAAAGAAGAGGGACCCGGCTTTCATCGCCTTGCGCCGGACTTGCAAATTCTTGCGCTTTTTTCTCGCACAATGGCTGGTAACAGGCTGCAACACTTCTTAGACTGACAGTCTGATTAATCACCTGTTTACGGCCATGTCTCTCGTTTACGACACCTTTGAAACGTTACGCCAACAAAATGCGGTGCTGCGGGAAACCGTTGCGCTCAATACTGGCATTCAACTGGCGGCGTGGTACAACAAGCACGACACGATCACCGTGAAAAGCAACCATCACACCCTTAGCCTGTACGTGGCAGATGGCTATGAAAGCTATCAAAAAACGCCGGGTGGCTGGAAAAATGGCGGTGGGCCGGATCGTTTTTGTCTGATGCCGGAAGAGAGCGAATCCACGTGGGATATTCGTGACGACCTGTCGTTCGTGCACCTCTACTGCACCGATGAACACCTGCGGGACGTGGGGGAGAAAATCTGGGATAAACGACCGCTATCGCTGACGCTGGAGGAAAAAATATTCGGCAGCGATCCGAAAATCACCGCCCTTTATCGCCAGTTTTTGCTCGGCTGCGACTGGCAGCAAAACGCCAATCAGCTCACCCTGAGCACCGCGTCGACCTTATTGCTGACGCATTTAGTCCAGCACTATTCCAGCGTACAGTGGAAGCTGCCGGTGGTGACCGGCGGGTTATCGCCGTTTGTGCTGCGCAACGTGCTGGCCTTTATCGAGGAAAACCTGGCGCAACCCTTAACGCTGGCGGAACTGGCGGGCCAGGCCGCACTCAGTGAGTATCACTTTGCGCGGATGTTCCGCCAGTCGATGGGCCTGGCGCCGCATCAGTACGTCATGCAGCGCCGCATGGAGAAGGCCAAAGCGATGGTGCAGCACACGACCACGCCGCTCACCGACATCGCGCTGGCCTGCGGATTTAACTCCGCCAGCCATTTCAGTAACCGTTTTCGCAGCATGACCGGCATTACGCCGTCACAGCTACGCGCGGCGAAGGCGTGAGAAGACGGCGTAACAGATCCCTCCCAACACCAGCCCCCAGAAGGCGGAGCCAATCCCCAGGAGCGTGACGCCGCTGGCGGTCATCAGGAAGGTGACGATCGCCGCGTCGCGCTCTGCTTCATGATTCAGTGCCTGATACAAACTCCCGCTGATAGTGCCGAGCAGGGCCAGCCCGGCCAGCGTCTGGATGCCGCTCAGCGGCAGGGCGGACATCAGCCCCGAAATCGACCCGCCGAACACCCCCGCCAGCAGATAAAACCCACCTGCGGCCGCCGCAGCCAGCCAGCGTTTACTGGCATCCGGGTGGGCGTCCGGGCTCTGGCAGATGGCGGCGGTGATGGCGGCGATGCATATAGAATAGACGCCTAAGGGGGACAACAGCAGCGCCAGCCCGCCTGTGGCAACGATCAGCGGTGAGACCGCCAGCGGATAGCCCGATGCCTGCATGGTGGCGAAGCCGGGCGCATTCTGCGACGCCATGGTCACCAGGAAGAAGGGTAAGCCGATGCTGATCAGGCTGGTGAAGGTGAACGCAGGGGCAATGAATTCCGGCATGATGACCGATAACGTCATCCTTTTCGTGACAACGTCACCTCCAGCCCAGGCAACGAACACGCCCACCAGCAGCGTGGCGACAATGGCGTACCGGGGCGCTACAGCTTTGGCCACCAGCCAGGCGGCCAGCATACTGCCGCAAAGAAAAATGTGTCCCTCAAGATTGCTGAATGCCTTCAGGCCAAACTGTAACAGCACGCCCGCCAGCATAGCGGCGGCAAGCGAGTGCGGGATCAGTTTCATCAACCGGGCAAACAGGCCGGTGACGCCGCACAGCAGAATCAGCGTATTCGCGAATATAAATACCCCGATGGTTTCCGCCAGCGTCACGCCATGCAGGCTGGTGGCGAGCAACGCCGCGCCAGGAGTCGACCAGGCGGTCAGCACGGGGGCTTTATACCACCACGACAATGCCAGCGTGCTGATCCCCATCCCGAGCCCTAGCGCGGTCATCCATCCGGCGATTTGCTGTGTACTGGCGCCAGCCGCCGCAGCCGCCTGCCAGATAATGGCGGCAGAGCTGGCATAGCCCACCAGAACGGCAACAAAACCGGCCAGCACGGCAGGAAAGAGAGAGGCAGTCGATCGCATGGAAACTCCGTTGTGCGTTATAACGTCCGGGATAAGGTATCACTGTGCGCTATAGCGTACAAGTGGTATGCTTTACCGCAACGGGAGGAACTATGGATATCACTCAACACCTGGCAACCACACTGAAAGCGCTGCGTCAGGCGCGGGGCTGGAGCCTGTCAAAACTGGCGGAAGAGACAGGCGTGTCGAAAGCAATGCTTGGGCAAATCGAACGCAATGAGTCCAGCCCGACGGTTTCTACCTTGTGGAAAATGGCCACCGGGTTGAACGTACCTTTTTCGGCGTTTATCACTCCAGAAAGCGAACCGCAGGCGGTATTCGATCCGCAGCAGCAGGCGATGGTGGTGAAACCGCTTTTCCCCTGGGATGAACAGCTTAAGTTCGACCATTTCTCCATCACCCTGTCGCCCGGCGCGCTGAGCGAGTCCACGCCGCACGAAGCCGGGGTGATCGAACATGTGGTGGTGATAAGCGGTGAGCTGGATATGCAGATCGACGGTGTCTGGCGCACAATATACGCTGATTCCGGCGTGCGTTTTGCCGGCGATAAACCGCACGCGTACCGCAACAGCAGCGCCCGGACGGTGCATTTTCACTCCCTGATCCATTATCCCCGCTAAAGCGTCGCAAAACGGTTTCACTGACACAGACTTCTGACTACAATAGCCGCCATTTTGACCATAACGGATAACGACGAAGTATGCGCCTGCACTCCCATCATCTTGAACTGCTAAGCCCGGCCCGCGACGCCGCCATTGCCCGTGAAGCCATTCTTCACGGTGCGGATGCCGTCTACATTGGCGGCCCTGGCTTCGGTGCCCGGCATAACGCCAGCAACAGCCTGCGCGACATTGCCGAGCTGGTACCGTTCGCTCACCGTTTCGGGGCGAAGGTGTTTGTGACCCTGAACACCATTCTTCATGATGATGAGCTGGAGCCCGCGCAGCGTCTGATCACCGATCTCTACCAGACCGGCGTTGACGCCCTGATCGTTCAGGATATGGGCGTTCTGGAACTGGATATCCCGCCGATTGAGCTGCACGCCAGCACTCAGTGCGATATCCGCACCGTCGAGAAGGCGAAGTTTCTTTCGGACGTCGGGTTTACGCAGATTGTGCTGGCGCGCGAGCTGAACCTGAACCAGATCCGCGATATCCATCAGGCGACCGACGCGACCATTGAATTCTTTATCCACGGTGCGCTGTGTGTGGCCTATTCCGGGCAGTGTAATATCTCTCACGCCCAGACGGGGCGCAGCGCTAACCGGGGCGACTGCTCTCAGGCCTGCCGTCTGCCGTATACCCTGAAAGACGATCAGGGCCGCGTGGTGGCATTCGAAAAACACCTGCTGTCGATGAAAGATAACGATCAGACGGCGAACCTCGGTGCGCTGATCGATGCTGGCGTACGCTCCTTCAAAATTGAAGGGCGCTACAAGGACATGAGCTACGTGAAAAATATCACCGCCCATTATCGTCAGATGCTGGATGCCATCATCGACGATCGCGGTGATCTGGCGCGCGCCTCCGCCGGGCGTACAGAGCATTTCTTTATTCCGTCTACGGACAAAACCTTCCACCGCGGCAGCACGGACTATTTCGTGAATGCCCGTAAAGGGGATATTGGCGCGTTCGACTCACCGAAGTTTATCGGCCTGCCGGTGGGTGAAGTGCTGAAAGTGGCGAAAGATCATCTTGACGTTCAGGTGACAGAGCCGCTGGCGAACGGCGATGGTCTCAACGTGATGATCAAACGTGAAGTAGTGGGTTTCCGCGCCAATACGGTGGAGAAAACCGGCGAAAATCGCTATCGCGTCTGGCCGAACGAAATGCCTGCCGATCTCTACAAAGCCCGTCCTAATGCGGCGCTTAACCGTAACCTGGATCACAACTGGCAGCAGGCCTTGCTCAAGACCTCCAGCGAGCGCCGCATTGCGGTGGATATCGCGCTGGGGGGCTGGGAAGAGCAGCTGATCCTGACCATGACCTGCGAAGACGGCATCAGCGTCACGCATACGCTCGACGGCCTGTTCGAGGTGGCGAACAATGCGGAGAAAGCGCTCAACAACCTCAAGGATGGCGTGGCGAAGCTGGGGCAGACCATTTATTACGCGCGCAATATTGAGGTGAATCTGCCGGACGCGCTGTTCGTGCCGAACAGCCTGCTGAACCAGTTCCGCCGTGAAACGGCCGAGATGCTGGATGAAGTACGCCTGGCAAACTATTCGCGCGGCAGCCGTAAGGCCGAAGCGGTGCCTGCGCCGGTCTACCCGGACACGCATCTTTCTTTCCTCGCGAACGTATACAACCACAAAGCGCGTGCGTTTTATCATCGTCACGGCGTGCAGCTGATTGACGCCGCGTATGAAGCGCATGAAGAGAAGGGCGATGTGCCGGTGATGATCACCAAACACTGCCTGCGGTTTGCTTTTAACCTTTGTCCGAAACAGGCGAAAGGCAATATTAAAAGCTGGAAAGCGACGCCGATGCAGCTGGTGAATGGCGATGAAGTGCTGACGCTGAAGTTTGACTGCCGTCCGTGTGAAATGCACGTTATCGGCAAGATGAAGAATCACATCTTCAAAATGCCGCCGCCGGGAAGCATTGTGGCCTCCGTCAGCCCTGACGATTTGATGAAGACCCTGCCGAAGCGTAAAGGCAGCTAACCCGCAGAGTGGGTATCCGGTTTGCGCGATTTCTGCCAGGTATGGTGCTCGCGCAACCCCTCCGCAGACTCCTCAGCCGCGCTGCGTAACTCGTCGCTGTCAGCTTCATGACGAAGCTGATGGTCGGCGTTTTTCACATACACAAATTCATGCCCTTTGTGCTCCGCCATAATCTGTCCTGAGAACAGGGCGCTAATTACCAGCAGTAGCGAAAATTCTTTTCTGAACATCATTTATCCCCTGAAAATACGCTACGGTCATCGTAGGGATAATTTCATAGAGTAATTATTCGACTCTTTAAATTTGAGAAAATAGAGTGTCAAAAATTGTGGTCGCAATAAAACGCGCTTAAGACTATTCTTAAAAGTGATATCGACGTTGTAAACTCCCATTTCTGGTATGCAAAGAACAACTAGATTTATTGGGAAATCATTTACAATAAGATTTTTCTGGCTAAGGATTGGATCGAATAAATGAAAAAAATAATCGTGCTATCACTTCTGGGCGTAGTGGTTGCGGTGGGTGCTGCGGCCAGCATCTATTCAAATGAAGAACCAGAATATATTCAGTCAGCAAAAAGCCGTGTTGGATCGTATTTAACCAGCGATTACGGACGTGTCGAATGTAATAGCACCCAGGTAAGTGAAGATCGCTGGGAGCTGGGCTGTACCAATAAGGCGAGAGGCAAAACCTTCCAGTTCGCCGTTTACCCACCCGAGCAGGCACCGTATGGGGTCTCTCGTGCGTTTTATCTCGAAGCGATTAATGATGATGCCCGCCAGAGTGCAGATCAGGGGCTGATGCGTTATCTGCAAATTAATACCAAAGCGGGTTAATCGATTCGTTTATGCTTCGTTGAGGCTCACAGTGGTAGATTGCTGGTGATCCACATCCCGGTAGGGAATACCGGAGCGTAGATACCAAAATACAAATCTATCCATGCAAGCATTTACCGCCAGATTATGGCGGTTTTTTTTTGCCCGTTTATCGTACCGGCTGTAAAAATTGTTTGCGATATTGCGCGGGCGAAAGCGCAAATTGCTGCCGGAAATGGTGGCGCAGCGTGGCGCTTTGTCCAAATCCGGTTTGTTCCGCAATATTATCAATGCTGAGCCGACTGTTTTCGAGATAATCTTTTGCCCGCTGCAATCGCGCAGTCAATAACCAGCGCGCGGGCGTTGTCCCGGTCGCGTCCTGGAAACGGCGCAGAAAGGTGCGTTGACTCATACCCACCCGCAGGGCCAGCGATTCGACGGTATGGGAAACGGCCAGATGCTGGTGAAGATAATCGAACAGCTGGCCCAGGCGCTGGCTCTCCCGCAACTGAGCCACCGGTCGGCTAAGTTGCTGGGTTTGCGAGCCGTCCCGATGGGGCGGGATCACCAGTCGACGCGCCACGCGGTTTGCTGCCTCCATACCGTAATTCCGGCGCACCACGTGCAGACACAGATCAATCCCCGCGGCGCTGCCGGCGGAAGTGAGAATATCGCCTTCGTCCTGGTAGAGCACATCTTCGACCACGGTGATGGCGGGAAAGCGTGTTTTCAGAGCTTGCGTGTAGCGCCAGTGGGTGGTTGCCTTCCGCCCGTCAAGCAGGCCTGAGGCTGCCAGAACGAAAACGCCAGAACAGATCGAGAGTAGCTGGCAGCCGCGGGCATGCGCCGCGCGGAGCGCCTGGCAGAGCGCTTCGGGTACGGGTTCATCCAGCCCTCGCCAGCCGGGTACAACAACCAGATCCGCCGTTTCAAGCAGACGCAGATCGCCGTCGGCCAGAATACGGATCCCGCCCGTTGCCCGGAGCTCGCCGCCATCCACGCTCGCCACGGCGAACTGATACCAGTCATCGCCCATCTCCGGGCGCGGCAAGCCAAAGATTTCTACCGCCACGCCAAACTCAAAGGTACATAAACCGTCATATGCCAGCACGACCGCGCGCGGCGAGGGATGTCTTAAGTTTGTCATCTTTTTGCTGTTTTCTGGCATAGGCGGACGCATTCATGTGCTGAATTAAGGGATAGAGTAGTGTTAACACAAACACCACAAATGAGGAAGATTCATGAGCTATGTTACTGAATTTCCGGCTGCTGAGCCGCAGGAAGCCGTGGGGCATTTTCTGCGTCGTCTGAGCGTCGAGACGGACTGCGCCGATGTCCATCACGCGGTATCCAGCGGTGAGCAGGACTTTGTTCTGCTGCACGTTGTCGGGAAGCCTGAACATTTTGCCCGGCGGCATCTGCCCGGCGCGCTGCATTTACCCTGGAGCCAGATCACCGTCGAGCGGATGACAGCGTGGCCAGAGGGCACGCTGTTTGTCGTCTATTGTGCAGGCCCGCACTGCAACGGGGCGGACAGGGCGGCGCTGAAGCTGGCGCGTCTGGGTCTGCCGGTTAAGGTTATGCTCGGGGGCATGACCGGCTGGGAAGATGAGCGGTTCGCGTTTGCAGGATCTTCATCGCCCGCCCTGTGAACATGAATTTATTTCAACACAGATGAAATTTTCTCGTTTGTCGGCGGCGAGCCGGTATGACATCTTTTTAGGACGTTTAGACATCCAGAAGTCTAAATGTTCAAGAGATGAATTATCACTGTGGGCAATTAACGCCGACAGACAGAGGAGATTTCCATGCAGCGACACCACGCCCCGTACCGCGCCGATGTAGTCGGCAGTTTTTTACGCCCGGACTCTGTTAAACAGGCCCGTCTGCAATTTGCCAGCGGTGAGATCGATGCCGGTCAGCTTCGCGCGGTTGAGGACGAGGCCATTCGCCATGTTGTCGAACAGCAGTGCGCCTGCGGTCTGCATGTGGTAACGGACGGTGAATTCCGCCGCGCCTGGTGGCACTTTGACTTCTTTGACGGGCTACAGGGCGTAGAGCGTTATGATTCGCAGCAGGGCATTCAGTTCAACGGGGTGCAGACCAAAGCCCACGGCGTGCGCGTAACGGGCAAATTGGGCTTCGGCGATCATCCTATGCTGGAAGATTTTCGCTACCTCAAAAGCATCAGCGGTAACGCACAGCCGAAGATGACCATTCCGAGCCCGAGCGTGCTGCACTTCCGCGGTGGCCGCAAGGATATTGATGCCACGGTCTACCCGGATCTGAAGGATTACTTTGACGATCTGGCGACAACCTGGCGTGATGCCATTCGGGCCTTTTACGATGCAGGCTGCCGCTATCTGCAACTGGATGATACCGTCTGGGCCTACCTTTGTTCAGAAGACCAGCGCCGCCAGATCCGCGAGCGCGGTGACGATGCAGACGAACTTGCCCGAACCTATGCCCGGGTGCTGAATAAGGCGCTGGAGGGCAAACCGGACGACCTGACCATCGGGCTGCACGTCTGCCGCGGCAACTTCCGCTCAACCTGGATTTCCGAAGGCGGCTATGAGCCGGTGGCGGAGGTGCTGTTCGGCACGGTGAACGTCGACGCGTTCTTCCTGGAGTACGACAACGACCGTAGCGGCGACTTTGCGCCACTGCGTTTTGTGCGCCCGGGTAAACAGCAGGTGGTGCTGGGGCTGATCACCACCAAGCACGGTGAACTGGAGAACCCGGAAGGGGTGAAAGCGCGTCTGGAAGAGGCTGCGCGCTACGTGGCGAAAGAGCAGATTTGCCTCAGCCCGCAGTGCGGATTTGCCTCCACGGAAGAGGGTAACAGCCTGAGCGAAGCCCAGCAGTGGGATAAAATTCGCCTGGTGACGCAAATCGCCAGCGACGTCTGGTAACGCCGTTCACAGCGCTGCATTATTACAGTGCAGCGCTGTACCATTCTGAGTCGTTTACCGTAAATCCTCTCTTCGAACCCGTTTAAATCCTGCCTCTGCAACCTGGCACCCTTTTTGCTCTCCTGAAACTGACGTTACTTTTTCTGCGTCCGGGCGGTAACGGACGTCTTCGCACAGCTTTCTTTTTCAGGAGTGAAAATATGCACCGTCGTACCTTTATAAAAGCGTTCGCCTTGTCCGCCTCCGTGGTCGCCATGGGGGTCAGTTTTGGCGTCCAGGCCGCAGAGACCATTAAAGTCGGGATCATGCACTCACTCTCCGGCACGATGGCCATTTCAGAAACGCCCCTGAAAGATGTCGCCCTGATGACCATCGATGAAATTAACGCCAAAGGCGGCGTGCTCGGGAAAAAGCTGGAGCCGGTGGTGGTTGACCCGGCCTCCAACTGGCCGCTGTTTGCCGAAAAGGCCCGCCAGCTTCTGAGCCAGGATAAGGTCGCCGTGGTGTTTGGCTGCTGGACCTCCGTATCGCGTAAATCGGTTCTGCCGGTTTTTGAGGAGCTGAACGGTTTGCTGTTCTATCCGGTGCAGTACGAAGGTGAAGAGATGTCACCTAACGTCTTCTATACTGGCGCGGCGCCTAACCAGCAGGCGATCCCGGCGGTGGAGTACCTGATGAGCGAGGACGGCGGCAGCGCGAAACGCTTCTTCCTGCTGGGAACGGACTACGTTTACCCGCGCACCACGAACAAGATCCTGCGCGCCTTCCTGCACTCGAAAGGCGTGGAAGATAAAGATATTGAAGAGGTCTACACCCCATTTGGTCATAGCGATTACCAGACCATCGTCGCCAGTATCAAGAAATTCTCTGCGGGCGGTAAAACGGCGGTGGTCTCCACCATCAACGGTGATTCCAACGTGCCTTTCTATAAAGAGCTGGCGAACCAGGGGCTGAAAGCCACGGACGTGCCGGTGGTGGCGTTCTCGGTGGGCGAGGAGGAACTGCGCGGCATTGATACCAAACCGCTGGTGGGTAACCTTGCGGCGTGGAACTACTTTGAATCCGTCGATAACCCGACCAACCAGACCTTTGTCGCGGCCTACAAAGCCTACGCGAAAGCCCATAAGCTACCGAATGCCGATACCGTCGTCACCAACGATCCGATGGAAGCGACCTACGTCGGCCTGCATATGTGGGCGCAGGCGGTTGAAAAAGCGGGGACAACCAACGTGGACAAAGTGCGCGCGGCAATGGCGGGCCAGTCGTTCAACGCGCCGTCCGGCTTTACGCTGACCATGGATGCCACCAACCACCACCTGCATAAGCCCGTCATGATTGGTGAAATCGAAGGCAACGGCCAGTTCAACGTCGTCTGGCAAACCGAACAGCCGGTACGCGCTCAGCCGTGGAGCCCGTTTATCGCCGGGAATGACAAAAAACCTGACCAGCCGATGAAAACCGCCAGCAACTAAGCCACCACCAGGGAGAGACGTCATGAACGCCATACGCATGATGATTGCGATTGTGTGGCTTACCGGACTGCTGCCAGGGATGGCGCAGGCATCGGATGCCGATGATTTCGTTGCCGCTAGCCGCAGCCAGCAAACCGCCATGCTGACCCGCTGGGCAGCCACGCCGGAACCTGCACGTTTGCCGCTGCTTAAGGCGCTACAACAGGAGAACCTTTATACCGACAGCCAGAAGAAGGCATTTACCCGCATCGACGGCGAAATGGTTGCCCTGGGCGCGGCAAAGAGCGCCGAAGGAACGACCAAAGCCGTGCGGCTGACCAACCGGCTGCGCGTGTTAACCGTCACGGCGCTGGCGACGCATCAGCTTGTCAGTGACAGTGTCACCGAAAGGCGTCATGCCGCGCGGCAACTTCAGCGTGACGCCCAGCCGGATATGCTCGGGTTTCTGCAACAGCGGGCTAATCGCGAAACGGACGACGTCACCCGACAGTCGCTGAGGCTGGCGCTGGCAAATCTTCAGCTGGCGAGTCCGCAGGCGGAAACGCGCCTCAACGCGGTTGAACTGTTGGGACAGTCTGACGATCCGGACGTTCAGGCCACGCTGACGCCGTTCACCCGGGCGCAAACCGAGCCGGACGCACGGGTACGTGCCGCCGCCGCTGAGAGCCTGGACCGTATTCAGCACCGGCTGATGTGGGGTGAACTGCTGGGGCAGGCCTTCATGGGCCTGTCGTTGGGGTCGGTACTCTTGCTGGCCGCGCTCGGGCTGGCTATCACCTATGGTCTGCTGGGGGTGATTAACATGGCCCACGGTGAAATGCTGATGCTCGGGGCGTATGCTACCTGGTTGGTGCAGCAGGTGATGGCGCAGTGGATGCCTCAGTGGCTGGCGCTTTATCCGGTGGTGGCGCTGCCGGTGGCGTTTTGCCTGACGGCAGGTATCGGGATGGTGCTGGAGCGCACGGTGATCCGCCATCTTTATGGCCGCCCGCTGGAAACCCTGCTCGCCACCTGGGGGATCAGCCTGATGCTTATCCAGCTGGTGCGCATGACCTTTGGCGCCCAAAACCTTGAGGTCGCTAACCCGGCCTGGCTGTCCGGCGGGGTGCAGGTTTTCGCCAACCTGACGCTGCCGTGGAACCGTATTGTGGTGCTCGGGTTTGTGCTGATGGTGCTGTTCTTCACCTGGCTCATTCTGAACAAAACGCGTCTGGGTCTGAACGTGCGGGCGGTGACGCAAAACCGCAGCATGGCGGCCTGCTGCGGCGTTCCCACCGGACGGGTAGATATGCTGGCGTTTGGCCTCGGGTCCGGCATTGCCGGGTTGGGCGGCGTGGCGTTATCCCAGTTGGGGAACGTGGGACCGGAGCTGGGCCAGGGTTACATCATCGATTCATTCCTGGTGGTGGTGCTCGGCGGCGTCGGCCAGCTGGCCGGTAGCGTCGCGGCGGCCTTTGGTCTGGGGATCTTCAATAAAATTCTTGAACCGCAGATGGGCGCCGTGCTGGGCAAGATACTGATTCTGGTGGCGATCATTCTGTTTATCCAGAAACGTCCGCAGGGGTTATTCGCACTTAAAGGGAGGGTGACTGACTGATGAGCCAGCCATTGACCTTAACACTGGCGCGCAGGGCACCGCGCATCGCGCAAATCTTCGGCAGTCTGCTGGTTGCGGCGCTGCTGGTGCTGCCTTTTCTCGCGCTGTTACCCGCAACGCATCCGCTGGCCGTTTCTACGTGGATGTTGACGCTCATCGGCAAGATCCTCTGCTACGCAGTTGTCGCCGTGGCACTCGATCTGGTCTGGGGCTATGCCGGTATGCTCTCGCTGGGGCACGGCATATTCTTCGCCCTGGGCGGCTATGCGATGGGCATGTACCTGATGCGCCAGGCGGCCGGGGACGGGCTGCCCGCGTTTATGTCGTTTCTCTCGTGGAGCGAACTGCCCTGGTTCTGGTGGGGAACGCAGCATTTTGCCTGGGCTCTGGTGTTAATTGTGACGATCCCCGGCCTGCTGGCGCTGGTCTTCGGCTGGTTTGCTTTCCGCTCGAAGATCAAAGGGGTCTATTTCTCCATCATGACCCAGGCGCTGACCTATGCGGGCATGCTGCTGTTCTTTCGCAACGAAACCGGCTTTGGCGGCAATAACGGCTTTACCGGCTTTACCACGCTGCTCGGGTTTTCCGTCACGGCGACTACCACGCGGATCGCGCTGTTTCTCGCAACGGTCATGCTGCTGCTGCTGGCCCTGGGCACAGGCTACGCGCTGGCGAAGAGTAAATTTGGCCGCATTTTAACGGCGGTGCGCGATGCGGAAAACCGTCTGACGTTCTGCGGCTACGATCCGCGCGGTTTCAAGCTGCTGGTGTGGACGCTTTCCGCCGTGCTGTGTGGCCTGGCGGGGGCGCTGTACGTTCCGCAGGTGGGTATTATCAACCCGGGTGAAATGTCGCCGACCAACTCGATTGAAGCGGCCATCTGGGTGGCGCTGGGCGGTCGCGGCACGCTGGTGGGCCCGGTGATGGGCGCGGCGCTGGTCAACGGTGCGAAGAGCTTTTTCACCGTGGCGATGCCGGAGTACTGGCAGCTGTTTCTGGGGCTGATTTTCATCGCCGTGACGCTGTTTTTACCGCGCGGCGTGTTCGGTCTGTTTCGTAAGGGAGAGAATTAATGCAGCCCTCTGAAGGACTCTTTACCCGCCAGCTACCGGGCGATCGTTACCGTGAGCAGACCGATCCGGTGTTGCAGCTCGAGGCCATTAACGTCAGTTTCGACGGTTTTCAGGCGTTGACCGATCTTTCGCTGAATATCGGCGTCGGAGAATTGCGCTGCATCATTGGCCCTAACGGCGCCGGTAAAACCACGCTGATGGACGTGATCACCGGCAAAACCCGGCCAAAAAGCGGGAAAGCTATTTACGATCAGTCCATCGATCTGACAGTCCTGGAACCGGCGGCCATCGCCCGTCAGGGCATTGGCCGTAAGTTCCAGAAGCCGACCGTGTTTGAAGCGCTGACCGTAGGGGAAAACCTCGAAATCGCCATGAAAGCCGACAGGTCCGTCTGGGCGAGCCTGCGGGCAACGCTCAGCGGCGAGCAGCGCGACCGCATTGACGAGATGCTGGTTTTGCTGCGGCTTGGCAGCGAACGCGATCGCCGTGCCGGACTGCTTTCCCACGGACAGAAGCAGTTTCTGGAGATCGGCATGCTGCTGGTGCAGGACCCGCACCTGTTGCTGCTGGACGAACCCGCTGCCGGTATGACCGACGCAGAGACGGAATACACAGCCGAGCTGTTCCGAACCCTGGCAGGCAAGCATTCGCTGATGGTGGTTGAGCACGATATGGGCTTCGTCGAGACCATCGCCGACCACGTCACGGTGCTGCATCAGGGGCGGGTACTGGCGGAAGGTTCGCTTCGCGAGGTACAGGCCAATGAACAGGTAATTGACGTCTATCTGGGACGTTAAGGAGAGGGGATGTTACAGGTTTGCGAACTGAATCAGTACTACGGCGGAAGTCATATTCTGCGCGGGGTGAGCTTTGAGGCGGTCGTCGGGGAAGTTACCTGCCTGCTGGGGCGCAACGGGGTGGGCAAAACCACGCTGCTGAGGTGCCTGATGGGGCTGATCCCGGTGAAAGCCGGGGAGGTCGTCTGGCAGGGAAAGACCATCACTCACAGTAAACCGCACCAGCGAGTGCAGTCCGGCGTGGCGTATGTTCCGCAGGGGCGGGAGATTTTTCCGCGTCTGACCGTAGAAGAAAACCTGCTGATGGGGCTGACGCGCTTCTCAGCGGGAAACGCAAGGAGCGTACCGGAGGAGATTTGGCAGCTTTTCCCGGTGCTGAAGGAGATGAAGCACCGACGCGGAGGCGATCTTTCCGGTGGTCAGCAACAGCAGCTGGCGATTGGTCGCGCGCTGGCGAGCCGTCCACAGTTACTGATTCTGGATGAACCCACGGAAGGTATTCAGCCGTCGGTGATTAAAGAGATTGGGCAGGTGATCCGCAGCCTGGCGAACCGGGGGGATATGGCGATCCTGCTGGTGGAGCAATTTTATGATTTTGCGGCAGAGCTGGCCGACAGCTATCTGGTGATGTCGCGCGGCAGCATCGTCCAGCAGGGGCGCGGGGAGAATATGGAGCGGGAGGGCGTTCGCGGGCTGGTTGCGATCTGAAATGTTATAATATAACATCCCTGTTCTTATAAAACGGAATGAGGATTTTGCTGTGGCTGCACAACCTGGAAAAATTGCGCTGACTTTGGGAACGCTGCTGGTAAGCGGCTCGCTTTTTGCCCATTCGCACGGTCATCAGATGACGGAGGCGGAACAGAAGGCGGCAAACGGCGTCTTTGAGGATAAAGACGTCAGGGACAGGAAGCTGTCTGACTGGGACGGAACATGGCAGTCTGTTTACCCGTTCCTGCTTGATGGTTCGCTGGATCCGGTTTTCGAAAAGAAAGCGCAGAAGGGAGAAAAATCTGCTGCCGAGGTGAAGGCCTACTACCGCAAGGGTTACGCGACGGACGTGGACGCCATCGGCATTGAAAACAACGTGATGGAATTCCACCGAGGCAAAACGGTGAGCAGCTGCCGCTACGACTACAGCGGCTACAAAATTCTGACCTATGCGTCGGGGAAAAAAGGTGTGCGCTACCTGTTTGAGTGCAAGGATAACGCGAGCGAGGCGCCTAAGTTTGTGCAGTTCAGCGACCATATCATCGGGCCGAAAGCCTCTTCACACTTCCATATCTTTATGGGCAACACCTCCCACGAGGCGCTGCTGAAAGAGATGGATAACTGGCCGACCTACTACCCGAATGAGATGTACAAAGAGCAGGTGGTTGAGGAGATGTTGCACCACTAAGGTGTTGGTTTTGCCGGGGGACGGCTTCGCCTTACCCGGCCTGGGATTAGGGTTTTCCAGGTCGGGTAAGCGCAGCGCTACTCGACACGCTATCTTCACTTTTCACGCGCATCCCGCGCAATATCATCAGCCAGGCCGCAATGATGGCGGCCATCATAATGATAAATAATGACCAGTGCGGCAGATGGGTCAGGATGAGCCCGGTGATCATCGGGTTCGCCGCCGCGCCCAGCCAGCCCAGCGCTTGTGCGGAGAAGTAGCTCGCCTTCATGCCCGGCGGGGCGATATTGTCGATCAGCATGTATTCACCCGGTGCATAAATAACCTCACCCAGGGTGAAAATCGCTGCCGCGATCCCCCAGTAAATCAGGTTCTCGCCGGAAAGCATAAACCCCCCCAGCCCGAGGATGAAAAAAAGCGTCGCGGCGGTCATTAGCGGACGGATATTGCTGGCGGTGATCTTCCGTCCAAGCGCATATTGCAGGGTGACGACCACCGCCGCGTTGACGGGCAGCACAACGGCCACCACCTTTTCTGCGAAATCACTGTCCGCATGTGCAGCGAGGACATACTGGGAAATGCAGGTGGCAAACGATCCACCCACATACGACGCCAGCAGCCCGGAAAGCGTGTACCAGAACAGCGCCCGGTCTTTCAGCAGCACCGAGGGTTGCCATGGCATTTTCTCCTCAGGGCTGTCCGAGGCTATGCTTTTCTGCACAAAGAAATGGATAAACCCGAGCGGCAGTGCGGCGCAGAAGGCCGCCAGCCAGAACGGCAGTTGCAGGCTGTACATCACAAGCAGGGTGCCGATCGGCGGCCCAATCGTCCAGCCGATGTTCAGGAAACTGTAGTTGAGTGAGAAAACGCGCGCCTTTTCGCTGGAGGTCAGCACGTCGGCAAACCATGCTTTCAGCACCGTTGAGAAGACGGAATAGGCGCAGTTAATCAGGGCAAAGAACAGCACTACCAGCGTCACGTTATTCACCAGCGGAATGGCCACAAACCCGGCGATAAAGGCGACGATGGCGATCAGCATATAGCGTTTTTTGTCGAATTTATCCGCCAGGATGCCAAACCCCAGGCTAAACACCACGCCAATGGTCAACGCCACGGTAAGGGCATAGCCAATATTCTCCACGCTCATATCGTACACGCGTGTAAGATATATGGTCATAAAGGGCAGCGTTGCCCCGCGGCCAATTGTTAATAACAATGACGATGCCAGCAGCGCTGCGGTTGAGCGCCTGATTGATGGTTTCATTTTCCTGCCCGACAAATGCTTATGCTTTTTTGTTGTGTTATTACAGGATTATCATGGGATCGGCAGCTTGTATAGCACCCAATTTATCTGCAAGTGCTTCTCTTCAGTACCAGAATTAATGATCTTCTCGCGGGGCTATTTTTTCTGTTACCTTGAAGTGTTTACAAAATTTTAATATTTCAGGGGCGGAAAATGACGCGGAAAGACGGGCTGTTAGCGTTGCTGGTTGTCGTGGTGTGGGGACTCAATTTTGTGGTCATCAAAATGGGGTTGCACAACATGCCTCCATTGATGCTGGCGGGTCTGCGCTTCCTGCTGGTGGCGTTTCCGGCGCTGCTGTTCGTCGCCCGCCCGAAAATTCCCCTCAAGCTGCTGCTGGGCTACGGCCTCACCATCAGCTTTGGTCAGTTTGCGTTTCTTTTTTGCGCTATTAAATTCGGTATGCCTGCGGGCCTGGCTTCGCTGGTGCTTCAGGTGCAGGCGTTCTTTACCATCATTCTCGGCGCGTTTGTCTTTGGCGAACGCTTGCAGGGCAAGCAGCTGGCGGGCATTAGCCTTGCGGTCTTTGGCGTGCTGGTGCTGATTGAAGGCAGCCTCAACGGTCAGCATGTCGCGCTGCTGGGCTTTATGCTCACCCTGGCGGCGGGGCTGAGCTGGGCGTGCGGCAATATCTTTAACAAGCTGATAATGCAGCACGAGGCGCGTCCGGCGGTCTTATCGCTGGTGGTCTGGAGCGCGTTGATCCCCATCGTACCGTTTATGGCCGCGTCATTTATTCTGGAGGGGCCGCAGGCGATGCTGAAAAGCCTGGTGGAGATCGACCTGACGACTATTTTGTCGCTGATCTACCTGGCGTTCGTTGCCTCAATCATTGGCTATGGTATCTGGGGATCGCTGCTCGGACGCTATGAAACCTGGCGCGTGGCGCCGTTATCGCTGCTGGTACCGGTGGTCGGGCTTGCCAGCGCCGCACTGTTGCTGGATGAAACGCTCAGCGCGCTGCAACTGTGTGGCGCAGGGCTGATTATGGCCGGGCTGTATATCAACGTCTTTGGCTTGCGGGTGCATCGGGCGACGCGGGTGCAGAGTTAAGGCAGAAAAAAGCCCCGCATTAGCGGGGCAAAAACGAATTACAGGTCGTGGTTGTAATACGGCACGCCTAATTCGTCGGATTTGTCGCTGCCAGCGCCCATGTGATTGAAGTCCCAGGGCGACTGGTTTTGCGTGGACGGCATAATCATGGTGTCACGATTATTTTGCTGCCCCGCACTGGGGGTTTGCTCCGCGAAGCTCTGGCCGGAAACCATCACCAGCAAGGTGAGGGCGGCGGAGGCGATAAATTTCATGATTTCCTCGGTTACGTCTTAACAGGCGATGATTAACTGCAATGTTTTAGCGGATACAGATAACGGGATTCACCCGGCATACTGGTAATACGGTACTTATGAGGCGGCACGTCAAAGTAGTTCTTGAATGTACGCGTCAGGGTTTGTTGCGATTCAAATCCGTAACGTTCCGCCAGATAGAGGATCGGCTCATTGCTTTCTTTCAGTTTTTGGGCAATCTCCGTCAGCTTGCGGCTGCGAATATATTGTCCTAATGAATGGCCGGTCTCTTTTTTAAACATCCGTTGCAGGTGCCATTTTGAGTAACCTGAACGCTCAGACACTTTCTCAAGGGAGAGCGGAGATTCCAGGTTATCTTCGATCCAGTCCAAAATGCTATGAATGGTGATAGCGTCAGTATTGCGTCTGGACATCGTCATACCTCTTTTTCTGTTTACGGCAGGATTTTCTTGAGTAAAAGCTCAAGCGTTGCCACTTCATCCGCCGTTAAGTTTTTTGTCAGTTCCTGGTGCAGTGTTTGTCCTACTAATTGATGACATTGCTCACACATGGCCGCGCCATCGCTGGTCAGTTTCACCAGTACGCCACGTTTGTCATTTGGGTTAGGGCTTCGTTCTACCCATCCTTTACAGACGAGACGATCCAGCATGCGGGTTAACGCACCCAGATCGACAGAGAGCACCTTTTTCAGCTCAACCGGCGTGATACACACTTCGCAGCGAATGGAACACAGCACTTTAAACTGTGTTGCGGTGATATCCAGCGGTGACAGATAGTCATTGAGCAGGCGATCTTTTTTCTGATTAACCATATGAATAAGACGACCCAGTGGGATTATGTCGTTAAAGAGGTCACTGGTGCTTTTCACAATGGTTGCCCTGGCAAGTAGTTTAGTCACGGCAGATATTATTGCTCAGGCAAGTATAAGTCAACTGAATGAATCGGCCGATGCCACGAAATGCTAAAACGCTTCAGGAACTCATTCTGTACGCTTTTAAATCATACAGATAATCTGGGGTTATGAATTACGAGAGACAATTATGGTTACGCTGCGCGGATGGCTACGGACGAGGATTTGCCCCTATAATTGCGATGTTGAATAAGGATAAGGACTGCGGTGCATTATGTTGGATTTGATTAAAGCAGTGGGGCTTGGGCTGGTGGTGTTGCTGCCGCTGGCGAACCCGTTAACGACGGTGGCGCTTTTTCTGGGGCTGGCGGGGAACATGAACAGCGCGGAGCGCAATCAGCAGTCGATGATGGCCTCTGTGTACGTCTTTGCCATAATGATGGTGGCTTATTACGCCGGGCAACTGGTGATGAATACCTTTGGTATTTCGATTCCCGGTCTGCGTATCGCTGGCGGGCTGATCGTGGCCTTTATTGGTTTCCGGATGCTGTTCCCGGCGCACAAAGCGCACGAATCCCCGGAAGCCAAAAGCAAATCGGAGGAGCTTGAAAGCGAACCGAGCGCCAACATCGCGTTTGTGCCGTTAGCCATGCCGAGCACGGCAGGGCCGGGAACGATTGCGATGATCATCAGTTCCGCCTCAACGGTGCGTGATGGGTCGACATTTCCGCACTGGGTTATCACCGTTGCGCCGCCGATCATTTTTGCGCTTATTGCCATTATTGTCTGGGGGTCATTGCGCAGTTCCGGGGCGATTATGCGCTGGGTGGGCAAGGGGGGGATTGAAGCTATCTCCCGTCTGATGGGCTTCCTGCTGGTCTGTATGGGCGTGCAGTTTATTATTAACGGCGTGCTGGAGATTGTTAAGACGTATCATTGAGAACGTTGCCGGGTAAGCGCAGAGCCACCCGGCACAACAAACGTCAACCGTGGCTGGCGTGGCTGGTCTGTTCTTCCATCGCGACCGGCCATTTACGGAAGATAAGCACCGACCAGATCAGCGCGATCAGCGCCGGAATCGCCCCGAGATAGCCAATGGCCGACATCGATACATGCAGGCTGATCTGATTTCCCACCAGCGCACCGGCGCCAATCCCCAGATTAAAAATCCCGGAGAAGAGCGACATCGCTACGTCCGTGGCGTCCGGGGCCAGCGCCAGCACTTTGACCTGCATTCCCAGACCAATAATCATGATCGCCACGCCCCAGAACAGACTGAGGATCGCCAGATGACTCTCGCTGCCTGCCGCAGGCATCAGTAACAGCAGACATGCCAGCAGCAGGCCAATCGCACTGCTTACAAGCGCAGACGCATGCTGATTGCCCAGCTTCCCGAACAGGATGCTGCCGATAATCCCCGCGCCGCCCAGGATCAGCAGCAGAACGGTGGCAAAGTTAGCGCTAAAGCCCGCCACAACCTGAACAAACGGCTCAATATAGCTGTAGGCCGTGTAATGGGCGGTCACCACAATCACGGTCAGCAAATAGATGCTCATCAGCGCCGGTCGACGCATCAGCAGCGGAAGACTTTTCAGCGAGCCGGAGTGTTCGCTGGGCAGTTTTGGCAGCAGTTTGATCAGACACACCAGGGTGATCAGCGCCCCCATGCCGATGGCAAAGAAGGTGGTGCGCCAGCCGAAGTATTGACCCACAATGCGCCCGATCGGCAGGCCTAACACCATCGCCAGCGCCGTTCCGGTGGCAATCAGGCTCAGCGCCTGGGCGCGTTTCCCCGCCGGGGCCAGACGAATGGCGAGCGATGCGGTGATCGACCAGAAAACGGCATGGGCAAACGCGATGCCGACGCGGCTGATGACTAGCACGGTGAAGTTCCATGCCATAAATGACAGCACATGGCTGGCAATGAACACCACAAACAGCCCAATCAGCAGCTTACGACGTTCCATCTGGCTGGTCAGCAGCATAAACGGCAGCGACATCAGCGCTACCCCCCATGCATAGATGGTCAGCATAATGCCAACCTGTGCCGTTTCCATATGGAAGCTGGCCGCAATGTCGGACAGCAGCCCAACCGGAACAAATTCCGTGGTGTTGAAAATAAACGCTGCGATGGCGAGCGTGACCACGCGTAGCCACGCGACCCTGCGGGAAACCGTGTGTGTTGTCATAGGGATATCTGGGATTCGTTGCCTGAAAGATGAGGAGACGATCTTAAAGCCTTAAACGGCGAAAACTCAACCGTTATGTGATATGAATCACAAAATTTACCTTCATGCAGCGGTAGCGAACGCGGTTGTTTTCATTGAAGATAAAGAACAACACAACAAAAACAGGCGGTAACACAATGCAGGAGATTGATTTTTATCTGGTAGATGCGTTCAGCGCGTCCTCCTTTGGCGGCAACCCGGCGGCGGTGTGCCCCCTCGACGCGTGGCTACCGGATGAGACGTTACTGCGGATGGCACAACAGCATAACCAGTCGGAAACCGCGTTTTTTGTGTGTACCAAAGGGGGGATCGAGTTGCGCTGGTTCACCACGCTAACCGAGGTTAATCTGTGTGGTCACGCGACGCTTGCCGCGGCGTATATTCTGTTTAACGAACTGGATTATCCGGACTCACGCCTTCATTTTGACACTGCCTCTGGTCGCCTGACCGTCAGCCGTGAAGGTGACTGGATGACGCTGGACTTCCCGGCCTGCCCGACGCAGGCGCAGACGCCGCCACCGGAGTTGCTCACCGCACTCGGTATCACCCGCTACGTCGAGGCGCGAAAAGGCCGCGCCTGGGTGCTGGTACTGGAGAGCCGCGAGCAGGTGGAAGCCATTAATCCGGATTTCTCCGCCATGACGCCGGGGGAGCATAAAGTGGCCGTCACCGCCCGGGACGAAGGAGAATACGACTTTATCAGTCGTTTCTTCTCGCCGGGCGTGGCCGTGCCGGAAGATCCTGTCACCGGCTCCGCGCACACCATGCTGATCCCTTACTGGAGTGCACGGCTTGGCAAAACACAGATGTTTGCCCGCCAGGTTTCCGCCCGTGGAGGAGACGTACGCTGCGAACTCAAGGGCGACCGCGTGCGGATGGGCGGGCAGGCGGCGCTGTATCTGAAGGGCACAGTATTTCTGCGCTGAATAAATCTAAGAGGAACCAACGATGCAGGAAATTGATTTTTATCTGGTAGATGCTTTCAGCGACAGGGCGTTCGGCGGCAATGCGGCGGCGGTGTGTCCGCTGGAAGCGTGGCTACCGGATGAGACGCTGCTGAAGATGGCGAAGCAGCATAATCAGTCAGAGACGGCGTTTTTTGTCCGAACGGATAACGGGTTTGAACTGCGCTGGTTTACCACGCAGGATGAAATTAACCTCTGTGGCCACGCAACCCTCGCGGCTTCTCACGTTATTTTTGAATACCTGGATTATCCGCATACGGAAATCACCTTCACCACGCGCTTTGTCGGCGAACTGACGGTACAACGCAGCGGCGACTGGCTGACGCTTAATTTCCCGGCGTGGTCAACCGAGGTTGTCGATACTCCACCCCCAGTGCTGTTCAGCGCGCTGGGCATTAACGCGACAAACGAGGTCCGTGTGGGGCGTGACTACATGGTGGTGCTCGACAGCCAGCGGCAGGTGGAGGCGCTGACGCCGGATATCACTGCCATGCTCCCGCTGGGGAAAATGGTCTGCGTTACAGCGCCGGGAGATGAGTATGATTTCGTCAGCCGCTTCTTCTGCCCGGGGGAAGGGGTGCCGGAGGATCCGGTGACGGGATCAGCTCACAGCATGCTGATCCCGTACTGGAGCGAAAAGCTTGGTAAAACGCAGATGTCGGCCCGCCAGGTTTCCTTGCGCGGCGGGGATCTGCGCTGCGAGCTGAAAGGCGACCGCGTGCTGATTGGAGGGCAGGCCACGCTGTATATGAAGGGAAAAATTTTCCTTCGACTCCAGGACTACGTTCAACTTTAACAACTGGGCGCAGGTGGCTGACGCTCGTTCAGCAGCGCGATAAATGCCTCCAGCTGGCGGGTCATCGCCCCGCGTCGCCACACCAGCCAGGTGGTGAGCCAGCGCCAGTTTTCCGCCAGCGGCCACGCCGCCACCTGATGATGCCCCGGCATGCTCTCCAGCATGGAGCGGGGCATCAGCGCAATGCCTGCCCCGGCAATCACACAGGCGAGCATCCCGTGGTAGGACTCCATCTCATGGATCCTTCCCGGCGTTACGCGGTCGGCATGGAACCAGCTCTCCAGATGACGCCGGTAAGAACAGTTGGCGCGAAAGGCATACACGTCGCTGCCGCTCACCTGCGTGGCTTTTGACACTTCCGCGTGGCCCGCAGGGGTGACCAGCATCATCTCTTCCCGGTAAACCGGCATCCCTTCCAGTTCCGGGTGCGAGAGCGGCCCGTCGACAAAGGCGGCGCTAAGCGTCCCTTCAAGCACGCCGTCAATCATCGTACCGGAAGGCCCGGTGGATAACGCAAACTGAATGCGCGGATAGCGCTGGTTAAACCGCGCCAGACTTTCCGGAATGCGTACGGCGGCGGTACTTTCCAGCGCGCCGAGCGAGAATAATCCCTGCGGTTCATCCCCGGCGACGACCATTCGCGCTTCGTCGACCAGCGCCAGGATCTGTTTGCTGTAGCGCAAAAAATTGTGCCCGGCGGGGGAAAGCCGCAGGCGCTGATTCTCGCGAATAAACAGCTCCACGCCGAGATCCGCTTCTAGCTGTCGGATGCGGGTGGTGAGGTTTGAGGGCACCCGGTGTACCTTCTGCGCCGCCTGGGTAATGCTGCCGGTCAGTGCGACGGCGTTAAACATCTCAAGCTGAGTTAAGTCCATACCGTTCTCGATTCGTGAATAAGGTGGTGAGTATTATTCATTTTTAAGAAATAGCAGAGTAGGCCACAATCAATCAACTGTTATTACGTGGAGAACATCATGACCTATTCATCTGCTACCCATGCCCACTCTGTCAACCCGGCTACCGGCGAAACGCTGGCTGCTTACCCGTGGGCAACGTCCCGTGACGTTGAGCGTGCCATTGCACAGGCGGATACTGGTTTTCGTCAATGGCGACGCGAAAGCGTGGCGCACCGGGCGCAAAAACTTCGCGATCTGGGTGCGGCACTGCGTAGCCGTGCGGAAGAGATGGCGCAGACTATCTCCCGGGAGATGGGCAAGCCCATTGTGCAGGCGCGTGCGGAGGTGGCTAAGTCCGCCAGCCTTTGCGACTGGTACGCTGAACACGGCCCGTCGATGCTGCACCCGGAATCAACCCAGGTCGAAAATGCGGTGATTGAGTACCGTCCGCTGGGACCTATTCTTGCGGTGATGCCGTGGAACTTCCCGCTCTGGCAGGTGCTGCGCGGTGCGGTGCCGATCCTGCTGGCAGGGAACAGCTATCTGCTTAAACATGCGCCTAATGTGCTCGGCTCGGCGGAGCTGATCGGGAAGGTATTCGCGGATGCCGGTTTCCCGGAGGGGGTCTTTGGCTGGGTGAACGCGACGAATGACGGCGTCAGCCAGGCGATTAACGATCGGCGTATCGCGGCGGTGACCGTAACCGGCAGCGTTCGGGCTGGT
Source organism: Enterobacter cloacae complex sp. IR5402 (assembly GCF_049238125.1). Classification (NCBI taxonomy): domain Bacteria; kingdom Pseudomonadati; phylum Pseudomonadota; class Gammaproteobacteria; order Enterobacterales; family Enterobacteriaceae; genus Enterobacter; species Enterobacter cloacae complex sp. IR5402. Next base: position 227,497 of record NZ_JBMKHO010000001.1, read on the forward strand.
GCGGCAATTGGCGCGCAGGCGGGCGCGGCGCTGAAGAAATGCGTGCTGGAGCTGGGCGGTTCCGATCCGTTTATCGTTCTGAACGATGCGGATCTTGATCTGGCCGTCAACGCGGCGGTGGCCGGACGTTATCAGAATACCGGACAGGTTTGTGCGGCGGCAAAACGCTTTATTGTGGAAGCGGGCGTAGCGGACGCCTTTACCCAACGCTTTGTTGACGCGGTCAAGGCGCTGAAGGTGGGCGCACCGGATGAGGAAGATAACTATATTGGCCCGATGGCGCGATTTGATCTTCGCGATGAACTGCATCAGCAGGTGCAGGCTACGCTGGCGGAAGGGGCGACCCTGCTGCTCGGCGGAGAGAAGCTTGCCGGGAGCGGTAACTATTATGCGCCAACCGTACTCGGCGGCGTCACCCGACAGATGACGGCCTTCCGTCAGGAGCTGTTTGGCCCGGTGGCCGCGATTACCGTCGCCAATGATGCGGCGCACGCGTTGCAGCTGGCTAACGACAGCGATTTTGGCTTATCGGCGACGGTCTTTACCGCTAACGATGCGCTGGCTGAAACCTTCTCTCGCGAGCTGGAGTGCGGCGGAGTCTTTATCAACGGCTATAGCGCAAGCGATGCGCGCGTTGCCTTTGGCGGAGTGAAGAAGAGCGGCTTCGGGCGAGAGCTATCTCATTTCGGTCTGCATGAGTTCTGTAATGTGCAGACGGTGTGGAAGGATCGCATCTAATATTGTTGCCGGGTAAGGCCAGGCCGCTACCCGGCAGTTCACGTTTCCTGTCATTTTTGCGTAATGGTTCTGTCATTTTCGTTTCGTAGACTCGCCGCGTCTAACGTATTGTTACAGAAGAAAATTATGAACCTAACGCAAATTTTTAGTCGTCTTGCGCCGTGCTTTATTCCTCGTCAGTTTGGCCTGCTGACCGGCATCTTTTGTATTATTGGCCTTTTCTCCGCCCTGCAACTCTCTTCCTCCTTCCTGCTCACCGCCTCCCTGAATCAAGCCCAGCGTAACGAACAGCGCAATCAGCTGGCCTGGCAGCAACAGAGCAGGCTGGATCAGGCCCGTATTTCGCTGCTTGCGGCGAGCGATCTGCTCAACCGCTCCGGAGTGTACTTTATGCAGGATAAAGAGACCGGTTCGGAAGGGAGCTGGCATAGCCTGATGGACGAGGCGCAAAAATCCCTGGCGGCGTCTCAACAGGCATGGCAAGCATGGCTCGCGCTTAATCCTCCGCAGGACGAGGGGCTTGTTAACAGCTATCAGCTGTTCTTCGGTGCCATTAGCGAGCAGGCGGAAGGGCTGGTGAAAACCAACAGCATCGACCTCTTTTTTGCCGTACCCGCCCAGGCCTTTCAGACCGATTTTAATGACAACTTTGCACGCTATCAGCAACGGAGTGAGAAGCAGGCGATACAGGGGCGTCAGTCGCTCATGGAACAACTCTCAGGCCTGCAACGGCTGTTCCTGTTTGCGCCGCTGGTGCTGCTGGCCATTGCCATAGCCGTCTGGTTTGGAATGGCGAAGTGGGTGATATCCCCGCTACGCCGTCTGATTATCCATATTAACCAGCTTGCGGCAGGGGATTTATCAGGCACGCCGCCTGACGTTGTGCGCTTTAACCGTGAAATCAGCCAGCTCTGCGGCAGTATTACCGCCATGCAGCTTGGGCTACAGCAGCTGGTGACTCAGGTCAGCGAGGCCACTACCGCCATGGTTGAAAATATTGGGTCACTTGCGCAGGGGAATCAGAAGCTTTATCAGCAGTCTACGCGACAAGCCAAAGAGCTGGAGGAGGTGACCGCGCATATCGCCGATCTCGAAACCCACGTTGAGGGGAACACAGGTTATGCAAAACTCGCCCGCTCGCGCGCGGATGAAGCCCGACAGGCTGCCGTAGGCGGGGAGCAAATGATGACGGCGGTGAATGGCTCGATGCAGACGATCGTCGACCGATCCTCAGAGATGCGCGGGATCGTCGCGATGATCGACAGCGTGGCGTTTCAGACCAACATTCTCGCCCTCAATGCTGCCATTGAAGCCGCCCATGCAGGAGAGCAGGGGCGCGGATTTGCGGTGGTCGCCCGGGAAGTGGGGTTGCTGGCCAGAAAAAGCAGTCACTCTACGCAAACCATCCAGGCGCTGATTAACCACTCGCTTCAGGGCATTGAGGAAGGATCTCAGGTGGTAAACCGTCTGGAAGAGAATTTGCAACAGGTCACCGGGCTGGTGGCGAATCTGAGCAGCCTGCTGAATGATATTTCCTTGGCCACCCTGAATCAGGGGGATAGCATCCATCAGATGACCCGTCAGCTTCAGGCGCTGAATCAGGTATCACGTCAGACTGATGTGCTGGTTAGCGAAGCGTCAAATGCCTCTGAGCGCCTGCATCAACAGTCCGATCTTTTGTTGCAGGCCGTCTCGCGTTTTCGTCTCCCTGCCTGACGTGACGTATAAGCCTCTGTTATACTCGCAGCCCGTTTTAGCCTGAGGGCAAGGAGCAAAGTGTGGCTGCGGTCATCCATAATGAGATGCTGGACGAGATTCTGGCGCAGGTTCGTCCGTTACTGGGGCAGGGTAAGGTTGCCGATTACATTCCCGCGCTGGCCTCGATCAGCGGTAATAAGCTCGGCATCGCCATTTGTACTGTCGACGGGCAGCGTTTTCAGGCGGGAGACGCGCTGGAGCGATTTTCCATTCAGTCGATCTCAAAAGTGCTTAGCCTCGTTGCCGCCATGCGCCAGTATGACGAGCAGGAGATCTGGCAGCGGGTGGGCAAAGATCCGTCCGGTCAGCCGTTTAACTCCCTTCTTCAGCTGGAAATCGAACAGGGTAAGCCGCGTAACCCATTTATTAACGCCGGGGCGCTGGTGGTGTGCGATATGCTGCAAAGCCGGCTGAGCGCGCCGCGCCAGCGGATGCTCCAGATTGTGCGGCAGCTTTCCGGCGTGCAGGACATCGCCTACGATCCGGTGGTAGCGCGCTCTGAGTTTGAACACTCTGCACGTAACGCCGCCATCGCCTGGCTGATGAAGTCCTTCGGCAACTTTTATAATGACGTTGCCACGGTGCTGCAAAACTATTTTCATTACTGCGCGCTGAAGATGAACTGCGTTGAACTGGCGCAGACTTTTCTGTTTCTGGCGCATCAGGGCCATGCCCCTCATCTGGGCGAGGACGTTGTCTCCCCGATGCAGGCCCGGCAGATCAACGCCTTAATGGCAACCAGCGGAATGTATCAGAATGCCGGGGAGTTTGCCTGGCGCGTGGGGCTGCCGGCTAAATCCGGCGTTGGCGGTGGGGTCGTGGCGATTGTCCCCCACGAGATGGCGATTGCCGTCTGGAGCCCGGAACTGGACGAGACCGGAAATTCACTGGCGGGCGTAGCGGCGCTGGAACAGCTGACCAAACGTCTTGGACGGTCCGTATACTGATGTCCACGTTAGATCCTCTGTTCGCGCGCCTGGCTCGCTCCACGTTTCGTTCACGATTTCATTTAGGGACGAAAGAGCGGCAATACTGCTGGGATAAGGGCGCAGAGACTATCGATAAGCATGCCGCCGATTTTGTCGCCGCGCGGCTGGCGCCTGCACACCCGGTGAATGACGGTAAGCAGACGCCGATGCGCGGCCATCCGGTTTTTATCGCCCAGCATGCCACGGCAACCTGCTGTCGGGGCTGTCTGGCTAAGTGGCACGCTATTCCGCAGGGCGTGCCGCTGAGTGCGCAGCAACAACAGTATATCGTCAACGTAATCCATCATTGGCTGGTCATAGAGGTAAATCGTGCCTCCTGAACTGACAATGTCTCTGTTTAAGCTACGCTTTTACTAATGCTCAGCGTCAGGAGACGTTATGAAGGCACCTCAAATTCCCGTTAATGAAGCGGAGCGCATGAATGCGCTGCGCGAATCCGGTCTGCTTGAGATCGACAATTATCCCGCGTTTGATCGTCTTACGCGGCTGGCAACACGCTTTTTCAGGGTGCCGCTGGCGATGATTACGCTGGTGGATGACCACGCCGCGATCGTGAAATCTGCTGACGGCCGGGCACTCGCCAGCCAGCCTCGCGACCTCTCGTTTTGCGGTCATACGATCCTGGGTGACGCGCCGCTGGTGGTGAGTGACACGCTGCTGGACGAACGCTTCGCGGATAATCCGCAGGTGGCGGGAGATCCGGGCGTGCGCTTTTATGCCGGTTTCCCGCTGCGTTTACGCGACGGGGCGTGCGTAGGATCGTTGTGTCTCATTGATTACGCGCCGCGGGAGTTTACCGCGGCGGATGCCGCCGTACTGGCCGATCTCAGCGCGCTGGCGGAGGATGAATTTGCAGCCGTTAGCGCCGCCACGACCGATGAACTCACGGGATTGTTTAACCGTCGCGGGTTTAACCAGTTTGCGCAGTTTGCACTGTCGGTTTCGCAGCGTCGGGCAGAACCGTTAACCCTTGGCTGGCTGGATCTGGACCATTTCAAAACCATTAACGATCGCTTCGGACATCAGGAGGGTGACAAAGCTCTGAAAGCGATGGCCGCCCTGATGCGTTCCTCGTTCCGCGAGGCCGATCTGCTGGTACGTTTCGGGGGAGATGAGTTCGCGGTGCTGTTTGCGGATACCGATGAGCCTGGCGCCTGGATCGCCATGCAGTATCTCGTCGAACAAACGGAAAAGTATAACGCGCGTCAGCTGCATCCCTGGTCGTTACAGTTCTCCTGGGGGTTGAGCGAGTTCGATCATCACCGCAACGATATTCAGGCATGGTTAAAACACGCGGATGCGCAAATGTACGCCATGAAGCGGCAACACCACGGCGAAAAATGACATAACGAAATCCTATGTCATCGCTTATTGCGTTACAAAAATGTTAATAGCAAAGTGGAGAGATTCAACCTAAGGACGCGCAATGAACTCTCCCATGCTGATTAAACCTCTCTCCCGACAGGACATCCTCACCCATATTGATGCCCTGAACGATATTCTCGTCAACTGTGTCAACGGCGGCGCCTCCGTCAGCTTTATGCTGCCTTTTTCTGCCGGGAAAGCCCAAACCTTCTGGCTCGGCGTCGCAGACAGCGTCGGGCGCGACGAGCGTACCGTCATGGGCTGTTTTGATGCGGAGCAGGGGCTGGTTGGCACGGTCCAGCTGATCACCGATCAGCCTGAAAACCAGCCGCACCGTGCAGATGTCGCGAAACTGCTGGTTCATGAGAAGGCGCGCCGTAAAGGGGCGGCAATGGCGCTGATGGAAGCCCTGGAGGCGGTTGCGCGTGAAAAAGCGCTTACGGTGCTGGTGCTTGATACCTCGACCGGCAGCGGCGCGGAGACGTTTTATCAGAGAGCGGGCTGGCAAAAGGCGGGGGAGATCCCACGCTACGCCCTGATGCCGAACGGGGACATGACGGCGACCTCGATGTTCTATAAATTTCTTTGATATTTTTCACCATCGCGTCCTGAGTTGATCCAGACAGGGGTTCTGGTCCTGAAGTTTTGATAAGTTATCACACCAATCTTATCAGGCTGTATGACTAATCATAAAGGACCTCCATTGTGAACACTCTCAACCGTCGTGATTTCCCCGGTGCGTGCTACCCTGAACGTATCATCCAGTTTGGCGAAGGTAACTTCCTGCGCGCGTTCGTTGACTGGCAAATCGACCTCTTAAACGAGCATACCGATCTCAATGCCGGTGTGGTGATTGTGCGGCCGATCCAGAGCGATTTTCCGCCGTCGCTGAGCACCCAGGATGGTCTGTATACCACAATTATTCGTGGTCTGAATGAGCAGGGAGAAGCGGTAAGCGATGCGCGTCTTATTCGTTCCGTAAATCGTGAAATCAGCGTCTACAGCCAGTACGATGAATTTCTGGCGCTCGCCCATAACCCGGACATGCGGTTTGTCTTCTCCAACACCACGGAAGCGGGCATCAGCTATCACGCGGGCGATAAGTATGACGATGCGCCTGCTGCCAGCTATCCGGCCAAACTGACGCGTCTGCTGTTCGAGCGCTTTACCCACTTTAACGGGGCTGCGGATAAAGGCTGGATCATTATTCCTTGTGAGCTTATCGACTACAACGGCGATGCCCTGCGTGAACTGGTGCTGCGCTATGCACAGGAGTGGGCGCTGCCGGCGGCATTCATTGCGTGGCTGAATAACGCTAACACCTTCTGCTCGACGCTGGTTGACCGCATTGTTACCGGCTATCCGCGTGATGAGGTGGCAGAGCTGGAAGCTGGTCTGGGCTATCAAGACAGCTTCCTCGACACGGCAGAACATTTCTATCTGTTTGTTATTCAGGGGCCAAAATCACTTGCAGCAGAACTGCGCCTGGATAAATACTCGCTTAACGTCCTGATTGTTGACGATATTAAACCGTATAAAGAGCGTAAGGTGGCGATCCTCAACGGCGCGCACACGGCGCTGGTTCCGGTCGCTTTTCAGGCCGGCCTGGATACGGTAGGGGAAGCCATGAACGACGCGGAAATTTGCGCGTTCGTCGAGAAGGCTATTTATGAGGAGATTATTCCGGTCCTGGATCTGCCGCGCGACGAGCTGCACTCCTTCGCCAGTGCCGTAACGGGGCGTTTCCGTAATCCGTACATTAAGCATCAGCTGCTGTCGATTGCACTGAACGGGATGACCAAGTACCGCACCCGCATTCTGCCGCAACTGCTGGCAGGGCAGAAGGCGACCGGCAAACTGCCAGCACGTCTGACCTTTGCTCTGGCGGCGCTGATTGCATTTTACCGTGCCGAGCGCAACGGTGAGCGCTATCCGGTGCAGGACGATGCGCACTGGCTTGAACGTTACCAGCAGTTGTGGACGCAACATCACGACAAACAGGTCACTACCCGTGAACTGGTATCGTCGGTGTTAAGCGTGAGCGAACACTGGGAACAGGATCTCACTCTGGTTAACGGACTGGTAGACCAGGTTGCGCTGGATCTGGATGCGATTTTAAGCAAAGGCATGCGCGATGCGGTGAAACCGCTCTGCTAATCATAATGCCCGGCGTTTGCCGGGTTTTTTAAAGACCCCATTTAGTTACAACATACTATACGTTCTTTTTTTAGAAAGCACTTGCGGCACCGTGCGGTTCAGGCTTAACAGGTCAGAAAATGCAATGAACTATTAACATGCTTGCAACCGTGAGGGGGATCACGTTTAATAGCCGCGCTCTTTACTTTTCTGAAGCTGATTATGATTGTTCGTCCTCAACAGCACTGGCTGCAACTGATTTTTGTCTGGCATGGTTCGGTACTTCCCAAAATTTATACCCGACTGCTGCTTAACTTCCTGCTTTCCATCGCCGTGATTGTCATGCTGCCGTGGTACACCTCGCTGGGTATCCGGTTTACCGTCGCGCCGTTCAGCATTCTGGGTGTGGCTATCGCCATCTTCCTGGGGTTTCGCAATAACGCCTGTTATTCGCGCTACGTTGAGGCGCGTCTGCTTTGGGGGCAGTTGATGATAGCGGCGCGCTCGCTGTTTCGCGAGGTAAAAAACACCTTGCCGGATGATAAACATCTTGGAGAGTTTGTCCGCCTGCAAATCGCGTTTGCTAACTGTCTGCGAATGACTCTACGCAGAGAAACCAATGCCGATCAGCTGTCCCGCTATCTGGCTCCAGGCGATTTACGCAAAGTGATGGACGCCAACTCGCCGGCGAACCGTATCCTGCTGATCATGGGGGAGTGGCTGGCCGTGCGGCGGCGTAGCGGGCACCTTTCAGACATTCTGTTTCACAGCCTCAACAACCGCCTTAATGATATGTCCATCGTGCTGGCTGGCTGTGAGCGTATCGCCAATACGCCGGTCCCGTTTGCCTATACGCTGATCCTGCACCGGACGGTGTATCTGTTCTGCATCATGCTGCCGTTTGCGCTGGTCGTTGATCTGCATTACATGACGCCCTTTGTCTCTGCACTGATTTCCTACACCTTTATCTCGCTGGACACGCTGGCGGAAGAGCTGGAAGATCCGTTTGGAACGGAAGATAACGATCTGCCGCTGGACGCCATCTGCAACATGATGGAGCGCGACCTGTTGCAGATGAACGATGAAGAGAACATACCTGAAAGACTGATGCCGGATAAGCATTATCAGCTGACCTGACGGGCATTCCACTCGTCGCGGGTGATTTCCCACAGCTCCGAATCCAGCAGGCCGCTGACATAGGCTTTCTTCTCCGTCCTGATGAGCCGCATGCCGCTGCTGTCTGAAATACGTCGGGAGCGGCTGTTTGCAGCCGCTTTCGGCGCGCGCAACACCGGTTTGTTAAGCGTATTGAACCAGTAATCCGTGGCCGCAATGCTCGCCTCGCGCATATATCCCTGGCCCTGAAATTCCGGCGCGAGCCAGAAGCCCCGGTTGTTGTCCTCCACGTCATACAGGCAAATCAACCCCATCAGTTCGTCAGACGCTTCGCGACGGCGAATCGTCCAGAACCACGCAATCCCTTTGGCCATATCGGGCAGTGCAACGTTGTTGACATAATTTTCTGCACCGTTTTCCGGGTAGGGCCAGGGGACTGAAGCCACCATATAGCGGACAATCTCCCAGCGCGGATAGCGTTGCTGGATCTGGACGGCATCTTCTGCAATCAGGGGGCGTAATATCAGGCGCTCGGTGGTAAGCGTGGGTATGGTCATCCGCTGATCTCCATAATTAAGCGTTATGCTTTTGTTTGGGTTCTGGTATTTTCATCAATATCACATTCTATTTGGTCGTGCTTTTGTTATTCAGGTTTATCCATAAAAGGGGTTATATGATGCTGAGAAAAGCCAGGCCCGAAGAAGCCGAAACACTCTGGCACGTCCGTAACGAAGCGATTCGCCATGGCTGCAAAATCTAGTGGGTTTTGCCATGCTGGGTGAAAATACGCATTACTCGCGTATGGCCGACGCGCATTTACGCTGTATTGAAATGGCAATTGATTTGTAAGGTCAGAACAGATGACGCTAACCGTACGTCCTTTATGCACAGATGATTACCCACAATGGCGACCGCTGTGGGATGGCTATACCCATTTTTATGAGTGCTACCTTGACGAGTCCGTTACCGCGGCCACCTGGGACAGGGCGCTCGCAGATTCATCATCTCTGTTTTGCCGTGTCGTGGAGAAGGACGGCCGCGTCATCGGCTTCGCCATGTGCGTCCTGCATGAAGGGACCTGGTCAACCGCGCCCGTTTGCTATCTGGAAGATCTGTTTGTTGACGCTGCCGAACGTGGCGCAGGGGCGGGTAAAGCGCTTATCGACGCCCTGATCGATGAAGGCAAGCGGGAAGGGTGGTCAAAACTCTACTGGGTAACCCGCATGAACAATCCGGCGCGTAAGCTGTATGATCACTATGGTGAAGCCGACGATTACGTCCGGTACCGAATCTCGCTTTAGTCGTTTAATACCTGGGTTTGTATCACACTGTATCTGCCTCTGTGATACATACACAGGTATGCAATAAAACCGCATCCGCACACATCTCCTGTACAAACGCATGGTGTTATATCTCCGTCAACTGAACTTACCCGGAGATAACATCATGTTTAATAAACTCGCATACTCAGCCGTCGCCCTGACCGTATCACTTGGCACCGTGATGTCCTGCCAGGCAGAAGCGACGGGTAAGGATTACGCGTCGGCCTTTAACCAGGTTAAACAGATTAACGCTGGCGATTTGAACGTCGGTTACGTCGATATCGGGCCAAAAGAGGGGCAACCGGTGATCCTGCTGCATGGCTGGCCGTACGACATTCACAGTTATGCAGAAGTGGCCCCCGCGCTGGCCGCGAAGGGGTATCGTGTCATTGTGCCGTCCCTGCGCGGGTACGGCACCACACGCTTTATTTCTGATAAAACGCCGCGAAACGGCCAGCCTTCGGCAATGGCAAAAGACATCGTCAACCTGATGGACGCCCTGAATATCAAACAGGCGGTGTTTGCCGGTTATGACTGGGGGGCGCGTACGGCAGATATCGTTGCAGCGCTCTGGCCGGAACGGGTGAAATCGCTGGTCTCGGTAAGTGGCTACCTGATCAGCAGCCAGGCGATTGGCAAACAGCCTTTACCGCCGAAGGCAGAGGTTCAGTGGTGGTATCAGTTCTATTTCGCCACGCCGCGCGGGGCGGAGGGCTATGCTAAAAATACGCACGATTTTGCCCGGTTGATCTGGTCCCAGGCTTCGCCTGACTGGAAATTCAGCGATGCCACCTTCAATGCCAGCGCCAAATCCCTCGATAACCCGGACCACGTTGCCGTCACGCTCAGTAATTACCGCTGGCGTCTGGGGCTGGAGAAGGGTGAGCAGAAATATGACGCCTACGAACAAAAGCTAGCTACGCTGCCGAATATTACGGTGCCGACCATCACCATCGAGGGTGGTAACAACGGAGCACCACATCCTGCACCCGCAGCCTATGCGGGGAAATTCACCGGAAAATATGAGCACCGTACTTTCGGCGCAACGGTTGGCCACAACCCGCCGCAGGAAGATCCGCAGGACTTTGTTAAAGCCGTTGTCGACGCGGATAAGCTCTGATATGTGCTATTTTCAATCCGTTACCTCTTAATCAGGAGCCTGCGGTGGAGCATATTGATCACATCCTTGTCGTCGATGACGACAGGGATATTCGTGAACTGATTGTCGATTACCTCGTGAAATCCGGCTACCACGCCTCTGGCGCGGCGAACGGGAAAGAGATGCGCGTAGTGCTCGACAAACAGCATATCGACCTGGTGGTGCTGGACGTGATGATGCCCGGCGATGATGGCCTGACGCTGTGTCGACAGCTGCGCAGCAGCAGGCATAAGGATCTGCCGATCCTGATGCTCACCGCGCGCAACGAGGACACGGACCGGATCCTGGGACTGGAGATGGGCGCCGACGATTATGTGGTGAAACCGTTTGTGGCCCGCGAACTGCTGGCGCGTATCAAAGCTATCCTGCGTCGTTTTCGTACTATGCCGCCTAATCTTCAGGTGACCGAGGCAGGGCGCCTGGTGGTGTTCGGTGAATGGCAACTGGATACCGTGGCGCGTCATCTGATTGATAACGAGGGGATGGTTGTGGCGCTCAGCGGGGCGGAATATCGCCTTTTGCGCGTATTCCTCGATCATCCTCAACGGGTGCTGACCCGCGATCAGCTGCTGAACCTGACGCAGGGACGTGATGCCGAGCTGTTTGAGCGTTCGATTGATCTCCTGGTGAGCCGCGTGCGACAGCGCCTGAATGAAGATGCCCGCACGCCGGCCTACATTAAAACCGTTCGCAGCGAAGGCTACGTTTTTACCATGCCGGTGACCATCGTCGAGGCCAATGAATGACGCTGTGGCCCCGCACCTTACTGGCCCGGCTGCTGATCATTGTGCTGCTTGGACTCTTACTGGCTAACGCGCTCAGCCTGACGCTGGTCATGGTTGAGCGAATGCACAGCGCGCGCACGGTTATGCTGGGCAATCTTGAGAATGACGTGGCGACCAGCGTGGCCATTCTCGACCGGCTTCCGGCCAAAGAGAGGCCAGAGTGGCTGGAACGGCTCAGTCGCGGTAATTATCGTTATATCCTTGGCCCCGGCGAGGCAGGCGCCGCACCAACGGACAAGCGCTCGCGGGATGCAATTCGCACCCTGAAAGAGACGCTTTCAGCCCAATATCCGCTCCAGTTTACGGCGGTGCCAGGGCCAATCTCCCATATTCAGGCCCATCTGACGCTCCGCGACGGCGCACCGCTCACTATCGATCTGATCCCGCGCATGCCGCCTGTCGCCAGCTGGTTACCCGTGGTGCTAGTTCTTCAGCTGTTACTTGTCGCGCTCTGCTCCTGGATTGCCGTACGCCAGGTTGTCCGGCCTTTCCTGCAATTCACGCGTGCGGTTGATTCCCTCGATCCTGCGGCCCATTCACCGATGACTGAAAAAGGACCGGTTGAAGTGCGCCAGGCTGCACACGCTTTTAATGAGATGCAGTCGCGGATACAAACGTATCTGCGTGAACGCGCGCAGATTCTGGCGTCCATTTCTCACGATCTCCAGACGCCCATCACGCGCATGAAGCTGCGGATCGAAATGGCAGATCAGCCCGAACTCCGCGATAAGCTGCTGAGCGACCTGGATAATATGTCGCGCCTGGTACGGGAGGGGATTGCCTATGCCCGGTCATCAGAATCACTGGAAGAGACCACGCTGAAGCTGGAGCTGAACGCGTGGGTTAACAGCATCGCCAGTGATTATCAGGACATTGGTAAAAACGTGCAGTTTCATGCACGCAATGCGCGTCTGCCGATCGTTACTCGTCCACAGGCATTGCGCAGGGTAATGACCAATCTGCTGGATAATGCGCTCAAGTTTGGCGATAGCGCGGTTATAGAGATTGATGAAGATGAAAGGCAGGTAGCGATCCGTATTATGGATAACGGCCCCGGCATCCCGGAGGCAGAACTGGAGGCGGTGTTACAGCCGTTCTACCGGGTTGAAACGTCGCGCAACCGCGAAACGGGCGGCACCGGGTTAGGCCTCGCCATTGCCGCGCAGCTCACCGCCCAGCTTGACGGGAAATTGCATCTTGCAAACCGGGCAGAGGGCGGGCTGGTCGTAAGCGTGACTCTTCCGCGCGGTTAATTGTACGCCTGTGTATCTGCACCCCGTGCCGATACGCAGGCAGACAAAATTCAGCTTTTCGCACACGGCCTGGACACATTCGTACGGTCAAATGACCTCACTGCACCTTCGCAGCAACCGTATCGTGAGGTCGTTATGTTTCTGATAATCGCTTTTTTGGGCGGCATGATTAGCCTGCTCAGTCCGTGCACGCTTCCCGTCATTCCTCTGCTGTTCGCTGGCTTTCAGGGGCAGCGCAAACACATTCTGGCGCTTCTGGCGGGAATGATTGTGATGTTCACGTTGGTGGCGATGGTAGTAACGATTGCCAGCGAGTGGATCGCTGACGCCACCGTTATCGGTCGCTGGATTGCGCTGCTGATACTGAGCATTGCCGCCCTGGCTCTGATCTTCCCGCAGTTTGCTCAGCGCATTGCCCGTCCGGCGGTCAGTGCGGGAAACGTTCTCAACACCCACAGCGTTCAGCGACGCGGCCTGGTTTCGGCTTTTCTGGCAGGACTGGCCGTTGGACTTCTTTGGTCCCCCTGTGCCGGACCGATTCTCGGGGCGATCTTCAGCATTAATATTGCGGGCCACTCGGCCATCGCAACCGGAGCGCTGTTAGCCGCTTACGGCAGTGGGTGCGCGTTGATGCTGGGGCTGCTTGTCGCGGGGGGCCGTAAGCTGATAACCCCTCTGAGAGCCAAATCCGCATTGATGGCGCGTTTGCGTCAGGGAGCGGGAGTGATGATGTTAGCTGCCGTTGCGTTCAACGCCAGCGGGATGACCTCAGCCCTGAAAGGTGCCAACGGTATTGCCGACCAGCTGGAAAACGCTCTGTTGAGCCTTGCGCAACCATCCTCCACGCAGGTGAAACTGCAACCAGTCGCTGACGCAACGCCAAGCAGCCAGCTACCATCATTAAGCGGCGGTACGGGCTGGGTAAACGGTGACCCTGTCACGTCTGAGGCCTTGCGGGGGAAAGTTGTGCTTATCGATTTCTGGACCTGGGACTGTATCAACTGCCAGCATACCCTTCCGCATGTTCGAGACTGGGCGAAGAAATATGAGTCACAAGGTCTGGTGGTGATTGGCGTCCATACCCCGGAATACCCCTGGGAAAAGCCGTTATCATCGGTGAAAAACGCGGTCAATAAATGGCAGCTGCCGTACCGCGTAGTGACGGATAATAACTACAAAATCTGGAGCGCGTTCGGAAATCAGTACTGGCCAGCGCATTACTATTTCGATGCGAAAGGGCAACTGCGTTACACCGCGTTTGGCGAAGGTAACTACGACAAGCAGGAGGCCGTGATTCAGCAGTTGCTCAAGGAAGCGCGTTCCTGATCCGGCTTACGGAACCCGCTGAGCCACCATAAACAGGCGCGGAAAAGCCAGCAGTATCTGCCCGTTCTCCTGGAGCGGATACTGCTCTTCCAGCAGCTCAAGGTAGCGTTTCAGATAGTTTTTCTGCTCGCTTTCGTTGAGTTCCTGTAACCACGGCCGTAACCCCGTCGCGCTGACCCAGTCAATAATCGCCTGATGAGAGCTCATCTGATGGAAGTAGGTGGTGCGCCAGATATCCACGTCACATCCCGCTTCCGTCAGAATATCGTAGTAGGCATGGATACCCGGCAATGGCTCGCGGCCACGATCGGGGTAGCCCTGTTCCCAGGCAACTTCACGCATCAGGGCGTGCGTCGGCTCAAGCCAGTTGTCAGGCATTTGCACCGCCAGCACGCCGTTTAACTGGAGCAGTGAAACCAGGTGTGGCAGAAGGTGGTAATGGTCCGGGATCCATTGCAATGAGGCGTTGGCGTAGATCAGGCTGAGCGGCTGGTCAGGTTTGTAGTGCCGGATATCCGCCTCAACAAAGTGGCAATCTGGCAGGGCCTGTCGGGCTTCCTCCAGCATGGCCGGGGAGTTATCCACGCCGGCGATCTGCGCAGAAGGCCAGCGCTGTTTCAGCAGCGCGGTGCTGTTGCCTGGCCCGCAGCCCAAATCCACGGCTGAGGTTATGTCAGCAAGCGGCACCCGGGCCAGTAACTCAGCGGCGGGACGTGTGCGTTCTGCGCTGTACTGTAGATAAAGAGAGGGATCCCAGTCGGCCATTTTCGCATCTCCATGTTGAGGTGTTCAGCAAGAATAGCACAGGCAAATACCTGCGCCGGGGCAGGTATCTGGCTAATGGTGAGATTATAAAATGCCTTTGAGGGCCAGGTGATAGAGCAGCATGATGGTTTTTCCGTCGACGATCTGCCCATTTTCAATGCCCCGAAGCGCGTCGTCCAGCGTCATTTCCAGCACGTCGATATCTTCCCCCTCAGCTTTAACGCCGCCGCCCGCGCTGGTCCGATCCTGCGGATGATATTCCGCCAGATAGAAGTAGAGTTTCTCGGTGACCGAGCCCGGGCTCATATAGGCCTCAAAAATTTTCTCTACGCGCGTCACCTTAAACCCGGTTTCTTCTTCCGCTTCGGCCTTAATCCGGCTTTCCGGGTCAAGGTTATCGAGCAACCCGGCGGCCGCCTCAATGAGATCCTCTTCGTGACCATTGATAAACACCGGGAAACGGAACTGACGCGTCAGAATGACGGTTTTGCTGTCGCGATTATAGAGCAGGATCGTCGCGCCATTCCCCCGGTCATACACTTCACGCTCTTGCCGCTGCCAGTCGCCATCGCTGCGCTGGAAGTCAAAAGTGTATTTTTTTAGGTTATACCAGTTGTCGGACAACGTTTCGCTGTTGATGATGCGTATATCTGCACGTTTTGATTGCACGTTTGGCTCTCCTCTCGTAGAGTAAGCATCATAAACAGCACTATCGTGCAAATACAAGACACATCGTGCAACATCAGGAATAAATCATGCTCACAAGCCAGCGTAAACAGTTGATTCTGGAAAAACTGGAGGCGGAAGGCCAGGTCCAGTCAACTGCGCTCAGCCTCTTTTTCTCGGTGTCTGAGGACACTATCCGCCGGGATTTACGTGAACTGGCGGCAGAAGGGCGTTTGCAGCGTGTTCACGGCGGTGCACTGCCAGCATCTTCAGCGATTGCGCCTTTTGCCGAGCGTCAGTCCGTCAAAATGGATGCAAAAAAACGCGTGGCACGGCGAGGCGCGCAGCTCATTTCACCGGGGCAGGTGGTGATCATTGATGGCGGGACGACCACCTCTGAACTTATTACATTCTTCCCACCCGATTTACCGATAACCGTGGTGACGCACAGCCCGGGTATCGCATTGGGTCTGGTCGGCCATCCGAGCATAGAGGTGATCCTGATCGGTGGTCGTTTGTATAAACACTCCATCGTCACGGTCGGCGCGGCCGCAATTGAAGGCATCAATAATATTCATGCGGATCTGTTTTTCATGGGTGTCACCGGCGTGCATCCTGAGGCCGGGCTGACCACCGGAGATTATGAAGAAGCGTGCATCAAACGTGCATTTTCCGGCAGAGCGGCGGAAACGGTGGTACTGGCCTCGCCGGAAAAGATCAACACGGCCTCGGCGTTCGTGATTGGCGACCTGTCGCTGGTGAATACGCTGGTTGTTGAAAACACAACGGATGAACGCTGGGTGAGCGCCATGAAAGAAAAGGGCGTTACGGTGATCGCAAGCCAGTAAATATCCGCTTTTTTGCCAGCCTGACCGCCAGGCTGTCAAAAAGACAAAGGTTATCCTTCACGCGGATTTCTAGACTAAGGCTTTCATTTGTTTAAGGACAAGCCATGAAAGCGATCTCCATTCTGGCGTGTGGCGCGGACCCAACCGCGCAACGCCTGTCAACGTCTGCCATTCAGCAGGCCATAAACAGTGCTCAAGAGAACGATGTCATTCTTATTCCGCAAGGCCGTTTTCTGACCGGCGCACTGTTTCTGAAAAGCGGTGTTTCGCTTCGCCTGGATGCTGGCGCACAGCTCGTTGGAAGCCAGGATCTGGCTGATTATCCCCTGATAAACACCCGGGTGGCCGGCATTGATATGCGCTGGCCGGCAGGCATTATTAATATCATTGATTGTGAAAACGTCAGCATTACCGGTACAGGCACGATAGACGGGCAGGGTGTCATCTGGTGGCAACGCTTCTGGGGCGACGACGAACGCAGCGGCATGGTTGGCGATTACAGCGCCAGAGGATTACGCTGGGTGGTTGATTACGACTGTCAGCGCCCGCGCAATATCCTGGTCTTTGAAAGCCAGAACATTCTGCTGCGTGATTTTACCAGTCGGGAGTCCGGATTCTGGAACATACACCTCTGTTATTCGCGCCGTATCGCGGTTGAGGCTGTGCAAATCAGCAATTCTGCGGGGCCGAGCACCGACGGGATTGACGTCGACTCCTGCGAACAAGTGCGGATTGAACGCTGCATTGTGTCCTGCAATGACGACAATATTTGCATCAAATCAGGACGAGGACGCGAAGCGGCGCAAAAAGCACGTACCGCGCGGGATATAGTGATTCGAGGATGTACGCTGAATAAGGGATCCGGGATCACGCTGGGGAGTGAAACTTCAGGTGGCATTGAACGCGTCCTGATAGAAGATAACGCGTTTAACGGAACGGGCGTCGGATTTCGCATTAAGTCGGCCCGCAACCGTGGCGGGTTTATCCGTGATATCACCGTCCAAAATTTACGTCTTACGGACGTACGTTTTCCGGTGCTGATCCAGCTGAACTGGTTTCCGCAGTACAGCTATGGCGACCAGAGCAATTTATCTGATAAACCAGAACACTGGCGCAAGCTGGCTGAAGGTGTTGAGGGCGAAGCCGGTCTTACTGAGGTCAGCGGACTGACGATTAAAAATATGACGGCGCGTCGCTCAGACAACAAATATTTCTCGCGGGCATTTTTCATTGCGGGGTATCCGGAGCGTCCTGTGGCCGGGTTAACGCTGGAGGGGATTTTTATTGACGCGACAGAGTTTGGGAAAATTTCCGGTGTGGATGGGTTGCGCTTTCAGGATGTGCAGGTGACTGCCGTAGTGAACACGCAAGACTGTAACGACAGTTATGAACGTTGATGGCATAGAATCTATGGGCATAATTCGCTGAATGAGCAGAACAAGGCTGGGCCCGAAACGGCTGGATTTGTTCTTAATTAATTTTAGTGCGCATAATGTATATTATGTTAAATCACCTACTGTGGTAAATATTACGGGCCGTTGAAGAACTCAACTACCGCCCCAGCTTTGCCGCGCAAAACCTGGCGAGTCAGTCATCAAGCCATATCGGTGTGGTGCTTTCCTCACGTGATGAAAGCAGTGGCGCGCGTATTCTTCCCGCGCTTGCCGCGCAATGAAAGTGCTGAACAAAACGCTGATCGTCGAGTATGTGGATAATGACGTCGAACATGCAGCTTCGGTAGATGATTTACAACGGCAATGCGCCGCGGTTGTGGTGTTCGGACCAGTTGTACCGGGCAGTGGCGATAACGTGATTTCTTTCGACCGACCCGTGGTGGATGCGAAAAGTCAGGGCTACGATTTCGCATTTGCTACGGAGAGCGCCTGCCGCTACATGATAGGTAAAGGCCATCGCAACATCGCGCTGGTTATCGATAACGAGACGGATGACGCAAGCAAGCGAATGGTCGAAGGTTATCGCAACGTGTTGCAGAACTACTCATTTCCGTTTAAACGCCAGTTGGTATTAACAGCCAATGAGAATGTCGAACGCGCGCTGTTGACGCTTATTAATAGTCTGAGCAAGTTCTCTTCCATCGTAGTTAAGCGTGATGCTTATGCTGCAGAGGCCATGCGCCTGTTCCGCGAATTTAATATTGCCGTGCCTCAGGAGGTTTCCCTCCTCAGTCTTGAGGATTCACCGTTGGCCACGCAGTTATACCCGCAACTGACCTGCATTTCCTGGCCAATGGAATCCCTCCTGCACCAGTGCGTACAGCGCATTAAAAGCATCGTTGAGGGTCGTCCGCTTCGCGAAACGGAACTGCCACCGATAATTGGTAAGCTTACGCCTCGCCAGTCGGTGCTGGAAATGAGTTAAAAATTTTTCAGGAGTGAAGATATGAATGCAGTCCAGCTTTTGTGTTCTCTGGCATTGATTTTGGTCGCATCCTTTCGCATTTTTGCGCAGGAACCAGAGCTCCCGCTGAAGGAACAGGTCAATACAGATGAAGGTACAATCTGCGTTTATGAACGCGGGGAACACCGTGAAAAAATTGTTATTCCTGTTGGTCAGCCGTGTCCGAAAACCTCACCCAACAATAATTAATGATGTCAGTGTGTGGGCGCTGTCCTTGTATGTAAAATCCACTGACGATTACGCCCATCTGTGAAAAAAATTCACTACACCATTCGATGGCGCATGCTGGTTCCCTTCATGTCAGTGCAATACCCTTTCACATACAGAATTGCTGGCAATAAAAGAAGGAACACAGAATGAAGTATGTGAATCTGGGTCGTAGCGGTTTGCAAGTCTCCCGTCTTTGTCTCGGTTGTATGAGCTATGGTGAACCTGAACGCTTGCCTCAACCCTGGTCCCTGGATGAAAAGGCGTCACGTCCGCTCATTCGTCAGGCGCTTGAAGCGGGCATTAATTTTTTTGATACCGCGAATATCTACTCGGGCGGAAGTTCTGAAGAGATCACTGGAAAAGCGCTGAGAGAAATGGCCAGACGCGATGAGATCGTTGTGGCGACAAAGACCTTCTTTCCGTGGCGCAACTCCCCCAATACCGGGTTTCTTTCCCGCAAGGCCATTTTTCAGTCTATTGACGATAGCCTGATGCGCTTAGGCATGGATTACGTGGATCTCTTTCAGATTCACCGCTTTGACCACTCCACGCCTGTTGAAGAGACCATGGAGGCTCTGCATGACCTCGTTAAATCAGGAAAAGTACGTTACATCGGCGCATCATCTATGGAAGCCTGGCGCTTTGCAAAAATGCAGCATACGGCAGAGCTTAACGGCTGGACCCGATTTATTACAATGCAACCGCAATACAACCTGCTTTACCGGGAAGAAGAGCGCGAGATGCTGCCCCTGTGTGAAGACCAGGGCGTTGGTGTGATCCCCTGGAGTCCGATGGCACGCGGCAGGCTCACGCGCGACTGGAGTGTCACGTCCCGACGAACGCAAAACGATGCCTTTGCGTTAAAAATGTATGAGAACGCAGCCCTGCTGGATAAGCCCGTTATTGATGTTGTTGCCAGCATTGCTGAAAAGCACGATGTGCCAAGAGCCCATGTTGCAATTGCCTGGTTGCTATCAAAAACGGTCATCACAGCCCCGATCATCGGCGCGACGAAACCAGAACATCTTTCCACGGCTATCAGCGCACTGGACTTTTCACTTAGCGATGCCGAAATCATGGAACTCGAGGCACACTATCTGCCGCATCCTGTCGACGGGATCATTCCCCCACTTCCGGATACGCCACCTTCACTCACACCGCCTTCAGCAATACAGGACTGTTAATGCCCTCCCCTGGCCCGGCGTTGCCGGGTCCCCCAGGCCACTCATGCCCGGTCATTGATGTGAAAAGGGAAGCGGTGCCGGCGCGAATGCGCCCGATCGAAAAATCATCGCTCCACCAGGTTCGGTCCCGCTGTTGGTGACAATGAACAACTCGTGATGTCCGGGTCGGATAGCCAGGCTTGTCGATTTAAGGTTACGACCTTTGTCGCGGTCAGGCAGCACAATTTGCCCAATCGGCAGTCCGTTGCGGTTGAAGACCATGATGCGACCCTGGCCTGAGATTGCCACATACACATTGCCTTCGCTGTCGACTCGGGCTCCATCTGGAGCGGGCCCGGTGAACTGATAGGTAACAACCGAACCAAAGGGGGCAATCGTGGTGGCGTCTGACAATCTTACGCGATGAAGCCTGTTTTTAGCGTGTTCAGTGGCCCATATCAGAGTACCGTCAGGGTCAATCGCTAAGCCGTTCCCGACAGCGAGTCCGGGCAGGATGGCGTGAATTGACCCGACGTTGGGACTAACGTAGAACACCCCACCCTGTGGATCGGCTGAATTTCCCCGGCTGTCTGTAAAATAAAATCCGCCCTGATTATCAAAGACAAGGTCGTTGGCAAGAAATCCCCCTTCAGGATCAACAATCATCTGCTCACGGGTGCCGTCGGGTTCGATAGCCCGAACAGAACCACGCTGCATATCGCCCACCGACGCGATAAAGATCCGTCCATCTTTGTGTACCGCCAGGCCGGAAGCACCGAAGGTATTCTCCTTAAGGACAATGGAAAGCTGCCGCTCCGGGGTGAGCTTAAACACGCGCCCCGTCGCCGCATCAACAAACAGCAGGTTATTGTTCCGATCGAACACCGCCCCTTCGAGCACGAGAGACGCCTCTGAAACGCTGAAGTACGGCTGGGCCTCCACGGTCTGAAGAGAACGCTCGCAGGGCGGTATGGGGACGGCACTGCGCGTAAGCGCGTTATGATTTAGTCCATTCATGTGGTTTATCCCCGGCAATAGCACTGAGGGAGACTTTACCTGCAGTCTCCCTGTAACAGCAGGTATTAATTTTTATCAAACTGACTTTCGGTAAACGGATCGGCGCGACCGCCCTGCAATGGGATTTTGGCAAGCGCCGCATCGATTTCGCGTAGCTCGCTGTCCGTCAACCGGACTTGCGGTGCACCGCTATTTTCTATCAGGTGCGGATATTGCGTCGTACCCGGGATGGGGACTATCCATGGCCGCTGAGCCATCACCCAGGCCAGCGCGAACTGAACCGGAGTGGTGTTTTTGCGGCGGGCCCACGATTGCGCAAATTCAAGCAGTACCATGTTTTTGGCCAGGGCATCGGGCTGGAAGCGTGGCAGGTTATGCCGCCGATCTGTGCTGTCGAACCGCTGGCTTGGATTGACTGCCCCGGCAAGGAAACTCCGGGCGGTCGGGCAGTAAGGTACAAAGCCGATACCCAGCTCTTCGAGCGTTGGAAATATCCGCGTCTCCGGTTCACGCCACCACATGGCATACTCACTCTGTACTGCAGTCACAGGGAGTACCGAATGTGCGCGGCGGATTGTCCTGGCACTCGCTTCCGACAATCCCCAGTGTTTCACTTTACCCTCCTGGATCAACGCCTTCACGGTTTCCGCCACATCCTCAATCGGCACATTCGGATCGGGGCGATGCTGATAAAGAAGATCGATATGGTCCGTTTTCAGACGCTTCAGCGAGCCCTCTACGGCACGGCGAATATGGTCAGGATGGCTGTTGAGGGAGGTTGGCTTCCCCTCCTCCACGCCGAAACCGAACTTAGTGGCAATCACCACACGATCGCGAACGGGGGCCAGTGCTTCCCCGACAAATTCTTCACTGAGATGGGGGCCATACACCTCGGCAGTATCAAAGAACGTGATGCCTTGTTCGAAGGCGGCCCGGATAAGCGAAACCATGGCTTTACGATCGCGCGGACCACCGCCGTAATACCCCACCATAGGCAGACACCCGAGTCCCATGCTGGAAACCTCCAGCGAGCCGAGTTTACGCGTGGTTAAGGTCTCCTTCTGGACGGGAACAGCACCCGAAGGGGCGCTCGACGTGTCCTGACCAGCCGGTTTAGCCATCACTGCTCCGCTCCTGCCAAGGGTGGTAGCGGCCAACGCCAGACCGGCGCCGGCGATCAGAAAATTGCGACGATCCCGGGAAGCGGGTACGGAAGCAGAATGCTGGTCATGCATCATCTTGCTCATAAACTGGAACTCCCTATAGCGAAGAAAGGATTCATTAATTTGGTCATTACCAGGCATAAGCCTGGGGCGCTTCTCCCCCGGGTCCGGGCCAGATTTCGTCGAGACAGCTCATGGTGTCGTCTGATAGCGTGATTGTCGTTGCGTGAAGCGCCTCCCGGAGTTGCTCGACCGTACGAGGCCCGATAAGTGGAGCAGTAACGACAGGATTCTGCAGGAGCCAGGCAAGAGCCACATCGGAAGGGGTTTCGTCGAGGTCCTCACATAATCCTTCGTAGGCTTCCAGCTGCGGACGATACTGTTCGATTAGACGGGAAAACGCGGGCCTTGCACGGCGCCCGCTTTCCATCTTTTTCAGTACGCCGCCAAGCAACCCTCCGGCAAGTGGACTCCAGGGAATCAGTCCCAGGCCAAAATGACGGCATGCGGGAATGACCTCCAGCTCAACAGTCCGGGCAGTCAGATTGTAGAGACTTTGCTCAGCAACCAGGCCAAGGGAATGACGGGCCGTAGCAACTGACTGCGCAGTCGCAATGTCCCAGCCCGCGAAATTGCTGCTACCGATATAAAGCACTTTTCCCTGCTGAACAAGGAGTTCCATGGCCTGCCAGATCTCTTCCCATGGCGTATAGCGATCGATGTGATGCATCTGATAGACGTCAATATGGTCGGTCTTAAGCCGTCGCAAACTGTCCTCGCAGGCCTTGCGAATATGGTAAGCAGAAAGACGGCGATCGTTCGGACCTGGCCCCATTGGCTGATAGACTTTCGTCGCCAGAACGATACGGTCACGGCGTCCCCCCTGCTGGATCCAGCGACCAATAATCTCTTCGGACAGCCCCGAGCCTTGCTGGATATCGGGTGATTGTTCGGTGCCATACACGTCCGCTGTATCAATGAAATTTATACCTGCCTCAAGCGCTTCATCCAGAATGCGGGCGCTGGTTTTCTCGTCGGTGACGTCACCAAAATTCATGGTTCCGAGACAAAGGCGGCTGACTTTCAGGCCGGTTCGGCCAAGATGCGTATAGTTCATACACGGCTCCGTTAGGTGAATGTTCCGCCCTGACCGACGGCCAGAGCGCATAATTTTCAAGAATAACGAAGCACAACGTGTTCAGTGAGAGGCGATGAGTGGATGGACTTGTGAAAAAAATTCAGCAACGGATTAGCCCTGGTCGGTCTATGGTGTATATCATTTCCGTATCAATACATTCGGGCCTTAACGCACAAGGAAAACGGTTCTGTATGCAAATAAGCAGAGCGGATGTCGCCGATCTCATTTATTTCATGGCTATTGCACGTCATCGCAGTTTCAGCCGTGCGGCGATTGAATTAGGTGTCAGTGCATCAGCGCTTAGTCATGCCCTGAAGGGGCTGGAAACCAGGCTCGGTGTTCGCCTCCTTAATCGCACGACCAAGAGCGTTACACCTACGGCTGCAGGTGAAGAACTGGTTCAGTCTGTACTTCAACCTTTCGACACGATAGAAGGCGCGCTTGAATCGCTTAACCGGTATCGTAATACCCCTACCGGACGTATCCGAATCAATGCTGCCGTTGAAGCGGCCAATCTTTTGCTTGCGCCAGTTATGCCCGCGTTTATGGATCGCTATCCCGATATTGAAATCGATATTGTGGCCAGCAACCGTATGGTTGACGTCACTGATGCGGGCTTCGATGCCGGTATCCGCTATGGTGGCACCGTTCCGGAAGACATGGTTGCCCGACGTTTATCTGCCGATATTCGCTGGGTTATCGCGGCATCCCCCGACTATCTTGAACGCTACGGAACGCCTGAATATCCGGATGATTTATTACACCATCGCTGTATAAGCAATCGTCTCGGCGACGATCGGATTTATCGCTGGGAACTTGAGCGAGACGGCGAAACGTACCAAATCACTGTGCCAGGCTCTGTGACGGTCAATCAGGCTGAAACGGGCCTTGTGGCCGTATTAGGCGGAGCCGGCCTGATGTATTTTCCGGAGCCTCTTGTTGCACCCTATGTGAAGGATGGACGGCTCCGCCTGGTGCTTACGGAGTGGTCCCCGCTGGAGGAAGGTTTTCATATCTATTATTCAAGCCGCCGGCAACTACCGACCGGGCTTCGCCTTCTGATTGAGTTCATCCAGGAGGCCAGGCCGCTGGGGTTGTGAAATAGCACTTCCATGCGGGACGATGCGTTATCGTCTTTATCGCCCCGTAGCGGATATCAGAAAATCAATCAGGGCCTTCACTCTTTTCGTTTTACCCGCGTTTTTGGGGTAATAGAGATACACTGGCGGGTAGGTTTTCCAGTAGCTCTCCATCACGGGTATAAAGCGCTCCCTGTCCGGCTGTAACTGTAAGATGGGTTCAAACAAACGTCCGATTCCCAGGCCGTTACGGATCCCGTCTGCCATAACGTCAATATCGTTGCTGATTAACTGCCCCGGCATCTCAACCGTCAACTGCTCTCCGCGATCGTTCAGAATCAACGGAAGGATGCGGTTGTTAGTAATAAAACGGTAGCCAATGAGCTTGTGTTGACTGAGGTCAGCCGGCACCTCGGGCATTCCATGCTCGCTGATATAAGCTGAGGATGCATATAACCCTTCACGAAAGGGTTTCATTAACGGCCGCGCCACCACCCCACCTTCGAGGATATCGCCAAAACGGATCCCAAGATCAAAACGCTCTTCGATAACATTCACGGTACCGTCGTAAACCGAAATTTCAAGCTGTATACCCGGATATTGCTGACAGAATTTCGCCATTGCAGGCTTAAGAATTAACAGATAGGCAAAACGCGAGAGCGTGATTCGCACGATACCAGAGGGCTCCTGATTCTGGTCGCGAATGCTTTCAAGCGAATGTTCCAGCGACTCCACCGCCGCAGCGGTCTGTTCCAGCAACAGCTGCCCGGTTTCCGTCAGCTCAATACGGCGGGTCGTACGCACAAAAAGCGGATGGCCATTATGATCTTCCAGCAGCTTAAGCGCATTGCTGACGGAGGGAGGCGTAATTTCCAGTTTTCTTGCGGCTGCCGAAATATTGCCCTCACGTGCAATGCTCTGAAAGATGCGTATCTGGTTATACAGGGCGTTATTCATAATGTGTTCCTAAAGCAATCTCCGCCTGATTATTAAGTACAGTCTAAAGATGCTTAAGTCAATGCTCCTCTAATCTTCGTGAAATTCGCCTCTTATACTTTTATCTCTTTCTACAACGACCTGAGTTCAGGAGACTATGATGCGAATTTTATGTCTGGATATCCCCGCACCTGGAGCATCGCTGGAAAAATATGCTCCACACCTTAACGCTGAAGCGCTACACGCCTGGGGATTGTATAAATCCGGCTTCATCCGCGACATCTACTTCCGTCAGGACAGACCTGGCGTCGCTATTTTTCTTGAATGTGACTCTGTCGATGAAGCGATGAACGTAATGGCCGAATTCCCGCTGGAAAAAGCTGGCTTATTAAGCTTTGAGTGCATTCCGCTTGGCTCCTTTATTAACTGGGAAAATCTCTTTGCCGCTGAATTTAAAAATAAATAGTGAGGCCCGATATGAAACCTGCAGATAAACCCGTGCTGTGTGTCGTTTCCAGTCATCCGATTAAAGGCGCATCCGGTGTACCAACCGGTTTTTTCCTGGCCGAGCTGACGCATCCGCTGAAAGTACTGGAAGATGCCGGACTAAAAACGATGATAGCCAGCATTCGCGGGGGACAGCCGCCGGTGGATGGATTTGACCTCAGTGATTCTGTCAACGCCTGGTACTGGAACGAAACCGATTTTCAGCAGCGCCTGGCAACAACACCAGCGTTATCCGAGCTGAACGGTACCGACTACAGCGCCGTTTTCTTTGCGGGCGGCCATGGAACCATGTGGGATTTCCGCGACAGCCAGGATGCCCAGCGTATTATCCGCGAAGTATATGAAAGTGATGGGATTGTCTCAGCCGTCTGCCACGGACCTGCGGCACTGGTTGACGCAAAGCTCAGCAGCGGCGAATACCTGGTGAAAGGCAAAAACGTGGCGGCCTTTACCAACAAGGAAGAGGAAGAAGTTCACACCACAGATGTGGTTCCCTACCTGCTTGAGACTGCACTTCGCGAGCATGGCGCGCTTCATCATGAAGCCCCGAACTGGTCTGAAAATGTGGTTACTGACGGTCGCCTTATCACGGGGCAGAATCCCGCTTCAGCACACGGTGTCGGTGTGGCGCTGTTAAATGCCCTCCGCCAGTCAGCTTAATCCATTCATCTCTTTTTCACCGTTACTCACCCTCTTTGGCCGGTTTACGTCAGCAATGTTCCGGCCTTTTTACAGGAGCTGAATATGAAAACACTACCTTCCGTCGCGCTGGGCACATGGTCCTGGGGCACAGGTTTCGCCGGTGGCGACACCGTCTTCGGCAATCATCTTTCTGATACTCAGATGGCAGACGTGTTCACCACGGCCATGAGTAAGGGCCTCAATCTCTGGGATACCGCAGCAGTATATGGCATGGGGAGTTCCGAGGCCGCGCTGGGAGCATTAGTCCGTCAGTTCCCCCGCGAGGATATGATTTTATCCACCAAATTCACACCGCAGATTGCGAACGAACAGTCAGCGCAGCCTGTCAGCGATATGCTTGAGGCCAGCCTTGGACGTCTGGGTGTGGACGCGATTGATATCTACTGGATCCATAATCCCCTCGACGTTGAGAAATGGACGCCAGGACTGATCCCACTTTTACAAAGCGGTAAGGTCAAACGCGTAGGTGTTTCCAACCACAATCTGGCACAAATCAGACGCGCCAACGAAATCCTTAACGCTTCCGGTTATTCCCTCAGTGCAGTACAAAATCACTACAGCCTGCTCTATCGCGCTTCTGAAGAGGCCGGGATCCTTGATTATTGCCGAAAAAATAACATCACGTTCTTTGCTTACATGGTCCTGGAGCAAGGCGCGCTCAGTGGTCGTTATGATTCAAATCATCCCATGCCTGCCGGGAGTGGCCGGGCCGAAAGTTATAACGCTGTACTGCCGCAGATTGAAAGATTAACCGCCGCCATGAAAAAAATGGGAGCCGAAAGGAATGCCAGCGTTGCACAGATAGCCATCGCATGGGCTATTGCAAAAGGTACCCTTCCCCTCGTTGGTGCGACTAAAGCCCATCACGTGCTGGACGCCGCCTGCGCTTCAGACATCCAGTTACGCGATGAGGAAATCATCCTGCTGGAACAACTCGCCGCAGAGACCAGAGTGGATACACGAGGCGCCTGGGAAAAACCGATGGTGTAAAGCCCATCCGGAACAGACTGTCATGAATCACATTCACGTATGGACAGTTCCGGGCGATCCTAATCTGTATCACTTTTACTGCTTTGTATGAATGGTGAGAATATGAAAATCATTTGCCTCGAAGAACATTATCTCGACAGCGAGTTAGGTCGAGCGTGTATGCCTGTTGCGCTTGAGCAGGCACCTTTCATTGGCGACTGGGGGAAAACCGTCGCTGATGGTCATAATCCTGACCGAAGCCGGCCGCAGATAGAAAAGAATGCGCTGATAAACACGAAAGGCGCTGATTTGGGAAGCCGCCGCCTCAGGGATATGGATGAGGCGGGAATTACCCTGCAGATACTCTCTGTGGGCGGATTCCCCCAGCTGGCACCCGAGGATGAAGCGGTAACATTAAATACGGCGGCAAACGATCGCCTTGCCGAGGCGGTAAGAAATCACCCAGATCGCTTCGCGGCATTTGCCACACTTCCCTGGGCACAGCCGAAAGATGCTGAAAATGAGCTTGTCCGCGCAGTTGAAAAACTAGGATTTAAAGGAGCACTGCTGAATGGCAGACCCTCTTCATGCTTTCTCGATCATCCTGACTATGACTCCCTGCTTTCCCGCTTTAATAAACTGAATGTGCCACTCTATCTTCATCCCGGATTACCGCTTAAAAGCGTACAGCAGGCCTACTTCACGGGCTTCAGCGCAGAGGTCAACGCCAGGCTTTCTATGTTTGGCTGGGGCTGGCATCACGAAGCGGGGATCCATTTGTTGCGGCTGATGTTATCGGGCGCATTTGATAAATATCCCAACCTGCAGGTAATCAGTGGCCACTGGGGGGAGATGTTACCCTTCTGGCTCCAGCGTCTTGATGACAGCCTACCACTGGCTGCAACGGGTCTGTCACGCACGCTAACGAGAACCTTCCAGGAGCACGTTTACGTTACCCCGTCAGGTATGCTGTCGCTGCCGCACTTCCAGTTTATCTACGCGTTAATGGGGGCAGAAAGGATCCTGTTCTCCGTCGATTATCCCTATCAGACCCTGGACGGTGTAAAAACCTTTATCGACAGTCTGCCCGTCAACAAGGCTGAAAAAGAGGCCATCGCATTTCGCAATGCAGAACGTTTACTGGGCATCACGGCGTAGTTCACGGGTTCGTGATGACCGGTACAATGAGAACAGTCGACCATTATTAGTTTTTGTCTAAAAGTGAATGAGTCTTTACTGCTCTAAAAAAAATAATGGTGTCACTCTATACTGGGTTAAACATTCACCAAATATATTTAACTCATTGAAATGAAAAATATCCTTATTGTTTCAGGCCATCCTGAGCTTACCCATTCCGTCGCCAATGCCACGATCCTTGATGAAGTGGCGACCGCCCTTCCCGATGCTGAAATTCGTCGTCTGGACTGGCTCTATCCGGACGGCAAATTCAATATCGCTGCGGAGCAGGAAAGCCTGCTCAGGGCCGATGTGATTGTCTGGCAGTTTCCTTTTTCCTGGTATGGGCTGCCCGGGTTAATGAAACAATGGCTGGACGAGGTCTTTGTCCACGGCTTCGCGCATGGCTCAACGGCGAAACTGGGCGGTAAAAAGCTGCTCCTCTCCTTCACTACAGGGGCGCCACAGGCGCTCTATACCGCTGACGGTTTCTTTGGCCATGCCATTGAAGAGTATCTAATTCCGTTCGAGACCACAGCAAAACTGTGCAATCTTGAGCTGCTGGAGCCGGTTTATACCTGCGGTATCAGCTATGCCGATCGGGATGCCGACAAACTCGCGCAGCAAAAAACGCTTGCCCGGGAACACGCTTTAAGGCTCGTCCATCTGCTCAATTCCGTCGTGAATAATCCAGAGGGAGAATAAAGATGCAGTATACCCGGCTCGGTAAAAGTGACTTACTGGTCTCCCGCATCTGTATGGGATGTATGGGATTTGGCGACCCGTTAACGGGCCAGCATCGCTGGACGCTGGACGAAACAGCAAGCCGGGACATCATCCGCTACGGTCTCGAAAAGGGTATCAATTTTTACGATACCGCTATCGCCTATCAGAACGGCTCCAGCGAGCGATACGTTGGCCGGGCGCTGCGGGAGATGGCAAAACGCGAGGACGTGGTGCTGGCCACCAAGTTTCTGCCACGAACCGCCGCGCAAATTGCCGCTGGGATCGGCGGAAAAGAGGCAATAGCCCGATCGCTCGACCAGAGCCTGCAGAATCTGGGGATGGACTACATCGACCTCTACATTTACCACATCTGGGATTACAACACGCCAGTTATTGAGGTGCTTGAAGCGCTTCATGCCGCCGTTACTGCGGGCAAAGTGCGCGCTATTGGTATTTCCAATTGCTATGCCTGGCAGCTTGCGAAAGCGAACGCCCTTGCCGAACGCGAAGGGCTGACGGCCTTTGTTTCCGTGCAAAGCCACTACAACCTGATTATGCGTGAAGATGAACGAGAGCTCTTCGGTCTGTGCGCTGAAGATGATATCGCCATGACCCCCTATAGCGCGCTGGCCAGCGGTCGTCTCTCCCGGAAAGAAGGCCACACGCGGCGAGCCTCCGAGGATGCCTATGCCCGCGGAAAATATGATAGCACGGCTGAACAGGATCGGAGCATTATCGAGCGCGTCGCCGAGCTTGCTGAACGACATCAGGTGTCCATGACGGAAATCTCACTCGCCTGGCTGCTGACAAAAGTCACGTCACCTGTCGTAGGGGCCACAAAAAAAGATCACGTCGATGGCGCGGTAAACGCCGTAAATCTTCAACTAAACCCGGAGGAAATCCGGTTTCTGGAAGAAACCTACCAGCCGCACGTTCTGACGGGGATCATGGCGCAAAACACGCCGCAAACGAAAGACGCCAGGCAGGTCTGGACGCGGTAGCCCTTATTCACTTTCATGAAAGCTTATGAGGAGGAAGGATGATTTTTAAAACAGTGGTAGCCACTCTTTTCACCCTCTCCGGGCTCGCGTCAGCCCTGGCAGCAACGCCTGCTTATTACATCGCAGAGTTTCAGGCGACCGATCTTGACGCTATCAAACCGTACAGCGCTCAGGTTGAATCTACCTTCAGACCTTTTGGTGGACGCTTCATCGTCAGAGGAGGTGAACCCGATGTTAAAGAAGGGTTTGGAGCACAGGGCAGACTGGTTGTAATCAAGTTTGAGAGTCTCAAAAATGCCCAAGACTGGTATAGCTCGGCCGCGTACCAGAAGATCATTCCTATCCGACACCGTGCCGGCAATTCGCGAACCTATATCGTAGAAGGATTGCCAGAACTGGCTCCTGTTACACCATAGCGTTTTACAATCCTGTTAAGACAAAGGAGGTTTATGATGGTGTTACTTCAGCGCAGAGCAGCAGCATTGTTTTTGTTTGCCTTTATCTTCCTCATGCCCGTTAGTCATGCTTATAGCCGTGAAAAGACCGACATTAAAACGCTCGTTATCGTCTCTCACCCTTATCCGGAACGCTCAGTTCTGACAAAAGGGCTGCAGGAAGCCGCTGCGAGTCTGGAAGGCGTGACGGTTCGCAACCTTGAGACGCTGTATGGCTATGACACACGTCGGATTAATGGCGACGCGGAGCGAAAAATGATGCGTGAGCACAGGCGTGTTGTTTTTATCTTCCCGACACACTGGTTCAACATTACACCAATGATGAAGGCCTGGCTGAATGAAACCTGGGGAAGTGTCGGACCCGGTCTTTGGCAGGGAAAGGAGATGTTTGTTGTCAGTACGGCTGCGGGGGGAAGCTCCACTTACGGGACGGACGGCAGGATCGGGGTATCGCTTACGGATGTGTTTTTACCGATGAAGGCAAGCGCCCTGCACGCAGGTATGACGTGGCTTCCGCCCCTGGTCTTTGAGAGCGCCAGCAGCGATCGGTTACCTTCTTACCAACACCAACTTATAGAACGTCTTAAACAGCCATTTCAGTAAAAGGATCATCGTGAAAAAGACTCTTATGCTTTTAATTTGCATACTGATAAGCAGCCCTGTCTTTGCAACAAAACTGGACGCGCCGGATAAGCGAGTGATGAATATCTTTGAGCTCGGCGTCAGGCCCGATCGGGACAAAGATTTTGCAGACGTAGCCAGACAGACGATTTCCGCTTCGGTTGATCATGAAGCAGGTACGCTGGCGATGTACGCCCTGCACCGCAGCGACAATCCACGTAAGGCATTCATGGTCGAACTCTATGAAAACGAGAGTGCTTACCGCAAACATCTGAATGCCGAACCATACAAGGCATTCGCTGCCCGGGCACCTGACATTATCGATCGGAAAAATAAAATCACTCTGGAGCCACAGTTTCTGGGGGACAAACATATCATACCGAATGAGCGAACCATTAATAATCTGGTGATCGTCGAGGTAAAGCCTGAATTTCAGACCGAATTTAAAAACATCGTCATGCCTGAAATGGCTGAGTCGCTCAAAGTAGAGAAAGGCGTGTTAGCCATGTATGCCGCTACAGACTCACAGACTCCGAACCGCTGGTATTTCTATGAGATTTACGCCAGTGAGGATGCGTATCAACTGCACCGACAAACGCCACACTTCCGTGACTATCTCAGGCAAACGGCGCATATGAGCGTCAGTAAGGAGGCTATCCCGGTAAAACCGGTATTTCTTCGTAACAAAGGCGGAATCAAACAGGATCCGTACCGTTGACCAGTGAGGATTGACATGAAAAGCATAATTGCAGCGGCGGCCATGTCGCTTGTTATTTCTGATTTTGCTAATGCTGAGGAAACAAGAGGTAAAGCTATGATGAAAATTGAACCTTCAGCGATTCCTGAAGCTGATATTCGTTCTGTCTCACCGGCTCTTGCGCGCTTTGGTCGAGAAGCTATTACAGAAGATCTGTGGACACGCGATGCCCTCTCACCCAGGGATCGTAGTATGGTGACCGTCGCCATGCTAATTGCCAGAAACCAGCCTGGCGACCTTAAGCACTTTATAGACATTGCCCTTGATAATGGCGTTACGCCAGCGGAATTGTCAGAAATCATTACCCATCTGGCGTTCTACTCAGGTTGGCCAAATGCAATGTCAGCCGTCAGCGTGACCAAAGCAGTATTTGAAACTCGTGGCGTCACGGCAGATGCACTTCCTGAAGCTTCTCCGGACCTGCTTCCTCTCAATCAGGAAGCAGAAAAGCAGCGTTCAGAGACAGTGGAAAAAAATGTTGGCCCAATATCTCCAGGCCTGGTTAAATTCACTGCTGATCCACTCTTCCTGGATCTCTGGCAAAGACCCGCGCTGAAACCCCGCGACAGAAGCCTGATTACGGTCAGCGCCTTAATCGCAT
Source organism: Enterobacter cloacae complex sp. IR5402 (assembly GCF_049238125.1). Taxonomy (NCBI): domain Bacteria; kingdom Pseudomonadati; phylum Pseudomonadota; class Gammaproteobacteria; order Enterobacterales; family Enterobacteriaceae; genus Enterobacter; species Enterobacter cloacae complex sp. IR5402. The sequence continues at coordinate 260,362 of NZ_JBMKHO010000001.1, forward strand.
CCGGACAGAGCGCGCAGATTGGCTATCACCTCAATAGAGCAATGGATAATGGACTTTCTGTTGAGGAAGCTGGTGAGATCGTTACCCAGGCCGCCTTCTATGCTGGCTGGCCAAACGCATTTACCGCTGCTCCGGTTGTGGGAGAGGTGCTAAACAATCGATCATCGAGTAAAAGGTAACATTACTGAACACTAAAACCTGACGCACATCACAAAATTAGAACGAACAGTTCATGAACCAACAGACGTGACATCGAGTGATTTATGGACAGCGTTTAACACAGTTATGAACCAAAACTGAGTTCATAACTGTGAGTTTGAATCGCCATTTGATTAATATCCATTTAAAACAGTTTGTTATACTGTTTCTGGTGCTGTCGTAAATTATGTATATTCCTCAAACCCAGAATAGTTAAATCACCTACTGTGGTAAATAAGTTCATAAGACACTCCCACTAACTATCGTAGCGCTGACCTTTAGTTGCAACGTCAAAAATGAACAACTCCCAGGCAGGGTTACTGGCTTCGGCTCAACGAAAATGGTTAAAAACCCACCAAGAAAATTGTCTCTCTGCTTCCATTCTTAGTTCTGGGTCAGTTTTCATCGATGCTGTATCAGGCATACCATCCGGACAAAAATCAGCAAGCTGACTTTGAATAAACTTTAGCTTTTCTTCTTTTTCCCCTGCGTTCTCAAACACCATGAATGGCAGCTCGATAATCGGCGGTTTGGTCTGGGTGGTTAACGGCATGGTTATGCCTGAATTACGGCCAGGCAGTGAGTGTAATTCTCTGATATGACTCAATAGATTGTAGGGTAAGGTGTTTTTTACGAAGTAAAAAACGTCTGCATAATAATCAGTTACGAATCCATCCCTTTTTCCTGGATAAGCCAGCGTATCCATCTCTGGAAAGGGAAACTGTAAACCCTCTTTTCTGTAATATACGATTGGCACTCGTTCAAGTACACGCCCACGGTATTTGAGGATGTATTCATAGCGACAAGGTTGCTCAATGCTAATCGTTGACCACCAGTGTTGTCCTCCTATATCTTTTTCTGTGTCGCCAATATGAATGGCATAATCCGGGTCCAACCGATAATAGGCCTCGCTGATACCGTCATATTCCCAATTGTCGTAATCCAGAAGCAGTCTGACTATGCGGTCAGCGGGTGCCAGGTCCAGGTTAAAGCGCTCTCTCCACATTGCCATGACATCTCCAGGGCTGGCACAGCTAGTTACGGGCGTATTGGCATCCTGTTGCCGGGTGTAAACGACACCGGCTCTGACAGTTTTTCCCTCTTTTATATAGTCCTGGGTCAGATAGTAGGGTTTTATTCTGACGTTACGAATTTGTAGAATAGCCAGCGCCTTATGCTGGAGTGTGATGTGGTGCAGCTGAATATCCGGACAATGGTGCTCTGCAAAACTGACTTTTCTTAACAGATCGATTAAATTTGCCTGGTTAAGTTGCTTACCATCTTCCGGCACGCCAGTAATCAACCCTTCATCATTCACGCCAAAAATCAGATACCGGTCACCGTCATGCAGGACGTTTGCCATGCAGAGGATATCGTGAACAAGGGCTGCATTGTTTTGGTGGTAGGTTTGTTTAAAGTCCCACCATGGCCCTTCCTTGCCACTGGCAATCAGTTTTTCGATGGTTTCGTTCATAGTCCCCTCTATCCGATATGGCGTGCGTTTGCTTGTACCAAGTATTCCTTCAGTCTACTTAAATCGGTAGTGCGAAATGGCTCTTCTGGCATTCGATGCCAAGGCAGCCAGTTGATTACTTAATAAGTATCGTTGTTAGCAGTTAAACGGCAGTTCCTCTTCACGTAAAACTACCGGTGCCTTGTCTGCCCGGTACTGGATCCAAGTTTTCAGGTCTATTTGCGTGCTATTACGACCAGCTAAATCAAAATATCCTCTGTTAGCAAAACGGCGATGTATAAGCTCTTCACCTGTTATGGACAGATAGGCGTTCAATGCCGAACGATGGATGAAAAGTCCGCGTTGTTTTACACCTTTTTGATGGAAGGCGATAAGTTTGCCAGAATGATCAACCCAACCGCTTTGACAATCCCATAAAAGTTCGAGTTTTTGAATGATTCCCAGGCATGGCGCAATGAGGTTATCCTGGCGCTCGGGCATGGTATATGAGTAGTCGTATTCCCATTCGTTTCCGCGCAGTAAACTGACTTCTGTAAAATTAAACGCTTCACTATCTTCATCACTATTAAGAAGTTGTTTGTATACCGGGCTGTCAGGATATTCAGCAAGATAACCGCGATAACAACTACTTCCCTGATTATATTGGAAAATATCGCGTGCTCTTTTCTGTTTAAAGTTCTGGATGTTTTCATTTATGAGTGCGCTTGAGTAGGAAGCACGCACTCCCAAGTACGGGGAATCCCAGCTATTTTCATTCGGCGCTTTATCGTCATCCCAATAGCTATGTGAAAGCGCTACCCACTGCTCTCCTTCCTCGTCAGTTCGAATAAGACAAGCTTCATAAGGTGGAAAATCATCGGTCCGAACCCAACCTTTGATATCTGAATTGTGGTCAGGGAATGCATAATTTGTTTCCTCCATCAGTACTGGATAGACACCTTCTGCGGTGATATCGCGTACATCGGTCAGGTCAACTTTACGGACGTCGACTGACCATAGATGATCACTTGTAGGTTCGTAGTCGGAATATGGGTCTTCCAGTGCGGGAACATTACTGGCCAGAATGCCCAGTAGTCGATGTAAGGCGATCCAGTAATATTTTTTACCGAGTCGGTCAGCATACCCTTTTCTACCCCGTCCCGAGCCATACTGACTCCCGATATGGCGATCATAATTGAGCGCGCAGTGGTTATAACCGGGATATCCTAAATTAAGTGCTTCTCGCATTAACCAACAGGCAATGTTTTCATGGCTGATATTGGCGCTCTCCAAGTCAAAGCCGGAAATCTTCGATTCCACCTGATAACGCCAGAAATCCGGGGCCATGGATTCTCCCCAGAGCACCATGTTTGATGGTAAATGTTCCAGATCTAGGAGGGGTTTGACATCCGCCAGTACAGGCCATCGTGATGGTAATGAAACGTTTGTCTGGTAATGCTGTAATTGGCTTGTTACGGCTGTGGGAAATTCTCCTGTTTTCAACAAGTTTACTAATAGCTGAACCGTATCCCGGAGCAGAATATTCTTGCTATCTGACGCAATGCTTAATAGACCAGGGAGCGCTGGCATAAACGCATTTCTGCATTGGTGTGACAATAAGCATGCACTGTAGATAGCAAGGCTAATACGCTCTAATACGTAATCATCATCACAATATGCAAATTCACTGATTACTGTTTGGCAGTTCTCCGGGTAGTTTGCCAGGATTCTGCTTAGCCCTTTTGAGGATAAATCCCTGATTCGGCGGTCAGCACACGAAGTGAGCCAGGCAAGTGTTAGACTGGCCAGCCTCCGGCTTTCAGCAGGCCAATGGGTTATGTCAGCAAATAGTGCTGCATGGATGAGTGAATAGACAGCAGTCTTGTTATCAAATGATCCCAGCGCAGCTAATGACAAGTAGGTGTCACGTTCAGCTAAGGATGACTGCCGTAAAAATGGCCCCAGCCAGTTAGTTGCGTTTAGACGATGGTCAGGAACCAGACTAAGTGAAAACAGCGCTTCATAAACCGACTCCCATAATCCAGGTGTATGCAGTGCTGCATGGATGTGTTCATCAATTTCTTCCACTACACTTTGTCGGGAACGCCAAACCAATGACTGGATGAACAGCTTATGGGCTTGTTCGGATGGTAATCCTACTTCTTCAGCAGTAATTTCAAGAGCAGTTTTCTCAGGCAGCACGGCGGCAAGAGCTTCCAGCAATCCAGCATCTTCTTCTGTTAACGCTGCAATTTTCTCCGCTAGTTTTGCTGTATCCGAATCAAGAGCTTCCACAAGGCTGATAGCACGGAGTATGTCACCGTAGCGTTGATAACCCAGACGGATCAGGAAGGTATCCTCATCTACAACAGAAAGGATAATGAGGCCTTCATGTGCCAATGCATTTAAAAAGGATTCAGGTGTGGTCTCAGTTCCCACTATTTTGCTCAGTGCTTCGCAACAGGTTTCCCAGGTTCGGTTCTGCGGCAACTCATGCGTCAGGGTATTCGCGAGTGCCATCATTGCAGCCCTTACCAGATTGCGAGGGTTTGCGTAGTGGAGGCGTTCTCGAATTAAAACATCGCAATGTTTGAGATGTCCTTGAAACAGAGAGGTAAAACCCGGCAAAGAAATATCCAGACTATCACGGCCTTCGCCCTTTAGCGTTTTACAGGCCAAGTGTAAAAATAAAGGATTACTGAGTTCGGGTGAAAAAAGTGGTGTAATCTCTGCATCCAACCCATAGTAGGCTGCGAAAGCTTGTAGCGCTTCGAATTGATGTCCTGAAAAACCGATGTGTTCGAAAGCAAACCCTGGAAAGCGTGAATCGACCACAAGATTGCGATAGGTATCTCGGGTTGAAACGCAGATTTTGATGTCTGGATAAGACTTGCATTGAGCGAGCAATTCGGGAAGCTTGTCCTTCCAGCGCACTTCTCGCGGGCTTTCGTTCAAGGCATCGATATAAATGACAAAAGGTAAGCCAGTATGTTCGGCGCAGGCCTGTATGCATTCAAATAATGTCGAACGATCGATGGCGGCACCCAGCCCTATTTTACTGCGTAGCACTTCCCAAGGCTCTGCTTTGCCAAAGTCGTCTCCAAAGACGACCAGGGAAAAACCACCATGTTCCAGTCGACGCAATGCTGCGCTGACAATCGCGTGGGTTTTGCCGATACCCGCTGGCCCAACCAGCAGTAAGGAATGTGCTGTTGCGGCACCAATGACCTGAGAAGTCAGCAAATTTTGCAGTTGCTGCGCCTGCTCTTCCCATTTTCTCGCCGCATCCATATCTCCGGCAGGAAATGCACACATATACTCTGCGTGGAACTGTCGGAACGATTCTGTATCACTATGCTTGCCATGCTTTTCATAAAATTTATCTTCTTGAGCATGGCGGGCATCAGCGAAAAGTGTCAATAGGGATGACAGAGCGACGCAAAGATCTGTAACCGATGTGGCCGTGACATTGTTATCTCTCATGCTCTCACAGTAGGCAATTATTTCTTCAATCAATGCCGTGGCAGATGTAGCACGGGTTTCGCCGAGTATATCCAGCGATTTGCGTCCGTATCCATTCAGTGAATGGAACTCTCGAACGATTGGTGTTAATGATGTTTCGTACCACTCGCAAAAGTCACCAGTCCCACCAAAGAAATCCAGGCCGACATGAGCATTCGTCACCACATCCAGCATTGAAGTATATCTTGGCCCGGCAAAAGCAATGGCGTCCTCCAGACATTGTTGAATTTGAGCTGTTGTCAGCAACGTGTCATCAAACCAATACCTGCGCATCCCTCCGTAAGGGTCTATCTCAAGTAATTGATTGCAGATAACAGCAGCGGTACAAAGGACAATAGAAAGTGACTTCCCTTTCGCTGACGCTTCCGATTCGACTTTACTTTTCCATTCTTCAAAGCGTTCCGCCTGGCTTTTTCCTCGCTTTCCCGCAGCAACACGCCCGGTCAGGTCAAACGGTATATAAATCCAGTATTCGGTTAGTGTGGGATGGTTGCTTAGCGCAGCTTTAAGGGAACTATCAATCTGTGTAAGCTCTGCGGAAGCAAGCTGGAAAAAGTATTTTGCCTGAACACCGAATACGGCACCGTCCGGTGAGCGGAAATATGCCTCAACACCACCGTCTCCACCATCTCCACGCAGACTAATAAATGTTGAATTTGTCGGTACTCGACAGGTTTTCCTAAATAACTGTACGGCGAGTGCTTCAAAGCTATCGTTACGGCTTTTGGGGGCGCTACGAATTAAACTGAAATCAATATTCATCACCAGTCCTTGTTCCTGTCAATAATGCGGCAAAAGCAGTCACATATTATACCCATTAAAAATGTATTGGTATTGAAGCGAGGTAAGATGTTCGCTGTTATCAGGCTTGATAGCCCGTAGCCACTTGTAGAGGCTGTGCGCAGAAACGCCCAGACGGTCGGATACTTCAGCAACAGAATAACCGCGCTCCGTTATCTGACGGACGGCTTCTTCCTTAAATTCAGGTGTAAATCGTGGTGTGCCCATACGCTCCTCCTATGCTCACACTATAGGGCAGGATCATCTACCGGGGCGGGGTCAGTCCATAAATGGCTCTGAGGTGTCTGTTAAACCTGTGGCAATTCAACTATATTTTTTTCTGTGTGCCATCCAGCTTGCGATGAATAAGCGAAACCAACGTAAGGATGTCCAGCGCATCCAGTTCAGACATGGGCCAATTCTTCTTAGGCGAATGGGCTAGTGGATTACGCACAGCGCCAAATAGACCAATCAGTAGGTTCGCAAAACCTTTTTGTTCACTCTTTTCTGAATCGGTAGTGAGCGGTCCCAAGGTCAGAACTGGTTGTTGCCCGGTGAATGCCTTGTTCACCAAGTCGGCACCATCGCCGTTCAACCCAGACAACTGACGAATACGTTCTGCAACCCCTTTCGTCGCCTCGAAGACGGCATGAAAATAGTTTTCGTCCAGAAGTTCTGCACGACAATAGTTCAAAACTTCTGCATGCACAGCACGGCTTTCGAGTGCAGCCTTAAGTCGCCCGGCACGGGCTCGGGCAGAATCGAGTGTTGTTGCTTTAGTGGCGTTCACGACCTTACCATCTTCACGGACATAAAAGCCGGAAAAAGCTAGGACAACATTGAGTTCATCACGCCTCCAAGTAAATACTGCTGGATCACGAGCGTAATTTACCGGGTTCATCGCACGGTTAATGAACATGATGAGATGGTTGCCGACCTGATATTGGTTCTGCGCGCCTACGAGCGCATTATAAAGCCGTATCCATTTTGTCATGCCTGGCGATGTGTCGGCAACTTTGATTTCTTGTAGAAGTCGCTCGATCTGCGACCCACTCAAACCACGTTCGGTATCAGCAAGAACGCGACAGGCGGCCTCAAGGTGCTGAGAGTTGAATAATGGAATACGTATCATAAATTATCTTTTTATCACCTTTCAGACCCACTCGAGCGCCGTGATAATTGATTGCCCTTCAGTACCGACCTCCACAAACAAAGCGTGCTCGTAGCCAAGCTGCTGCTTATAACCTTGAAGTTTCAGTAGATCGATTCGTCTATCGACGCGACTCGTTGATTTTTTGAACTCTAAGACCAGATGATTCTGTTGTGTACCCCGCCGATGCACGATCACATCAGGAAATACTGTCTTTGCTTCAACGTCTTCGCTGTCTGGATAAAGCTCCAAATGTCTGAGCCGTTTAGGTTCTACACCATCTCGGTTATATTCGCAATCTACATTCCAACTGGGGAAAGATAGCTGGAGGTACATCGCAAAGCGAAAAGTAATGGACCGTTCGTTAGCATCAATACTGAGTAGATCATGATCATTGAATAGTAGCTCGGACAATGAATGTGACACAGGTTCGCCGGGTTCACATTGATTGAGGTAGCGTATTTGATCCGGAGTCAGTGCCATTATCACGCTCGCATGTTTAAGGAATTTTATTGGATTTTTCAGTACGCATTAGGTTACCAACTAAAAAGTATAATAACTGAATACTAAAACTTGACGCTTATCACAAAATCAGAACAACCAGCTCATGAACCAATGGTAGAAAATTCGTATGATTTATGTTCGGCTACTTGCAAGGTTATGAACCAAAACTTAGTTCATAAACGCATGCTTTGATTGCTCGATGAGTAAAAATTATTTTATTACAGTGAGTTATGAAATGCAGAAACAAGTTGGAAAAAGTATTTTCCCTGAATGCCGAATACTGCTCCGTCCGATGCGCAGAAATATACCTAAACGCCACTACCATCAGTTATCAGCAATGTAGGCTTTAAATATTCGCGGGGGATGCAAGATAATTAACATATAATAAAAACCGGGAATCCCCCTATCACTAGGGGGAATGTTCTCTACCTGTCCCCCCCATAGATTGGTGGAGGGGCCCGGGGTTGCTCTTTTACATAAATTGCTGTATGAATATATTTTAACCGTAAAATCAGGAAATGTAAAGACATGACAACGTTAGTTGCATGGATAGGAGTAGATACTCATGGTCCCGCTTCAGTCTACATAGCTTCTGATAGCAGAATCAGTTGGAAAAACGTTGCTAATACATGGGATTCAGTAAGAAAAGTATTTGCAACATATTCTTATCCAGAGCTCTTCGGTTATAGCGGACGTGTTGAGTTTCCTGTACATATCCTAAATCAATTAGTGAATACCATAGATAACTGCTTTCTATTCTCTTTGGATGCCGACTTTGATGAAAAATTAGAAGCAATATCAAAATTTATTCAGAATAGTTTTTCAGAGGTACCCCATAAACAAAGCGGTTTTGGCACAATAATTTATGCAACACGTATTGGGTTTAAAATGCGCTCAAAATTCCATGTCGTTGAAATAAAGTTTAACAATGGGAGCATTACATTCCAGGAGCAAATTCTCCCTACTTCATCAGACATTGTAACATGCTCTGGTTCTGGAGTTACAGAACTAAAATCAATGCATGAAAAATGGCTTGGCGGAGTGAAAGAAATAGGTTTTAGTAGATTTGTTTTTGGTGCTTTGTGCGATTCTTTGAAAAAGGGGAATGATAAATTTTCAGGCGGCGCTCCTCAATTAGTGGGCTTGTATAAGCATACTCCCGGATTAAACTTTGGAATCATATTCAATGGCCGAAGATATTTTAACGGCAAGCTGATGGATGATTTTAATAGCTTGCTTCCAAAAATTGAATGGAGAAATGAGCTCTTTGAGCGTTGCGATGGTGCTAACATGTCTAAGCTAACAGACGCTCAAGCTCAACCTCGCTTACAATAGAGAACCAAAAATTCAAGATTGTTTTTTATTGTCCAACCTTACTAAAAAGCTTACATGAGGTTGGGCAAAGAACTTAAAAGTTCATTCGAAAGCACACGAAGTACTCGCTGAGACGGCAGGTTCAGGTCTATTTCAATCGATATAGCCTCGCGATTAAAATCATTGACGATACTGAACGTGCGAAAGCAGCGACCGCAAATCCCCTGGCGCAGCTCATCGGTGAGCATTAACGCCTTTCTAGGCCTGGTTGAGTCGTTTTGTTTTCAGGTTCAGTTAGTTGGTTTTAAACTGTCAATGTGCCGCTCCCTGACTATTTGCTTACGCGGGCTGCAAACGCAGGCGGTTCATAGCAATGAAGAGCAACTACACATATGCGGTCATAGTGACTGGCAAATCTCAGCAGAAGTAATTTCCTACGATCAATTACCAAACGCCTTCGCATGCCTTGGTTTCTTTCAAGGTATTGCGGGGCCGCTATATTATCAGTTGCAAGCCAAGAATTTGCATATATACGTGGAAATGGCGGACTAATATTGGGTTGCTGCAAACTAGATAGCTTAATGAGATTGAAGGGTTCGATAATATTGTAGAGTTATATCTACGGCTAAGTGGTGCAAGCCGCTGAAAAGCTATTGTTTTAGCGGAAGATTCATTAGTGTGAGAAAATATTTCGGCAAACACATTTTCGGCTCACTTTGGTTATGAAACTATTTAATACGCCGCCTGGCGTATGTAGGCGCCAGATATTGCTACTTGTGGCACTGTAGCTAAACGGCACCGATAGCGCGGCGTAACCGCCTCAGAAACTATATCTCATGCAGCCCCCCTCTCTGTCAGGCGCTCATACGTACCAGTCACTTTTATACCCGTTACAATATCTTATAGACCAAGCGGCTGATGGGGTATGAGACTCATGCTTTTCAAATGGGCCCCGCTAACTAGCGGTTTGTTCATGAAGTGAGTTTCTGACGAAATGGTTTTTAGTATTAAATACTGTTTAAGAACAATGCATTAACAGAAGCACTAACTGTGAACCTGATTTGTGCTCAACATAAGTTAAATGAAATATTATGAATCCTATCACTCATCAGATAAGCCCATCGCATACCACCCTTTCCTTTGCCTCTACTGAGGAAGCCGGAGAAACAGTGTCCGTTCCTGAGTCTGCGAGGCTTTAAAACCATGGTGGATATAAAACGCTTTGGCTTCCTCAGTGAGTGCATGAACCATGATCGCCCGCACCCCGATATTCTCAGCTACCCGATAACAGCGTAAAACCGCATCGTGGAGTAAATCGGCTCCCAACCCGTTTCCGCGTAACGAGACATCAACAGCCAGACGGGCAAGTATAATCACGGGAATGGGATCCGGCATGTTACGCCGCAGATTACCTGTCGCTTGCGTATGGTTAACGCTGCCGGTAGCCAGTGAGTAAAATCCCGCGACCTGCTTCGTGCCCGTTTTACAAATGACAAACGTTCGGGCTGCGCCGAGCGCCTGGTTTTTCAGACCTCTTTGTTTTAGCCATTCGTCAAGCACGGCCTCTCCGCTGACGAACTCCGCCAGTTGATGGACGCTGGATAAGGGCTCTGGCGCTGTTACACGTCCCACTGCGGTTTCCTTGCCAGCAGTTTTTCTATGGCAGGATCGTCCGCGACCGGGGCATCGAGCATGTCAATGAACTCTGCGTACTGTTCATCGTTAAAATTGAATACACGTCGATCGAGGATCACATTCTCGGCTGCCTGACAGGCCATCTCCAGAATGAAGTCTGTACGTGATTTATGGAGGATCTCTGCGGCGGCATCGATAAGCGCCCGCTGGGATTCTTTGGCTCTGAGATTGAGTTGAACATCTGATTTCATGGGTATACCTCTTGTATAGCAATTGCTTTACAAGCATAACATAAGCGGCGTGTATAGCAATCGCTATACAGCGCTCTTTATCATGTCTGACCTCTCCACACCGCATATCGCAAGAATTTGCTCTCTCAGCCAGCGGTGACCAGGGTCGCGTTCCATTCTTGGGTGCCACATCTGTGAAACCGTAATACGACGGCTTTTGAACGGCAGCTCGAAAACGTGTAACTGCTCCGTTACCTGCTGATTGAGTAAATAGAGCGCGGGTATCATGGCAATAAGATCTGATGCCAGCGCCACGGACAGCGCCGTCGGAAATCCCGGAACGACGCTGGCGATTTTACGTTTTGTCCCCAGTTCGGCCAGCGCATCGTCAACGGAACCGTGCAACGCGCCCTCAGGTGACGCTACCACATGGCCCCAGGCGACATAATCCTTCACCCCTATTTCTGCCTGATTAGCCAGCGGATGCCCCTTACGCACGACGCCCACAAACCGATCCTCAAACAGTCGTTGCAGCCGTATTTCAGGCCCCATATTGCTCTGGACGCCAATCTCCAGATCAACCAGCCCTTCCCGAAGATAGCGCGACGTTTTTTCCGGCTTCGGCGCGAAGCGTATACAGACGTCCGGCGCGGCGTCGGCCACAGCCGCTATAAGCGCAGGCCCAAACGCCACCACAAAACCATCGTTTGCCCTGATGGTAAAAAGACGCGCCAGACTTCGCGCGCTGAACGTTTCAGTTGAGGGCTGCAATACCGCCCTGGCCTCGTGCACTGCACGCCTGGCGCGATCCCGGGTCGCTTCGGCCCACGGGGTCAGTACCATGTTACGTCCGGCGCGCACCAGGATCGGGTCGCCTGTAACGTCGCGTAACCTGCTTAATGTCCGGCTCATGGCCGAGGTGCTGAGGTTCAGACGGCGTGCCGCACCTGCGACACTCGCTTCGCTCAGCAATATGTCGAGTGCAATCAGTAAATTAAAATCAGGATCGGTCATAGCGCTCATTCCTGTACATTCAGATAAGGCGTTTCATGCAACGATAAAGTGCAAATGGTGCGCCTTCCGCCCTGTAAAAGCCATCTTTATAGTTTTGTCATCCATACACTCTTCTCAGAGGACAACCTGATGACGCTCTTTTCCAGTCAACCCGGCGACGAAGGACTGCCTGGCCCGGCGCGCGCACGGGTGATGGCCGCAATTATGACCACCACCTTAATGGGCGTGTTTGATGGCACCATGATCAACATTGCCCTGCCCTCCATGGCTCAGGAGATGCAGGTACCTGCCAGTATTGCCGTCTGGTTTGCCAACGGGTATCTGCTGGCGGCCGCGATGTCTCTGGCGATATTCGCGGCGCTTGCGGCCCGCCTGGGTTATCGCCCCGTTTTTCTGGCAGGTCTGACAACCTTTACCCTGACATCGCTGGGTTGCGCGCTGGCGAAGACGCCCGAAGTGCTCATCGGTATGCGCGTGCTTCAGGGGATCGGCGGCGCGGCGACGCTGAGTATTGCCCCCGCAATCCTGCGATCCGTATTTCCCGGGCGATTACTTGGCCGCATTCTGGGGTTACACGCTCTGCTCATCGCCTCCAGCTCCGCTATCGGGCCGGTATTGGGTGGGACGATCCTTCACACCCTGAGCTGGCAATGGCTGTTTGCGATAAACGTGGTTCCCGGCACCCTCGCCTTACTGCTGGCGGTCAAAGCGCTGCCGCGGGATGCGGTTCGAAAGCAAGCGCCCTTCGACACCCCGGGCGCCATATTGTCGGCGCTGCTGCTGGGGTCGACGATCATGGCGGCGAACAGCCTCCAGGAGGCTACTTATCACCCCGGCAGTCTTTGCTGGACGGTGCTCGCTGCGCTGAGCGGCATGGCGTTTATCTGGCAGATCCGCCGCACGGATAACCCTTTGCTGCCGCCGACGATGTTTAAAAATGAACGTTTTACCCTCGCGGCCTTCACGTCAATGATTGCTTTTGTCAGCCAGGGGATCACTTTTATTGCACTGCCTTTCCTGTTTCAGAGCGAATACGGCTACAGTCCGGTGTTGTCTGCCCTGCTGTTTACGCCGTGGCCGCTAGGGATCGTACTGATTGCGCCGCATGCAGGCCGGTGGGCGGACACGATTTCAGCCCCGGCGATATCCACCCTGGGGCTGGTGATTTTTGTCGTGGGTTTGATCCTTCTTGCGACATTACCCGACCGCCCTACAATGTGGGATATCTGCCTGCGGAGTCTGGTATGCGGCATGGGGTTTGGCTGCTTTCAGAGTCCCAATAACCGGGAAATGCTCTCCAACGTTATTCGTGAGCATGCGAGCTATGCATCCGGTGTTTTATCCATTATGCGCACGTTCGGGCAGTGTCTGGGCGCCGCCGCCGTGGCCGTTCTGCTGGCCGCAGATGAAAGGTCAATTCATGTTGCGCTATGGGTCGCAGCCGCAGCTTCTGCGGTAGCGGTCGTCGTCAGCGCGAGTCGGTTGCGTAAAATCACTCATCCTGCGGAAACAGGATGAGCACGAAAATATAACTAAGCGCTACTCCAGCGCCAGCAGCGCAAAACTCGCCAGCCAGTGGCCGCCGCTGTAGTGGCTGCCGACAACATGCTCCACGCTTGCCGAGAGATGGCGCGCAACGGCATCGTGTAATGGCTTCCGGGCGTGATAATTTTCCGGCAGAGCACGGGCAATGTGCTTCATACACCAGGCTCGGCTGAGGTTGAGACCGTCCAGATGCGCGATTTTCGGGTCGGTGCGGTCGCTCACCTCGGCCGGGTTCATGAGCGCAGAAACGGCGCCCACTTCAGGCAGAAACGCATCGAACCAGGCCGGGAAATCCTCCACCACCTTACTCATCAGCAGGGCCTCGGTCAGCGCTCCGGAGATATACTCGTCGCCACCCGGCTCATAATGCGCAGGATATTGCGTGTCCGCGAGGTAAAACCGCGTTGCCGCGTCCAGGATGGCGCGCTCAAGCGTGTCATCGTTCACCGCCCGGGCATAATCCAGCCCCAGCGCGAGCGCAAACGCCGTGTTGTAGTGCGTCCCGACGCGGATCGGATAGGTAAGCTTGCTGAGGTAATCCACCAGCCGCTGGCGAATATCCAGCGTTAACGGTTGCAGCGTCTGGTACCAGCGCTCCGCCTGCGGCAGTGACGATTGCTTCAGCTCCTGCGCCAGCGCCAGCAGCCAGCCGTAGCCATAAGGCCGCTCAAACGACGCGCGGAACGGCGCGGTAAAATAGGCCAACTCCTTCGCCACCTTCTCGTCGGTCAGGTGTTCTTCGAACAGAGTGATGATCTCTTCCCGGCACGGCAGTTCGGGCCAGAGACGCAGGCAGCGCAGCAGCAGCCAGTAGCCATGCACCGCAGAGTGCCAGTCAAAACAGCCGTAAAAGATCGGGTGCAGCTCGCGAGGCGGCAGAACGTCGCCGTCATCGTTGAGCAGATGCATAATGTGGTTCGGGTATTCCTGACGTAAATAGGTCAACGGCATTCTGGCGAAGGCGTCAGCCTGATGTTGCGTTAATTCCATTGCAGCTCCTTAGCGAAACACGAGGAAATACATTAAGAACACGTTCACCACCAGCAGGGTTAACGCGGTCGGGATCTGGATCTTGATAACCTGATATTTGTCTTTTAGCTCCAGTAGCGCGGCGGGCACAATGTTGAAGTTGGCGGCCATCGGCGTCATCAGCGTGCCGCAATAGCCAGCGTACATACCGATAGCCAGCAGCGGCGCTGGGTTACCGTGATGGACATTAATCAGGAATGGCAGAGCGATACCGGCGCTTAACACCGGGAAGGCTGCGAAGGCGTTACCCATGATCATGGTAAACAGCGCCATCCCCACGCAATAAATGACCACCAGCATGAAGCGGCTGTCCGGGTTCACAAACAGGCTGACCACCTTTTGTACCGATTCGCCGGTATTCGCCACCACAAACACCCCGCCGAGCATGGCGAGCATCTGCGGCAGGATCACCGCCCAGCCAATGGTATCGACCAGCCGACGCGACTGACGAACCGCATGCAGCGGCGTACCTTTTGTCAGCCACCAGCCGGTGAGGATAGCTGCCACACAGGCCACGCACAGCGCCGCCAGCGTAAGCTGTTTCTGGTCGAGCAGATAGACACCGCCAATCGACACGCCTTTCAAAAATAGCGTCCCGATGACCGTTACCACGGGGATCATCAGTGCCGGTAAAAACAGCCAGTTTTTCAGCCGGTTCGACGAGGCAACGCGCTCCTCCTCGGTGGACATTTTATAACGCCCCTTCCCGACCAGCCCGAAACCGGCCAGCAGCGCAATCACGATAACGGCGCCGCCAATAATGCGATACGCCAGGGACTTACCCAGCTCCTGCACCATCAGATCGCCAAACAGGAAGATCCCGCCAAACAGAAACCAGAACAGCGCCGTGGTATAGCGTTTCGGGTTAGCGCGATCGCGAAGGGTCATCACAACCAGCAGCATCACGACGAAGCCGATCAGGTAGTACACGCGGTTAATGGTGATGAGGGTCATCATTGTGCGATCTCCTGCGTACCCTGCTCTGCTTTCCAGGCCATCACGTCGCGACGAATGCTGGCATCAAGGCGTAGCAGACGCGTCATATGGATGATCAGTGCCGCAATGGCGGTCGGAATGGCCCACAGGCCGATATGCAGCGGTTCGATCCCCTCGATCCCGTTCTCTTTCAGGAACGCATCAATCAGCAGTACCGCGCCAAAGGCGATAAAAATATCTTCCCCAAAGAAAACCGCGATATTGTCACACGCGGCGGCATGGGCTTTGATTTTGTCGCGGATAGTCTGCGGCAGTTCCCCGTATTCATTCAGAGCGGCCCCTTCCGCCATCGGCGCCAGCAGCGGACGCACCGTTTGCGCGTGGCCGCCAAGCGACATCAGGCCCAGCACAGCCGTTCCTTCGCGGGCAACAAAGTAGAGCATCAGGATACGCGCCGAGGTGGCGCTGGCGATCTTCGCGACCCAGGCCTGGGCGCGTTCTTTCAGCCCGTAATACTCTAATAGGCCAATCACCGGCAGGATCAGAATGAAGGTGGCAAGCGATCGGCTATTCACGAACTTTTCGCCAAAGGTTTCCAGCAGCATACCGAAATCCATGCCAACCAGCAGGCCCGTCGCCAGGCCCGCCACCACGACAACCAGCAGCGGGTTGAAACGCAGTGCAAAACCAATAACCACCACCGGAATCCCGATAAGTGGCAACAGTGTAGAACTGTCCATAAACGTTACCCTATCCAAAGTGAGCGTTGCGCGCCGACGGCTATTTTTTATACTTCGCAGCAGAGCGAAGCCGGTGCATTACGGCGCGCGATGTTGTGTTTTGCGTGAGGCTCCACAGAACCTGCACTAAAAAGCTATATCTGAACGTCAAAAACATGTAAACAATTTATCAATAAAATGTTCTTATTTTATCGACGGGTTTACATTTCGGGGGAAGGATCGTTATGACAGTAAAGAAAAAGACGACAGCGTTAAACCACGACGATATTGCGGACGGGCGAATCGTCTCCTCCCGTCATCTCGTCTCAGAGCGGTGTGCTGAATTATCAGAGCTGGAATATGCGCTGATCATGACCAGCAATGCGTTTAACAAATGGATGGTGCGCTGCATGACCGCAGCGGGTGAACCGGATATGGGGGCCTTTGATGTTTCGCTTCTGCACCACGTGAATCACCGCAACCGTAAGAAAAAGCTGGCTGACATCTGCTTTGTGCTGAACGTGGAAGATACCCACGTGGTGACGTATGCGCTGAAAAAGCTGGTCAAGGCGGGCTACGTCACCAGCGAGAAAGCGGGAAAAGAGCTTTTTTTCTCCACTACGGAGGAGGGAAAAGCGCTGTGCATGAAGTACCGGGAGGTGCGGGAGGCCTGCCTGATCAACATTCATGCGGAAAGCGGTATTCCGGGCGCGTCGATTGGCGAGACCGCGCAGTTACTCCGCGCGATCTCCTCCCTGTATGATACCGCCGCACGCGCGGCGGCCTCGCTTTAAGGACGGCGGAACAGGGTGATACTCCGCCCGGCCAGCTCGTAATCGACAGATTCAGTGATGATTTCCCCCGTGGTGGCATCCTCCGACGTCGAGAGTTCGAGCACCCAACCCCCTTCGCCAAACTGCGGGATCTGGAATGGCACCGTACCTTCAAACGGGTTAAACAGCATCAGCACGTCTTGCCAGACGCCCTCTTCCTGCTCAAGATCAGGACGGCTGATGGCAAGACCAAGGGTGGAACCCTCGTCCCACTGTTCCGACTGCTGCGGTCCGCCACCGGCGTTAAACCAGCGGATCTCCAGCCCGTCGCGCCAGTTCTCACGTCGCAGCAGCGGCTGCGTCGCGCGCAGGGCAATCAACCGACGGGTAAAGTCGCGCAGCTTCTCGTCGTTTTCAGTGAGTCCTTCCCAGTTTACCCAGGAGATCTCGCTGTCCTGACAATAGCCGTTATTATTGCCCTTTTGCGTCCGGCCAAACTCATCGCCTGCCAGCAGCATCGGCGTGCCGTGCGAGAAGAAGAGCGTGGTGAGGAAGTTGCGCTTTTGCCGCTCGCGGGTGGCAATGATATCCGGGTTTTCCGTCGGCCCTTCCTCGCCGTAGTTATACGAACGGTTATCGTTATGTCCGTCGTTATTATCTTCCCCGTTATCGGCGTTATGTTTCTCGTTGTACGATACCAGGTCGTTCAGCGTGAAGCCGTCATGCGCGGTGATAAAATTGACGCTGGCCCACGGACGACGCCCGCGCAGATCGTACAAATCACCGGACCCTAACAGACGGGCGGCAAAATCGTTAGAAACGTTATCCCCCTTCCAGTATTCACGTACCGTATCGCGGTATTTGTCGTTCCACTCACCCCAGCCAGGTGGGAAGCCCCCCACCTGATACCCGCCGGGGCCGATATCCCACGGCTCACCGATGAGCTTCAGCTTCGACAGCACCGGATCCTGGGTCACGGCATCAAAGAAGCCGCCGCGCGGATCGAACCCCTCCGGCTCACGTCCGAGAATGGTCCCGAGGTCAAAGCGGAAACCGTCAATCTGCATCGACTCCGCCCAGTAGCGCAGGGAGTCCATGACCATCTGTAACACGCGCGGGTGCGATGTATTAACGGTGTTCCCGGTGCCGGTGTCGTTGATGTAATACCGGTGCTGATCCGGCATGGTGCGGTAATAACAGAAGTTATCAATCCCCTTAAACGACAGGGTTGGTCCCAGCTCGTTGCCCTCCGCCGTGTGGTTATAGACCACGTCGAGGATCACCTCGATGCCCGCGTCATGATAGGCACGCACCATGTCGCGGAAACCCTGGATGCCCGCCGGGCCGTAATAGCGGGACGCTGGCGCAAAGAAACCGAGCGAGTTATAGCCCCAGAAGTTTTTCAGGCCGCGATCGAGCAGGTGCTGATCGTCAGGGAACCAGTGAACCGGTAGCAGCTCGACCGAGGTAATGCCGAGGCTTTTGATGTACTCCACCGAGGCTTTATGCCCCATCCCCTCAAACGTACCGCGCAGTTCAGGCGGAATAGCCGGGTTAAGCTGGGTAAAGCCTTTTACGTGGCTTTCATAGACCACGGTATGCGGCCACGGGATATCGGGCCGGCGTGAGTCCTGCCAGTCAACGGCATTGGGGTCGATGACCTTACATTTGGGCGTAAATGGCGCGCTGTCTCGCGTATCAAAACTGAGATCCAGCTCATCGTGTCCCAGCTCATAGCCGAAGTGGGCATCGTTCCACTCAATGTCACCCACCAGTTCACGGGCATAGGGGTCAATAAGCAGCTTATTGGGGTTAAAACGGTGACCGTTCTCCGGATCGTAGGGGCCATACACACGGTAGCCATACAGCGCCCCCGGTTTCAGATCCGGCACATAGCCGTGCCAGACCTCATGGGTATATTCCGGCAGTTCCAGGCGGGCGATTTCTGTTTTTCCCGAAGGATCAAACAGACACAGCTCCACCCGCTCCGCGTGGGCGGAAAACAGGGCGAAGTTTACCCCTTTCCCGTCATAATTTGCGCCCAACTGCTGGCCATGACCGGCCCGAATTTCAAACGTTGTATCCTTTGGCATTTTTGTTCTCCTCGATTAGTCGCAGGTAAGCAGAACCAACAAACATCCCTTTTCAGACGTTAAATCCAGCGTCTCTGGCAGAAGGCGACGCTCACCGGTAAACAGATCCCGGTAGTGCTTCCCGGCCAACTCCTGGGGTATGGCCACGATAGTGTTGGCCCACAGCAACGCATTGTCGGTGACGTCAAACACCAGACGCGGCACGGCGACGATCAGCGCCTCGTCATCTTTTATGCGGGCATAAACGATCAGATTCTCCTCCCGCTCACCGGTTACCTTCAGCGGCAGCCAGTCGCCGTAGCGGAAAAGTGCGGGGTAATGTGGCCGAAGCCGTAACAGCGTGGCGGTAACGTACTGCTTCACGCTGCCGTCTCGCCAGCGTTGCGCATCGTTAAAAACGGTGCCATCCGCTACGCTGAGGTTTTCCGCCAGTGCGGCGAAATCCGGTTCGCGGCGGTTATCCGGGTCGACGAGGCTGAAGTTAAGCCCCTCGCTGCCCTGGTAGATGTCCGGTACGCCAGGCGCAGTCAGCTTGATCACCGTCTGGCTCAGGCTGTTCATTAACCCAGCCCGAATAAACGGCTGGAGTGCGGCACTGAAATCACGCAGGAACAGGGTGTTATCCGGGGAAAGCAGATGGCGCACGTAGTCCAGGACCACGCTCTCGTAACCTTCGTTACTGTCGATCCAGTCGGTACGCTGCTTGGCCTCGCGCAGGGCTTTCTCGATAAAGCCGAGGAAACGCTCTTCCAGTGACTTAAGGCCATCACGATCCTCAGGCGACAGGGTTGCTGGCCAGACGCCCGCCAGCGCCTGGAAGATCATCCAGGTGTCGGCGGCGTTCGGCGCGGTGCCATCGTTGAGGAATCGGACCTGCGTCTGGTTCATCTGCCGCCAGCGCGCCAGATTTTCTCCCCACAGATCTGGCGCTTCCGTCAGCGTATACAGACGAGCTCGTGCATCCTCGCCGCGTTTGGTGTCGTGGGTGGAAGTTCCCAGCAGCGCATCGGGCTGGCGGGCAAGTCGAATGCGCATCTCCTGATGAAAACGGGAAAGTGAAAACGCGCGCGGCGTCGGGTCGGCGCCGACTTCGTTCAGGGCCAGCTCCAGGTTATGGCGGAAGAACAGCGTATCCTCTACCGATTTCGCCATCAGCGGCCCGGTCAGTTGCTGAAAACGGGTGCGGAAAAGCGAGGCCAGCGCGTGGTCATGCTCCGGCAGATCGCCAGTAAGAATACGCACGATCAGGCTCAGAGCGGGTTCAGAGGCGTTGACGCTGGCGACCACACGGCTGAGCAGCGCCACATCCGGTGGCGTCAGTCCCTCAGCGGTGCCGTAGGTGCGATACACCGGAAACGCGATAAGCAGCTCACGCAGGGCATGGCGGATATCCTCATGCTCCACTTCTGCACCGTTATGCCCGGCCAGCTCGCTGGCTATTTTGAGCAACGTGGTAAATTCACCCTCAAAATTACGATCGGTCATCAGCCCTTTGGCGTTGCGAAGTTCCGCCTGCCTGTCCACGGTCGTACCCAGCGTCTCGTCGTAGAGCATCTCCAGCCGCGAGAGGTTGGTATCATCCACCAGCACTTCCGCCAGGGAGGCGATAAACTCATAACCCGTAGTACCTGAGATGGGCCACTCCGGAGGAAGCTGTTCCCCTTTGGCGAGGATTTTTTCCACCGTGATGTAGCAATCCGGTCCGGTAGCCGCACGCAGTCGCTGCAAATAGCCCAGCGGATCGGCAAGCCCGTCCACATGGTCAATGCGCAGGCCGTCGACAACCCCGGCGTGGACAAGCTCAAGGATCAGGTGGTGCGTATCTGCGAATACCGCCTCATCCTCTACCCGCACGCCGACCAGCCCGGTGATTTCAAAAAAGCGACGCCATGAAAGCTGTTTCGGCGCTTCACGCCAGGACATCAGCCGCCAGCTTTGCGCCTCGTGGATCTCAGCGATGCTCTTGCCTTCGGCATACGTGCCGGGATTAAGCGGATAGGCGGTATCATAGTAAACCAGCGCTGCGCTGTTTGTGACACTGTCACGTTTTAAGGTGATAGTCCCCCGCTCCAGCTCGGCTTCAAAGGTGTCGCCAAGAAACGGCAACGTCAGCGGTCGGGACCAGTCGATATCAAAATACGCCGCATAGCGGCTCTGCCTGCCATGTTCGATAACATCGCGCCACCAGCGGTTTTCCAGCGAGGTCGACATATGGTTAGGAACGATATCCAGAATCAGCCCCATCCCCGCCTGTTTCAGCGCCGCCGCCATGCGGTCAAACCCTTCCCGCCCGCCAATCGCCGGGTCAATTTCGTTGGGGTCGGTCACGTCATAGCCGTGGGTGGAATCCGTGGTTGCGGTGAAAACAGGCGACGCGTAAAGATGGCTGATACCGAGGTCTTTCATATACGGAATCAGATCTGCCACGCGGTCAAAGGTCATGCCGTTGCGAAACTGAATTCGGTAAGTAGAGGAAGGGATCATAGCGCTGCTTCTCCATCAGCAAAGCGAACAACGATGCTGTTCGACGGCAGGTTTTCGACTGCCTCCGGCCAGCTAAAGATCGTTTTTCCAGGCAGGTCCGGTAAGGCGAACGGCTTTTTGCCGATATTCAGCGCCAGCGACAACGTGCCGGACGGAAAACGCCAGCTCACGACAACCATGCCGAGCGCCGTTTGCAGGACGTTACCCTCCACGGTGCCCCGCTGTTTCAGTAACGGGACGATAAAGCGCTGACGCAGCACAATCAGCTCGCGCGTGACGTGCAGCCACGCCCTGCCTTCCTCCGTGTCTGCCTTGTTCCAGTCAAGCTTCGACCGCATAAAGGTATTTACGTCATTGGGGTCCGGTACGGTTTCATCGTGCCCGGCATGGCCGGTAAACTCTTTCGCGCGCCCTTCCCGCACCGCTTTCGCCAGGTCGCCGTGGAAGTCGGTGAAAAAGAGGAACGGATGCGTTTCGCCATACTCCTCGCCCATAAACAGCAGCGGAATATGGGGCGACAGGAGCAGCGCCGCGAACAGCACGCGCGTTTTATCCGCCCCAGCCAGAGAGATAAGCCTCTCCCCCTGGGCACGGTTGCCGACCTGGTCGTGATTTTGAATAAAATCGACAAAAAACTGTGGGGGTTGCTCGCGACACTCTACCCCGCGCGATTTTCCGGTCTGAAGCGAGATTTCCCCCTGGTAGACAAAGCCTTCTGCCAGCGCCCGCGCCAGTTTTTTCTCCGGCTCAAAGGCAAAATCCTGATAGTAGGCGTGTGATTCTCCCGTCGCGAAGACATGCGCGGCGTTGTGAAAATCATCATTCCATTCGGCGGTGAAAAGCGGCGTCTGACCATGCTCATCACGCGGATGCAGGAAAATCACGTTGCGACTGTCTTCGGTGGTCAGATGGATATGCCGATCCGGAAAGGCGTCGCGGATCCGTTGCGCTATCTCGGGAAGAATATGGGTCTCAGCGTCGTCATGGATCTGGTCGATGGCGTCGAAGCGCAGACCGTCAAGATGATACTCCGAGAGCCAGAATAACGGCGCCTCAGCGATGTATTGCCGGACAGCTTCAACCTCATAGGCAATACCGTTGCCCCACGGGGTCATACGATCCTGATGGAAAAACGCCGGCGAGAGCAACGGCAGGTAGTTCCCTTCCGGGCCAAAGTGGTTGAGTACGATATCCAGCACCACGGAAAGCCCGAGCGCGTGGGCGGCATCAATGAAGGCATGAAAATCATCCGGTGTACCATAAGCCGAGTGCGGGGCATACAGCAGTACACCGTCATACCCCCATCCGCGCGCGCCCCCGAACTGGGACACGGGCATCACTTCCAGTTGCGTAATACCCAGTTCGGCCAGATAAGGCAGTTTGTCGATGGCCGCCCTGAAGGTTCCTTCCCCGGTGAAGGTGCCGATATGCAGCTCGTAGATCACCGTCTCTTCCCACGGTCGTCCTTGCCATTCGCGCTGAGCGGGCAGGCTGCGACGCGGGTCGATCACCACCGACGGGCCATTGACGTCAGCCTGCTGCGCGCGCGAGGCCGGGTCCGGCACCGCCATTCCATCCTGTAAAACAAACTGATACGTCGTACCGTGCCTGACGCCGGGCACGTCAATCTGAAACCAGCCGTCGCCCACCGCCGCCATGTGAATGTCGGTATCGGTTAAACGCAACGTGAGATCTTTTTGCCCTTCTGCCCAGACGCGAAAACGTACAACGTCATCGGAAATAAACTCAGCACCCCAGTGCCTGCGACATGTTCTGAATTCCATTCATTGTCCTCGAATGACCACATTTTACGCGGAACGAAATACAAGCTTAGACCAGGATCTACAGAGTGTTATGCCAGCAGAGTATGCCGCTTCGTCTATTATCTATTTATAACTCCCACTTAAGGAATACTATGCATATTCGAAAAGGATTAAGCACCGACCTTGCCCGTCTTGAATGCTGTGATTTTTCTTTTACGGTCGATGAGATTGCCAGAGAGCCTTTTCTCAATGATGATTTGCATATCGAGGCGCTGACCGAACCTTATCTTAAAACCTATGAACTGGATCTCCAGACGCTGGAAAATCATTGTGTTAATCCGGATTCAATATTTCTTATCGCCGAAACGGATGACGGTGAAATCGCCGGTTTTATTACCGCGTCCTGCAACTGGAATAAATTTATATCGGTGGATTACATTGCCGTGGAGCGTTCAAAGCGTCGTACGGGCGCGGCGCACAAGCTGATGTCCGCCACCCACGTCTGGGCGCGAAGCCTCAATGCGCCCGGGTTACGGCTGGAGACGCAGAACGTTAATGTTTCTGCCTGTCTTTTTTATCGTCACTATGGGTTTATTCTCGGCGGTTACGATCGCTACCTTTACAACGCCCTGCCGGAAAAAGATGAGGTCGCCCTTTTCTGGTATTACATGCTGGCTTGAGAAAATATTTTATATCCGCTACCGGAAGATAGATTTGTCTGAATTTGTCAATTTTGCCCGCTTACGTTTAATTAACGACTAATCTTGGAATTCACTATTAAGGAGGCCGGTATGTCTACAGGAAATAATCACACGCTGCATTACCCTCGTCCACCGTTTGCTGAACAACCGCAAAGGGCCCCCGGGCTGGCATCGGAAATGAAGCCAATACCGGATCATGGTGAAACAAGTTATATCGGGTCAGGAAAACTGGCAGGAAAAAAAGCGCTGATTACCGGCGGTGATTCCGGAATTGGTCGCGCGGTAGCGATCGCCTATGCCCGTGAAGGCGCAGATGTCGCTATTGGCTATCTGCCGGAAGAGGAGTCCGATGCGGCATCGGTCATTGCGCTGATTCAGGCTGAAGGCCGTAAAGCGGTCGCCATTCCGGGCGACATTCGCGTGGAGTCGTTCTGCGACACGCTGGTGGAAAAAGCCGTTGCCGAACTGGGCGGCCTGGATATTCTGGTGAATAACGCCGGACGCCAGCAGTACTGTGAATCTATCGACGATCTCACCACGGCAGATTTTGACGCGACGTTTAAGACCAACGTCTATGCCCCCTTCTGGATCACCAAAGCTGCGCTGCGCCATTTGCAGGAAGGCGCCGTGATCATTAACACCACTTCCGTTCAGGCGTTTAAACCGAGCGCGATCCTGGTGGACTATGCGCAGACCAAAGCCTGTAACGTAGCCTTTACCAAGTCTCTGGCCCAGCAGCTGGGACCGCGTGGCATTCGGGTGAATGCCGTCGCGCCAGGTCCATACTGGACGCCTCTTCAGTCCAGCGGCGGCCAGCCGCAGTCCAAAGTTCAGAAGTTCGGGGAAGATACGCCCCTGGGCAGACCGGGCCAGCCGGTTGAAATCGCACCGCTGTATGTATTGTTTGCCTCCGATACCTGCTCATACGCCTCCGGGCAAGTGTGGTGCTCTGACGGCGGTACCGGCGTGCTGTAAAGCATCCTCTCAGACCTATCCATTCCATGGATAGGTCACATTCACTTCCCGGCGGTTCTCAAAAATCGCAGTTGAACTATGATGAACTTACTATTGAGGAGCCCATCATGTTTACTGTGAAAAAACTTGCGATATCAACCCTGTTGGCCGGTTCGGTTTTATTCTTTCCCGCTATCCACGCGGTGGCCAGCGTTCCGCAGCATGTGGTGAAACAGCAGGCTGGCGGCTACAGCGTTCAGGTTGGCGATACGATTGTCACCGCCTTTACGGACGGGAGCGTGCCGCAGGATCTGCACGCCTTACTGCGCCGGACGACGGCGGAAAATACCGATGCGTTACTGGCTAAAAACTTCCAGGCCAATCCGGTGGAAGCGTCGATTAACGCGTTCTATATCGCCATCCCCGGCCACAAAATTCTGGTGGATACCGGTTCTGGTCAGCTGTTTGGCCCCGGCAAAGGGGGGCGGCTGATTGAGAGCCTGGCGACCCAGGGCATCAAACCCGAAGATATTACCGATATTCTGATCACCCATGCTCACTCCGATCACGCTGGCGGCCTGGTTAAAGACGGTCAGCGCGTGTTTACCCGCGCGCAGGTGTATGTCGGCAAACCGGATATCGATTTCTTCTTTAACGACGAGAACCAGAAAAAGTCTGGCTATGACCAGAACTACTTCGACGTCGCGCACAAGACCTTAAAGCCCTATCTGGATGCCGGAAAAGTGACGACCTTCTCCGGCACGGAACAGCTTCTGCCGGGCATCAGCGGTACGGTTCACCCGGGTCACACTCCAGGCTCCGCGTTCTACACGCTGGAGAGCAAAGGTGAAAAAATGACTTTTGTCGGCGACATCATTCACGTTGCCGCGGTTCAGTTCCCACAGCCCAACGTGACGATTGCTTACGATGAGGATCAGGACGGCGCCGCCCGGGTGCGCAACGCTGCTTTCGCTGAGTTTGTGAAAAATAAAGCGCTGATTGCGGCGCCACATCTGCCTTTCCCCGGGATCGGCTATGTGACGAAAGGTGAGCGGGACGGCTACGCGTGGGTTCCGGTGACCTATACCAACCGTGACGCAAAATAAGATGTCCCCCTCCGATATGGATATGGACCTGATCCTGACGCTGGATGCGTTACTCAGGGACCAGAATATCACCCATGCCGCCGCGCGGCTGGGCATCAGCCAGCCGGCGATGTCTGGCCGCCTTGCGCGCCTGCGCGTGTTGTTTGGTGAGCCGCTGTTTGTCCCTTCCCCACACGGACGTGGGGTGTTACCGACGCCGCGCGCCGAGGGGTTAAGGCCGCAGGTCGCGACGGTTTTGCAGGGTATATCGGCGATGCTTGAACCCACCACGTTTAACGCGCAGAACAGCAACCGCACCTTTGTGATTGCCCTGCACGAGAACCCGGCGCTGATGCTGGGGGCAGAGTTGCAGAATCAGATTAGCAGTGCGGCGCCAGGTATCCGCCTGCGTTTTGCGCTCCCGGAAACCCAACTGCTGCCAGCGCAGATGGAAAATGGCGATGTGGATATTTATGTCGGCGTTAACGCGGTGGCGCACGATGCATGGGTCAGACGCAAGCTGTTTGACGATGAATATGCCACAGCCCAGCGAAAAGGCCATCCGCGCGGTACGAGTCCGATGGATCTGGATAGCTATTGTAGCCTTTCCCACCTGGTGGTTTCATCCGAGGGCGACCCGTTCGCGGGCTTTGTCGATCAGCACCTGGCGGGGCTTGGCCACCAGCGTAACGTAGTGATGTCGACGCAAAGCTATGCGATGGCGCCTGCGATTGTTGCCGGTGCCGATTTGCTCTGCACCTTACCCAGACGCATGTTGCTACGGTTTACGCAAACGCCGCCGCTGGATCTCCCGCCGATCGTCATCGGTATGTACTGGCACCCGAAAAACAGCCAGGATCCGGCTAACCGCTGGCTGCGAGAACAGCTTCTTCAGGCCGCCGGACGTCAGGTATGATCGAGGATACTCATCAATTTTTTCAGCACCTCAGAGCGAATAATCCGGTGGCAAACCAGCGTCAGCTCGCTCTCCCGGAGTCGGTCAAGAATATCCACAAAGACGACGTTTTGTACGCATATCGCCTTCGCTGAAGCCGGCAGCATGGCGATGCCAAACCCTGCCGAGACGAGACTTATCACCGTGGGGACATCGGTGGCATTTTGCACAACGTCAGGCTGTATGCCCGCGCTGTGGCAGGCATCATAGAAATATTGCTCCAGCCCCATCCCCTCCGGGTCGCGCAGGGCGATCCACTTCTCCTCTTTCACCGACGCAAGCGTCAGCGCGGCGGAGCCCGCCAGGCTGTGTTGACGAGGTAAGGCCAGCACGGCTTTTTCCGTTGTGAAAGGACGGCTTTGCAGATCGTCAGGCAGCAGCGGTAACGGGGCACGAATAATGGCCACATCCAGCTGGTTGCTTTGCACGCCGGTATAAAGGGTTTGCACATTTCCCGTCATCATGGAAAGGCTGATGGCGGGCCATTTCTCATGTAAAAGCCGCAGCGCGGCGGGCAGCTTACTGTCGAATATCGCACTTGAAACACATCCGAGATTCAGCACGCCCTGTTCCCCTCTGGCCGTCTGTCTGGCATCCAGAATCGCCTGATCGGTCATTAAAATCGCGACTCTGGCTTTACTGAGAAACGCCTCACCGGCTGGCGTCAGCGTCAGGCGACGATTCGCCCGGCTAAAGAGCATTACCCCCAGACGATCTTCAAGCGTTTTTATCTGCTGACTCAGCGCGGGCTGCGCCATGTTAAGGCGCTCCGCCGCTCGATGCATGTGAAGCTCTTCCGCCACCACGATAAAATTGCGCATCAGTCGAAACTGCATACCATGCCTTTATTATTGATAATAAAATTCATATTAAAATAGCATAAATGATGCAATTGATAGCCCTCTTCGTCCGGTTAAGAATGGATGCATTCATCCGAGGAGGGAAAAATATGGAAAACCACATCAACGATCTCAGAAGTGCTATCGAACTGCTAAAACGCCATGAAGGTCAATACCTTGAAACCAGCCATCCGGTCGATCCTGACGCGGAGCTGGCGGGTGTGTACCGGCATATTGGTGCTGGCGGCACGGTAAAACGTCCGACGCGCATTGGCCCGGCGATGATGTTTAACGCTATTAAGGGATACCCCGACTCCCGTATTCTGGTCGGAATGCACGCCAGCCGCGAGCGGGCGGCGCTCCTGTTGGGCTGCGATCCCTCTGAACTGGCAAAACATGTCGGCCAGGCCGTGAAAAACCCGATTGCTCCCGTTGTGGTTCCGGCGGCACAGGCGCCGTGTCAGGAACAGGTGTTTTATGCCGACTATCCGGACTTCGATCTGCGTAAATTGCTTCCGGCACCGACCAACACGCCGATAGATGCCGGTCCGTTCTTCTGTCTGGGGCTGGTGCTGGCAAGCGATCCGGAAGATGCCTCACTGACCGATGTCACTATTCACCGTCTCTGCGTGCAGGAGCGCGATGAGCTCTCCATGTTTCTTGCCGCGGGCCGCCATATTGAAGTGTTCCGTAAGAAAGCCGAGGAGGCGGGCAAACCGTTGCCGGTCACGATCAATATGGGTCTCGATCCCGCTATCTATATTGGCGCCTGTTTCGAAGCCCCTACCACGCCCTTCGGCTACAACGAACTGGGTGTCGCCGGTGCGTTACGTCAGACCCCCGTCGAGCTGGTGCAGGGTGTGGCCGTAAATGAAAAAGCGATTGCGCGTGCGGAAATTATCCTCGAAGGCGAACTGCTGCCGGGCGTGCGCGTAGAAGAAGATCAGCATACCCACACCGGGCACGCGATGCCGGAATTTCCCGGCTACTGCGGGGAGGCTAACCCCTCCTTACCGGTAATCAAAGTGAAGGCCGTCACGATGCGTCATCAGGCGATCCTGCAAACCCTGGTAGGACCGGGCGAAGAGCACACCACGCTGGCCGGTTTGCCAACGGAGGCCAGCATCCGTAATGCGGTGGAAGAAGCCATCCCCGGTTTTCTGCAAAACGTCTATGCGCATACCGCTGGCGGCGGCAAGTTCCTTGGCGTATTGCAGGTGAAAAAACGCCAGCCCTCTGACGAAGGGCGTCAGGGTCAGGCGGCTCTCATTGCGTTAGCCACCTATTCCGAGCTTAAAAACATTATTCTCGTCGACGAAGATGTGGATATTTTCGACAGCGACGACATCTTGTGGGCGATGACGACCCGTATGCAGGGCGATGTCAGCATCACCCATCTGCCGGGGATCCGCGGACACCAGCTCGATCCGTCTCAGGCGCCGGACTACAGCCCCTCCATTCGTGGCAACGGGATCACCTGCAAAACGATTTTCGACTGTACGGTGCCCTGGGCGCTGAAGTCCCGCTTTGAGCGTGCGCCCTTTATGGAGGTAGACCCAACGCCGTGGGCACCTGAACTGTTTAAAAAATAGCGTTAACCGGAAAATCTTCTTCACCCTTCACGGGTGAAGAACCTCACGCTGAAATTGCCGCGTCCCCTGCTTTCTTGTAACCTTTGAGCGTTTATCACATCCCCATAAAAAATGAGACTACCGGACGCCTATGACAGCACATGTTTCCAACGATCCTTTGCATGGCGTAACCCTCGAAATGCAGGTTAACGCGCTGGTTGCGCGATATGGCTGGAATGAACTGGGCAACCGAATCAAAATCAACTGTTTTCGCAAGGACCCGAGTGTTAAATCGAGTCTGAAGTTCCTGCGCCGCACCCCATGGGCGCGGGCGGAAGTTGAAGCCCTCTACCTCGACTCCCTTCACGATGACGGTAACGGGGAACAGGACGAACCGGCGTTTAATCCCTGGACGGATAGCCGGACACCCAGGAGCTAACACGCAAATGATGCGACACGTAAAACGGACTGGCGCGCTGCTTGGCTGCGCGCTTTTACTGGTAAGTTGCACTTCCAAACCACCTAAATCACTCGTAACCCCGCTGCCGCAGGCGAAACCTGTACAGCAGACTAAAGAACCCATGCGCGGGATCTGGCTGGCGACCGTCTCCCGTCTCGACTGGCCTCCCGTTTCATCGGTGAATGGCCGTAGCGCGGACCAGCGCATCGCCCAGCAACAGCGGGCGCTGACGGACAAGCTCGATAAGCTGAAAAATCTTGGGATCAACACCGTCTTCTTTCAGGTAAAACCGGACAGTACGGCGCTGTGGGCTTCTAAAATACTGCCCTGGTCAGATACCCTGACGGGGACTATCGGGGAAGATCCCGGTTACGATCCGCTTCAGTTTATGCTGGATGAAGCGCACAAGCGTGGGATGAAGGTTCATGCCTGGTTTAACCCATACCGCGTTTCCACCAACACGAAGCCGTCGACCATCGCCGCGCTTAACCGCACCTCGTCGCTTCATCCTTCGAGCGTGTACGTCCTGCATCCGGAGTGGATCCGCACCTCGGGGGATCGTTTTGTACTCGACCCGGGCATTCCCGAGGTGCGGGACTGGATAACCCAGGTGGTGATGGAAGTGGTAAATCATTACCCTGTCGACGGCGTTCAGTTCGATGACTATTTTTACACCGAGACGCCGGGCTCCCCCCTGAATGATGCCTGGACCTTCAGGCGCTATGGCGAAGGATTTGCGTCAAAAGCGGACTGGCGTCGACACAATACGCAGCAGTTGATTGTGCAGGTCTCCAGGGCGATCAAGCAGGCTAAACCTGAGGTCGAATTTGGCGTCAGCCCGGCGGGGGTCTGGCGCAATCGCTCCTTCGACCCGGCAGGCTCGGACACGCGCGGCGCCGCAGCCTATGATGAATCCTACGCTGACACGCGCAAATGGGTACAGCAGGGATTACTGGATTACATTGCGCCGCAGATCTACTGGCCCTTCGCCCGCGACGCGGCACGTTACGATGTGCTGACAAAATGGTGGGCTGACGTGGTGAAACCAACCCATACCCGTCTGTATATCGGGATCGCGTTCTACAAAGTGGGCGCGCCTTCCAGAAACGAACCGGACTGGACGGTGAACGGCGGCGTACCGGAGCTGAAAAAACAGCTCGACCTCAATGATTCACTGCCAGACGTTAAGGGCACCATCCTGTTCCGTGAAGACTATCTTAACCAGCCGCAGACGCAGGAAGCAGTAAATTACCTCCGGGGACGCTGGGGTAGTTGACTGAAAAAAGGCAGAAACGTCCTGTTTCTGCCTTTCTTTTTACGGCTTCGGTCCGAACATTGCCTCAAGCTGTTTTGCATCTGGCATACCCACGACCTGTTGCAGTTCGTTTTGCTCATTCAGGTAATAAATAGCCGGTGTGGCATTCGCGCCGAGACTGTCCATGAGCGTCTGGTGATTTTGCAGGATCTCAACGGTTTCCCGGGACGCCGCTCCTTCAGGTTTCGGCAGCTTTTTACCGCCGGACAGCTCGTACGCTTTCCAGGCCGACACCGGATCTTTCGCATTCAGGATCGCGGAGGCGTTACGCCCGCTGTTCGGGTTAAGAAACGCAACCAGCAGCGTGTTGAGCTGGACCTTGCCAGCCTTCACCCACGGCTGCGCTTCAGCCCAGAACTGCTTGCAGTACGGGCAGAACGGGTCGGCAAAGACGAAGACTTTGCGCGGGGCACTCTCCGCGCCCTCCTTCAGGGGATGCGCCGCATTGAGCTTTTTCCACATCTCGCGGCCCATCGGGGCGTAGATCTCTTTCTGGAAAAAGGCCTCGCTGAGGTTGGTTCCCTTCTCATCATACAGATAGCCAGACACGACGTGCTTTCCGTCAGGGGTCAGAAAGAGCGTCACGCCCATGTCCTGATATTGCCCCAGCCACGCTGGCGCGCCGCCGGGGGCGTCAATTTTCTTAATGATCTTGATGTCCTGCTGTTCACTGAAGTGCTTCACCACATCCGGAAGCGACTCCTCTGCCCTGACCAGCCCCGAAACCATCAGAGCAGAGAGTAACAGCACCTTTTTCTTTGCTAACCGTTGAAGCATAACGACCCCTCTAAAATATTGTTTTTCAGAGTGGTCGAAGTTTATTGCCCTGTCAACGCTTCATAAATATCCTTGAGGCGACTACGCAAAAATCGCACGGCTTTGTGTTTGCGGGATAATAACGCCTGCACACTGTCGCCTGTTTCCTCTGCCAGCACCTTCATGCTGTAGCCCTCAAATTCCGTTTTTTCAAACACCTCGCGCTGAGGTGGCGGCAGTTCCGACAGGGCTTGCCCCAACTCTTCCCATAGCAGCATGTTGAGATACTCCTCCTCCGGCGTTTGCGGTACGCCGAATAACGTTTCTGCAATCTCCTGCTCCGGAAAGTCCTCGTCATCTGCTGTCAGGTACCCCGGCAGTGAAACCTCGTGCTTTTTTCGCGCCCGGTCGATCATCTCATTTCGTGCGGCGCGAAACAGCCAGGCGGCGACGTTCTCGACCGGTTGTTCCACTTTCATCAACTGCCAGGTCACTTCCTGAAGAATATCATCGACATCATCACGAACCGCAGTCCTTCCGCGAATGAAGGCTTTTAGCCGCGTGCGGCAGGCATTGAGTGCCGAGATCAGTAATGATTGCCCCACCTCACCGGCTTTCATATCGCTCACTCGGCTTCCGGCGCTTTTGCACCGTTATCATCTCGCTTTTCATCCCGGCCATCGTGCCACCGGCAATGACCGTGGCGCCCAAATCCCGCCCGACGCTGCTGAATGAAGGCCTCACGTTGTTCGGGGCTCATATTCATCCATTGTTCGTGCATACGGCGGTGCGCACCGAACATGCCCGGACGGAAACCCAGCCCACCGAAAAGAATGCGGCTCAGCAGCAGGATCCCCAGCGCCTGCCAGAAGCCAATGGCTTTAACCCCCAGGATGGCCGGGAGCAACGCGTTCCACAGGGACATGACCAGCAGGCCAAGCACCACGAACAGGACTGTGCCAATCACGATGCCCTTACCCATACGATGGCGGCCCAAACCACGCCCGTGACCTTTTCCGTGCATATCAAAATTTCTCATGTGTACCTCGTTTATATTGAATGATTATGGTCTCTGATGAGGTAGACGGATGAGGAACAGAAATATTGCCGGGGAAAGATAAAATTTATGTGATAGCGGCTTTGTACGGATAACAGTAATGGCTGAAGGAGATTGTGCAGCGGCTACATGCAGACATTAAAAAGGCTCCCTCAGGAGCCTCTCTGAACATCACGCCGTAGCAGGCAAACTAAAGCTCGAGATACTCTGGGACAGCTGCTGCGCCTGCTCCTCCAGCGAGGCCGCGGCGGCGGCGGATTGCTGCACCAGCGCCGCGTTCTGCTGGGTCACACCGTCCATCTCCGTTACGGCCTGCCCAACCTGACCAATCCCGCGGCTCTGCTCTTCTGAGGCAACCGAAATCTGTTCCATCAGCGTATGCACTTTATTCACAGAGCTGATAATAGAATCAATCACCTCTCCCGAACGATTCACCAGTTGTGCACCGTTTTTCACGCTGGAAACAGACTGGGCGATAAGGCTTTCGATATCTTTCGCCGCCACCGCGCTTTTTTGTGCCAGGGTGCGCACTTCACTTGCTACCACTGCAAATCCTCGCCCCTGCGCGCCAGCACGCGCCGCTTCAACGGCCGCGTTTAGCGCCAGAATATTAGTCTGGAAAGCAATGCTGTTGATGACGCTGGTGATGTCTTCAATACGCTTCGAATTGGACGCGATAGTATTCATCGTTTCGATGACTTCACGGGTTACCGCTTCACCGGTATGGGCATTTTTCACGGCATCCTGCACCAGCTTACCGGCCTGGAAAACGTTGTCGGTGTTATTCGCCACCGTCGCGCTCAGCTCTTCCATGCTGGCGGCCGTCTGGGTCAGGGCCGAAGCCTGTTGCTCTGTACGGGAGGCCAGGTCGATATTGCCGGAGGCAATTTCCTGCGCCGCATGCGTCACGGTGTGGCTTGCGTCGCGCACCTGAGAAATGGTGGAGAGCAGCGCCTGGCGCATCTGCTCCATCGAGGACATCAGGTGATTGATTTCATTCCCGGAATCACGCTTGATCGGTACCGGTACGTCCAGCTTCCCGGCCGCAATCTGGCGACAGTGCTCGCGCGCCAGGTTCACCGGCGCAAAGACCACGCGTTTCATCAGCAGGCTGACGGCGAAGATAACCACCACGAACAGCACCGCAATGCAGGCGATAATAACCAGACCCGACACGAAATTATGACTCGCATCCTCGTTCAGCGTTTTGGCGTACTTCTGGTGAACGGAGAGAACCTGATCGAGCACAATTTCATATTGGCGATCGAGTTGAGACACCACGGGAATAAGAGCGTTGAACCGCGACACATCGTGAGCGGCGGCAGCGGCAATCAGCGGTGCCAGTCCCTGGTTACGGTAGTTTTGCCACGCCTCCTGGTAGGCAGTGACCAGCGGGGCTTCTTCCTGCAAACGCGGCGAGGCCATAAACGCCGAAAATGCACTATCGGCTTTGGTCAGCGCCTCTTTAACCGAGGCCAGTTTCGCAGACGGGTCGGTAGCGTCCCCCGCTTCCACCATTTTCACATACTCCATAACCCTGACGCGCAGGGTTCGGCTGTGGTTAATGGGATCAATAATGGACAGGACAACCTGAATTTCTTTGTTCACATTATCCAGCGAAGTATTACTTTTAATGATGAGCCCAACGCTGGTGATAGTGCTGGCCACAAAGAAGAAAAGCAGGGAAAACAGGATAATCAGGGATGATTTTTTCAACGACATAACACACCTCAGGGATATAATTTCCCTTTGGTTATCGGCTGAATCCAATCTTTAATTAATTAAAGTTATAGATGTACCCCTCATACGTTACCCTGTCACTCCACGGCCTTGTATCGCCGTTGCAGGGTGGCATCCAGCTTACGCTGGATCGGCTCCGGCGTTTCCCCTTCAATCAGTTTGCCAATCAGATCAAAGCAGTGCCAGGCGAGCTGGCGGTTATCCTGACGAACGGTATCGACAGGAATGGTCAGAGAATCATAGAGATAGTGATCGTCAAAGCTGGCCAGACGCATATCGCTTTGCAGCAGATTATGTTGCCCCATATAGCGCAACACCCCTTCCAGCAGACCGCAGGCGGCGGTAAAAAGGGCTTTTGGCGGGCGGCCCAGGCGTGCGCAAAGCTCGGCAAACATTTCGTAGCCGGAGCTCGGATGGTAATTACCATGAATGATCCACTCCGGACGTAACTCGACGCCAGCGTCACGCAGCCCCTGCTTAAACCCTTCCAGACGGTCACGCGTCGGGGAAAGCCGCGGCTGGCCGCCGAGGAAGTAGAACTCATCCGGATGCTTGCGCGCGATGTCGGCCACCAGTGTGGCGGTTGGGGTAATTGAATCGGTGAGGACCAGCGGCAGAGTACTGTCGTTCATATGACGGTCAAAAAGCACAACGGGCAACTGTTCGCTCAGCTTTTGATAGTCCGCGTCGTTGAGCATGCTGGAGGCGACAATCAGCCCGTCCACCTGGCGGGCCACCATGTTATTGACCACCACCGTCTCCTGGCCCGGATTTTCATCGCTACAGGAGATCAGCAGCTGAACACCCGCCTCGCGGCAGAGGGTCTCCAGCTCATGAGAAAAAACGGCAAACCCGTAGTTGGTGATTTCTGGCACCACCAGACCAATGGTGTGGCTGCGGTTGTCCCGCAGCGAACGGGCGTGAATACTGGGCTGATAATGATGTTCTTTGGCAATCGCCAGCACGCGCTCGCGTGTCTCCTCCGCCACCCGAAGCTCTTTGCTGCGGCCGTTCAGCACCAGGCTGGCGGTGGCTTTTGATACCCCCGCGAGCTCCGCGATATCTTTAATGGTGACGCGTTTTGTTTTTCTCACAACGACTTAGATCCGGCTGCCAAAACCTCTATTCTATCATGCAGCTGCGCAGCGACCAGTAGCGTAATGTGATGTCGGACGCACCTTCGAAGCGTACCTGGGCCGGATGGTCAGGAAAATAGCGGCTGCTCATGACGCCTTCACCGTGATTGATGAAAATTTCGACGCTGGAACGGTCACACAGCACGCGTAAATGATGAACAGTGCCCTGCCAGTAGCGGGTCAGCGTGTCTGCGGTTTTCAGACTGGCGCGTTCCAGACGGATCCCCGCATCATCCACAATCAGTCGCAACGCGCCGGCAAAATCCACGTTCACGCACGAGGCGCTCAGTTCGAACTCAAGACGCGCTCCCGCCAGCACCGGGGCATCGCTGGCGCGTCCCTGCCAGTGGTGTTCATCCTCGCGCAGCGTTTCCAGCTCACGGACCGGGGTCTGCCAGAGCTTACCGTCGCGGTAGCGCAGCTCGCGAGGACAGGTCATCTGGTGGATCCAGCCGTGCGCCCGCGTAGGCTGGAGCATCTCTTCGCCGTCCGGCACGCCCATCCAGCCGATGAGGATGCGGCGGCCATCTTCTGCCACCGTGGTTTGCGGCGCGTAAAATTCGAATCCGGCGTCAAGCTCATGCAGCTCGCCGTGCGTAAATGCAGGGGTTTGATAATCAAATGCCCCGCTCATCCAGACGGCCGGATAGGTGTTGAGATAGCGATGCGGTTCGCGCGCCAGCCCCTGCGGGCAGCAGATCAAGACGTGTGTGCCATCAAGCTCAAACAGATCCGGGCACTCCCACATATAGCCCGCGTCCGTGAGTCCGTTGACGCCGTGACCGGCGATTTCGCCGCAGGACGCCCAGGTGTGTAAATCGGCTGACGTAAACAGCAGCACCTTGCCGCGCTTAAGCCGATCCTGCGCCCCGAGCACCATGTACCACAGCCCGTCATGGCGCCACACTTTCGGATCGCGGACGTGCCCGGTATACCCGTCCGGCAGAGGCAACACCGGTCCCAGTTTGGCAAACGTGCCGTCGTCATTTTGCACCGCCAGACACTGCCAGGCGGTGCGGCCGCCATCGTCAAACTTAACGTTGCCGGTATAGCACAGGGTCAGCACACCGTTGTTATCCACGGCGCTGCCGGAGTAACAGCCGTTGCGGTCATACTCTTCGTCAGGCATCAGCGCCATTGGCTCGTGCTGCCAGTGCACCAGATCTGCTGAGCTCCAGTGTCCCCAGCACTTGTAGCGATGATTGCAGCCCAGCGGGTTCCACTGATAAAACAGATGATAGCGTCCGGCAAACCAGATAAAGCCGTTCGGATCGTTCATCAGCCCCGTCACCGGCGCGGGATGCCACTGCGGATAGTGGCTGTCCGCCAGCGCACGCGGTTGGCCTTGCATCACGGCCTGCAATACGGCAGGCCAGCGGGAAGTTAAAGTCATTATTCAGAGTCCGTCTTATATTTCAGCAGCAGAGAGACGGTGAACGCCACGCCAAATGCAATCACCATGCCGATAATATAGTTGAGCAGCGAGCTGGCCTGAACGATAGCCATACCGGGAATCGCGGTCAGGCCAACGGCGGTCATGTAGACATGCACCGACACCACCCAGGCACCGCCCGCCGCACCACCGATCAGCGCCGCGATAAACGGCTTCACAAAACGCAGGTTGATGCCAAAAATTGCCGCTTCGGTGATGCCCAGCATCGCGGAAAACGCCGACGGTAAGGTAATGGCTTTGATTTTAGCATCGCGGGTTTTGAACCACACCGCCAGACACGCCCCGCCCTGCGCCACGTTCGCCATCGCCCAGATCGGCAGCAGGAAGTTAACGCCAATCGACGGATTACCCAGCAGTCCGGCCTCAATAGCGTGGAAGCTGTGGTGAATGCCGGTAATGACAATCATCGAATAGAGCCCACCAAACAACAGCCCGGCCAGCCAGCCCGCGTGGGCAATCAGGGTGCTAAGAATGAAGGAGATCCCGTCGCCCAACGCGCGTCCCGCCGGGCCAATAATCAACAGCGCGATAAAGCCGGAGATAATGACGGTCAGGAACGGCGTCAGGATCAGATCTAACGCATCCGGTATTGCCCGGCGCAGCTGTTTTTCCACAATGCTCATAAACCACACCGCCAGCAGCACCGGGAAGACGGTTCCCTGATAGCCAATCATGGCGATTTCAAGACCGAAGAAGTTCATGGTGTGGAAGCCGGACGCTACGCCCCAGGCGTTGGTCAGCGCCGGATGAGTCAGGATGCCGCCGAGCGTTGCCCCCAGATACGGGTTGCCGCCAAACTCCCGCGCGGCGGTGAAGCCAATCAGGATCGGCAGAATAATAAACGCCGCCGAGCTGCACATATCCAGCATGATATAGAGCGCGTTATCCGGATTAACCCAGCCGTAGGTTTTAACCATCCCCAGCAGGCCCATCAGCAGACCCGAGGCCACGATCGCCGGGATAATCGGCACGAAGATGTTGGAGAGCAGACGCGCGATACGCTGGAACGGGTTCAGCTTGCGGGCCGCAATATCGGCCGCTTCCGATTTACTGGACTCGCTAATTCCTGCCGCCTGAATAAACGCGGCGTAAACCTTATTCACCACCCCGGTGCCGAAGATCACCTGCATCTGCCCGGCGTTGCGAAAACAGCCTTTCACGCCTTCAACCTTGCCGATAGCCTGCTGGTCGGCAAGCGCATCGTCGACCAGCACCAGACGAAGGCGCGTGGCGCAGTGTGCCGCGCTGGCAATGTTCTCTTTGCCACCGAGCAGCGGAATAAGCTCGCGCGCAATATGATTAAAATCCATAGATACCTCTTCCTGACCTCTTTTTATGGTGTTCGAAACGCCCCCGCGATGCGGGAGCGTGAAGGGTTAAAACCAGGTTTCCATCTGCACCCCAAAGTTCCATTCCCCGCCCGCGTTAAAGCCGCTGCTGCCAAAGGCGTCATCGCTGGCGTAGTTATCCAGCTTGCTGCTCCAGTCCATCCAGGTGGCGAACAGGCGCAGCTCCGGACGGCTGAAGAAATCGCCAATCTTGCCCGCCTTTAACGTCGGGGCGAAGGTCAGCTTGTAGAAGCTACCGTTAACCGCATTGCGATCCTTGTAGCCTTCCGGGCTTAAATCCATGTACTGATAGCTGCCCTCGAACGCGAGGGCGAAATTCTGGGTCACCTCTTTGATCAGACGCGTGTTGAACGTGATCCACTCATAGCTGTCGCCCTTCACGTAGCGGTCCTTACTGCTTTGCGCCAGCACGGCGGGCGCAATGTGCCAGCCACCGCCCAGAGGCGTGACACCGTAACTAGCAAAACGCCAGGTATCGGCTTCTGACAGCAGCGCGCCGTCTGAACCAATGCTTTTCACCTCGGCGCCCAGACCGTGGCCGTAAAGGAGCGCCGTTTTGGCGGAACCTTCCCGCAGGCCGTAGAAGCTCTCGTTATGCAGACCAACCAGCGCATGTACTCCGTTATTGGCCGCGTCGGTTTTAATCGGATCGCCGTTGCTGTCCTTACGGTCGTCGTTATCTTTTGCTCGTAAGCCGCTGACCATCATCTGCACCGGCCCGGCGAAGTGATTCATGCTGAGGATGTAGTTCTGAACGTTGTTGTCGATCTCCTCTTCGCTGCCGAAGTTACGGCCATAAAGGGAGAAGTTACTGCGCAGCGTATCGTTCCACTTCACGTCGTAGACGCCGCCACCGGTCCCGGCGAGAAATACCACGTCGGAATCCAGCCAGTGAATGTCGAAGTTGTCGCGGTCAAAACGCTTACCCGCCCAGAAGGTGCTGCCCTTCAGCGCGCCGGTAAAGTCCGGCAAATTGCCCAGCTCGGCAAAGGCCTGACGAATGTTCAGGTCGCTGCTGTCTGCCGACCAGTCGTTATAGGTTTTCTGACCGTCGGCCAGCATCGCCTTAAAGCGCGTCGTCGCGCCATTCTCCAGCGTCTGTTTGTGCTCAACATTCAGCTCAACGTAGGTATCCGCTTCGTTCCCCAGACGCCCGATGGCCCCGCCCGTTTCCCCGGCGGGCGTCAGATAAGGGCCGCTTTTGCTGCTGGAGGCCGCGTCGTTCATCAGCAGGCCGGAACGGGCGTAACCGTGAAATTCAAAACCGCCTGTCCGGTCGGCTTTTTCTTCCAGCACCGTGGTGCGTTGCGCCACCGCCTGTGTGGAGGTTTGCGCTTCCTGCTGCGCAGCCACCAGCTGCTGCGTTTTCTGTTCCGCTGCCGTGGCGCGCTTTTCAGCAACCTGCGCGCGAGTTTCCGCCTCCTGCAAACGCTGCTCCAGCGCCGCCAGGCGCGCTTCGATACGGGTCATATCCGTCTGGGCAAAAACAGAGGTACTGCCGGCCAGCATGCCTATCATCACGGCAAGTCTGCGTTTTTTATACATTTTGTCGCATCCCTAATAACTATCGGTGAAAGTGCTAAATTGCTAAACCGGTTTAGGCTGGTGATACTAAACCGTTGAATTTTAGATCGGCAATGTTTTTTGCTAAACCGTTTTAGTAAGTGTGATCGAGGCGACAATTCAGGCCGCCGAATGGTGGCCTGGAGAGGTGAATTACAGTTCGTGATGATAAGGCAGCGCGGTCATTGCCCCTTTTGCGGTTGTCGCCAGCGCCCCACAGCGCTGCGCTAACGTGATGACCTCTGAGAGACGGGCCTGGCCATAACGTGCCAGACCGAACAGTAGCCCTGCGACGAAAGCATCCCCCGCGCCAGTGGTATCAATGCATTCCACGGGTGATGCAGCATAGTGTGTCAACGCGCCTTCCTGCCAGGCGGTGACGCCCTCTTTTCCCTGCGTTACCAGCACCAGCCTGGCCGGACAGGTGCGCATCAGCGCCGCCAGCCCCTCATGGACCTGCGCATTTCCGGTTAAGAACGCCAGCTCTTCCACCGAGATTTTCACCACATCTGCACAGGCTAATGCCCGCTCAAGACACTGACGCAGCTCGACTTCATCGTGCCAGAGATCGGCGCGAATATTGGGATCAAAGCTGACGAATCCCCCCGCCTGTCTGATCGCGGCCATCGCCAGAAACGTCGCGGAACGGCTGGGTTCGGCGCTGAGCGCGATAGAGCAGACGTGCAGCCACTCCCCGGCGCGGAATGGCGGGAGATCGGCAGAGTCGAGGAATAAATCAGCGCTCGGGCGAACCATAAAGGTAAAGGAACGTTCACCGTCGTTATCGAGATCCACCACCACCGTGGAGGTGCGATGCTGCGGATCCAGCCGCAGCCATTCTGTATTAACCTGCTCATCCGCAAGCGTTTTTTGCATAAAATGCCCGAAGGGGTCGTCGCCCACCCGGCCTATAAAGGCGCTTCTGCCGCCCAGACGCGCTACCCCTACCGCGACGTTGGCCGGTGCGCCGCCAGGACATTGCAGCAGTTTGCCCTCTCCGTCGGGCAACAGATCCACCACTGCATCGCCAAGTACCCAGATCGTCTCCATATCACCTTCTTAGCTAAATCATGTTAAACCGGTTTAGCTATTTAAGCACAGGCAGGGTGTCGGGGAAATATGGCGAGGGAAAATTTGCTTAACCCACCCGATGGGGCCAGTGGATATCACCCACGCCATTGAGCTGCGGGCGGGCGAACAAAAAGCCCTGGAAGCGCCGAATACCAGCGTATTCAAGCCAGCACCACTCTTCTATCTTCTCAATGCCTTCTGCGACCAGCGTAATCTCCAGATCGGTGCAGCAGCTGATTATCGACTTCACAATCGCCTGCTTGGGCCCGCTCAGGTGGATATCGCTGACGATCTCTCTGTCGATTTTGAGTTTATCCGGCTGGAACCGCGTGAGCAGCGAAAGACCAGCATAGCCGGAACCAAAATCATCTATCGCCAGCCCAACCCCTTCCGCCCGCAGCTGTTTAATCGCGCTGTTAAACTGGTTGAAGCCTGAAATCATCTCGTTCTCAGTGACTTCAATGATCACCTGCTCCGGCTGTAGATTGTGCTTTTTGATCTGCGTTACCAGGAACTCTACCGCGCCCGGCACGTTAACCAGCGACATTGGCAGCAGGTTCACCGCCAGTTTGTGGCTGCCGATGCCGAGCTTTTGCGCCAGCGCAAAGGTCCAGGCTTTGGTTTGCAGGTCGACTTCGTAAATCAGTTCACGATCGAGACTACGGAAGAAAAGCTCCGGGCTGCCGCCGTCGTTTCCGCGTATAAGCGCTTCGAGAGAACTGATCTTGCCTTCGGACGGCTCGACAATGGGTTGCAGCGCAAACTGGCAGGGCTGTCCCGCCAGCAGACCTAACCCTTTACCAAACGGCGCGCGCTCTCGCGAAAGCGTCCATTTATCGGGCTCATAGTCCGAAGCGGGTGGGATAGCGGTTTTACCGGTGATAAAGGTCTGAATGAATTTGAAGACCCGCTCCTCAGAAGTCAGATAACTTTCCAGCTTGCTGTAATGCAGAACCGACGCCAGAACCGCTTTCGGGGTCTGAACGTCCAGGTCAAACAGCAGCATTCCCACGTCTTCGAAACGTCTGCGCGGGCCGTAATCGCGCATCAGCTCCACTACGCCGGTATGCCGGTCATCCGCACGGATGGAGTTAAAAAGCGCGACGACGCGCTGTTCCGTGCCTTCGAGAATTTGCAGAACGTCACGTCCACGGGAGAGAAGAATGCCTGAGATGCCCTGCTCCGTGTTACGGATCCTGGCCTGTTCAACCAGCGCGCTTAACGCTGCGGAGGTGCAGGTTAAGCTCAGCTGGCTTCGATAAATGAGAGTTGTCAGCACAGAAACGGGGTCCGGTATGGGGTATACGCCTGAACGGTACTGTTTAACACAGTTCCCCGGTGTGACCTAATCTATTCCACGTTGGGCTTAATTATCACCGATACGGCTGTCGATCCGCGTCTGCATATAGTCGTAGAACGGATTCGACGTCACGCGCATCAGCGCATCTTTGCCGACGCTCAGAACCGATGTTTCTCCCCACAGGGCTATCGTCCCGAGGCTGATACCGTAGCGGTTTTTCACCGCAGGATGGCGGCCATACAGATCGTCATCAGGCGGGAACGGAATAGCAACATGTGACAGGGAATAAACCTCCTGCGGATACGCGACCGACAGCGGCATCACCGTTTCCCGGGTGCTGCCCGCTGGCGTTGTCTTTGCCACCATATCAAACCTGTCGGGGCTGGCATTGGTCACAATTGTGACACTGTAACGTCTTTTTGCCTCCGGCAGCAGGTCAGCCACCGCCGTCCAGGATGATGGCCTGAACAGTGGACGGAAACTCCCGGCCTGGTTGATATCAAAAACCACCAGTTCGCTGCCGTTTGCCGGAAGCTGGTCAAACAGCCCGCTGACCACGGCGCGGGTACTGACCGTTGAATCCATGACCGACTGGAAAGCAAGTATCGGCGGAAGCTGCGCCAGTTTGTGATCATGAACACCGCGATTTATCTGCTCATGCAGCGCCTGGGTAAGCAGCCAGGACTGACGTGCCGCATTCACCGGGAACGAATTGTATTTATAAGGATTATATTCTGGCGAAATGTTGA
This sequence comes from Enterobacter cloacae complex sp. IR5402, assembly GCF_049238125.1. NCBI lineage: Bacteria > Pseudomonadati > Pseudomonadota > Gammaproteobacteria > Enterobacterales > Enterobacteriaceae > Enterobacter > Enterobacter cloacae complex sp. IR5402. Next base: position 303,558 of record NZ_JBMKHO010000001.1, read on the forward strand.
GCCACGCGGCTTTGGCAAACGCCGGTAACATAGCCGGTAGCCCGGCGAATCCGGCAAAGCGCGCAAACGCCGTGACGCCAATCATCGGTGAGAGCAAAACGATCTGCTCAGGTTGACGCAGTGCAGGCGCATCAAGGGCGTCGAGGGCATATTTCATCGCCAGCGCCCCGCCGTTGGAGTAGCCCACCAGATGCAGGGGGAGATCGTTCCCCGTCAGGCGTGTCGCTTCACGAACCGCGAGGCGCGTTGCCGCCAGCCACGCCTCCCAGTCAACGTCTGTCAGCGCGCCCGGTGCCGTGCCGTGTCCGGGCAAACGAGGCACTACGGCCACAAAGCCGTGCTTTTGATAATTCTCTGCCAGATGCCTGACGCTGTAGGGCGAATCCGTCAGACCGTGCAGCAATACCACCCCCCCGCGCGGCTTTCCGGCAGGCATCAGCACGAACGACCGGTTTGCATCCGGGGAAAAGTGTCCTGGCCACACCAGGCTCTGGCGGTAATAACGGTTCAGCGGCGTGCGCTCTGCGGGGGTGACTTTCGCCGTCACCTCAGCGTCGAGAGCGGTGAAGATGGCGTTTTCCCGCGCGACATACGCTACGAAGGTCGCGTTATCCATCTCCTGCACGGACATTTCATCAGCCCGCCAGGTGTGCCAGTGATGCAGGGCTGGCCCCTGCTGCGAAAGATAAACCCGCACCGAAAGCAGAACGAGCACAATGATCCCGATGACCATCGCTATTTTTTTTGCGAGAGCCATCAGGCGCACGCTGACCCGCCAGGGCAAATTCGCCATGTAAGGCTCCCTCTTTTTTCCCAGAGCTTTCATCTTACCAAAAAATGTGAAGAGGCTGACGTATTCACCAAATAGATACCCTTCAGCCTGCACACTGCACCAAAAGTGAACTACGCTGCACAAATGTTGATCACCTGTTAAACAAATATTGCATTAACTTTGCTGCACAGCGCGTTTTCGCCGCAATGTGAACATGGCACGCGTCCTGCATTGTTAATCCGGTAACAGAAACCCGGCCTTTGACAGCCAGTTAACAGCGAGGCGGTATGACGACCAAACCTGAGGTGTTGAGCCGTATCGAAGCGACCTTTAGCCAGCTCACCCCAAGCGAAAAGCGGGTGGCAAGCTGGATGCTGGCGCACGTCGGGCAGATCCCCTTTGAAACGGCAGAGAGCGTGGCGCTGGCCACGGCCACCAGCGGGATCACCGTCGGACGCTTTCTGCGCAAGCTGGGCTACCGCAACCTGGACGACGCCAAAAAAAGCCTGCGCGATCCCCACCAGCCCTGGGGCATTAACGAGCGTCTCGACTCCTGGAAGCAGCAACAGCCGCTGTCGGATCGCCTTCAGCACTCCCTGTCGCTGGAGGTGGACGCCATTGCCCATGTCTACCAGCTGGCGCAAAGCGAAACGTTCAGGCAGGTGGTCCAGCAACTTACCCATGCCGACGCCGTTTTCGTGCTGGGGATCCAGTCCACGCGCGGGATCGCCAATGCGTTCTTCAGCCATCTGGAGTATCTGCGCCCGCGGGTGAGCTATTCAGAAGGGCTCTCCGGTAGCTGGGTGGAGTCGCTTAACTCCGGCTTTGCGAACCCGTATATCGTGCTGACGGATACCCGCGCCTACTCCGCCATTGCCCGCCAGTACTGCCGCGTGGCGAGCGAAAAAGACCTGGCGATGGCGCTGATCACCGATATCTGGTGCCCGTGGGCGCGGGATTACCCGATTGATTTACTCCAAGTGAAGACCGATACCGGCCATTTCTGGGATTCGCTGGCGCCGGTGAGCTGTCTGTTCAACCTGCTGCTGTCGGGCGTTGTGGAGGCGCTGGGGGATGCGCTGCCGGAACGTCTGGCAATCAACCGACAACTACAACAAGAGTTTGGTCAATTTGAACGCTAAAGGAGCGGAGCTATGCCTGAAGAGAGTCAACTGATTGATGTGGCGAAAACCTTTCCCACGCTGCATATCGATCTGAAATACGCGACCGCCGATAACATCACTGGCCGCCCGATCTACCAGCACGCCGCGTGCCTGTTGCATACGGATGCCGCCACCGCGCTGGCGAAAGCGATCGGCATCGCCGCGCTGGCCGGTCTGAAGCTGGTGGTTTACGACGCCTACCGCCCCCAGCAGGCGCAGTCGCAACTCTGGGATGCCTGCCCCAATCCGGAATACGTGGTGGATGTCGCAATTGGCTCTAACCACAGCCGGGGCACCGCCATTGACGTCACGCTGATGGATGAACACGACAACGTGCTGGATATGGGCGCCGGGTTTGACGAAATGCACGACCGTTCTCATTCCTGGCACCCTTCCGTTCCGCCTGAGGCGCAGCGAAATCGTCTGCTCCTGAACGCCGTTATGTACGGCGGCGGTTTTGTAGGCATCAGCAGCGAATGGTGGCATTTCGAACTGCCGAATGCCGCCAGCTACCCGCTGTTAGATGACCAGTTCGCCTGTTATCCGACCACACACTCACTGTAATTCTGGAGCCCCGCCATGAAAACAACGCTGCTTACAACCCTGATTGCCGCTACGCTCACCCTGAGCGCCCCTCTCGCGCTGGCGGCGGTGCCAAAAGATATGCTGGTGATTGGGAAAGCTGCCGATCCGCAAACGCTGGATCCGGCGGTCACTATCGATAACAACGACTGGACGGTGACCTACCCCTCGTACCAGCGTCTGGTGAAATACAAGCCTGGCACCACGGAGGTGGAAGGCGATCTGTCGACGGGCTGGAAGGCGTCTGACGACCAGAAAGAGTGGACGTTCACCCTGGCAGATAATGCAAAATTCTCCGACGGCACGCCGGTGACCGCCGAAGCGGTAAAGCTGTCGTTTGAACGTCTGCTGAAAATTAACCAGGGACCTTCCGAAGCGTTCCCGAAAGATTTGAAAGTGGACGCGGTGGATGAGCATACGGTGAAATTCACCCTCAGCCAGCCGTTCGCCCCGTTCCTCTACACGCTGGCCAATGACGGCGCGTCGATCGTCAACCCGGCGGTGCTGAAAGCCAATGCCGCCGACGACGCACGCGGTTTCCTGGCGCAAAACACCGCGGGTTCCGGACCGTTTATGCTGAAAAGCTGGCGGAAAGGTCAGCAGCTGGTGATGGTGCCCAACCCACACTGGTCGGGTGAAAAGCCGCACTTCAAGCGCGTCTCGGTAAAGATTATCGGTGAAAGCGCCTCGCGTCGCCTGCAACTTTCCCGTGGCGATCTGGATATCGCCGACGCCCTGCCGGTGGATCAGCTTGCCGCTCTGAAGCAGGAAGGCAAAGTGGCCGTGGCGGAATACCCGTCCCTGCGGGTGACCTACCTCTATCTGAACAACAGTAAGCCTCCGATGAATCAGGTGGATTTGCGCCGCGCGGTCTCCTGGGCGACCGATTATCAGGGGATGGTGAAAGGCATTCTCAGCGGGAACGGCAAGCAGATGCGCGGCCCGATCCCGGAGGGCATGTGGGGCTTTGATGCGAACGCCATGCAGTACAGCTTTGACGAGGCCAAAGCCAAAGCGGCGCTGGAAAAAGTCAACGATAAACCCGCCAGCCTGACGTTCCTCTACTCCGATAACGACCCGAACTGGGAGCCTATCGCCCTCTCCACGCAGGCGAGCCTGGGCAAGCTGGGGATTAACGTCAAGCTCGAGAAACTGGCGAACGCCACCATGCGCGACCGCGTCGGCAAAGGTGATTATGACATTGCGATTGGTAACTGGAGCCCGGACTTCGCTGACCCGTACATGTTCATGAACTACTGGTTCGAATCGGACAAAAAAGGGCTGCCGGGTAACCGCTCATTCTATGAGAACAAAGAGGTCGATGCGCTGTTGCAGGCGGCACTGAAAACCACCGATCAGGCGGAGCGCACCAAAGATTACCAGCAGGCGCAGAAAGTGGTGATTGACGAGGCGGCTTACGTTTATCTGTTCCAGAAGAACTATCAGCTGGCGATGAACAAAGAGGTCAAAGGCTTCACCTTTAATCCGATGCTTGAGCAGGTCTTTAACATCGCCACCATGAGTAAGTAACGGCCCACGCCGGGGGGAAGTGTATGACGTTCTGGAGCATTGTGCGCCAGCGCTGCTGGGGGTTAATCCTGGTGGTGGCCGGTGTCTGTATTATTACTTTTATTATTTCACACCTGATCCCCGGCGATCCGGCCCGCCTGCTGGCCGGTGACCGCGCCAGCGATGAAATCGTGCAGGGCATCCGCCAGCAGCTGGGGCTGGATCAACCGCTCTATATTCAGTTTGGCCGCTATGTAGAGGCGCTGGCGCATGGCGATCTGGGCACATCCATTCGCACCGGTCGCCCCGTTGCGGAAGATTTGAAAGCCTTTTTCCCCGCCACGCTGGAACTGGCCTTCTGCTCTTTGCTGCTGGCCCTGGTGATTGGCGTGCCGCTGGGCATTTTATCGGCGGTGTACCGTAACCGCTGGCTGGATCACCTGGTGCGACTGATGGCGATGACCGGCATCTCGACGCCTGCCTTCTGGCTGGGACTGGGAGTTATCGTTCTGTTCTACGGGCAACTGCAAATTCTGCCCGGCGGCGGCAGGCTGGACGACTGGCTCGATCCGCCCGCCCACGTTACCGGTTTTTATCTGCTGGACGCTCTGCTGGAAGGCAACGGCGAGGTGTTTTTCAACGCCCTACAGCACCTGATTCTCCCCTCCCTGACCCTGGCCTTTGTGCATCTGGGTATTGTGGCGCGTCAGGTACGTTCCGCGATGCTGGAGCAACTGAGCGAGGATTATATTCGTACCGCCCGCGCGAGCGGGTTGCCGGGGTGGTACATCGTGCTGCGCTACGCCTTACCCAACGCCATGATCCCCTCCATTACCGTGCTCGGGCTGGCGCTGGGCGATCTGCTGTACGGGGCAGTCCTTACCGAAACCGTGTTTGCCTGGCCGGGAATGGGAGCCTGGGTGGTGACCTCCATTCAGGCGCTGGACTTCCCTGCCGTCATGGGCTTCGCGGTCGTGGTATCGCTGGCCTATGTCTTCGTCAATCTGGTGGTGGATCTGCTGTATCTGTGGATCGACCCGCGAATCGGGCGCGGAGGTGCCGAATGATGTTAACTCAGGAAACGCCCGTCCCTGTCAGCACCGCTAAACAGCGCATTAACTGGGCAAAGCTATTCTGGATGTTACGCAAAAGCCCGCTCACGCTGATCGGCGGGGTGATTATGATCGTGATGCTGCTGATGATGATGGTCTCGCCGTGGATAGTCCCGCACGATCCGAATGCGCTGGATCTGACCGCGCGATTGCAGGCGCCTTCAGCCCAGCACTGGTTTGGCACCGATGAGGTGGGCCGGGATCTGTTCAGCCGCGTGCTGGTGGGCAGCCAGCAGTCCATCACGGCGGGGCTGGCGGTGGTGGTGATTGCGGGCGGCATCGGTTCTCTGCTCGGCTGTTTGTCCGGCGTACTCGGCGGACGCGGCGACGCCATCATTATGCGTATCATGGACATTATGCTCTCCATCCCCTCGCTGGTGTTGACGATGGCGCTGGCCGCCGCGCTCGGCCCAAGCCTGTTTAACGCGATGCTGGCGATTGCGATTGTACGCATTCCGTTTTACGTGCGGCTGGCACGCGGGCAAACGCTGTTGGTGCGCCAGTTCACCTACGTGCAGGCCGCCCGCACCTTTGGCGCATCGCGCTGGCACCTGATCAGCTGGCATATTCTGCGTAACGCCCTCCCGCCGCTGATCGTACAGGCGTCGCTGGATATCGGCAGCGCCATCCTGATGGCCGCCACGCTGGGCTTTATTGGATTAGGCGCGCAGCAGCCGACCGCCGAATGGGGCGCGATGGTGGCCGTGGGGCGTAACTACGTGCTTGACCAGTGGTGGTACTGCGCGTTTCCGGGGGCGGCAATTCTGATCACGGCGGTTGGGTTTAATCTGTTTGGCGATGGTCTTCGCGACCTGCTGGATCCCAAATCAGGAGGGAAGCAGTCATGAGTGATTCCGTATTATCGATTGAAGATTTGCATCTGAGCTTCCCCATTTTTCGCGGTGACGTCCACGCGCTCAACCACGTCTCGCTGGAGATTGGCCGGGGTGAAATTGTCGGCGTGGTGGGCGAATCCGGCTCGGGAAAATCGGTCACCGCGATGCTGGCGATGCGCCTGCTGCCGGAAGGCAGTTACCATGTTCACCATGGCCGGGTCACCCTGCTCGGGGAAGATGTCCTGAACGCGTCGGAAAAACAGCTTCGTCAGTGGCGCGGCGCCAGGGTGGCGATGATTTTTCAGGAGCCGATGACGGCGCTTAACCCTACGCGCCGGATTGGCAGGCAAATGGTGGAGGTGATCCGCCAGCATCAGTCGCTTTCCCGCCGCGACGCGCAGCAGAAGGCGATCGCCCTGCTGGGCGAGATGCAAATCCCGGATGCGGCACAGGTGATGGAACGCTATCCGTTTGAGCTTTCCGGCGGCATGCGCCAGCGGGTGATGATCGCCCTTGCCTTCTCCTGCGAGCCGGAGCTGATCATTGCCGATGAGCCGACCACCGCGCTGGACGTGACCGTTCAGCGTCAGGTGCTGCGGCTACTGAAACACAAAGCGCGCGCCAGCGGGACGTCGGTGCTGTTTATCAGTCACGATATGGCGGTGGTGTCGCAGCTTTGTGACCGGATGTACGTTATGTACGCGGGCAGCGTGATCGAAAGCGGCAGCACGCAGACTTTGATCCACCATCCTGTACACCCCTATTCGATTGGCCTGCTGCGGTGTGCCCCGGAAAATGGTGAACCGCGCGAGATCCTCCCGGCCATTCCCGGCACGGTACCTAACCTCAGCCACCTCCCGCGCGGATGTGCCTTTCGCGAACGCTGTTTTGCTGCCGGGGCGAAATGCAGCGAAACGCCGCGCTTAATTTCCACGGGCGCAGAAGGCCAACAGGCTGCCTGCTGGTACCCACAACAGGAGAGACGCCATGTCTGAGGTACTGCTGGAACTGGATAGCGTGCATGTGAATTTTCCTGCGCGCAAAAACTGGCTGGGGCGCGTGACGGAGCAGGTACACGCCCTCAACGGCATGGATCTCCGGATCCATCGCGGCGAAACGCTGGGCGTTGTGGGGGAATCCGGCTGTGGAAAGAGCACGCTGGCGCAACTGCTGATGGGCATGCTCAAACCGAGTACAGGTGCCTGTCAGCGCGCAAATGCGGCAGGCGGTATGCAGATGGTATTTCAGGACCCGCTCTCGTCCCTCGATCCGCGTTTACCCGTCTGGCGCATCATCACCGAGCCGGTGTGGATACAGCAACGCCGCAGCGAACGGGAGCGTCGTCAGCTGGCTGAGACGCTGGCGCAGCAGGTGGGCATTCGAGCAGAATATCTTGACCGCCTGCCGCATGCGTTTTCGGGCGGACAGCGCCAGCGCATCGCTATCGCCCGGGCGCTCTCTTCAGATCCTGACATCATCGTGCTGGATGAACCCACCAGCGCGCTGGATATTTCTGTCCAGGCGCAGATCCTCAATTTGCTGGTTGCCCTGCAACAGCAGCGAAATCTGACCTACGTACTGATCTCGCACAACGTCTCGGTGGTCCGGCACATGAGCGATCGTGTGGCAGTGATGTATCTGGGGCAGATCGTGGAGCTGGGTCCGGCGGACCAGGTGCTGAGTCAGCCGCGGCATCCGTATACGCAGCTGCTGCTTGACTCCGTTCCCCGTACCGGAGAACCGCTGGACGAAGATCTGGCATTACGCAAAACCGATCTTCCCGGTAATCGCCACCTGCCCGTTGGCTGCTACTTCCGCGACCGCTGCCCGCTGGCGATGCAGGGATGTGAACGGCCGCAGCCGCTTCAGCCCGCAGCCGAAGGCCGAAGCGTACGCTGCTGGCGTAACCGCTAGATTTGCGCCATCCCGCCATCGACAAACAGCTCCGTGGCGTTAATAAAGCTGGCGGCATCGGACGCCAGAAACGCCACGGCTTTCCCGACTTCGCCCGGCGCGCCCAGGCGACCCAGCGGTACCTGGGCCGCCAGCGCATCGTATAATCCCTGACGCTGTTCTTCGGGAACCAGATCGCCAAGACCGGGCGTTTTCACGGGGCCAGGGCTGACGACGTTGACGCGTATCCCGCGGCCCTGTAAGTCCAGCGCCCAGGAGCGGGCAAAGTTACGCACGGCGGCTTTACTGGCGCTGTAGACGCTAAAATTCGCCGTCCCCTTAATCGAAACCGTCGATCCGGTGAGGATAATGGATGAACCAGATGAGAGCAGCGGCAGCGCTTTCTGGACGGTGAACAGCACGCCGCGCACGTTGGTGGCAAAAATCCGGTCAAACTGCTCTTCGGTGATAGCGCCCAGCGGCAGCATGTCGCCGCCCCCGGCGTTGGCGAACAGAATATCGAGTCGTCCTTCTTCTTTAGCAATCTGCGCGTAAACCGCATCCAGATCGGCCATTCTGGAGACGTCCGCGCGGATAGCTACCGCCGCGGCGCCAATGTCTGCCCGGGCAGCATCCAGTTCGGCCTGACGACGTCCGGTGATATAGACCTTCGCTCCCTGCGCCGCCAGCTCCTGTGCCGTTGCGAGACCAATACCGGTGCTGCCACCGGTCACCAGAGCGATTTTTCCTGCAAGCGTTGTATTCATACTCATAACCTTTGTTGTGATGTAAAAGAGGAGCGTTTGCCCGCGTCAGGCAGACTTTAGACCTTGCGGGATTAGCGATAAACGGGCAAAAATGAAAATGAATTTTCACAGCAGGAAATAATCAGAGGAGATCTATGTGGATCAGCTAATGGCAATGCGTGCCTTTACGCGGGTGGTTGAATCCGGAAGCTTTACCCGAGCGGCAGACTCCCTGAACATGCCGATAGCCACGCTGAGCAAGCTGGTAAAATCACTTGAAGCGCACCTGGAAACACGGCTGCTGCATCGCACGACGCGCCGGGTGGTCACGACGGCAGAAGGCATGGAATACTACGAGAAAGCGCTACGGGTATTAATTGATATAGAGGACATTGATACCGCCTTTCGCGCATCGTGCTGCACGCCCAAAGGCCATTTGCGTATTGACGTGGGGGGCTCAACCGCCCGGGACGTGCTGATCCCCCTGCTGCCGGATTTTTTTCAGCGCTACCCGGATCTGCGCATTAACCTGGGGGTAGCCGATCGTCCGGTAGATTTAATCAGCGGAAACGTGGACTGCGTGATCCGCGGCGGCCCGCTGGATGACTCTTCGCTTATCGCGCGGCATATCGGTGATGCCGGGATGATCGCCTGCGCGGCGCCGGGCTATCTTAAAGCTCACGGCATCCCTGCCTATCCGCAGGAGCTGCGCAACGGCCATAAGCTGATTAGCTACCTTTCCCCGGTTACCGGACGCGCATTTCCGTTCCGCTTCCTTGACCGGGGTGAGCCCCTGGAGATCAGCGTTCCGCACCACCTTGGGGTCAATGAAAGCAACGCACATCTGGCCGCGGCGCTGGCGGGTTTAGGGATTATTCAGACGTTTGGCTATGCTGCGAGAGCGCATCTGGAAACGGGCGCGCTGGTAGAGATCCTGAGCGACTGGCGTCCTAAGGCGTATCCTTTTCACGTGGTCTATCCCCAGAGTCGGCATTTAACGCATCGCCTGAGAGTGTTTATTGCGTGGCTTGCCGAGGTTTTCCCTGCGGCAGTGAAAGGTTAGCCGGGCATTTGCCCGGCCTGATATCAGTTCAGTTTGTAATCCAGCGTGATTTCGGCTTTCAACAGCTGCGATACCGGACAACCCGCCTTCGCTTTCTGAATAATGCCGTCGAACTGCTGCGGATCGATACCCGGTACCGTCACCTTGCTTTGTAGCGCCACTTTGCTGATGGCAAAACCGCTGTCGGTTTTATCCAGCGAGACATCCGCCGTGGTATCGATGGAATCGGCAGTATAACCCGCTTCGCCCAGCATTAGAGACAGGGCCATAGAGAAACAGGCCGCGTGCGCTGCGCCAATCAGCTCTTCCGGGTTAGTCCCTTTTTCGCCCTCGAAGCGGGTGTTAAAGCCGTAAGGTTGCTGGTTAAGGACGCCACTCTCTGTTGAGACCGTCCCTTTGCCGCGTTTGATGTCGCCAGACCAGTGTGCTGAACCGTGCTTATGAATCGTCATTCTTGCTCTCCTTTTGGCTTACAAAGGGATAAGTATAGGACGCATAATCCATTTTGCAGGGAAGACAGACTAGTCCGAGCGCGTGGCAAGGTGGTTTGCAAGTGCATCCAGGAACACACGCTGCGCCGCAGGCTGATAGTCTCGCGACTGATAAATACCAAAAATACCGATCGGTTTTGGCGTAAAGGCGCCGAGCACCGGCACCAGGCTGCCCTGCCGCAGCGCCGCGTCGGCCTCGCGCTCGGGCAGCATGGCAATACCACAGTGGTTTATCGCCGCCTCCATCAGCAATGACGAGATACTGGCGCTGAGATTGCCGCTGACCGCCGTCGTGACCGGCTCCCCTTCTGGCGTCAAAAAACGCCACGACTGACCGGCAAAAAAGCTGTAATGCAGGCAGTTGTGCCGGGATAAATCCTCCAGCTGCACTGGAACGCCCCGACTGGCAAGGTAGTGCGGCGAGGCGCAAAGTACGGACCGACACTCTCCCAGTCGGCGGGCGATCATGCCCGATTCAGGGTTATCGGTGATGCGGATCGCCACGTCAATTCGCTCGCCCACCAGACTTACCGGATGATTGTTAACATCCAGCTCAATGCGCAGCTGAGGGTAACGCTGCAACAGATCGGGCAGCACCGGAACGATAATATGCATCGCCGTAAAGTGCGCGCAGGCGACACGAAGCGTGCCTGAGGGTAAATCCTTCACTGACTGATCTTCAATTTCCTGAGAAATTTGCGAGAGCGTGCGGGTCTTTTGCAGGACCTTCTCCCCCGCCGCCGTCAGCGTCAGCTTGCGGGTGGAGCGGTTCACCAGCCGCGCCCCGGCCCACTTCTCCATTTGCTCCAGATAACGGCTCACCATCGGACGGGAGATCCCCAGCGCCCGCGCCGCCGCGCTTAAACTCCCCAGCTCACAGATGCGGTTGTACACCTGGGCGGCAATAACGCGATCCATTTTGACCTCCATTTGCTCGATTTATGAAACTAAGCATGTCCTGTTCCAGGAATTCTGGCAAATGAAGAGATCCGTACAATAGAGACTTTCCTGAAGAACAGAGACATGACCATGACTATCGCCCGCCTTGCTTTGCTGACAACCCTTTTCACTCCGGCCGTCTTTGCCGCGCCGTTGACCGTTGATACGTACAACCCGCAGGAAAAAGGCATTTTTGCCGTTTCTTCCACGCTGGTGTCTGGCCCGAAAGAGGCGGTACTGTTTGACGCCCAGTTCAGCGTGAAAGATGGCGAAGCGCTGGTGGAAAAAATTCGCCACAGCGGTAAAACGCTGAACAAAATCGTGATCACCTCCGGCGATCCGGATTTCTATTTCGGCCTGCAACCGCTGGTGAAAGCCTTCCCTAATGCCAAAGTTGTCGCCACGCAACAGGTGGTGGACCATATCAGGGCCACAAAAGACGCGAAGCTCGCCTTCTGGGGGCCACAGATGAAAGACGGCGCGCCGTCACAGCTCTACGTGCCGCAAGTGCTTGCCTCAACCACCTTTATGATTGATGGTGAAAGAGTGAATATTGAAGAGCCTGAGAGCTATGCGGCGTACGTCTGGATCCCATCCGCAAAAACCATCCTCGGCGGCACGGGCGTCTCGTGGGGTATTCACGTCTGGACGGCAGATACCCAAACGCCGGAAAGCCGCAAACAGTGGCAGCAGACGCTGGATAGCATGGCAGCCCTTAAGCCCGAACACGTTATTCCGGGCCACTACCTTGGGACACCGCCAGCGGGTACCGGCGCTATCGACTTTACCCGTCGCTATCTACATCAGTTTGAACAGGCCCTCATGACACATAAAGCGTCAACCGGCGTCATTAGCACGATGAAAAAACAATGGCCGAATCTGGCGGAAGCCAGTTCGCTGGAATTGAGTGCCAAAGTGAATACCGGCGAAATGAAGTGGTAATATCCTGATTATCTCCTGCTATATTTAAATTTTTTATAGCAGGAGTTTACTATGCCATCGTCAGTAAGGGGCATCGACCATATCGGTATTACGGTGCCCGACATTGAAAAAGCCACCCTATTTTTTGAACGCGCTTTCGGCGCACAGGTTTTATATCATTCTGTCGATGCGGAAACCGATAATATTGATCAGGCCGCCCAGCAGCACACCTTAAAATTATTTCCCGGCACAAAAATTCACGCCATTCGCATGCTTGTTATGCCCCATGGACCCGGCATTGAACTTTTCGAAATGCATGGCCCTGAACAGGGAATGCCCGCCCGCGCAAGCGACTTTGGCCTCCAGCATTTTGCTGTTTATGTTGATGATTTTGATAAGGCGATAGCCGCTTTCACCGCTGCCGGCGGGGAGATATTTACCGCGCCAAAGCCGCTCACGTTTCCGGATGAGCAAGGTGAAGGGAATGCTTTCTGCTATGGGCAGACCCCCTGGGGCAGCATTGTGGAATTGATCTCCTGGCCGGCGCCCATGCCTTATGAAAAAACGACAATTTTACGCCGCTGGAAACCCTGAATTTTATTTGTGTGCCAGGAGAGATGATATTTTTATTTCCAGGACGAATCTGAACCACAACGGCGAAAATATTTGCCAATCTGAATGTGAATTACGATTTTGCACGCCGTAACATTAAACAGACAACGACACGGAGGCAGCATGTTTACTTATTACCCGGCACATACCACAGCAGCACAACCCGAACTCGTTAACGCGATTGCGCAGGGTCTTCAGGCAGAGCACGGTGTTGTTACCGAAGATGACATTTTGATGGAACTGACCAAGTGGGTGGAAGCCACAGACAATGACATCCTCAGTGACATCTACCAGCAAACCATCAACTATGTGGTCAGCGGGCAAAATGCACCTTTGTAAAAACCTGCTAAGCTGGATCAGCAACCTAAGGGGTTACATTTCGTTTGCGTGAGCAAACTTGTCCTTAAAACTATCAACGGGATTGAGGAGTTAAAATGAAATCGAACCGTCAGGCACGCCACATTCTGGGACTGAACTACAAGCTCTCTAACAAGCGTAAAGTGGTTATTGAGGAGGGTAGCGAAACGCAGGTTACCCACGCTACCGGCAGAAAACGCCCTTCCGGCAAGTAAGTTCCGGCACGATATTCACAACACCATCGGTAATCCCGATGGTGTTTTTGTTTATGTGTTGCGGTAATTAATATTCAGCTCCTTTATAATACCAACCGACCGCACCCCGTAGCACAGGCCAGAAAGATGACAAACAGCAGTGTCAGGGACGGATCTTCTTAAAAAGAGTGAGTGACATGGACAACAAACTGAAAAAACATCGTTCCCTTTATATTCCTTACGCCGGTCCGGTTTTACTGGAGTTTCCCCTTCTGAACAAAGGCAGCGCCTTTAGCATGGAAGAGCGCAGCAGCTTTAACCTGCTGGGCCTGCTGCCTGAAGTGGTTGAAACCATTGAAGAACAGGCGGAACGCGCCTGGATCCAGTATCAGGGTTTTAAAACCGAAATCGATAAGCACATCTACCTGCGTAATATCCAGGACACCAACGAAACCCTCTTCTACCGCCTGGTGCAGAACCATCTCGAAGAGATGATGCCCGTCATTTACACCCCAACCGTCGGCGCGGCATGTGAACGCTTCTCAGAGATCTACCGTCGTTCCCGCGGCGTGTTCATCTCTTATCAGAACCGTCACAACATGGATGACATTCTGCAAAACGTGCCGAACCACAACATCAAGGTGATCGTGGTAACCGATGGCGAACGTATTCTGGGCCTTGGCGACCAGGGCATTGGCGGGATGGGTATTCCCATCGGTAAGCTCTCGCTGTACACCGCCTGCGGCGGGATCAGCCCGGCCTACACCCTGCCGGTGGTCCTGGACGTGGGGACCAACAACCAGCAACTGCTGAACGATCCGCTGTACATGGGGTGGCGTCACCCGCGCATTACCGACGACGAGTACTATCAGTTTGTGGATGATTTCATCCAGGCCGTGAAGCACCGCTGGCCGGACGTGCTGTTGCAGTTCGAAGACTTCGCACAGAAAAACGCCATGCCGCTGCTGAACCGCTACCGCGATGAGATCTGCTCGTTCAACGATGACATTCAGGGCACTGCGGCAGTGACCGTCGGTACGCTGATTGCTGCGAGCCGTGCGGCAGGCAGCCAGCTCAGCTATCAGAAAATTGTCTTCCTGGGTGCAGGCTCCGCGGGCTGCGGCATCGCCGAGCAAATTATTGCCCAGACCCAGCGCGAAGGCTTAAGCGAAGAGCTCGCCCGCTCCCGCGTCTTTATGGTGGACCGTTTTGGCCTGCTGACCGACGGTATGCCAAACCTGCTCCCGTTCCAGACCAAACTGGTGCAGAAGCGCGAGAACCTGAAAAACTGGGATACGGATAACGAGGTGCTCTCGCTTCTTGACGTGGTGCGCAACGTGAAACCGGATATTCTGATCGGCGTATCCGGGCAGACCGGCCTCTTCACGGAGGAGATCATTCGCGAGATGCATAAGCACTGCGAACGCCCTATCGTGATGCCGCTATCGAACCCGACCTCACGCGTGGAGGCGACGCCGCAGGATATCATCGCCTGGACCGAAGGCAATGCGCTGGTCGCGACCGGCAGTCCGTTCGATCCGGTGGTGTGGAAGGACAAGCTCTACCCCATTGCGCAGTGCAATAACTCCTATATCTTCCCGGGTATTGGTCTGGGAGTGATCGCTTCCGGCGCGTCCCGCATCACCGACGAAATGCTGATGTCCGCGAGCGAAACGCTGGCAGGTCACTCACCACTGGTGAATAACGGTGAAGGCCTGGTACTGCCGGAGCTGAAAGACATTCATAAAGTGTCCCGCGCAATTGCCTTCGCGGTAGGCAAAATGGCGCAGCAGCAAGGCGTCGCGGTGAAAACCTCTGCCGATGCGTTGCAGCAGGCGATTGATGATAATTTCTGGATGCCGGAATACCGTAGCTATCGTCGTACTTCGATTTAAGCATCGCCCCTCACCCAGCCCTCTCCCCAAAGGGGAGAGGGTGAAAACCGCACCGGACAGTCCCCTCGCCCCTTTGGGGAGAGGGTTAGGGTGAGGGGAATATACGGCACTTCCCACTAGCCAAACCCATTTTCCCCCGCTACACTCCCTTCATCCATTAACCTACTGAATATATAAGGAGGCCAATTATGCTGTACTGTGAAATTTTCAATGTTTCACATACATTTGGTGATCGCACCAGCTCAAGCGTTATCGGTATCGTGCTGCGATAACTTCCGCTTGAGCGAAGACACTAACCCCTGAAATCCCTTCTCTCGGGCTTACTGAGTTATCGTCAGCGATGTTTGACGAGGCATAAACATGCCTGTAACTCCTGGGTAAGCAACAATGAGCACTCTACTCACTGCATATTCTTTACGTGTTGATACCGCGTTTGGCACGCTCTTCGACTCTCTCTCCTTTACGTTGAAAAAAGGCGACCGCATTGGCCTGCTGGGTGATAACGGCTGCGGAAAAAGTACGCTGCTGAAAATCCTCGACGGGACGCAGTCCCCTGCTGCCGGAACCGTTTCACTGGCGGGACATTGCCTGCTGGCGCGCGTGGAACAACATCTGCCGGAGACCCTTTATCCCCTGACCATGCTGGATGCGGTGCTGGCGCAGCTGCCGACCGGTGAGCGCGACAGTCTTCGCTGGAAGGCCGAGACGCTGCTGGCCGGAATGGGCTTTACGACGCAGGAAACGGCGCTGCAATCCGCCACGCTGAGCGGCGGTCAGCATACGCGGTTGCTGCTGGCGCGGGCGTTGATAAGCGATCCGGATCTCTTGCTTCTGGACGAACCGAGCAACCACCTCGACCTGCCGGCCCTGCTGTGGCTGGAGCAGTTTTTACAGAGCTGGTCCGGCAGCTTTGTGCTGGTTTCACACGACAGGCAACTGCTGGACGCGATAACCAACGGCAGCTGGATCCTGCGCGATAAAACACTGCACTACTTCGCCCTTCCCTGCACTGCCGCCCGTCAGGCGCTGGAGGCGAAAGACGAAAGCGATGCGCTGCGGCATAAGGCAGAGCAAAAAGAGATCGACCGCGTCACGGCCAGCGCCAAACGCCTCGCGACCTGGGGCAAGGTCTACGACAACGAAGATCTCTCCCGTAAGGCTAAGCAGATGGAAAAACAGGTCGAACGGCTTAAAGAAAACCAGACGGAACTGACGGCGGGAAGCCCGTGGACCTTAACCCTGCGCGGGGACGCGCTTCGGGCCGACCGCCTGCTGGAAATAACCGACCTCGGCGTCCCCCCGGCGCCGGGTCTGCCAGACCTGTTTACCCTCGTCAGCGCGCGGCTGAAGAGCGGCGATCGCGTGGCGATTGTGGGTCGTAACGGCTGCGGAAAATCGTCGCTGCTGAAGCTTATCTGGCGACATTTTCGCGACGAGATCTCGGACGAGCGGCTTAAGCGTCATCCGCGCGTTTCACCCGGCTACTACGACCAGACGCTGCATCAGTTGCCAGACGATACGGAGCTGCTTGATGCGCTGGAGCCTTTCGCGCCAGATCCGCAGACCCGTAAAATGGCGCTCATCAGTGCCGGCTTCCCGTGGGCGCGGCACGGGCAAAAAGTCAGTACGCTGAGCGGCGGGGAACGTTCGCGCCTGCTGTTCGTCGGCCTGACCCTTGCCCGTTATAGCCTGCTGATGCTGGATGAACCGACCAACCACCTGGATATGGAGGGCAAAGAGGCGCTGGCGGAAACGCTGCAACAGTTTGAAGGCGGAGTGCTGCTGGTGAGCCACGATCGTCAGTTAATTAGCCAGTGCTGTAACCGCTTCTGGCTGATTGAGGACGGCAGGCTGAGCGAATGGCACGATGCGGAGGCGGTCTTTGAGCGCCTGCGTGAGGACGCCGGTCCGGTTGTACCTGAGGCATCGAACGCCGCATTAAAGGCACCCTCTTCAGCGTCAGACGATCTGCTCGAACGCCTTGTCGCCCTGGAAACGTTGCTGGAAGAAGATTTGGCGCGTAAGCCCAAACATCAAAAACCGCAGTTGCAGGCGCAATGGCGAAAAGAGATTGAGGAGATAGAAGCCCAACTGTAAGTCTGTACCCGGCGGTCATTACGCCGGGTCTTTTTTACGTCAGTGTTTTTCCCTACTGATTATTAGAGGATCGCCGTATTCTTAATCTGAAACTGAGCTAAATGATGACATTATGTTGCGGTTGCCTTGCATTACAGCGTCAAAGTATTAATCCTTAATGGGTATTACACCTGCTATGCAGATACTCATCATGAAAGGAGAAACACATGAAGGCTGCTGTTGTCACTCAGGATCATCAGGTTAATGTTACAGAGAAAACCTTACGCGCGCTTAAACATGGTGAAGCGCTGCTGAAGATGGAGTGCTGTGGCGTGTGCCATACCGATCTCCATGTTAAGAATGGTGATTTTGGCGACAAAACCGGGGTGATCCTCGGCCACGAAGGGATTGGTATCGTCAAAGAGATTGGTCCTGGCGTCACGTCGCTAAAAGTAGGCGACCGTGCAAGCGTGGCGTGGTTCTTTGAAGGCTGTGGCCACTGTGAATATTGTAATACCGGCAACGAAACGCTGTGCCGTGACGTGAAAAACGCGGGTTACTCCGTTGACGGCGGCATGGCGGAAGAGTGCATCGTAACCGCGGATTACGCGGTTAAAGTCCCGGACGGGCTGGACTCCGCGGCGGCCAGCAGCATCACCTGCGCCGGGGTCACCACCTACAAAGCGGTAAAAGTCTCTGACATCAAACCCGGCCAGTGGATTGCGATCTATGGCCTGGGCGGTCTGGGCAACCTCGCGCTGCAATACGCCAAAAATGTCTTCAATGCGAAGGTTATCGCCATTGACGTGAATGACGAGCAGCTGAAGCTCGCTGCCAGCATGGGCGCAGACTTAACCGTGAACTCTCGCAGTGAAGATGCGGCAAAAGTGATTCAGGAGAAAACCGGCGGTGCGCATGCGGCGGTGGTGACGGCAGTAGCGAAAGCGGCCTTCAACTCTGCCGTTGACGCAGTTCGCGCCGGAGGCCGCGTGGTGGCTGTTGGCCTGCCGCCGGAAGCGATGAGCCTGGATATTCCACGTCTGGTCCTGGATGGGATTCAGGTGGTGGGCTCTCTGGTGGGTACCCGTCAGGATCTGCTCGAAGCCTTCCAGTTTGCGGCTGAAGGTAAGGTGGTTCCGAAAGTCACGATGCGCCCATTGGAAGATATCAACGCTATCTTTAAAGAGATGGAACAGGGCCAGATCCGTGGCCGTATGGTGATTGATTTACGTTCTTAACCGCGGCGGCCGGGTAGCGGCTTTGCCCTGCCCGGCTTTTCACGTGGACGAACGGCGATCGGAAATCC
The DNA here is from genome assembly GCF_049238125.1 of Enterobacter cloacae complex sp. IR5402. Taxonomy (NCBI): domain Bacteria; kingdom Pseudomonadati; phylum Pseudomonadota; class Gammaproteobacteria; order Enterobacterales; family Enterobacteriaceae; genus Enterobacter; species Enterobacter cloacae complex sp. IR5402. Next base: position 322,025 of record NZ_JBMKHO010000001.1, read on the forward strand.
ACTCCTGAACCTCGATCTGGAACGTGTCAGGCGCTTTTCGATACATCTTCCGCGCCAGATCCAGGATGGTATGGCGCCCTAACTCCTCTTCCATCCGCTGCTGCGCGCTGTCCATGACCGAGCGCACCCCACACGGGCCGTCACAGACCCAGGCAGGTGGCGTTTCATCAAACACCGCCAGGCGCTGACGCACTTCCCGACACTCAAACATATTCTTCTCGCCGTCGATGGCGTGCGCCACGTCCAGCACGCTGATCAGCTCTGCCGGACGCGCCAGCCGGAAGCCTCCCCCTTTACCCTCGGTGCTGATAACCAGCCCCGCGCGTGATAAACGGGTGAAGATTTTTCCAAGATAGTCGTACGGCACGCCCTGCAAGGCCGCCATCTCCCGGACGCTCATCTCACGTTCATTGCCTTTTGCATCCACCATACACATCAGGCTATGAATGCCATATTCCACACCAGAACTGTAAAACGCCATGGCTCACTCCGGGTCATTGTTCGCTGCATTATAACGATTTTTAACTCAGAAAGAAGTTGTCGCAGTTAACTCCGACAAGTATAGTGGCAGTTATGTCAGACATACAGCCTGACGCACTAAAGGATCGAGTATGAAAAAGCAGATTTTAATTGTGGGTAGTGGGTTTTCCGGTATGTGGGCTGCGGTCAGCGCCGCGCGCCTTTCTGCTCTGGCGGGTAACAATAGCCTCAGCATTGCCGTGCTGGCCCCTGTTGCGGAGCTACGCGTTCGCCCACGCTTTTATGAAGAGAACGTGTCGACGATGGTCGCGCCGCTGACCGAACTGTTTGCTGAGCTGGGCATTACCTTTATTGCGGGCGAAGCACAACGTATTGATACCTCGTCTAAAACCGTTTTGTATCGCGATTCAAACGGCGCGATTGCTGACGTCGCCTGGGAACGTCTGATCCTCGCAACCGGTAGCCAGACTAAACGTCCTCCTGTTGCCGGTCTGGCTGAATACGCCTTTGATATCGACCAACTCGACTCCGCCAGGTTATTCGAGCAACATCTTGATTCGCTGGTTTCGCGCCCCTCCACCCCGGAGCGTAATACCGTGGTCGTGTGTGGCGGCGGCTTTACCGGCATCGAGCTGGCAACGGAACTCCCTGCCCGGCTCCGCACTCGCTTCGGCGCCAATACAAAGACTAAAATAATCGTAGTTGAAAGGGGTGCAACCATTGGCGGGCGTTACAGCGAGGCGCTGAGAAACACCATTGAAGAAGCAAGCAGCGCGCTGGGCGTTGAATGGCGTTTAAACAGTGAAGTTGAAGCCATCGATGCCAGCGGCGTAACGCTGAAAAACGGAGAACGCATTGCCAGCGCCACTGTAGTGTGGACGGCAGGGGTAGAAGCTAACCCCCTCAGCCTGCAAATTGACGGGGAACGCGACACTCAGGGACGCCTTATCGTCACCGACACATTGCAGGTTCCTGCGCATCCGGAGGTTTACGCGACGGGTGATATGGCGCATGCCAAAACGGACGATGTGGGCAACACGGCGCTGATGACCTGCCAGCACGCGATCCAGTTGGGGAAATTCGCCGGACACAACGCGGCGGCCAGCCTGTTAAATGTGGAGCCGTACCCTTACCGTCAGGTGAACTACGTTACCTGTCTGGATTTGGGTAGCTGGGGCGCGGTATACACCGAGGGCTGGGACCAGCGCATTAAATCCGTGCGCGAGGAAGGCAAAAAGATCAAAGTTGCCATCACCAACGAACTGATTTACCCGCCAGCAGCAGACAAAGCGGTTGCTTTTGCCGCCGCTGACCCGCTGGCGAAATTCGTGTAGTCCACTCCACCACCCGCGACCAGCGGGCAACATGTGGAATCAGGCCAGCGCTCCTGCGTTGGCCTGACGCTTTTTGGCACATAAATAACCATACATCAACAGAGAGGTCATCGCTGAGAAGGATAAGATCGCTGCCGGCAGCGTGACATAACTCCAGCTAAAGCCGGGCGTAATCATCATTCCACCGAAATACGCGCCAATTGCGCTGCCGAGGTTAAACGCCATTTGTCCGCCTGCGGCCCCCAGCATCTCGCCGCCTTTCGCATTTTGCAGCAGCAGTATTTGCAGCGGCGCAGAGAGCGCAAACAGCCCGGCGCAGCACACGAATCCCATTACCAGTGAAGCTGTTTTAAGCTCGCCAAAGGCGAACAACGCCAGCAGCGAAGCCACAATCACCAGGTCGGTGGTGGCAGCAATGCGCAGCGGGCTAAAGCGCGACGACAGCTTGCCGCTGAAGACATTTCCCAGCACCATGCCCAGCCCCATCAGCATCATGATCGCGGTCATCACGCCCTCGGAAAAGCCTGACACGTTGACCATAAACGGCTTCACGAAGCTAAACCAGGCAAACACCCCGGCATTGCCAAACATCGTAGCGGCAAAAATCAACCACGGTTCCGGTTTCTTCAGGAAATGGAATTGTTCTGTCAGCCGGGTGGTTGTCGTGTCGTGAATGTCTGGCACCCACAGCAGAACAGACAGGATCACCAGCGCGTCAAAGACCGCAATCAAAAAGAAGGTGTAACGCCAGTTAAATTCATGTCCCAGCCACGTCCCGAGTGGTACGCCAAGCAGGTTGGCAACGGTCATCCCGGCAATCATCCCGGCCACAGCGACCGTCACTTTACCCGGCGGTGCGATTTTTGACAGGATTATCGCCCCCACGCCGAAAATCGCGCCATGCGGAAAACCAGAGATTAAGCGCCCCGCCGCCAGCCCCACGTAGGAGTCAGAGAAGGTAAAGAGTGTGTTACCAACGACGCACATCGCCACCAGAAACAGCAGCGTTGTTTTCAGCGAAAATTTGCTGGAGAACAGCGCCACAATCGGCGCGCCGATCACCACGCCAAAAGCGTAAAACGAAATCATATTTCCGGCAGAGGGAATCGAAATGCCCGTATCATGGGCCAGTTCTGTCAGCACGCCCATGATGCCAAATTCAGCCATCCCCAGGCCAAAGGTAGCCAGTGCTAACGAAAAAATTGTCTTTTTCATACCGCGACCACTGTTAAAAAATACGCAGCGTGCATTATTGATTAAACTTGTATGGTGAACCAGTTCAAATCAGCTTTCTGACACATTAATCCATTCATTCAGGCCGATTACACGCTTAGTACGGCCTCGATCCCGCGACCGGACCCATAGGGAGACCCGCCATGGTCAGTAAGAAGAAAACCCGTGTTGTTGATGATGTCGTTAAAAACGCGCCGCTCAAAACCAAAACGTACGAGCAAGAGCTGCGCCGCCTCCATGTTGAACTGGTTAAGCTCCAGCAATGGGTGGTCGCCAAAGGGTTAAAAGTCTGTATTGTTTTTGAAGGGCGAGACGGCGCCGGTAAAGGCGGCGTCATCAAAGCCATCACCGAACGCGTCAGCCCCCGGGTGTTTCGCGTTGTTGCGTTACCGGCCCCCACCGATAAAGAGAAAAGTCAGCTCTATTTTCAGCGTTACGTTCCTCATCTGCCCTCTGCCGGGGAAATCGTTATTTTTGACCGCAGCTGGTACAACCGCGCGGGGGTGGAAAAAGTAATGGGTTTCTGTACTGAAGAGCAGGCCGAAAAATTTCTTGATGGAACGCCGGTAATGGAAAAAGCGATGGTCGATGCCGGGATCATATTGTTGAAATACTGGCTTGAAGTAACGCCAAAAGAGCAGGAACGCCGCCTGCGCGATCGCATTAATGATGGTCGCAAGATCTGGAAGCTTTCTCCAATGGACATAAAATCTTTTAATCTGTGGGATGAATATACCCTCGCCCGTGACGCGATGTTTAAAGCGACCGACACCGCCTGGGCGCCGTGGTTTGTGGCGCGCTCAGAAGATAAAAAACGGGTGCGGCTGAATATTATTTCGCATCTGCTTTCACAGATCCCCTATAAAGAAATTCACGTAGACAAAGTGGATTTAGCGAAACGCAAGATCGGCAAAGTGAAGCCTACAAAATATCCCTTCCGGTATATTGCAGAGCGATTTTGATACGGGGAAGCAGGCCAGCACAAGCGCAGCGCCGCCGGACAATGCCGACGGCGCAAGGTTTACTTCAACCCTTCCGAACTCTCTTTTTGCGCTTCAAGACGCTCAACGTCGCGGTACCAGCGCGGATGGTGCTTCTGCGCCCAGCGGCGGCTCACCTTCCCTTCAATCATGCCTTTAATCGATCCTTTCACCCAGAAGGCCATATACATATGGATCAGAATGGCGTGGATCAGAATAATGGCCGAGGTCGCGTGGATCAGCAGCGCATAACGCACTACCTGAATCGGGAAATAGTGCGCAAAATACGGACGCCAGATGATGACCCCGGTCACCAGCAGCACAAAAATCATGCTCATGATGGTCCAGAACATCATCTTCTGCCCGGCGTTGTATTTCCCCACCTTCGCGACTTTATGCTCGTTGCCTTTCAGAACCTCAACAATCCCTTTTAGCCACGGAATATCCTGCTTGTCAGGGATATTGTGATGAACAAAACGCACGAACATAAACATCAGCACCACGAAAATCAGCACGCCGAAGAACGGATGCAGAATGCGCCCCATCTGCGGTGTCCCGAAGGTTTCCGTGAGCCACTGTAGCGTCGGGAAGAAGAACGATATGCCGGATACCGCCACCAGGAAGAAGCAGATGACTACCGTCCAGTGACAGGCGCGATCGACAAATTTTGTGCGCACTATCATTTTCGACTTACTCATGATGCTCCTCCTCGTCGTCATCCACCTCTTTATTCGGCCCGATACCGATGTAGTGATAAATCAGCCCGGCAAAGGTGGCGATAAAGCCCGCCGCTGAAAGCGGTTTAAGCGCCCCTTTCCACAGGTTGATTGATGTATCGATCGCCGGATCTTTCGGCAGATTATGATACAGCTCCGGCTGGTCATTGTGGTGCAGAACATACATGACGTGCGTGCCGCCCACGCCCTGCGGGTTATAAATCCCGGCCTTGTCATAGCCGCGCGCTTTGAGCTTATCCACCCGCTGCTGCGCCACTTCCAGCATCTCTTTTTTGGTGCCGAAGTGGATCGCCCCGGTAGGACAGGTCTTCACGCAGGCAGGCTCCTGGCCGACGCTGACGCGATCGACGCACAGGGTGCATTTATAGACCCGGTTATCCTCTTTATTGAGGCGCGGGATATTAAACGGACAGCCTGCGATGCAGTAGCCGCAGCCGATGCAGTTATCCTGCTGGAAGTCGACGATCCCGTTGGCGTACTGAATGATTGCCCCGGCAGACGGGCACGCCTTCAGGCAGCCCGGATCTTCACAGTGCATACAGCCGTCTTTACGGATCAGCCACTCCAGCTTGCCGTTCTGGTCGGTTTCGCTAAAGCGCATCACCGTCCAGGACTTGGCGCTCAGATCAGCAGGATTGTCATAGACCCCAACGCAGTGCCCCACCTCGTCGCGGATATCGTTCCACTCCGAGCAGGCCACCTGGCAGGCCTTACAGCCCACGCAGGAAGAGACATCGATCAGCTTGGCGACTTCTGCCTTGTAGTCCCGCGCACGAGGCGCGGGCGTTATCGGGTTGGTCGCGGAGCGTTTAATAATGTCTTGTGTTTCCATCGCCATTTAATCGCTCCTTACGCTTTCTCGATGTTGACCAGAAACGCTTTATACTCCGGCGTTTGCGAGTTGGAATCGCCGACGTTTGGCGTCAGGGTATTGGCGATGTAGCCTTTCTGCGCTACCCCTTCAAAGCCCCAGTGCAGTGGTATGCCCACCGTTTCCACCTGCTGGCCGTGCACGTTCAGCGTTTGCAGACGACGGGTGACCACCGCCACCGCGCGAATAAAGCCGCGCTTGCTGCTGACCTTCACGCGATCGCCATTGGCAATGCCTTTCGCCTTCGCCAGGGTTTCGCTTATCTCCACAAACTGTTCCGGCTGCGCGATGGCGTTAAGCCGCGCGTGCTTGGTCCAGGTATGGAAATGCTCGGTCAGGCGGTAAGTAGTGCCGACATACGGGAACTTGTCTTTTTTACCTAAACGCAGCACGTCGTCTTCGTAGATGCGTACCACCGGGCTTGACACCACGTTCGGGTGCAACGGGTTAGTGCCGAGCGGCGTTTCCATCGGCTCGTAGTGTTCAGGGAACGGCCCTTCCGCTAGTTTGTCGATAGCAAACAGACGTCCCAGCCCTTCCGGCTGCATGATAAACGGCCCGGTGTTGCTACCCGGCGCGGCGGTGTTGAAGTCCGGGATATCGTTCCCCGTCCACTTCGTGCCGTTCCACTCGATCAGCATGCGTTTCGGATCCCACGGCTTACCGTTCACGTCTGCGGAGGCACGGTTGTACAGTACGCGGCGGTTTAACGGCCACGCCCATGCCCAGCCCAGGGTGTTACCCAGGCCTGACGGATCGGCGTTATCGCGGTTGGCCATCTGGTTACCCTGCTCAGTCCAGCTGCCGGTGTAGATCCAGCAGGACGAGGCGGTGGTACCGTCGTCACGCAACAGCGCGAAGCTATTGAGCAACTGGCCTTTCTTCGCCACCAGATTGCCGTTGGCATCGTACAGGTCGGCCAGCGCCACGCCGTTGTTCTCTTTTGCCACCTCTTCGGACTCAGGATGATCCGGCTGCTTGTAGTTCCAGCTCATCTTCAGCAGCGGCTCAGCGCCTTTGCCGCCTTCTGTGCGGTACATCTCGCGCAGACGATGGTAAATCCCGGCCAGAATTTCGCCGTCATTACGCGCTTCACCCGGCGCATCCTGACCTTTCCAGTGCCACTGTAGCCAGCGGCCAGAGTTGGCAATAGAACCGTCCTCTTCCGCAAAACAGGTCGATGGCAGGCGGAACACCTCGGTCTGAATGGATGCCGGATCGACATCGTTTGATTCACCGTGGTTCTGCCAGAACGTAGACGTTTCGGTGACCAGCGGATCGATAACCACCATGTACTTCAGCTTGCTCAGGCTGCGAACGACTTTGTTTTTATCCGGGAATGACGCCACCGGGTTAAAGCCCTGGCAGATATACCCCGTGACGTCGCCCTTATCCATCATATTGAAATACTTGATGACATCGTAAGCCTGGTCCCATTTCGGCAACCACTCAAAGCCCCAGTCATTCTCTTTCTGCGCCGCGTCGCCGTAGAACGATTTCATCAGACTGACGGCAAACTTTGGATAGTTACTCCAGTAGTTCACCTGGTCCGGACGCGTCGCTTTTGGCGTGTTGGCGTCAAGCCAGCTTTGCCAGTCGGTCTGCTTCTCGGACGGCAGGGTCAGGTAACCCGGCAGGCTGGTCGACAGCAGGCCGAGGTCGGTTAAGCCCTGAATGTTAGAGTGTCCGCGCAGGGCGTTCACGCCGCCACCGGCCATCCCCATGTTGCCGAGCAGCAGCTGGATCATCGCCATGGTGCGAATGTTCTGCGCGCCCACGGTATGCTGCGTCCAGCCCAGCGCGTACAGGAAAGTAGTGGTTCTGTCGGCGGCACTGGTGGAGGCCAGCACTTCACACACTTTCAGGAAGTCCGCTTTCGGCGTACCGCAGATGTTTTCCACCACGTCCGGCGTATAGCGGGAAACGTGCTGTTTCAGCAAGTTCCACACGCAGCGCGGATCGCTCAGGGTCTCATCGCGTTTCGCGTAGCCGTTTTCGTCGAACTGATAGTTCCAGGATGATTTATCGTACTGACGTTTCTCGGCGTCATAGCCGCTGAACAGACCATCTTCGAAAGCGAAATCTTCCCGCACCAGCAGGCTGGCATTGGTGTAATGCTTAACGTATTCCGCGTTAATCTTATTGTTTTCGATCAGGTACAACAGTACGCCGGAAAGGAACGTAATATCCGTACCGGAGCGGATCGGCGCATAGATATCAGCCACCGATGCCGTACGCGTAAAGCGTGGATCGACGACAATCAGCGTCGCATCGTTGTTGTTTTTCGCTTCCATCGCCCAGCGGAACCCCACCGGATGGGCTTCAGCGGCGTTACCGCCCATAACCACCACGACGTTTGCGTTTTTGATATCAACCCAGTGGTTGGTCATCGCACCGCGACCAAATGTTGGAGCAAGACTTGCTACCGTTGGTCCGTGTCAGACGCGCGCCTGGTTATCAACCGCCAGCATGCCGAGGGAGCGCACAAATTTTTGCGTCAGCATGCCGGTCTCATTACTTGCCGCAGAGGCACACAGCATCCCGGTGGAGGTCCAGCGGTTTACCGTGATGCCCTGCTCGTTCTTCTCAATAAAATTGGCGTCGCGATCCGCTTTCATCAGTTTTGCAATTCGGGAGAAAGCGTCGTCCCAGGAGATACGCTGCCATTTGTCAGACCCCGGCGCACGATATTCCGGGTAGCGCAGACGGTTTTCACTGTGGACGTAGTCCAGCAGCCCCGCCCCTTTCGGGCAAAGCGCCCCGCGGCTCACCGGATGGTCCGGGTCCCCTTCAATATGATAAATCGCTTCTTTGGCGTTCTTCGCGCCATCACCCAGGCTATACATTAATAGCCCACAACCCACGGAGCAGTATGTGCAGGTGTTACGGATCTCTTTCGCGCGCAGCAGTTTATAGTTGCGTGCCTGAGCCAGCGCCATTTTGGGAGCGAATCCCAGCATCGCGGCTGTTGTTCCGGCCATACCGCCCGCGCAGATTTTAAAAAATTGTCTGCGGCTGACGTCCATTGTTGTCCTCGTTATCTGATAAGACTTCGCGCGGCAAACTAACAGCAAAGCCCCTTTTTTTATTGCGTCAAATCAAGGTCGCTATACTTAGCCCCCCAAATAGTCACCGCTGGTACGATTTGCTACTCTTTTCGGGGTATCTCCCCCGTAGAAAATTCGCCAGGTGAAGCGGATAGATGCTATAAGTTTTCCCTTTGATTTTTTGAAGACTGGCAGGGTAATGGACAGAAAAAGAGCAACGCTGACAGGCCTGGCGGCCATATTGCTGTGGAGCACCATGGTGGGTCTCATCCGCAGCGTCAGTGAAGGACTGGGCCCGGTGGGCGGCGCGGCGATGATTTACACCGTCAGCGGGCTGCTGTGTTTGGTAACGGTGGGTTTTCCCGATCTTCGGCGTTTTTCCAGGCGCTATCTTCTTGCGGGCAGCATCCTGTTTGTCAGCTATGAGATGTGCCTGGCCCTGTCGCTGGGATATGCCGCGACGCGCTCACAGGCGATTGAAGTCGGTATGGTCAATTATCTGTGGCCAAGCCTGACGATTGCCTTCGCGATTTTGTTCAACGGGCAAAAATCCACCCTGTGGGTCATCCCTGGGCTTCTCATCTCGCTGTTGGGGGTGTGCTGGGTTTTAGGTGGCGAAAACGGTCTGCAACTGAATGACATCATGCAGAACGTCGTTTCAAGTCCGCTGAGTTATGGGCTGGCGTTTGCTGGCGCTTTTATCTGGGCCGCCTACTGCACCGTCACCAGCAAGTATGCCAAAGGGCAAAATGGCATTACCCTTTTCGTCCTGCTGACCGCCCTGAGCCTGTGGGTCAAATATGCCGTCAGCGATCAGCCCGAAATGGTGTTCAGCGTCCCGGTTGTGGTGAAGCTATTGATGTGTGGGGTTGCGCTTGGCTTTGGCTACGCCGCCTGGAATATCGGTATTCTTCACGGTAACGTCACGGTGCTTGCGGCTGTCTCTTATTTCACGCCCGTTCTTTCCGCCGCGCTGGCGGCTATTGTGCTGAGCTCTCCGCTTTCATTCTCATTCTGGCAAGGGGCATTAATGGTGTGCGCCGGATCGTTACTGTGCTGGTATGCCACCCGCAAATAGTATTTTTATTTTTTGCCGGGTACCCAATATGCCCGGCACAAAATTAACAATTATTTAATGTGTGATCACACCCTCGAATATAATTAGTAACATTCGAGACAACTAAAATTTCTGTATAGAATGCCCACAGATAGCCAGAGCCGTTGTGGAAGTTGACATAAACTGACAACACAGGTAATTAGTTCAGCGCCAATATTACCGCGATATATAGCACAAAGTGCAATAGTTTATTTCTGAATATTTCACTTAGAAAACAGACACTGGCTCACCGAAAAATTCATAATCCGCTGTTTTAAAAGATGTTATCGCGCCCCACACGTTGACACTCTCTGTCAAAACCCTTTAATTCCATCGAAAAACTAAAACGTCCGACAATTATTTACATCCATATTATCGTGCTTTGTTAATAATCAATTTATGTCTATATATTAACCTGATTGAGCGATTTAAGGGCAATTTACCCGATCGGGATCACACTAATTGAAATTATCTTTAATATTTTGAAACTTATTATTGAAAGCAGTCTACGGAATTTTAAAAATAGTCTGCCATTGACGATAAACCTCGTTTAAAAATCGCTCGGGTGGCTTAGGAAATACCTAAATAAAATTATAAGGATTATTTAAGATGAAACTTAAATTAGTTGCAGTGGCAGTGACTTCCATGTTGGCAGCTGGCGTTGTTAACGCGGCTGAAGTTTTTAACAAAGACGGTAACAAACTGGATCTGTACGGCAAAGTTACTGGTCTGCACTATTTTTCTGATGATGCTGGTAGCGACGGCGACAAAACGTATGTTCGTCTGGGCTTCAAAGGTGAAACTCAGATCAACGATCAGCTGACCGGATACGGCCAGTGGGAATATGAGTTCAAGGGCAATCGCTCCGAAGCTCAGGGTTCCGACGGCAACAAAACCCGTCTGGCCTACGCTGGTCTGAAATTCGATGAATTCGGTTCCTTCGACTACGGTCGTAACTACGGTGTGGCTTATGACATCGGCGCGTGGACTGACGTTCTGCCAGAGTTCGGTGGCGATACCTGGACGCAGACTGATGGCTTCATGACCGGCCGTACCACTGGCGTTGCAACCTACCGTAACACCGACTTCTTTGGTCTGGTTGACGGCCTGAACGTGGCTGCTCAGTACCAGGGTAAAAACGACCGTTCAGAGATCACCGAATCCAACGGTGACGGCTGGGGTCTGTCTTCTACCTATGAATTCGACGGCTTCGGTGTGGGTGCGACCTACGCGAAATCTGACCGTACTGACCGTCAGGTTCGTGCTGCAAGCAACCTGAACGCCGGTGGCGAAAACGCAGAAGTCTGGGCTGCTGGCCTGAAGTACGATGCGAACAACATCTACCTGGCAACCACCTACTCTGAAACCCGCAACATGACGGCGTTCGGTAACGGTCACGTTGCCAACAAAGCGCAGAACTTCGAAGTTGTGGCGCAGTACCAGTTCGACTTCGGTCTGCGTCCATCCATCGCTTACCTGAAATCCAAAGGTAAAGACATCGGTTCTTATGGCGACCAGGATCTGGTTGAATACGTTGACGTTGGCGCGAGCTACTACTTCAACAAAAACATGTCCACCTACGTTGATTACAAAATCAACCTCGTGGATGACAGCCAGTTCACCAAAGATGCCAAAGTGGCTACCGACAACATCGTGGCTGTAGGTCTGACCTACCAGTTCTAAGATCTGTTAGTTCAAAAGGCCAGCCCTCGCGGCTGGCCTTTTTTATTACTGCTGCCCTCCGACCTTCGCCAGACTAAACCAGATCCCGACCGCCAGAATCAGCAGCATACCTCCCGCACTGCCCAGGGCCACGCTGTGCGAGGTGATGAACGCAGTTTTCGCCGCCGTCATCACCGGCTCGGCCAGTGACGGCGTCAGCTCCTGCGCCACCTTCATCGCTTCACCGATGGACGACGAGGCTTTATCGGTCAGCGACGCGCTCAGCCCCTGCGGCAGTACAATAGACGCCGAAAAGCTGCGGGTTAACAGCAAACCGAAAATGGCGATCCCCAGACCAGCGCCCAGCTCGTAGGACATGGTTTCGATCGCGCCTGCGGCGGCCGCTTTCTCTTTCGGCGCGGCAGCCATGATCGCTGACGTCGATGCCAGCAGTGTGCTGGCGGCACTGAAGCCCAACAGCACCATCAGGCTCCACGCCTGCCACTGTTGGGTGCTGAAATCAAGCATCGACAGGCCGATAAAACTGACTGCGCTTAGCCCCATGCCTCCGGCCGCGACAATGCGCAGCCCCAGACGCCCGACCAGCACACCCGCGATCGGCCCGCTAAATCCGCTCGCCACCATCACCGGCAGCATAAATATCCCTGCTTCAAACGGCGTAAAACCATGCACAAACTGCAACTCCTGCGCCATCAGCAGTTCAAAGCCCACCAGCGCAATCATGGCGGTCATCGCCATGACCACGCCGCTTAAAATAATGCGATGGCAAAACAGACGCATGTCGATCATCGGTACGCGCGCGCGCAGCTGGATACGGACGAAGATAAACAGCATCACCGCCCCGGTAAGCAGCGTAATGGTCACCATCCACGGCGACAGCACCCCTTTCAGGGCGGTTTTGGCGCTATAGACCAGCAGTAAAATCGCCACAATTAGCATAATGGCATGGCTGATATTGAGCGGCTGCTCGGGCCGCCCCTGCTGAGCAGGCACAAAGCGCGCAGCAAGCGAAACCACCATCAGCACGATCGGCACATTAATCAGGAACACCGAACCCCAGTAAAAGTGCTCCAGCAGCATGCCGCCAATCAGCGGGCCAAACGCCGCGCCGCCCGACCCAACGGCAGCCCAGACGCCGAGGGCGATATTACGGTGCCGCGCATCAATAAACAGCGTGCGGATCCCTGCAAGCGTAGCCGGAATAATCATCGCCGCGCCTATCGCCAGCGACGCGCGGGCGGCAATCAGCCAGCCCGCGGACGGCGCAAAAGCCGCCGCTAACGATGACAGGCCAAACAGCACGCTGCCGATCATCAGCAGGCGCTTAAAACCTATGCGATCGCCCAGCGCGCCCATCGGCAGCACCATCCCCGCCATCACCAGCGAGTAAATATCAATAATCCACAGCAATTCGTTGCCGCTGGCACCCAGCGTCATGCTCAATGTTGGTGCCGCCACGTGCAGCACCGTCGCGTCAATCGCCACCGGGATATATACCAGCACGATAATCACTAACGCTAACCACTGACGAAACATAAATTTCCTTTTCAGTTAAAAACTGGACACATGTCCAGATTGCGATCCTACGTAAAGTTGAACACTTGTCCAGCTCTTTGTTACACTCGTTTCGTTGCCATTGAGAGTGAGAAATTATGCGTTATCTGAGCAAGGACGAGCGGCGGGAAGAGATCCTCCAGGCCGCGATGCGCGTGGCGCTGACCGAAGGATTCGCTGCAATGACCGTGCGCCGCATCGCCACCGAAGCGGGCGTCGCCACCGGGCAGTTGCATCACCACTTTGCGTCGGCGGGCGAGCTTAAGTCGCTGGCGTTTGTCCGGCTAATCCGCGATTTGCTGGATGCTGAAATCGTTGGCGAAAACGCTGGCTGGCGCGAGCGCCTGCATGCCATGCTCGGCAGCGATGACGGCGGGTTTGAGCCCTACATTCGGCTGTGGCGAGAGGCGCAAATTCTCGCCAGCCGGGATAGCGATATTAAAGGCGCCTACGTTTTGACTATGGAGATGTGGCACCAGGAAACGGTTGCGATTATCAGGGCCGGGGCGGAGGCCAACGCCTTTACGCTTGCTGACCAGCCGGAAAATATCGCCTGGCGTTTAATTGGTCTGGTATGTGGCCTGGATGGCATATACGTATTAAATATGCCTGAAATGGACGACGCGGCCTTTAATAAGCATCTGGATAAACTTATCTCCCTCGAATTGTTTTAATACTCCCATCGGGGTATTAATTTCCGCAAAAAGTTACAATTAGTAACACATAAAGCGAACCCTGATTCCCATTCCAAACTCAGGGATTCGCTTTTTTATCTATCCTTTCAGATGTATCCCATAACATCCAATAATTCCTACAAGCTATCGACAGGTATCTTTCTGTTTTTATTTAATTTTTTCTCTCCACTTGGGTAAGCAAGAGGGTGATATGTCACATCAAAGCGAGAAGAGTAACCAGCATCTGTTGAGTAACTGGAAACCGGAAAATGCGCAATTTTGGGAGAATAAAGGGAAACATATCGCACGAAGAAACCTGTGGATTTCCGTGGCGTGTTTGCTTCTCGCGTTTTGTGTCTGGATGTTGTTTAGCGCTATTGCGGTAAACCTTAATAAGGTCGGATTTAATTTCAGCACCGATCAGCTTTTTATGCTAACGGCATTACCTTCTCTCTCCGGCGCGATATTGCGTGTCCCCTACTCTTTTATGGTGCCGATATTTGGCGGGCGTTACTGGACCGTGTTAAGCACCGTTATCCTGGTCGTACCCTGTGTCTGGCTTGGGATCGCCATCCAGAATACCGCCACGCCTTACTGGGTCTTTATCATCATCGCACTGCTGTGCGGTTTTGCCGGCGCCAACTTCGCTTCCAGCATGGGAAACATCAGTTTCTTCTTCCCGAAAGCCAGACAGGGCAGCGCGCTGGGCATTAACGGCGGGCTGGGTAACCTGGGTGTGAGCGTGATGCAGCTGGTTGCGCCGCTGGTGATTTTCCTGCCGATGTTTACCTTTCTCGGCGTTCATGGCGTCCCCCAGGAGGATGGCTCGACGATGTGGCTGGCGAACGCGGCGTGGATCTGGGCGCCGCTGCTGATTCTGGCCACCCTTGCGGCGTTTTTTGGCATGAACGACATCGCCAGCTCGAAAGCATCCATTGCCAGCCAGCTTCCGGTACTTAAGCGCTTTCACCTTTGGCTGCTGAGCCTGCTTTATCTGGCAACCTTCGGCTCGTTTATCGGTTTCTCGGCAGGCTTTGCCATGCTGTCGAAAACCCAGTTTCCGGACGTAAATATCCTCCACCTCGCCTTCTTTGGTCCGCTGATTGGCGCCCTGGCGCGTTCGGCTGGCGGGATGATTTCAGACAGGCTGGGCGGCGTACGGGTGACGCTGATCAACTTCGTCTTTATGGCCATCTTTAGCGCCCTGATTTTCCTGACACTCCCCGGGTCTGGTTCAGGCAGTTTTATCGCCTTCTATCTGGTCTTTATGGGTCTGTTTCTGACCGCAGGCCTGGGCAGCGGCTCGACCTTCCAGATGATCGCGATTATCTTTCGCCAAATCACCCTCGACCGCGTAAAAAAACAGGGCGGGAGCGACGAACAGGCACAGCATGAAGCGGTGACCGAAACGGCTGCCGCGCTGGGCTTTATCTCTGCCATCGGTGCGGTAGGCGGGTTCTTTATTCCCAAAGCCTTTGGCACATCCCTGGCGATGACCGGATCCCCGGTGGGCGCCATGAAAGTCTTCCTCGTGTTTTACATCGTCTGCGTGCTCGTCACCTGGCTGGTGTACGGCCGCAAATCCTCACAAAAATAATAACTACATCTTCGCCGGAGTGTGATGCCTCACCCTCCGGCCATGCTATCGAAGCAGGAGAAATGTCATGAGCAAACTGTTGGACCGCTTCCGTTACTTCAAAACAAAAGGCGACAGTTTCGCCGATGGGCACGGGCAGGTGTACCACACCAACCGCGACTGGGAGGACAGCTACCGTCAACGCTGGCAGTTCGATAAAATTGTGCGATCCACCCACGGCGTTAACTGCACCGGCTCCTGTAGCTGGAAGATTTATGTCAAAAATGGCCTGGTGACCTGGGAAACCCAGCAGACCGACTACCCGCGTACCCGCCCTGACCTGCCTAACCACGAACCACGCGGCTGCCCGCGCGGCGCAAGCTACTCCTGGTATCTCTACAGCGCCAACCGCCTGAAATACCCGCTGGTGCGCCGTCGGCTGATCGAACTCTGGCGCGAGGCGCTGGCGCAGCATACCGATCCGGTGCTGGCCTGGGACGCCATTCAGAACGATACGCAGAAAGCGCAGAGCTACAGGAAGGCGCGCGGTAAAGGCGGTTTTATCCGCTCAAACTGGAAAGAGCTTAACCAGCTGATTGCTGCCGCCAACGTCTGGACCATCAAAAACTACGGCCCGGATCGGGTAGCCGGTTTTTCCCCCATCCCGGCCATGTCGATGGTCTCTTATGCCGCCGGTACGCGCTATCTCTCCCTGCTCGGCGGCACCTGCCTGAGCTTCTATGACTGGTATTGCGATCTGCCTCCGGCGTCGCCGATGACCTGGGGCGAACAGACCGACGTGCCGGAATCGGCGGACTGGTACAACTCCAGCTATATCATTGCCTGGGGCTCGAACGTGCCGCAGACGCGTACCCCCGACGCCCACTTCTTTACCGAAGTGCGTTACAAAGGCACCAAGACCGTCGCCATTACGCCGGACTTCTCGGAGGTGGCAAAGCTCAGCGACGAATGGCTGGCCCCCAAACAGGGTACCGACAGCGCCCTTGCCATGGCGATGGGGCATGTGATCCTCAAAGAGTTCCATCTTGATAACCCGAGCGATTACTTCCTCAACTATTGCCGCCGCTACACCGACATGCCGATGCTGGTTCTGCTGGATGAACAGGCTGACGGTCGCGTGGTGCCGGGCCGCATGCTGCGTGCATCGGATCTGGCCGACGGGCTGGGTGAAACCAATAATCCGGAGTGGAAAACCATCGCCTTTGACGTGGCCGGAAATCTGGTGGCGCCGAATGGTTCCATCGGCTTCCGCTGGGGTGAAAAAGGCAAATGGAACCTGGAGTCGCTGGCCGCAGGACAGGAAACCGAGCTGACGCTTTCCCTGCTCATCACCCACGACAGCGTGGCAGACGTGGCCTTCCCTTACTTCGGGGGCAACGAGAACCCGCATTTCCGCAGCGTGAAGCAGGAGCCGGTGCTGACGCGCCGAGTACCGAGTAAAACCCTGACGCTGGCCGACGGCAGCCAGAGACGCGTGGTTAGCGTGTACGATCTGGTGCTCGCAAACTACGGCCTCGATCGCGGTCTGGAAGACAGTAACGCGGCGACAAACTACGCCGAGATAAAAGCCTACACCCCGGCCTGGGGCGAACAAATTACCGGCGTCCCCGCTTATCTGATAGAAAAAATCGCCCGTGAATTTGCCGACACGGCGCATAAGACCCACGGACGGTCGATGATCATTCTCGGGGCCGGTGTGAACCACTGGTACCACATGGACATGAACTACCGCGGGATGATCAACATGCTGGTCTTCTGCGGCTGCGTCGGGCAGAGCGGCGGCGGCTGGTCGCACTATGTCGGCCAGGAAAAGCTGCGCCCGCAAACCGGCTGGCTGCCGCTGGCCTTCGCGCTGGACTGGAACCGTCCGCCGCGCCAGATGAACAGCACATCGTACTTTTACAACCACGCCAGCCAGTGGCGCTATGAGAAGCTCACCGCAAGGGAGTTGCTTTCTCCCCTCGCGGACGCATCGAAGTTTACCGGTCACCTGATTGATTTCAACGTCCGCGCCGAGCGTATGGGCTGGCTCCCTTCCGCGCCGCAGCTCAACCTCAACCCGCTGCACGTGAAAGCTCGCGCCGACGCCGCCGGGATGTCGCCGCAGGATTACACCGTGCAGGCGTTAAAATCGGGTGATATTCGCTTCGCCTGCGAACAGCCGGACAACGGCAAGAACCACCCGCGCAACCTGTTCGTCTGGCGTTCTAACCTGCTCGGTTCGTCCGGGAAAGGACATGAATACATGCTGAAATACCTGCTTGGCACCGAGAGCGGTATTCAGGGTGAGGATTTAGGCTCAACGGACGACGTGAAACCTGAAGAGGTGGAATGGCAAACCGCCGCCATTGAGGGCAAGCTGGATCTGCTGGTGACGCTTGATTTCCGTATGTCCAGCACCTGCCTGTTCTCGGATATCGTCCTGCCCACCGCCACCTGGTATGAAAAAGACGATATGAATACCTCGGACATGCATCCGTTTATTCACCCGCTCTCCGCCGCCGTTGACCCGGCGTGGGAGTCCCGCAGCGACTGGGAGATTTACAAGGGCATCGCCAAAGTCTTCTCTGAAGTGTGCGTCGGACATCTCGGCACCGAAACTGACGTGGTGCTACAGCCGCTACAGCATGACTCCCCGGGGGAGCTGTCGCAGCCTTTTGATATTCTGGACTGGCGCAAAGGCGAGTGCGATCTGATCCCCGGCAAAACCGCGCCAAACATTGCAGTCGTCGAGCGCAACTATCCGGAAACCTACGAGCGCTTTACGGCGCTTGGCCCGCTGCTGGACACGCTCGGCAACGGCGGAAAAGGCATATCGTGGAACACCCAGAATGAGGTCGATTTCCTCGGCAAGCTCAACTACGTCAAGCTCGACGGCCCGGCCAAAGGCCGTCCGCGCATTGAAACCGCCATTGATGCTTCAGAGGTGATCCTGGCTCTTGCGCCGGAAACTAACGGTCAGGTCGCGGTCAAAGCCTGGGAGGCCCTCGGCGAACTGACCGGGCGCGATCACACCCATCTGGCGCTGAACAAAGAAGACGAGAAAATCCGCTTCCGCGATATTCAGGCGCAGCCGCGCAAAATTATCTCCAGCCCAACGTGGTCCGGCCTTGAGAGCGAGCACGTGTCGTATAACGCAGGCTATACCAACGTTCACGAGCTGATCCCGTGGCGCACGATTTCCGGCCGCCAGCAGCTGTATCAGGATCATGCCTGGATGCGCGCCTTCGGTGAAAGTCTGGTGGCCTATCGTCCACCGATTGATACCCGCAGCGTAACCCATATGCGCGAGATCCCGCCGAACGGCTACCCTGAAAAAGCGCTTAACTTTCTGACGCCGCACCAGAAATGGGGCATTCACTCCACCTACAGCGAAAACCTGCTGATGCAGACCCTGTCGCGCGGCGGGCCCATCGTCTGGATCAGCGAAACCGACGCGCGCGAGCTGGGCATTGAGGACAATGACTGGATTGAAGCCTTCAACGCCAACGGCGCCCTCACCGCCCGCGCGGTGGTCAGCCAGCGCGTGCCGCCGGGCATGACCATGATGTACCACGCTCAGGAGCGAATCCTGAACATTCCGGGTTCAGAAGTAACCGGACGGCGCGGCGGGATCCACAACTCGGTTACCCGCGTCTGCCCGAAACCGACCCACATGATCGGCGGCTACGCGCAGCTGGCGTACAGCTTCAACTATTACGGCACCGTCGGCTCGAACCGCGACGAGTTCATCATGATCCGCAAAATGAAAAACATTAACTGGCTGGACGGCGAAGGTCGGGATCAAGTACAGGAGGCGAAAAAATGAAAATACGCTCACAGGTTGGCATGGTACTGAATCTCGATAAATGCATTGGCTGCCACACCTGCTCGGTCACCTGTAAGAACGTCTGGACCGGGCGCGAAGGGATGGAGTACGCGTGGTTTAATAACGTCGAAACCAAACCCGGCATCGGCTATCCGAAAAACTGGGAAGATCAGGATGAGTGGCAAGGCGGCTGGATCCGCGGAATTCACGGCAAGCTGACCCCGCGCCTGGGCGGCAAAATGGGCGTGCTGTCGAAGATTTTCGCTAACCCCGTCCTGCCGCAGATTGACGATTACTATGAACCTTTCACCTTCGATTACCAGGATCTGCACCGCGCCCCGGAGGGAGACCACCTCCCCACCGCCCGCCCACGTTCGCTGATCGACGGCAAGCGAATGGATAAAATCAAATGGGGGCCCAACTGGGAGGAGCTGCTGGGCGGCGAGTTCGAAAAACGCGCCCGCGATCGAAACTTTCAGAAGATCCAGAAAGAGATGTACGGCCAGTTCGAAAACACCTTCATGATGTACCTGCCGCGCCTGTGCGAGCACTGCCTGAACCCGAGCTGCGTCGCCACCTGCCCGAGCGGTGCGATTTACAAACGCGAAGAGGACGGCATTGTGCTGATCGACCAGGACAAATGCCGCGGCTGGCGTCTGTGCATTAGCGGCTGTCCGTACAAAAAAATCTACTTCAACTGGAAAAGCGGCAAGTCAGAGAAGTGCATCTTCTGCTATCCGCGCATCGAGTCCGGCCAGCCGACTGTCTGCTCGGAAACCTGCGTCGGACGCATCCGCTATCTCGGGGTGCTGCTGTATGACGCAGACCGCATTGAAGAGGCGGCCAGCACCGAGCATGAAACCGATCTGTATGAGCGCCAGTGCGACGTGTTCCTTAACCCGAACGATCCGGCGGTGATAGAAGAAGCGCTGAAACAGGGTATTCCGCAGAACGTCATCGACGCAGCGCAGCGTTCCCCGGTTTACAAAATGGCGATGGACTGGAAGCTCGCCCTGCCGCTACACCCGGAATACCGCACCCTGCCGATGGTCTGGTATGTGCCGCCGCTGTCACCGATTCAGTCCTACGCGGACGCGGGTGGTCTGCCGCAGAGCGACGGCGTACTGCCTGCGGTAGAAAGCCTGCGCATCCCGGTGCAATACCTGGCAAACATGCTCAGCGCGGGCGACACCGGCCCGGTGCTGCGCGCCCTGAAGCGCATGATGGCAATGCGTCACTACAAGCGCTCCCAGACCGTGGAAGGCGTGACCGATACCCGCGCCATTGAGGAAGTGGGCCTGACCGAAGCGCAGGTTGAGGAGATGTACCGCTATCTGGCGATTGCCAACTACGAAGACCGCTTCGTGATCCCCACCAGCCACCGCGAAATGGCACGCGACGCTTTCCCGGAGAAAAACGGCTGCGGCTTCACCTTCGGCGACGGCTGTCACGGCTCCGACACCAAATTCAACCTCTTCAACAGCAGCCGCATCGACGCGATCAACATCACCGAAGTGCGCGATCACGGGGAGGGAGAGTAATGCAAATCCTCAAAATCATCGCGCTGCTCATTGAGTATCCCGATGAGCTGCTGTGGGAAAACCGTGACGAAGCGCTTTCCCTGGTGGAACAGGATGCGCCCATGCTGCTGCCGTTTGCGCAGCAGCACCTGAGCGCCCCGCTGCTGGATAAGCAGGCCGAATGGTGTGAAGTCTTCGAGCGGGGACGCGCAACGTCGCTGCTGCTGTTCGAGCACGTTCACGCCGAGTCGCGCGATCGCGGTCAGGCGATGGTCGACCTGATGAGCCAGTATGAGAAAGCCGGGCTGGAGCTGGATTGCCGCGAGCTGCCGGACTATCTGCCGCTCTATCTGGAATATCTCAGTATCGTCAGCGACGACGAGGCACGTGAAGGGCTGCAAAACGTCGCGCCTATACTGGCGCTGATTGGAGGCCGCCTGAAACAGCGCGAGGTCGCGCATTACCAGCTGTTTGACGCCCTGCTGTCGCTGGCGGAAACACGGCTTTCCAGCGACAGCGTGGCGAAACAGGTATCCGGTGAAAAACGGGATGATACCCGTCAGGCGCTGGACGCCGTGTGGGAAGAGGAACAGGTCAAGTTTATCGAAGACAACGCCACATCGTGCGACAGTTCGCCGATGCAGCAATATCAACGACGCTTTAGCCAGGACGTCGCGCCGCAGTACGTGGACGTCAGCGCCGGAGGCCCAAAATGACTCATTACCTGAACGTGTTTTTCTATGACATTTATCCGTACATCTGCGCCACCGTCTTTTTCCTTGGCAGCTGGCTGCGCTACGACTACGGGCAGTACACCTGGCGCGCCTCGTCGAGCCAGATGCTCAGCAAGCGCGGGATGAACTGGGCTTCGAACCTGTTTCATATCGGCATTCTGGGGATCTTCTTCGGGCACCTGTTCGGCATGTTAACCCCGCACTGGATGTACGCCTGGTTTTTACCCATCGCGGTTAAACAGCAGTTAGCCATGATTGCGGGGGGCATTTGCGGGGTGCTAACGCTGATTGGCGGCTCTATGCTGCTGATCCGCCGCCTGTTCAACCAGCGGGTACGTGCCACGTCCACCACGCCGGATATTATCATCATGAGTATCCTGCTGCTTCAGTGCATCCTTGGGCTGTCGACCATTCCTTTCTCCGCCCAGTATCCTGACGGAAGCGAGATGATGAAGCTGGTCGGCTGGGCGCAGGGGATCGTGACGTTCAAGGGAGGCTCGTCGGAAATGCTGAGCGGCGTCGCGCCGATCTTCCGCGTGCATCTGGTGCTGGGGATGACGATCTTCCTTATCTTCCCGTTCACCCGCCTGGTGCACGTGTGGAGCGCGCCGTTTGAGTATTTTACCCGTCGCTATCAGGTTGTGAGATCGCGCCGTTAATTTTGTCGGGTGGCGGCTACGCCTTATTCCACCTACGTTCACACTCCCGTAGGCCCGGTAAGGCGTAGCCGCCACCGGGCTATTTCCCCGCCTGCGGATGCGTATCAAACCCCGCCATCACGGCCGTCAGCTCTGCCAGGGTAAAGCCGTGCTTCGGGTCATCAACGCCCAGGCCAAACCGCGCCTGCATCAGCTGATACAGCGCCTCCGCATCCGGCAAATGGATCTGCTCTTCCACATGACCGTTCTGCCAGTGGGTAAAATTAAAGTTGGTCAGCGTTAGCTTGCCCCCGTCCGGCAGGTGGCGACACATCAGCAGGTGATGACGGAAATGGGACTGCGGCCAGTGCGCCGACCAGAAGTTTCCCATCACGTAATCGTTGAAGTACTGGGTCGCCAGGTCAAAATGGTACATCGACTGCCAGTGGTCGTGATGGCGGAATTGCAGTATCCAGTCGTTACCCTCGCTCAGCAAACGATAACGCCCGTGCGGGGTTTCCTGTTCCTCGTTGGCGATCAAACGAATCGGCGCCGTCAGCGTTTGTCCGCCAAATCCCACATCGGCGATCCAGCGCTCGCCGTTCAGCTCAACCAGCAGCAACCGGTGCGTACGCGGCGGCATCTGCGACGGATTGGCCAGCACAACCCGCCCCAGCACGCTGCGCACCGTAAACCCGACTTCGCGCAATACCCGCTCAAACAAGCCGTTTTGCTCGAAGCAATACCCCCCTCGACGTGCGGTGACCAGTTTATCCACCAGACACCCGTCGTCCAGATGGATTTCCCGCGGCAAAACGACGTCGATATTTTCGAAGGGGATCGCGCAGTTATGGTGTAAATGCAGCCCCCGCAGGGTATCGATATTAACCTGTACGGGCTGCTGCCAGCCCGTGCGGGCAAAATAAGCACTCAGAAATGGGGACATGATTTGCTCCAGGAGGTGATATCCCCTGTTTATAAACTATTTTCCCTTTTGCATATGCGTAAAAGTGCTTTTTCGTCATACTCATCGTGTACACGAGGAGATCCTATGAGCCACTTTCGCCCTGTTGAATTACGTCACGCCAGCCGCCTTCTGAATCACGGTCCAACCGTGCTCATCACCAGCCGGGATGAGACCATCGATCGTCGCAATGTCATGGCCGCCGCATGGTCTATGCCGGTGGAATTTGAACCCCCGCGTATCGCGATTGTGGTAGACAAAAGCGCGTGGTCACGGGAGTTGATCGAACGCAGCGGGAAATTCGGCATTGTGATCCCCGGCGTGGCGGCAGCCAACTGGACCTGGGCGGTCGGCAGCGTCAGCGGGCGCGACGAGGATAAATTTAACTGCTACGGGATCCCGGTTATTTATGGCCCTGAGCTTGACCTGCCGGTTATAGAAGAGAAATGTCTGGCTTGGATGGAGTGCCGGTTATTACCTGTCACCTCTGCGGCAGAGAAATATGACACTCTGTTTGGCGAAGTGGTTTCCGCCGCGGCGGATGAACGCGCATTTGTCGCCGGACGCTGGCAGTTTGACGGGGATAAGCTGAATACGCTGCATCATCTGGGAGCGGGTACGTTTGTCGCGAGCGGGAAAATGGTGAAGGCGCTGGAATGATTTTTTAATTATACCCATATGAATTATATAAAATTTCAATGGCATTTTATGTTTATCATGACGATGTTAAACGGAGGATATTTCAGAAGCTGTTGTATAAACAATCTTTCGTAAAGGAAATATCCATGTCATGGAACAAAGATGGCGCAATATCATATGCGAAATCACACGCGCAGCCCAGCAGCACGGGTAATTGTGCTCGTTACGTAACAGAAGCGATCAGAGCGGGTGGTCGATTAAAACTCCCCAACACGCGTCTGGCAAAAGATATGGGGCGCACATTAGTCAATGCAGGCTTTCACAGGGTATATGATCAACCCCATGCTGGTGACGTCGCAGTTATCCAAAATATAGTTGGTCATGATAGCGGTCACGTTTGTATATACGATGGTCAACAGTGGATCAGCGATTTTGTGCAACGCACCATGTATCCTGGGCAGGCTTACCGCAACATACAACCTCATTACGAACTGTTCAGGCATGATTAATGAAACCACTCTACTTTTTACTTTTCGCCCTGTCTCCGCTCGCGGCCGCAGAAAATATTTATGCACCGGGTCAGGCGGCACTTAAATTCAATCAATGGTATATAGCGCAGTTAGATCAGAACAAACCACCCGTACTCAATCCAGACATTATGAACGAGTACGTAGCCTCAGGGACCATTGCAGCAATTAAAGAAATGTACTCTGGCGACAGTAACGATAAAGATATGCCCGATGCGGATATGTTTATCAAAGCGCAGGACTGGGATGATGACTGGAATCAGATAACCGTCTTACATTCTGATTTTGACGCCGTATGCACAAACGTCTATGTCGCATTTGGTAAGAAGCAAGATCATGTTATTGCAGATTGTCTCGTTGAAGAGCAAGGAAAATGGAAAGTGCGATCGGCGACGCTAATTAAGTAACAGGCATAAACTCCCTGTCGCAATAATAAAGACACATGGTAGCCAAATGACTACCATGTGTAATTAATTAACTCTTCACACGCTTCGCAATGATCTCATCCGCCACATTCCGCGGAGCTTCCGCAAAATGATGGAATTCCATCGTATACGTCGCGCGCCCCTGGGACATCGAGCGCAGCGTGGTGGCATAACCAAACATCTCAGCCAGCGGGACGTCAGCGCGAATAATCTGGCTGCCGTACTGCTCTGCCATCCCCTGCACCAGGCCGCGACGGGAGGAGAGATCGCCCATAATGTTCCCGGCATACTCTTCCGGCGTTTCCACCTCAACGTGCATGACCGGCTCAAGAATAACCGGGTCCGCCCGCCGTGCGCCCTCTTTGAAGCCGAGGATCGCCGCCATGCGGAAGGCCATCTCCGAGGAGTCAACGTCATGGTAAGAACCAAACGTCAGGGTCGCTTTCACATCCACCACCGGATAGCCCGCCAGCACACCCGTATTCATGGCTTCTCGCAACCCTTTTTCCACCGACGGGATGTACTCCCGCGGCACCACCCCGCCTTTGGTGGCATCTTCAAACACAAAACCACTCCCGGCTGCTAACGGCTCAAGGCTCAGGACCACATGACCGTACTGCCCTTTCCCGCCGGACTGTCGGACAAATTTACCTTCAATATCCTTCACCGCTTTACGCAGGGTTTCACGGTAGGTGACCTGCGGACGACCAATGTTCGCCTCAACGCCAAACTCGCGCTTCATGCGGTCGACGATGATCTCCAGATGCAGCTCGCCCATCCCGGAGATAATCGTCTGACCGGACTCTTCGTCCGTGTGCAGGCGGAACGACGGATCTTCCGCCGCCAGGCGCTGTAGGGCGATCCCCATTTTCTCCTGATCGGCCTTGGTTTTCGGCTCAATCGCCAACGAAATAACCGGATCCGGGAACTCCATCCGTTCAAGGGTGATCACCGCATTCGGGTCGGTCAGCGTGTCACCGGTGGTGACGTCTTTCAGCCCGACACAGGCTGCGATATCCCCTGCGCGCAGCTCGTCCACCTCATGGCGATCGTTGGCATGCATCAGCACGATGCGCCCGATACGCTCTTTCTTGCCCTTCACCGGGTTGTACACCGCGTCGCCTTTACGCAGTATGCCGGAATAGACGCGGATGAAGGTCAGCTGGCCGACGTACGGATCGCTCATCAGCTTGAAGGCCAGCGCCGAGAACGGTTCATCATCGCTTGGGTGGCGCTCGGCGTGCTGTCCGTCTTCGTCTACCCCATCAATAGCGGGCACGTCCAGTGGAGACGGCATCAATTCAATCACCGCGTCGAGCATGCGCTGCACGCCCTTGTTCTTGAAAGCGCTGCCGCACAGCATGGGCTGTATTTCACCGGAGATAGTCCGGATCCGCAGTCCTTTGATGATTTCCGCTTCATCCAGTTCGCCCGTCTCAAGGTACTTATCCATAAGCTCATCGCTGGCTTCTGCCGCAGACGAGACCATTTTTTCTCGCCACGTCTGGGCGGTACTCAGCAGATCGTCAGGCACCGGCGCGTAGCTAAATGCCATGCCCTGCGTCGCATCGTCCCACAGAATGGTGCGCATCTTGATGAGATCCACCACGCCGGTGAAGTGTTCTTCTGCCCCCACGGGGATCACAATCGGGACAGGATTGGCTTTCAGCCGCTCCTGCATCATCCGCACCACGCGGAAGAAATCTGCGCCCGGGCGGTCCATTTTGTTGACGAATGCCAGACGCGGAACATGGTATTTATTCGCCTGACGCCAGACGGTTTCCGACTGCGGCTGCACGCCACCGACGGAGTCATAGACCATTACCGCGCCGTCGAGCACACGCATGGAACGTTCCACCTCAATGGTGAAATCCACGTGCCCGGGGGTGTCGATAATATTGATGCGGTGCGGTTCAAAGCCTCTGTCCATACCAGGCCAGAAACAGCTTACCGCCGCCGACGTAATGGTGATCCCGCGCTCCTGCTCCTGCGCCATCCAGTCGGTGGTTGCCGCGCCATCGTGTACTTCACCCAGCTTGTGGCTCATCCCGGTGTAAAACAGGATGCGCTCAGTGGTGGTTGTTTTGCCCGCATCGATATGCGCGGAGATACCGATGTTGCGATAACGTTCGAGTGGAATGGGTCGGGGCATGTTATTTCCTTAAGTCTTCAAGACTGGTTTGTGACGACCGGGATGGTCGCGTATTCGTTCGTTTGTTATAATAGTCCCATTGTACGAGTATTATCGAACTATTTTTTAACGGTTGACCTATTGTTGATATAGCTCAATCTCACGCGAGACGCAGGAAAACGATGATCCCAAACCACCCGGAACCTGAACAAATAGTGTTGGAAAATGTGCTGTTCGCCCTCGGCAACCCGCTGCGATTAGCGATTATTCGCAGGCTGGCCGACGGCAGCGAACTGAGCTGTAACGCGCTGCGCCCGGAAGAGGTGGTGAAATCCACTATGACTCACCACTGGCGCGTGCTGCGCGACAGCGGCGTGATCTGGCAGCGCCCGCAGGGGCGCGAGAATATGATTTCACTGAGAAGAGAGGATCTGGACGCCCGCTTTCCGGGACTGCTGGCGATCCTGCTCCAGGCTAAGTAGCGGCAGCGTCCTCAAGACGATAAACCGGAATGCGCCGTGTTGTTCCGGTAAGGGTGTCGAACACCTCCGTATCGGACGTCACTATTCTCATCCCCGTCTTCCTTAACCGCTGCACGTCGGCGGCTATGCGCTGGAGGCCAAACCAGAAAAGCCCGTCAAGCGCGGTGACCGCAAGCCCCTGTTCCAGCGCCAGCTGGAGGCGCTCGCGGGGGGCTTTCACCTGCTGAGCGATTTGCCGGTAAGGCACTTCCGAACCGCCGGAGGCATCGATCCGCTGAATACGGGTCTTCAGGTGGTAGGTAAATTCATCTGGAATGCCGTTCAAATCCTGTTTAAGGCTGTAAACGCAGCCAAACCGCTTGCCGTTGAACAGGACATTTTTTTGACTGAGCTGGAACTCATTTCTGATGCCATCAATCAGCTGCGGTGCACGGGTAAGAAGTAACCGGAAGGGAAGCTCAAAGCTGGTCACATAATCCACGTTCAGCAGCGCGAGACGCAGCCGCTCTTCTGCCCCGGATTTCTGGTCATGACACTCGCGCATCACCTCGGCCCACTGGCGCGTCAAACGTTCGGGCTCGCCGGCTTCGGTAAGGAGGTATTTTTCAAGATGATAATCGACTCTTCCGGTCATGTGGGGCATCCCGTCAATGTGGATGCGGTAATTCTATCCAGCGCGGCAGGATTTATAAAGGGCGGAGCGCACCGGCATCCGCCCTGACCGACTACTGCTGGATTCTCGACCGGTCCGAAATATCGCTGGCAGATAAGGTTCTTGCAGTAGACGCGACCTGTTTTTTGCGTTTATACCGGTCCGGCTGGCCTTCAGGGCGGGTTTTGAACCGGCGATGCAGCCACATATATTGCTCAGGCGCCATCATCACGGCGCGCTCAATCGCTCTGTTCATTTGCGTGGCCACCGACGCTTTATCGCCTCCCTGCAAGGTATCGCTGATATCTTCCAGAATAAGCAGTTCATATCCTGTGCCATCTGCTTTTCGGCGCGGTACAAACGGGATCACGGCCGGTCTGGCACTTTTCACCAGCATGTAGCTCCCGGCAGTTGTCGCGGCGTCCGGGACGGCAAAAAACGGCACAAACACGCTATTCGTTTTGCCATAGTCGTGGTCCGGGGCATACCACAGGATCTCGTTTTGCTTCAGTGCGCGGATCATGCCCTTCAGGTCATAGCGGTCAAGCATGGTTTTATTGGAACGCAGACGACCGCGCGTTTGCAGCCAGTCGAGCAACGCATTATTGTTGGGACGATACACACCAATACCCGCGTTGAGCATGCCAAAGATGCGTGCGCCTAATTCCAGCGTGAGAAAATGCATGCCAATGAGCACCACGCCCCTACCTTGCGCCCGCGCCTGTTCCATATGTTCGTAGCCGGTCACGCTGAAGTGTTTCCGCACGCGCCAGTCAGGCCAGAACCACGCTATCCCGGTTTCGATGACGCCCATTCCAACCGATTCAAAATTACGCTCAAGTAAACGCTCGCGCTCGTCCTCTTTCATATCAGGAAAGCAAAGCTCAAGATTTCGTCTGGCGATCTCCACGCGGCGTGGAAGCAGGCGCATAGCCAGACGCCCAAGCCTGTGACCTGTTTTCAACAGCAGCGGGTACGGAAGCTGAACCGTGCACCAGAGCGCGGCAATGCCTGCCCAGCTGAGCCAGTAACGAGGATGAATAAAGGCGAGTGAAAACTGAGGTAATTTTGTCATGGAAAAATTATCCTTTTACTAATTTGTACTTAATCTGGTGCAGTTGCAGTGCTTACCTGCTGATTTAACGAATATTGTTCGGAAGGATGAATTGTAGCGGAATCGTTATGGTTTTTATTATCGATTTTTGCGAAAGGGAATAAAAATGGGGATCGCCGGGTGATATTGCACCACCCGGCAGGCAAGTTACATCGAATAGCCGGGCTTCTTAATCAGTTCATCCAGTTTCGGGCAGATCTCGGTATCCCAGACCTGCACCTTCCAGTCAGCTTCCTGAATCTCCTGAAGCGCCACGGAGATTGAGCGATCTTTGCTGTTCAGATGACGGGCGATCGCTTCGGCGATATCCGCCGCCAGGGCCGTTTTTTGTTCGTCAGTCAGATCGCGTGGAAAACATTTGATATCAACATGTGGCATGGGCAGGGCTCCTTTTATAGGTGAGCGTTCAACGTTATCAGATTATATCGTTAGCTTTTAGCACCTTGTGCAGTTCCAGCAGCGCGCAGACGGCATCCGCGACGGCGGTAATATTAGGCGTGTTGGTGGCAAACCACTCATGGCGTGGACCCCAGGTACGCGCAACGGCAATATAGACGTCAAGCAGCGTCAGCTGTTTGCCAAACGCAAACGGCGAGGCGCTGAGCTGGCTGTCGAACCACAGATAAAGCGATTTTCGGTACTCAATGCAGTTTTTCTTCAACTGTTCCGGGGCATCAGGCACCCAGCGTTCCGGGTAATCTGCATACGTAAAGGTGGGATAGACGTTCGCCACAAACCAGATGAGCAGGCGCTGAAACTGCTGGCGCTCGGCCTGCCCAACGGGCGGCGCGAGGTCGGGACGTCTGTCGAGCACCATCAGGGCGATCGCCGCGGTTTCCGTCACGATCGCCCCGTTTTCCAGCTCCAGCGTCGGCACCTGGCACAGCGGGTTCAGTCTCAACAGCAATTCGCGCTGCGGGCCGGGCTGGTCAAACCCGTCCACGTTGACGAACTGATACGGGATGTCTGCCAGAGTCAGCATCACTTCACTGATTGCCGATCCCCAGCCAGGTACGCCATAGAGTTTGATCATGTTGCCCCCTCAGGGATGAAAACCCTAAGTGTATACCCGTCATACTTCAAGTTGCAGGTGCGTTGGCTGCATTCACTCACCCCAGTCACGTACTTATGTACGCTCCCGGGGATTCGTTCCCTTGCCGCCTTCCTGTAACTCGAATTATTTAGGGTATAGAGCACCATTAGTAGGTTATCCCGGGCGGATTAACGTCTGAAGACGTCACCGCTTCGCCCGCTTCCCCCCAGCGCGCCAGCACCTTTTGATACTCCCCGCGCTTAATCGCACCGTCCAGCGCAGCCTGCAACGCATACACCAGCCCATTACCTTTTTTGGTTGTGGTGGCGACATAGGCTTTCTTCGGGCCTAAACCCACGACGCGGGTTTTGCCGGTTAACGCGGCTTTGTAGGCCGAAACGGACTGCGGTCCAAAGAACACATCCGCCCTGCCGGACTGAATATAAAGATTGCCTGAGGCGTCGTCGGTCAGGTAAACCGGCAACGCAGGCTCGCGCCCGGCCTTTTTATTCTCTTCGTTCCAGCCCAGCAGAATACGCTCCTGATTGGTGCCAGACCCGACAATCACCTTTTTCCCGGCCAGATCTTTCGCACTGGTGATCGACTGTACGTTGCTGGTGGATTTCACCGAGAAGGCCAGGGAATCGACGCGATAGGTCGCAAAATCGAACTTCTCCTTACGTTGCTCGGTGACGGCGATATTCACCAACGCCACGTCATAGCGCCCGGAAGTGATCCCCAGCGGCCAGTCTTCCCACGCCGTTGGCACCAGCTTCAGCTTCAGCCCCAGACTGCCCGCCAGCAACCGGGCGATATCCGGGTCGCTGCCAATACGGGTGCGGTTATCACTGGCCAGCAGCGCAAGCGGCGGAGAATTCAGGGCTGAAATCGCCACCGTGAGGGTACCCGGCTCAACAAATTTATAGTTCGCCGGGATTTTCGCCACTGCCTGTTGATCAACCGTCACCGGCAGCGGCTGTTCGTTGGCCTTTAAATCAATGCTGGCGTGGCTCGCCGTCGTGAAGACCAGCCCCGCCAGGAGTCCATATTTCATCTGCGCTCCTTACAGCACTTTTGAGAGGAACTGGCGCGTTCGCGGATGAGACGGTCGGTTTAAAACGTCATCGCTGCTGCCCTGCTCCACAATTTTACCGTCGACCATAAATACCACCTGGTCCGCCACTTCCCGGGCAAAGCCGATCTCATGGGTGACCACCACCAGCGTAGTGCCGGAACGGGCGAGTTTTTTAATCACGTCCAGCACTTCGCCAACCAGTTCCGGATCCAGCGCCGAGGTTGGTTCATCAAACAGCATCACGCGCGGGCGCAGCGCAAGCGCGCGGGCAATGGCGATACGCTGCTGCTGGCCGCCGGAGAGGTGACGCGACCAGGCATCGGCTTTATCGCGCTGTCCTACCACATCCAGCAGGCTGTAGGCGTTTTCAACAGCCTCTTTTTTACTGAACTTTTTATGCGCGATGGGTGCTTCAATCAGGTTTTCCAGCACCGTGAGATGCGGAAAAAGATTGAAGTTCTGAAACACGTACCCAACGTTGACGCGCTGTTTGAGGATCTCTCTCTCTTTTAGTTCGTAGAGTTTGTCACCCTGACGGCGATAGCCGATGTAATCCCCGTCAATCTGAATAAAGCCTTCGTCTACGCGCTCCAGATGGTTAATGGCGCGCAGCAGCGTCGATTTTCCCGATCCAGAGGGGCCGAGGATCACCGTCACGGAGCCCGGCGGGATCTCAAGCGTGACGTTATCGAGCGCTTTATGTCGGCCAA
This sequence comes from Enterobacter cloacae complex sp. IR5402, assembly GCF_049238125.1. Classification (NCBI taxonomy): domain Bacteria; kingdom Pseudomonadati; phylum Pseudomonadota; class Gammaproteobacteria; order Enterobacterales; family Enterobacteriaceae; genus Enterobacter; species Enterobacter cloacae complex sp. IR5402. The sequence continues at coordinate 353,763 of NZ_JBMKHO010000001.1, forward strand.
AAAACTTACTGACGCCGGTAATGGAAATGTGTCCTTCAGGAGAGGCTTGCATGAACAGGCTCCTGTGCTGGCGAAGTGGTGACCGAACGCGAGCGACTCGCCGCCCGGTTCTGGTTTACGGCGGAGCGGCGCTCGCTGCGGGCGAGTCCACGCTCAATAACATGCTGGATGGCAGACAGTACGGTGGTGATCACCAGATACCAGACGGCCCCCACCATCAACAGCGGGATCACCTCCTGGGTGCGGTTGTAGATCATCTGGATCGTGTAGAACAGTTCCGGCATCGCCAGCACATACACCATCGCCGTCCCTTTTGCGAGGCTGATAATTTCGTTAAACCCGGACGGCAGGATGGTGCGCAGCGCCTGCGGGAGAATTATGCGCACGGTGCGACGCCACGCCGGCAGACCTAGCGCAGCGGCCGCCTCATACTGACCGTGGTCGACCCCAAGGAAGCCCCCGCGAATGATCTCCGCAGTATAGGCGCTCTGCACCAGCGTCAGCCCCACGATGGCGGTAGAAAACTGCCCGAGAACGTTGATGGTTTCAAAGCTGCCCCAGGTAATGCCGGTAAAAGGCACGCCGAGAGAGAGCGTGTCGTAGAGATAGGAGAAGTTATAGAGGATAATCAGCACCACGATCAGCGGCAGCGATCGGAACAGCCAGATGTAACCCCACGCCAGGCTGCTCAACAGCCATGATGACGAGAGCCGCGCCAGCGCCAGCATGCCGCCAATCACCACGCTCAGTACAGTGCTTATCAACGTCAGCAGCAGCGTCTGGCCGACGCCTTCGAGGATCACCGGGTCGAAGAACCAGCGGGCAAATACCGCCCACTCCCAGCGCGGATTAAAGGCCACGGACTGAATCACGACCGCCAGCACAAACAGCGCCACCACGGCGCCAGCAGCGCGCAGCGGATAACGTGCCGGGACCACTTTTATGGTTTCAACGTTGCTCATCGTCGCTCCTTATGCGGTTTTGCTGAGCGCTTCGCGGATCAGCGTCTTGGTGAAACGCAGCCGACCGTCGAACGGCGGCTGGCTGTACTCTTCCGGGTCGCGGTTGAGATCGAACTGCGGCTGATACCCCTGGCTGAGATAGAGCCGCACCGCCTCCGGCTGACGAAACCCCGTGGTCAGGTAGATGTGGCTGTAGCCCGCCAGCACCGCCCGGCGCTCCAGCTCCTGTACCACGCGCGCGGCCAGCCCCTGCTGGCGCAGCGTTTTATTCGTCCAGATACGTTTGATCTCTGCGGTATGTTCGTCGAAGGGCTTATACGCCCCGGTGGCGATGATCTCGCCATCGCGCTCCAGAACGATAAACAGCCCCTGCGGCGCCAGGTACCACTCTGTCAGCTCGACTTCCGCATCCTTTGAAAAGTAGTCGCCGTAACGAGCGGCGTATTCACCAAAAAGCCCCTCGATAATGGGCTGAAGATCGGCATCTTCCGGCGAAACGTCACGAAATTGTTCGCGCATAGCGCCTCCTTAATCGCCCAGACCCGCCGGGTTAACTTCGGAACTGGAGATACGCTCCACGCCTTCCCCCCAGCGGTTCAGCACTTTGTCGTAATCTCCGTTCTTGATCGCGCCGTTCAGCGCGGTTTGAACCGGTTCGACCAGGCCGCTGCCTTTTTTCAGCGTCACCGCGATATGCGCTGCCTTCGGCCAGCCGCCGTCGACGCTGCCGACCAGTTTGGTTTTACCGTTAAGCGCCGCTTTCCAGGCACCGATCACGTTCGGGCCAAAGTAGGCGTCCGCGCGTCCGGACTGAAGCGCCAGCGTTTGGGCCGCGTCGTCTTTGGTGTAGATCGGCGTAAAGGGTTTAAGCCCTTTTTTGAGGTTCTCTTCGTTCCATGCCAGCAGAATGGCCTCCTGGTTGGTGCCGGGACCTACGATGATGCGCAGCCCGGCGATATCCTCTGCCTTCACAAGCGAGTTGATCGGACTGGTGGATTTCACGTAGAAGCCAAGTGAATCCTTGCGGTAGGTGGCGAAGTCGAACTTCTCTTTGCGCGCTTTAGTGACGGTGATGTTGCTAATAGCCGCGTCGTATTTCCCGGAGGCAACCCCCAGCGGCCAGTCCTCCCAGGAGGTGGGCACCACGTTCAGCTCCAGTCCGAGGCTGTCCGATACCAGACGCGCAATGTCGACCTCACTTCCCAGCAGAGTTTTGTTGTCGTCGGAAAAGACCGTCAGTGGCGGTTGATTCAGACCCGCCACCGCCACGGTAAATTTCCCCGGCACGGCAAAGCGATAGTCTTTCGGCAGTTGCGCGATCGCATCGCTGTTTTTGGCGGTATTGATCGGCGTTTTATTGGCCTCAATGCTCACGCCGGTGCCGTTAATATTGACATTCTCTGCCCAGACGGCAGGGGTAAAGGCCAGCGCAAGCGCCAGAATAAGCGATGATTTCTGCATAGCGTTTTTCTCTTTTATTGTTGTGTGAACTGATTTTTGGGCTCGTCTAAGCCCAGACTTTCGCGCAGCGTGGTGCCGGGATAGTCGGTGCGGAACAGGCCACGCGCCTGTAAAACGGGCACCACCTGGTCAACAAAGCGCGGGAAGGTGTCCGGCGTGCCGCCCTGAATGATGAAGCCATCCGCCGCCTTCTCTTCGAACCAGGCCTGTAAACCATCGGCCACCTGCTCCGGTGTGCCGGAAAAACGCGGGCGCGGCGATGCGGCTTCCAGCGCGACCTGACGCAGAGTTAAGTTGCGCTCACGGGCGTTACGCTTGATTTCATCGGTGGTGCTGCGAAAGCTGTTTTTGCCCAAATCGCCAATATCCGGGAACGGCGCGTCGAGGGGATACTGGCTGAAGTCGTGATGCTCGAAATATCGTCCGAGGTAATTCAGCGCATCATTAATGGAGACCAGTGCCGCCGTAGTTTGATACTGGTTTTCTACGTCATCGGCGTCGTTTCCAACAATCACGCTGACGCCCTGGAATATATGTAAATCCCCTGCGCGACGGCCGTGACTTTCCAGCTGCTGTTTAACATCGCGGTAAAAAGCCTGGGCTTCTTCCCGCGTGTCATGGTGGGTAAAGATGGCGTCAGCGTGTTTTGCCGCCAGCTTTTTACCGTCGTCGGACGCACCAGCCTGAAAGACAATCGGACGTCCCTGCGGCGTGCGGCCAATATTCAGCGGGCCGGAAACCTGGAAGAAATCACCGTGGTGATCAAGAGTATGCAGTTTCGACGCATCAAAGAACTGTCCGCTCTCTTTATTGCGGATAAAGGCATCCCCTTCCCAGGAATCCCACAGCCCCTTCACCACGTCGAGATACTCATCGGCAATGCGGTAGCGCAGCGCATGCTCCGGGTGTTTTTCACGTGAGAAGTTCTTCGCTGACCCTTCCAGCGGTGACGTCACCACGTTCCAGCCCGCGCGTCCGTTGCTCAGGTGATCGAGGCTGGCGAACTGGCGTGCAACGGTGAAGGGCTCGCTGTACGAGGTGGATAACGTGCCGACCAGCCCCAGGCGCGAGGTGATACTCGCCAGCGCGGACAACACCGTCAGCGGCTCAAAGCGGTTTAAAAAATGCGGAATGGATTTCTCGTTAATATAAAGGCCGTCGGCCACAAATATAAAGTCGAGCTTGCCCTCTTCTGCTTTTAAAGCCGTTTCTTTAACGAAATCAAAATTAATGCTGGCATCCGCGACCGCCGCGGGATGGCGCCAGGCAGACATATTACCGGATGCACCATGCAAAATGGTCCCCAGCCGCAATTGACGATGTGCAGTCATATTCACCTCAAATTAATTAAACGTGTTGCAGGGCTTTTTCCGCGAGCTGAGCAAAATAGCGGGCAGCGGGTTCGATTAATGCTTCGTCCGGGTTAAATGCCGGGTGATGTAACCCAAACGGACTGTTGCTGCCAATGCTGACAAACGCGCCGGGTATGTTTTGCAGATAGACCGCGAAATCCTCCCCGCCCATGTGCAGTTCCGCATGCCGGGTTTCATATCCCGCTTCGCGCGCGACCGAGGTGGCAAACACGGCCCAGTGCTCATCGTTCACCAGCGCGGTGGGCCCGGCGTACCAGGTGATGTTGATCTGCGCGCTAAAGGCGCTGGCAAATCCGGCGGCGATTTCACCGACGCGCGCTTTCACGTTCTGCTGCACTTCCGTGCGGTGCGTGCGCAGCGTGCCCTCCAGCTCAACGCTTTCCGGCAGCACATTCCAGGTATTCCCCCCGGCGATGCGCGTCACGCTCAGAACAACCGAATCCAGCGTATTGACGTTACGGCTGGCTACGCTTTGCAGCGCGGTTACCAGCTGGCTTGCCAGCACGATGGCGTCGTTGCCTTCATGGGGACGTGCGGCATGCGCGCCTTTGCCGGTCACGTGAATAACGAAGCGATCGACGTTGGCATAGAACGGGCCGCCGCGCGTGGCAAACTCGCCGACCGGCAGTGACGGCTCGTTATGCATCCCGAAAATCGCGCGTACGTCGCGTAACGCCCCGGCCCGCACCATGCTTTTCGCTCCGCCGAAATTTTCTTCCGCAGGCTGGAACAGGATCCGCACGCGACCGTTAAGCGAGGCTTCCCGCTCTTTCAGCTTTAGCGCGGCGCCTAGGATCACGCTGGTGTGAATGTCGTGTCCGCAGGCATGCATCACCCCGGCACGCCGGGAGCTAAACGGCACCCCGCTGCGCTCGTCGATGGGTAACGCGTCGATATCGGCGCGCAGCGCAACCAGTGCGTTGCCCGTGCCGATCTCCGCAACCAGCCCGGTCTGGAGATCGTAAGGCAGCGGCGCAATCCCGGCTGCCGTCAGCCACTCGCGCAGGCGGGCCGTTGTTTCGACCTCCTGACCGGAGAGTTCAGGGTTCTGGTGCAGCTCACGGCGCCAGGCAATCAGTTGTTCGCTAAAGCTCATACGGTAACCTCCCTGTTAAGACGCGCCTCGGCCAGCAGTCGCAGGGACTGCACGCGCGTTGCGCCATCAGCGACCGGCGTGTCGATGATAAATTCGTCAATCCCCCACTGCTGATGCAGCGCGTTGAGCTGTTCAAGCACCGACGCCGCCGTTCCGGCCAGCAGAGACTGCGCCCGACGCGCAATGCGCACCGGTTCACTCCCCGCCTGCCGCGCAAAGGCGTAGGCCTGTTCTTCGCTGGCGACGGTGACGCGCTGTCCGTTTGCCAGCTCCACACCCCACACTTCAACCTTCTGCGCCAGCGCATCGGCCTCAGCCTGGGTTGGGGCAACAATGACCTGCACGGCCACAATCACCTCCCGGACGCTGTGTTGACGCCAGGCTGTGACGACCTCGCGCAGCAGCTCAGGATCACCATTCAGATGGGCGGCAAAGACAAAATGCCAGTCGAGGGAGGCCGCCAGCAGCACGCTTTCGGTACTGGCGCCCAGCAGGAATCCCCGGGCAGGCGCCGGTGGCAGCGGCGTGGCGCGAACGTCCTCCTCCGCTGACTGATTTTCAGGGCGGATCCAGCGATCAAGCTGCGTCAGTTGGTCCGCAAAGCTGCCTTTCTCCTGCGGATTTAGGCCGTACTGCAAGGCGCGGGTAGAGAGCGGCAGACCGCCGGGCGCTTTGCCAACGCCCAGATCAACCCGGCCCGGCGCAATGGCGGCCAGTACGTTAAAATTTTCGGCGACTTTGTAGGGGCTGTAATGTTGCAGCATGACGCCGCCTGAGCCCAGGCGAATAAGCTTTGTTTGCCCGAGGATCCAGGCAATCAGCAGCTCCGGCGAGGGGCTGGCAAGCTGCGGGGTATTGTGGTGTTCGGCAATCCAGAAGCGGTGATAACCCAGCGTTTCTGCCTGCTGCGCCAGTGCTAAGGTTCGCGCCAGCGCATCGGCGGCTGTTTCGTGTTCTGCGACGGGGCTTTTATCCAGAATGCTGATTCGCCATGACATGTTGCGTTCTCGTTTGACTTAACATGTCGTCATTATTAAAGGCGGATTTCACCTCTGAGAAACAATTAATTTACATTTGGATTGCCGGAAAACGGCAATAGAGAGTCTGTCATCGGCGTGATTTAAGCGAGGCAATGAGTCTTTCGGCATCCTGCCGTCGGGTAATGCGGAGAAAGCGAATGTGTTTGTACTGCGGGTTTTGCATATCCGCTTGATAGCGTTTGCGGTTGCTGCGCCAGGTTTTGATCGTCCAGATGATAATAGAGTCCTTGCTAAGGAACGACCGACGAAAGCTTTCGCGGTTCCCCGTGCCGGGCCAGAGCTCCTGTTTGTGCCAGGCGCGTCTGGAGGCCCGCGTCACCGCTTGCCAGAGCGTGCGGATAAACCCACGATCTATCCACACCACCAGATCGACGTCGCGCCACTTAACGTCGCGTGTGCGGTTGTAATTCCCGTCCAGGACCCAGTCAGGCGAGGCGGCGAGCGCTTTTTCCAGGGTTGCAAGAAACTCATCGTCCGGTGTTCCCTGCCAGTTCACTCGCCAGTAAAGCCTGTCCATCTCAATGTAAGGGATAGCCAGCGCCTCCGCGATTCGCCTGCCAAACGTGCTTTTCCCACTTCCGCTGGTACCTATGATATTGATTTTCACCGTTCCGCCTGCAAATGCTGAAGAAAACGGATCGAATCATAACGTTAATAATTTGTTTACGAAACGCCAGACTACTCGTTCGGATACTGCTCGTCGGTGACCTTCTCCAGCCACGCCACCGGACTCCCGTCGACCGCTTCTGCGATGGCGATATGGGTCATCGCCGTCTGCGCGCTTGCGCCGTGCCAGTGCTTCACGCCGGGTGGGATCCAGGCGATATCCCCCTGATTCAGCGGTTCCGCCTCTTTCCCCCACTCCTGTAACCAGCCGCGCCCCTGCGTCACGATCAGCGTTTGTCCAAGAGGATGCGTATGCCAGGCGGTACGTGCGCCGGGTTCAAAGGTGACGGTCGCGCCACCGACTTTTGCCGGTTCAGTCGCCTGGAAAGGCGCGTCAATGCGCACGCTGCCGGTAAACCAGGCCTCTGGACCCTGAACGGAAGGTAACGAACCGCTACGGATAATTTTCATGATTTACTCCTCGTTTGCTGTTGCGTTAACAGTAGCGTAAAGCCATGGGGAGCATTAGAGTGCATAATCAGAAAGGAACCATGAGTTCAATTCATAAATCGAGTAAGCCGCCATGTTAAAAGACAACTTCAACGATCTGCTTTCCTTTATGGTCGTCGCCCGGGAGCGCAGCTTTACCCGCGCCGCGGCGCAGCTTGGGGTATCTCAGTCGGCACTCAGCCACGCAATGCGCAAGCTGGAAGCGAGGCTGGAAGTCCGTCTGTTAACCCGCACCACCCGTAGCGTGGCCCCTACCGAGGCCGGCGAGCAACTCTTTAGGCGCTTAAGCCCCCATCTGCTGGAGATCGAGCAGGAACTCACCGCGTTGCGTGATACCCGCGACAGACCTGCCGGGAATATTCGCCTTAACGCCGGGGAACACGCCATGTCTACGGTGCTGTGGCCTGTGCTTAAACCCTTTATGGCGCAGTATCCTGACATCAACGTTGAAGTCACGGTGGACAATGGGCTGACTGATATTGTCGATGGCCGCTTTGACGCGGGGGTGCGTCTGGGTGAGCAGGTGGCGAAAGATATGATTGCGGTACGTATTGCGCCGGACATGCGCATGGCGGTTGTCGGGTCAGCAGAGTATTTGCAACGTTTCGGCATACCGAAAACGCCGGAGCAGCTCGATCAGCACCGCTGCATTAATATGCGCCTGCCCACACGCGGCGGATTATATGCCTGGGAATTTGAACGGGACGGACGTGAGCTGCGCGTGCGGGTTGACGGCCAGCTGATCCTCAACAGCCTGCCGCAGCGCATCGATGCCGCCGAAAACGGTCTGGGGCTGGCGTATGTTCCGCAAGATGCGGTTCAGGACGCCCTTGCTAAGGGCCGGTTAGTGGGTGTGCTTGAAGCCTGGTGTCCGGCTTTTACGGGATACCATCTGTATTATCCGAGCCGCCGCCAGCACACTACCGCCTTTGCATTACTCATTGCAGCCCTGCGGCATAAATAGTCTCTACCTATAAGTAACTATTAAGTAAACCTGATGTTTAAATCAGCATTCGCAGACCTTTTTGCCTAAAAAAACGCCACGATTCAGCGCGTTGTGATCCCCGTCTGCTCTGACCACACGATTTCCTTCGACGTGCATCACTTTCGGCACGGTTATATTTTGCGTCGCTTATCAATTGCGGGTAGGATGCCTCGCCATGTTTTGCCTTATCCATACACAGAATGACTGGAAAGGCAGCATGTGTCTGCGCAGAAGCAATCGTTTGTTTCGGCATCTGCCAGGCAGGACTATCACGTTAATGGTTCAGACAGGCAAACAGGTAACTCAATGAAAACAAGCAATAAAAGCGCAGCCGATCATCATGCTGCGAAACGTCGCTGGTTGAACTCTCATGAAGAGGGCTATCACAAGGCGATGGGCAACCGTCAGGTGCAGATGATCGCCATCGGCGGCGCTATCGGTACAGGTCTGTTTTTAGGTGCAGGCGCACGTCTGCAAATGGCTGGCCCCGCTCTCGCCCTGGTCTATCTGGTGTGCGGGATCTTCTCTTTCTTCATCCTTCGTGCGCTCGGCGAACTGGTACTCCACCGCCCTTCCAGCGGCAGCTTTGTCTCTTACGCCCGCGAGTTTCTTGGTGAAAAAGCCGCGTATGTCGCGGGCTGGATGTACTTCGTTAACTGGGCAATGACCGGTATTGTCGATATCACCGCCGTTGCGCTGTATATGCACTACTGGGGCGCGTTTGGCGATGTGCCGCAGTGGGTGTTCGCCCTCGGAGCGCTGGCAATTGTCGGGACCATGAACATGATCGGCGTGAAATGGTTCGCCGAAATGGAGTTCTGGTTCGCGCTGGTTAAGGTGCTGGCCATTGTGATCTTCCTGGTGGTCGGGACCGTATTCCTCGGCACCGGTAAACCGCTGGACGGTAACGCAACCGGCTTCCACCTGATTACCGATAACGGTGGTTTCTTCCCGCACGGCCTGCTGCCAGCGCTGGTTCTGGTGCAGGGGGTGGTGTTCGCCTTTGCCTCCATCGAACTGGTCGGTACGGCGGCAGGTGAATGCAAAGATCCGCAGACGATGGTGCCAAAAGCCATCAACAGCGTGATCTGGCGTATCGGCCTGTTCTATGTGGGCTCCGTGGTGCTACTGGTTCTGCTGCTGCCGTGGAACGCATACCAGGCGGGCCAAAGCCCGTTTGTAACCTTCTTCTCTAAGCTGGGCGTGCCGTACGTGGGCAGCATCATGAACATCGTGGTACTGACCGCCGCGCTCTCCAGCCTGAACTCCGGACTCTATTCGACGGGCCGTATCCTGCGCTCCATGTCGATGGGGGGCTCTGCGCCGAAGTTTATGTCGAAGATGAGCAAGCAGCAGGTGCCTTACGCGGGTATTCTGGCCACTCTGGTGGTGTATATCTTTGGCGTGTTCCTGAACTATCTGGTGCCGTCTCAGGTGTTTGAGATTGTGCTGAACGTCGCTGCACTGGGCATTATTGCCTCCTGGGCCTTTATTGTGGTGTGTCAGATGCGTCTGCGCAAAGCGATCAAAGAAGGAAAAGCGGCTGACGTCAGCTTCAAGCTGCCGGGCGCACCGGTGACCTCCTGGCTTACCCTGCTGTTCCTGCTGAGCGTGCTGGTGCTGATGGCCTTCGACTACCCGAACGGTACCTACACCATCGCCACAATCCCGCTGCTGGCGGTGCTGTTGATTGCTGGCTGGTTTGGCGTTCGTAAACGCGTGAATGAAATCCACAGTACCGCACCGGTTCATCCTGGAGATGACAAACAGGACGGTCCACTGGTGGAAGAGACGTCGCGTTAATAAAAAAGCCGGGTGGCGGCTTCGCCTTACCCGGCCTGCATTTCATGGTTTTTTTATGCCCGGTAAGCGCACCACCACCGGGCAAATCCCACATCAGAGCGCGATACGAATCACATCGTCAGGCTGGGTCGCTTCCTGCTGACGGGTTGATTTCTGTTTCACCGTTACGTACAGCGTTTTACCGTCCGCGGACAGCGCCAGGCTGTTCGGGTAAACCGGGGTATCGTAGGTCTTGGTCACTTTGTAAGTTTTGGCGTCGATCACGCTCACCTTGCCCGCCTCGCGGTGCGTCACATAGGCTTCGTTACGCGCCGGGTTAAACAGTACGGCCAGCGATTCTGGCGCGGCGATTTTCTGCATCACGCTGCCATCTTTCAGATTCACCACCAGCACTTCTGGCTGTTTTGAATCCGTCACGAACGCACGGTGGCCGGCAGTGTCCAGGCTCAGGTTCAGGTAGAAGTGCTCTTTTCCGTCATCCTGCACTTTTTTACGGCTGAGGATTTTGTTGGTTGCCGTATCAATGGTCACCAGCTCGCCGTCCGCATTGGTGGTATACAGGCGTTTTGCCTTCGCATCCAGCGCCAGTCCGGTGCTGAACGTGCCGGTGTTCGTGATAGTGTCCTTCAGCTTCAGCGTTGCGCCATCAACAACCCAGATCACACTCTCCTTGCCGATGCCGGTAATGTACACCGTATTGGTCGTGTCATCGGCCACCAGCTGGCGCGGCTGAAGCGGCTTCACCGTGTCGCTACGCTTGCGATCGTCCAGCACCAGGCGCCCTTTCACCTCGCTCGTTTTGGCGTCAATCGCCGTCACGGCGCTGTTGACGGTGTTACCGAACCACAGCGTCTGGGTGGCGTTATCGATCGTGGCGCCAAACGGCTTGAGATCGTTATGAATCGCCTGCGTCACTTCCAGCGTGACCGGATCCAGACGATAAACCACGCCGCCCTTATCGGTTTTGCGGCTTTGTGACGTCGCAACCCACAGCGCGTTTTCCTGCTGGCTGACGGCCATTTCATACGCGCCCTTGCCGACCGCTTTGCGCAACATCTCTTCAGCGGCATGAACCTGGAACGTACCGGCAAACAGTAAAGAGCCCAACAGCAGAGACCCACGCAGGCGCGGCGAGCACAGATGACGTAAAGACATAACAATTCCTTTTTAAATGAGGAGATTTACCGCTGACATCACTTCCGGTGGGCAAAGTCATCGCTTTGCCGTTATTTTAATGAGAATAGTAATCATTAATCAGTTGAATGTGGAGTATTTCTTTCCTTCAAAGCCTTACATTCACGAAATGTGCGGTTATAGTTTTCATAACATTTACAAAGGATTTAACATATATACACAGGTTCCAGTTGATTTGGTTCGAATTTTTCTTAACCGGTTTACTCCATGAAAATTATTACTGCCCGCAAGGCATCACTACCCCTGCTGTTCGCTCCCGTCATTTTTGGCCCGCTGAGTGCGATGGCCGCGGATGAACAGACCCTGATCGTCAGCGCCACGCCGCAAACTGTCTCCGAACTGGACACCCCGGCCGCAGTCAGCGTGGTGAGCGGCGAGGATATGCGACATGCCACACCGCGCATCAACCTTTCTGAATCCCTTGGGAGCGTGCCTGGCCTGCAAATCCAGAACCGCCAGAACTATGCTCAGGATCTGCAACTTTCCGTTCGCGGATTCGGCGCGCGTTCAACCTTCGGCGTACGCGGGATCCGCATGTACGTGGACGGCATTCCGGCAACCATGCCCGACGGCCAGGGGCAGACGTCAAACATAGACCTCAACAGCATTGAGAGCGTCGACGTGCTGCGCGGCCCCTTCTCTGCCCTGTACGGCAATGCCTCCGGCGGCGTAATCAACATCAACACCCAGACCGGACAACAGCCAGCCACAATTGAAGCCAGCAGCTATTACGGCAGTTACGGCACCTGGCGTTACGGCATGAAGGCCACCGGTGCGGTGGGCGACGGGACTCAGGCGGGGGATGTGGACTATGCGGTATCCACAACCCGCTTCACCACCCATGGCTATCGCGACCACAGCGGCGCACGGAAAAACCTCGCCAATGCGAAACTGGGCGTACGCATTGATGATGTCAGCAAGCTAACGCTGATTTTTAACAGCGTCGACATGAAAGCCAACGATCCGGGCGGACTGAGTTATCAGGAGTGGCAGAACAACCCACGCCAGTCACCCCGTGGCGATCAGTACAACACGCGTAAAACCATTAAGCAGACCCAGGCCGGGATCCGCTACGACCGTCAGTTGAGCGAACAGGACGACCTCAGCGTGATGATGTACGCCGGTGAGCGTGAAATGACCCAGTACCAGTCCATTCCGGATACCGCGCAGACTGAAAATCCTGCGCATTCGGGTGGCGTAATTGATATGCAGCGCCACTATCAGGGTATTGATACCCGCTGGACCCACCGCGGTGAGCTGCTGGTGCCGGTAACGTTTACCACCGGCCTGAACTACGAAAATATGAGTGAAAATCGCCGCGGGTATGAAAACTTCGTGATGAACAACGGCGTGCCGGATTTTGGCGTGAAGGGTAACAAACGCCGTGACGAACGTAACCTGATGTGGAACCTTGATCCCTACCTGCAAACCCAATGGCAGCTCACGCAAAAGCTGTCCGTTGAGGCGGGCGTGCGTTACAGCTCCGTCTGGTTTGACTCCAACGATCATTACATTACCCCGCAAAACGGCGATGACAGCGGTGACGCCAGCTACCATAAATGGCTCCCGGCTGGTGCGGTGAAATACGCCGTGACCGACGCCTGGAACCTGTATGCCGCGGCGGGACGGGGATTTGAGACCCCTACCATCAACGAACTCTCATACCGTTCTGATGGCAAAGGCGGCCTCAATATCAACCTGCAACCGTCAACCAACAACACCTATGAGATTGGCAGCAAAACCCGCATCGGCAATGGCATCCTGACGGCGGCGCTGTTCCGCACGGATACCGACAACGAGATCGTGGTAGACGAAAACAAAGATGGTCGCACTACCTACAAAAATGCGGGGAAAACGCGCCGTCAGGGTGTGGAAATTGCGCTCGACCAGCAGTTTGCCGAAAACTGGAAGCTGAAAATGGCGTGGACCTATCTCGATGCGACCTACCGTACCAACGTCTGTAGCAATGCAGACTGTAGCGGCAACCGGATGCCGGGGATTGCCCGTAACATGGGGTATGCGTCGTTTGGCTGGGAGCCTGAGGAAGGCTGGTACGCGGGGGCAGATGCCCGCTACATGAGCGACGTGATGGCAAACGACACCAATACCGCCAAAGCGCCCTCTTATACCGTGGTCGGTCTGAATACCGGGTATAAACTCAATTACGGCAAATGGGGAATGGACATCTTTGGTCGCGTCGATAACCTGTTCGATAAAGAGTACGTCGGTTCAGAGATTGTAAACGCAGGCTACAATCGCTATTACGAACCCGCCCCTGGCCGTAACTATGGCGTGGGCCTGTCGGTCTCTTATCGCTTTGAGTAAAACATTTTCCGGCAGCGCACGTTGCCGGTAAAAAAATAACATCATTCCCGGTAGCCTTAAGCGCCGGGAATATACTCAGGGAAGTTTAAAACGAATAAAAAAATAAGTGCGCCAGTGCGATCCTTAACTGTAGTATTGCCGTTGCAGGAGGATATTGGCTTCATCAATGGCTCGGTCGATCGCTTCCCGACTGGCCGTCACGTCCCTTTGCTCAAGCGCAGAAAGCAGATCGGCATAATGGTAAGTCGTGGCAGGGATATCTTTCATCTCTTCGTGCAGGTAGTTGATACACGGACCAATCCGTACCCATAGCTGCTCAATCAGCGAGTTCAGGGTCGGCATTTCGGCATACTGATAGAGCGTAAACCGGAACACACGGTTGGCATGGATCGCCTTCTGCACGTCGCCCTGATGCATGGCGGTGCTGAAGTTATCTGACAGCGCGCGTAATGCATCCAGTTTGGTCTCGGTCGTATTCTGACACGCCGCCGCAACGGCCATCGGCTCAAGCTGTTTTCGGATGGCGTTAATTTCGTTATAACGCTCCAGCGTAACCTCTGGCACCAAAAACGCCTGAGCAGGCGTGGCCTGTAATGCGCCTGCCGACACCAGACGCAGCAGGGCTTCGCGCACTGGTGTGATGCTGGTGCCTAATTTATCCGCAATCTCTTTCGTGATGAGTCGAGCCCCAGGTTTTAATGAGCCCGTAATTAACGCTCCCTTTAAACTGTTCTCAACTTGCATCGTCAGACTGATTCTTTGTGCTTTTTCCAGGTTTTCCAAATCAAGCATGTTTAATTCCCGTAGCCAAAACAAAATGCCATTTTCAGCGACTGTTTAAAAAAACATCGCCGGTTTGATATATCCTGTATCGTCATGCCTGGTATGAAGGGCGCGCGTTAAAATAAAAATTGATCAATTACTATTACGTTTACCACTTCTGGCTCAGCTGGGCCGATGGCGCGCAATGCTTATGGATTAATTAAAGACAATATATCGTATCTTCACAAATAATTATGGCGGACTTTGCCCGCCATAACCGATGCTCTGTTTAGTCCGCCGCCACGCGGATCACGACCTTGCCGAAGTTTTTCCCTTCCAGCAGCCCAATCAGCGCCTCCGGCGCCGCGTTCAGCCCTTCGGTGACCTGCTCGCGATAGTGAATTTTGCCTTCCTGCACCCAGCGTCCCATTTCCTGCTGGAACTCGCCGATACGATGACCATAGTCCTGAGCGATGATAAAGCCCTGCATGCGGATGCGTTTTTTCAGGATGGTCCCCATCAGCAGCGGCAAGCGATCCGGCCCCTCCGGCAGGTTGGTCGCGTTGTAGCCGCTGACCAGTCCGCAAACCGGCACGCGCGCGGAGGTATTCAGGAGCGGCAGTACGGCGTCAAAGACTTTACCGCCGACGTTTTCATAATACACGTCAATGCCCTGCGGGCAGGCTTTCGCCAGCTGTTCGGCAAAATCATCCGCATGGTGATCCAGACAGGCGTCGAAACCGAGCACGTCGACCGCATGACGGCATTTCTCCTCCCCGCCAGCCACGCCGATGACCCGGCACCCTTTGATTTTTCCGATCTGCCCCACCGTTGCGCCAACCGGCCCCGTGGCCGCCGCCACGACGAGGGTTTCCCCTGCCTGAGGCTGGCCGATATCAAGCAGCCCCATATACGCGGTGAAGCCCGGCATCCCGAGCACGCCGAGTGCCCATGAAGGGTGCGACGGGTTTTCGCCCAGCCTGACCAGCCCTTTCCCGTCGGAAAGTTCATACTCCTGCCAGCCGCTGTAGCCCAGAACCCACTCGCCCTCTTTATAATCCGGATGGCGGGAGGTCTCGACGCGGCTTACCGTGCCGCCCACCATCACCGCGCCAATCTCGACAGGAGGTGAATAGGATGGGGCATCGCTCATACGGCCACGCATGTACGGATCAAGCGAGAGCCATACGGTGCGTAATAACACCTGTCCCTCTGCGGGCGTGGGGATCGGCTGCTCTTCCAGGCGGAAATTTTCGGCAACCGGCGCGCCGTGTGGACGGGAAGCCAGTACCCAGCGTCGGTTTTGCGTAGTTGATTGATTCATTCTTCGCTCCTTACTGCTGAAAATGTCATTCAAGTCTGGCACGTTATCCTGCGGATCGCCTTTGCATTATGAGCCGGACTGATTAAGCCGCACGACCAGATAGAGGCACGATTCATCCGTTTCGTTGATAAACCGGCAGTCGTTCGGCGGCCCGAGTTCCAGACAATCTCCGGCCTTCATTTCATGGCGGGTATCCCCCTCCAGAAAGACCAGTTCACCTGCCTGCAACCAAATCAGCTGTCGCGCCAGCGCGTAAGAGGAAGCGGGCATCGGCACATCGCTGCCTGCGGGTAGCTCCACCTGGACGAGGTCGATAGGCATATCGGTGCGCGGCGACACATGGCGACGCAAATAGTGGGTTTGCGGATCGCGCCAGACGGGCTGGTTCGCCAGACGTAACAGTTTGCCCTCCTGCATTTCCGCGCGCGCAATGAGCGTAGACATGCTAATACCGAAGGCACCGGATAACCGCGCAAGCAGCGTCGCCGTTGGGCTACTGTCACCCCGTTCAATCTTATGGATCATGGCGCGTGAGATACCTGCCCGTTCGGCCAGTTCGCTTAATGACCAGCCACGCGACTCGCGTTCAAGGCGTATGCGGGCGCTAATGCGTTGATTCATATTGTCTGTCATTGTATTCATGACGTCATACTATAGTGTACGGATGGTTTTTCGGGGCAGTTTTGTGACAAAAAAACAGGGATTTTGTCGTAGCGATGGAATACATGAACTGTGTAATATTGTGAGAAAATCATACTACTATAGTGAACAACACAGCCAGAGGTTAACCATGATTGTTCGTCATGCCTGCAAAGAAGATTGTGCCGCTATCGGTGAAATTTATAACCATGCGGTGCTGCACACCGCCGCAATCTGGAACGATACAACTGTCGATACCGATAACCGTATTGCATGGTTTGAGGCGCGCACGCTGTTGGGTTATCCGGTGCTGGTCAGTGAAGAAGAAGGTGTAGTGACGGGATACGCCTCATTTGGCGACTGGCGAGCATTCGACGGTTTTCGCCATACGGTGGAGCACTCGGTTTACGTTCATCCCGATCATCAGGGCAAAGGCATTGGTCGACTGCTAATGACGGAATTAATTAAGGAAGCCCGCCAGATTGGTAAACATGTGATGGTTGCCGGTATTGAGGCGCAGAACCAGGCGTCGATTCATCTGCATGAAACCCTGGGCTTTGTTACCACCGGAAATATGCCGCAGGTAGGAACCAAATTCGGTCGCTGGCTGGATTTAACCTTTATGCAACTCCAGCTCGATGAGCGCAGCGATCCGGATGCTCTGCCATGAATCAATCGTTGACGTTAGCATTTCTGGTGGCCGCCGGGATTGGGCTGGTGGTACAAAACACCCTTATGGTGCGCATTACGCAATCCTCTTCCACCATTCTTATCGCCATGCTGCTGAACTCGCTGGTGGGGATTGTGTTGTTTGTCAGCATGTTGCTGGTGAAAAATGGCCTGGCGGGGTTTAACGAACTGGCGTCAACGGTGCGCTGGTGGACGTTGATCCCCGGCCTGCTGGGGTCTTTTTTTGTCTTTGCCAGTATTAGCGGATATCAGAATGTGGGCGCGGCAACGACCATTGCCGTACTGGTGGCAAGCCAGCTGATTGGCGGTCTGGTGATGGACATCCTCAAGAGCAACGGCATTCCCCTGCGCGCGCTGGTTGGCCCGGTCTGCGGCGCAGTGATGCTGGTGGTTGGCGCCTGGCTGGTGGCACGGCGCCAGTTTTAACCCTTACAGGATAGTCCCACCCTGCGTGAGGTGGGCATGGCGTGCCTCCGCCTCTTCTTTATGTTGCTTGCCATGATGCGCAATCGCGGTACGCAGGCGCTGCTGCTGGGTATAACGATCTTCACGGCTGAGCTCTGCATCATCGCTTAATTCGATCAGCAGTTCGTTCATGTGGGTAATCACGCTCTCTTCGATGGTGGCATCGACGCGGGCGATAACTTTGTTTAAATGTGACATTGTCACTCCTTATCACGTGCCGGGTGACGCTACGCTTCCCCGGCCTACGGGTGCTAACTGTAGGCCGGGTAAGGCATAGCCGCCACCCGGCAAGAATACGATCAGTTCAGCTTCGCTTTCGAGAAGTCACTGCCCATCAGACTCACGCTGTACCCGGTCACGTTGCTGCGGGTCGCGTAGAACGTTTTGCCGTTAGCTAACGCAATCCACGGTGCCTGCTGATAGAAAATCTCCTGTGCCTGTCCATACAGCTTCGCACGTTCGTCCGGGTTGCTGGTCAGTTTGGCCTTTTGCACCAGCTCATCATACCCCTTATCACACCAGCGCGCGGCGTTAGATCCGGTTTTGATGCTGTTACAACCCAGCAGCACATCGGCGAAGTTGTCCGGATCGCCGTTATCAGACATCCAGCCGAACAGCGCGGAATCATGCTCGCCTTTACGCATGCCGGAGAGGTACTCACCCCACTCGTAAGAGACGATTTTCGCCTTCACACCCACTTTCGCCCAGTCAGCCTGGATCATCTCCGCAATGCGTCGCGAGTTCGGGTTGTACGGACGCTGAACCGGCATGGACCAGAGGGTCACTTCCGCGCCCTTTTCCAGACCCGCCTGCTTCAGCAGCGCTTTCGCTTTTTCCGGATCGTAGCCGTAATCCTTCAGGTCTTTATTAAAGCCGAGCATGTTCGGCGGGATCGGCGATTTAGCGACCGTACCAGACCCCATAAAGACCGCGTTCACAATGGCCTTTTTGTCCGTCGCGTAATTCAGAGCCTGGCGCACCAGCACGTTATCAAACGGTTTTTTCTCCGTGTTGAACGCCAGGTACCCCACGTTCAGCGCATCCACCGAATGCAGGGTCAGGTCTTTGTTTTTCTTGATCGCTTCAAACTGCACCGGCGACGGCGCAGGAATGATCTGACACTCGTTCGTTTGCAGCTTCGCCAGACGCGTCTCAACGTTTGGCGTGATGGAGAAGATCAGGTGTTTGGTCGGCACCTCACCGTCCCAGTAGTTCGGATTGGCGACGTAGCGGATCAGCGAGTCCACCTTGTACTGCTGAAGCACATACGGGCCGGTGCCGATTGGCCAGGTGTCCACATTTTCAGGTGTCCCCTTTTTCAGCATCGCGTCCGCGTACTCGGCAGAGAGGATCGAGGCGAAGTCCATTCCCCAGTCGGCCAGGAACGCCGCGTTGGGTTCGCTCAGCGTGAACTGGACGTGATAATCGTCGATCTTTTTCACGTCCTGAATGAGCTTGTCGAGGCCCACGTCATTAAAGTATTCGTAATTACCCTGGGAAACATTGTGATAGGGATGCTTAGGGTCTTTCTGACGCATAACGGAGAAAATAACGTCATCAGCGTTAAAATCACGGGTAGGTTTGAAGTATTTATTGCTGTTGAATTTTACCCCTTTACGCAGGGTAAACGTGTATGTTTTGCCGTCTGGCGAAATGGTCCACGACTCGGCCAGAGAAGGCACCGGCGTGTTTTTTACCGGGTCGAAGTTAATCAGACGGTTATACAGCGTTTGCGAGCTGGCGACAAACGAAGGTCCAGAGCTGGCGATCTGCGGGTTAAACGACTCCGGCGACGCCTCGGAGCAGTAGATAATGGTGTCTTTATTTGCCGCCCATGCGGCGCTTGCCGGTAGCAGCGCGCTCAGCGCGAGGGCGAGCACGGTTTTCCCTGTAGACATGGTTATTACCCTTTCGGTTTTATTATAGTGAACAGTAATAACAGCACAGACGTATTGGCCTGACAAATAACGAATCACTATCAGGTTATTCTAAAGCCGTACATTTCGCTGGTTTTAGCATCACCCCGCAGAAAGCGATTTGCCTTAAGGTTCATTATTCGTCAAGCACAACCATCACGATCAATGCCGCAAGAAATCGTCCCTTTTATCGTCTCCTCCGCCGTTTGCTTGCTTAGCTGTTTCGTTAAAGTAATGGCGTGAAGAAGTCTACAGGACCAAATCGTGGCAAAAACACTTTTACGCAGCGGTAATCTGGATGATTTTCAGGCCGTTGGTGGCGGCGGACAGGCCGTTTTTGAATCAGCGCTGCAAATCCGCGAAGCGCTTCGGTTGCGCAAACAACAGGCTATCGTCGATTGTCTGGCCATCCCCCAGGTCTACGACGGCGGCGATCGCGTTGACTGGTACTCCCCGGTTGAGGGAACCGTCTCCAGCTGGAAGGCGGCGGATGAAGATGATCGTTATCGCGCCCTACGCTATCTGGAAAACACGCTCGCCAGCGTGGAGTCGCTGAGTAAAAAATGCCTTCAGTCACCGAAAACGGCGCAGCAACTGTTTGGCTCTCTGCTCTCAAAAGCCTTTCAGTTTCCCGGTGAAAACTTTGTTTTCCTGGTGGATGGCAAACCGGTGATCTGCTTCTGGGGTTTCGTCAATCTTAACGAGAACGCGCGCGACGACGTGCTGGACTGCCTGCGCGAATCGTTGGTCCCTGAACCTGAGCCAGTGGTGATTAACGAGCCTGAACCTGAACAGGAGCAAGAACCGGCCCCGGTAGTGACCTTTGAGCAGGCCGACGCGCCGCTTATCACGCCTGTGGCTTCCGTCCGTATCACCGAAGATGAACTGTATACGCCAGAGCCGGTGCGCATGAACGCCGCGCCGCCAGAGCCCGCACCGGCGGCCATGAAGAAAAAACGTCGCTCCCCCCTGTGGTTGCTGCTGGTTGCCGCCGTCATTATTGCGGCCATTGCCACCCCGCTGCTTTGGCCAAAACAGGCCCCGACCGCAGCGCCTGTTGCCACACCAGCGCCAGTGCCTGTCGCCATTGCTCCGGCCCCCGTAAAGACGGTCGAGCCGCTTGAGCTGAAACTCCCGCTGCACTAGGCCGAAGTGGTAGAGCCGAAGGTGAAAACGCCTGCACCGGCAGCCGAACCAGTGGTCATTACCGCGATACCGAAAGATGCGATGGTGATGGAGGCAAACCAGGTCAAAGCGGGGTTAACGCGCTTCCTGAATGGCACCTGGCGCGCGTTTCTCGATGTGCAGGATCCGCTCACCGGCAAACCGCCGTCGCTGCGCTACCAGATCCAGAACAATAAAGGTTTCGCCCGGGTTGTGCATGGCGACAACATTGTCTGCCGGGTAGACGTCTTTTCCGGATTACACAGCAACGGCGAGCTGTTGATCAAAACGCGCGGAAACGCTCGTTGCACCGACGGTTCACGCTATCCGATGCCGGAAGTGACCTGTAAGGCAGGTGCCAGCGACGTGGCGGAATGCACCGCACGTTACGATGCCAACACCATCGTTCCTCTGACGTTCAAGAAAGCAGGTGTCTGATCCTATGCTGGTTAATCTTTGCGACTATAAACAGAGCGTGACGCTGATTGCTAACAGCGGCGTGCAGTTTCTCGATTTTGGCCTGACTCCGCAGGACACCGCCAGCAACGGGCGTTTCGTGCGTAAAACGGCAAATGGCCCGCTGTTGCGCCTGGATTTTGATCTGGTTAATGGCCGGTACACGCTGCCTGCCACCGATGGCGGGCAGCCGGAAGTGGTCAAGCCTGAAAGCACCATTCCACTGCATAACTCCCTGAACGTGCTGGACGGCGTCTGGCTGCCGCTCCCTTTCCTGCGCTTTAACCCGCCGCGGACGTTTGTTGATGGTCCGGATAACTGGGCGCGCGTCCAGGTACGAAAGCTTTCCACTCCCGACGCGGCTGGCAATACGCACAGGGTCACCGTCGCGCTCGACAGCCAGATTGCAGAGCATGCAACGTCTGCCCTGTCGCCGGTTGAAAACGATATCCTTAACGGCACGCGTTTCGCGCTCGCCTGGCGCGACAGTGAGGTTGAGAGTTTCCTTGACCAGACCTGGATTGACGGCTGGCTGCGCGAAGCCTTTACGCAGTTTGCCGACGGGGTTGAAAAACGCTCCGAGCGGGAGCTGCATCAGGCCATGCGAAGCTTTGAATATCAGGCACACTGGCTCAACCTGCTCTCCATGCTCGGGGAACAACTCACCGTGCCGGAAGTGAAGTTTGTCACCCATACCCTGAGCACCCCTGCTATTCCTGTCGATCTGATCCTTGACGTAGGCAACACCCACACCTGCGGCGTGATTATTGAAGATCATGGTGATGCCAACGACGGCCTGCGCCAGACGGCTGAACTTCAGGTACGATCTCTGAGTGAGCCACAGTTCCTGAATGAGCCGCTGTTTACCAGCCGTCTTGAATTTTCCGAAGCGCGTTTTGGCAAGCAGCACTTCTCGGTGGAAAGCGGCCGGGAGGATGCATTCGTCTGGCCGTCCATTGTCCGCGTGGGTGATGAAGCGCGTAAGCTGGCGATGCAGCGTCTGGGCACGGAAGGCAACAGTGGAATTTCCAGCCCGCGTCGCTATCTGTGGGACGAGACGCCGGTGGTGCAGGACTGGCGCTTTAGCCAGATGAACAGCAAAACCCAGCGCGAACCGCTGGCAACTGCGTTTCCGCTGATGAACCTGATGAACGACGACGGGGAACCACTCTTTACGCTGCCGCAGGATGAGCGTCTGCCGGTGTTCTCTCCGCAGTACAGCCGCAGCACCCTGATGACGCACATGCTCTGCGAGCTGCTGGCTCAGGCGCTTGGCCAGATTAACAGCGTGGCCACCCGCTTGCGGCTCGGCTTCCCGGCCTCTCCCCGCCAACTGCGGACGCTGATCCTCACCCTGCCTTCGGCAATGCCGAAACAGGAGCGCGAGATTTTCCGTCGCCGCATGTTCGAAGCCATCGCCATCGTCTGGAAAGCGATGGGCTGGCACCCGCAGGATGAAGATTTTGCCAGCCGCAAGCAGCAGGAAAAAAGCGTGGTGCCGGTCCCTGAGATCCAGATGGAGTGGGACGAGGCCAGCTGCGGCCAGCTGGTGTGGCTGTATAACGAAGCCATTTCCCATTTCGGTGGCCAGACCGAGGCCTTTTTCGCCTCCCTCGCCCGTCCGGATCGCGCGCCTGAGCCTGGCGTCCTGCCGGGGCGTGCGCTGCGCGTGGCCTCGATTGATATCGGCGGCGGCACGACGGATATGGCCATCACGCACTATCAGTTAGATGATGGTTCCGGAAATAACGTCAAAATCACCCCGCAGCTGCTGTTCCGCGAAGGGTTCAAGGTCGCTGGCGATGATACGCTGCTGGACGTGATCCAGCGCTACGTTCTGCCCGCGCTGCAAACCCAGCTTCAGAAATCCGGCATAGCCGATGCCTCCCAACTGATGGCATCCCTGTTCGGTGATTCCGGGCGGATCGATACCCAGGCGGTCCTGCGCCAGCAGACGGCGCTTCAGCTTTTTATGCCGATAGGTCACGCGATCCTGGCGGCGTGGGAATCGAGCGATGTTGACGATCCGCTGGCCGGGCTGCATGCCACCTTTGGCGACCTGCTTACGCAAAAACCGACGCGCAACGTGATGAATTATCTCCAGCAGGCGATTGACCATGCGTTGCCTGCCGGCTCAGAACACTTTAATCTGTTCAGCGTACCGCTGCACGTCAGCTTCCGGGAGATGCGGGACGCCATGCTGGCGGGTCAGTTCACGCTTGCCGCCCCGCTTCATGCGGTATGTGAGGCGATCTCTCACTACAGCTGCGATATCCTGCTGATCACGGGACGGCCGGGCTGTCTGCCGGGCGTTCAGGCCCTGATTCGCCACCTGCAACCGGTGCCCGTCAACCGCATCGTCTGGCTGGATAAATACCAGGTTCATGAATGGTATCCGTTCAGCCAGCAGGGACGGATCGGCAACCCGAAATCCACCGCTGCGGTGGGAGCGATGCTCTGTAGCCTGGCGCTGGATCTTCGTCTGCCGCGCTTTAACTTTAAAGCAGCGGATATCGGCGCGTACTCTACGGTGCGCTATCTGGGCGTGCTGGATAACACGATCAATACCCTGCGGGACGAGAACGTCTGGTATCACGATATCGACCTCGATAAACCCGGCGCGAAACTGGACGCCCGTCTGCACTTCCCGCTGCGCGGCAACGTTACGCTCGGCTTCCGGCAGCTGGCCAATGCCCGCTGGCCCGCGACGCCGCTCCATACCCTGAGCATCAACTCTGCCGAGCTGGCGAAAGCCATTGCGGGCGACGGCGTACTGAACGTGCGCCTGAAGCTGCGTGGCGGCACTAAGCAGGGAGGTCCGGAATCTTTCGAGCTGAGTGATGCCTGGCTACAGGACGGCACGCCAGTGCCGCCGGATGCCCTGACCTTTAAACTGAATACTCTGGCCGATCGCCGACACAGCGGCAGCCACTACTGGATCGACAGCGGGAGCGTATACCTCAAATGACTGCGACGACTGCCACCACTCAGGCCTTAATCGGGTGGATCAACGAGACGCGACAGCACGCCCCGATGCTGGATAACGAAGCCGACGCCCTGCTTGCCCGCCTTAACGCAGTAAGCGCGCGTGAAGAGGCGCTCGATCGCGCCCTTGTCAGCCAGGGCAGTATCGGCCTATATGGCCACTCGCAGGCCGCGAAAGCGCACCTGCTGGCTGCCCTGTGCGGCAGCGGGGACGAACGGCTGAACGTTACGCCGGGTCAACGCACGTTTGATTACTTCTCGCATATTAACCCCGGGCATGCACCGACCAACATGGCCGTGCGTTTCAGCAGAGCGTCCCGCGAGGTCGCAGACGACGCGTTTCCCCTGCGCCTGCGCCTGGTAACGGAGGCCGAGCTGGTGCAGCTGTTTATCGCGCGCACCACGCTGGATCCACAGATCCGCGCGGTGGATAAATCGGTGATTGAAGCACGGCTTGAGAAGTGGCGGGCGCTGCGTCAACCGCAGAGCGTGCCGGGAATGACGGCGCGGGAAGTCGCGACCATAGCCCGGTTCTGGCAAAGCGTAGTACCCGGCGCTAAGCAGCATATTGATGATGCCCTGTGGCACCAGTTTGCTCTGCTGGTTCCGTCGCTTGATCTCAGCACCCGCGCCAGCGTCTGGTCTCTGCTGTGGGGTGAGCAGCAGGAGTTAACCCAGCAGTGGCTTAAATTCGCCCAGGTGCTGCATCAAACCAGCCATGCCAGCGCACTTGCGGCGCCGTTGAGTCTGCTGGTGGACAGCTTTGGTCTACCCTGCGAAGGCTTTCTTACTCACGGGGCGTTTACCGTGCCGGAAGCACAGGAAACACTGCTTCATCCGGTAAAAAACGGCGAGCTGCTTAACGCCATTAGCCTGCCAGTTGATGTACTGGCATCTCTGACCCGCGAAGTTGTGCTGCCCGTTGAGAACTGCGTGCTGGATACCGTTGACGTCATTGATATTCCGGCCATTTCTGAGGAAAACACGCCGCTGATGATGCAGGCAAAATGCCTGTGGTTGCTGGAGCATTATCGTCAGCACATTCAGCCGGATGTCCTGGTTATCTGCAATGCAACGGCGCACCACCAGCAGACCGCGAAAACGGCAAGGCTCCTGCAAAACTGGGTCAAAGAGACGCAGCCGGTTGAAGAATCCGCGTTGCCGGGGCTGGTCTGGGCCATTACCCCTCATGATGCGCGGTTTACCACAAAGCAGAATCTGGACGAAGCGGTGCAGCAATTGCTGGGCCAGCCGGGTCTGCGCTGGGGCACGCTTCAGGCGCTCGATAGCCACAGCATGCAGCGAGTGATTGAGTGGCTGTCGCAGGCTACCCTGCCGGCACAGCGCCAGAAGCGTCTCCGCGCGCTGAAAAGGCTGTTACTAGAGTCGCTGTCAACGCTGATGCGCCCATATGTCGCGCCTCTCACTCAGGAGCCAGGCGCAGGGCGGGCAATGGCCGAAAAAATGGTCCGAACGCTGCAAGGCAGTGCCGCTCGTCATGGTGAACTGCTTGAGGGGCTTCTGCCGCCGTTAAACGCGTTTGAGACGCTGCTGACCGTCCACCAGCCTCGTGAGGAACAGGTCAACGGCCTGTTTAACGATGTTATCGATCTGTTTGCGGAAGAGACGCAGGAAAATCCAGGCGCGTTGCAGACCAAAGACAAAGCGCGGCTGGCCCATAACGTGTGGGTTAACCATCTTCGTCAGTGGAGTCGCAACGACGCGGCGGCTGCCCGTCTGGGCCTGGACGCAGAGGTATTACAGCAGATTGCGGATGTGCTGATCGTTACCAGCTATCGGCTGGATCTGCCGCTGCAACTGCAACGCATTGCAGAAAAAGATAAAAGCAGCGCCGCGCAGCTGCATGCCGCGACAGGCAATTTCATTAGCTGGCTTGGCTATGAACTGACACCCGTTTCTGAACGGCCTGCAAGCCGGATCCGCAAAGGTGAGCCAATTTTTGTGACGCCCGTTGTGAGCAGCGCTTCACCCCGTCTTACCCGACTTGGCGAGCAGCCTGTCCATGCGGCGACAGCCTATGTTTATGACTGGTTGGTTGCGCTCTACACCCGCGCGATTGAGAACGTGGATTATCAGTGTCCGTATGACGTTCAGCCTGCGGCACGGAAAGCCTTGTCTGCCTTGCTGTCTTAATCATTCCAGCCCGCAACAATGCGGGCTGCCCATTCATGAGCCGTTTATGAAGCCAGACAAAGCCTGAGCCAACGCTGACGGGTTTTCCCAGGACATTGAATGGCCCGCATCAGGGATAATTTTTACAGCAACGCCGTTTTGTTGCAGACGATTAAAATCGTCATCAGGCAGGGATCGCTCACCAAAAACTAACATTACCGGGCAGCGCAATGACAAGAACAGGTGTTCCCAGTCAGGTTTAACGCCCTCGACCAGGCTTGTTGCGCCGCGCCAGACGGCCCAGGGGGCATTACTTTGAAGGCTTCCAGCCCACGGCGACGTTTCCGCCCGCAGCATGTCATCATAGCCCTGAGCCAGAAAATGTTGTTCCGTTTGGGCCGCAATTGCCCGGCTGAACATCCCGCCACCCGCATGAAAATTGGGTTCAGACACTATCAGGCCCTTAACGCGCGACGTTAACAGCGTTGCCGTTTCGATCGCGATACTCCCCCCCATGCTATGACCATAGAGCCATAGACTATCCAGGCCGAGATGGTTTAACAGTTCAACCACCACCTGCGCCTGTTCGCTCGTGCGATAACGGTAGAGGTCAGGTTTGTCACTGTAACCGCTACCGGGAAGATCGATCAGAATGGCTCTGCGCCCCCCGAAACGGGTATCACAGACAATACGAGGATATTCATACGACGATGCACAGCCCAACCCATGGATAAACACAACCGGGTCACCGAAACCGGGAAGATCCTGCCAGCGCACAGTGCAGCCTGCTTGCTGCGAATAGAAACTGTTCATAAGCACTCCATGTATGACAAACTGTATATTTATACAGCCTCAATGTATGGAATGCTATGTCTGGATGCTGATTCTGGAAGCGTGCTTCAGAAAAGAGAGATCAACAGGGCAACAGGAAAGCTCATCGGCCAGGTAGATCCCACCAGGAGTGCGCTCAACAGGCGAATACGTTTACGATCTTTAGACAGGAACCAGGTGATTAATGCGCAGATGGAGGCCATGATTGCGTAGAACACCAACATCTTTTGATACAACGTCATTCTGTTTACCTGAGCCGAAAAATAACCGCACGCAATATGCGTCATATGTTGACACAGATCAAGTTTTTTCGTTACATCATAACCACTTAAATACTATGGATAATAACAACTGAGTACCTTGTGTAACAACGCCGGGTAAAGCAAAACGGTTATTATTGATAACATGCAAATTAAATGCACTTTTTGATAAATCCATCCCCTCAGAAAGCAGTTTAATAACAGCAGGCTTTTAAGGGAGGAAACATGCTACGCATTCCGCAGAGTTGCATTCACACCCGTTCCACGCCTTTCTGGAACAAAGAAACGGCCCCCGCCGGCATTTTTAAACGTCACCTTGATACGGGCACGCGTCCGGGCGTTTACCCTCGCCTGTCGGTGATGCGTGGCGCAGTGCGTTATCTGGGCTATGCTGATGAATTTACCTCTGAGCCTGACAGCGAGCTCGTCATTGAAGCGGGTCGTTTCGGCGTTTTCCCGCCAGAGAGATGGCACCACATTGAGGTGATGACCGACGACACCCTGTTCAATATTGAATTCTTTGTTGAACCTGAGGTGCTTAAGTCCCTTTAAGCACCCGCCAACATGAAGGAAACTATGATGTTACGTATTCCTGAAAACTTTGTTCATACCCGCTCGACGCCGTTCTGGAATAAAGAGACCGCCCCAAAAGCGCTTTTTACCCATCACAACACCAAAGCCGGCGTGTACGGTCGGTTGTCCGTCATGCAGGGTGCGGTGCGTTACTTTGGCTTTGCCGATGGCGACGCCACCGAGCCCGATCTGGAAGTGGTCATTGAGGCCGGTTCTTTTGGCATCTCCCCACCGCAAAAATGGCACCGCATTGAGCTTCTGACCGACGACACCTATTTTAATATCGACTTTTTCGCGGATCCTGCCGTCACGCTCAGCGGTGCGGGCATCGGTAAAGTGGTCAACACGCATAAGGAGTAAATAATGGGTAAGGCTACCTATACCGTGACCGTCACCAACAACAGCAACGGCGTGTCAGTGGATTATGAAACAGAAGCGCCAATGGAGCTGTTGATCCCGGACGTCGCGGCAGATGTCGTGAAGGATCTGGTGAACACCGTTCGCGCCTACGATACGGAAAATGAACACGAGGTATGTGGCTGGTAAGCTGAATCGCCCGGCACTGCGCCGGGCATGAGGGTTTAGTGTTTAAACATGACATGTCGGACTACCGTGTAATCCTCAAGTCCGTAGACCGACATATCTTTTCCGTAACCGGATAACTTCATCCCGCCGTGCGGCATTTCGCTCACCAGCATAAAATGGGTATTGACCCAGGTGCAGCCATACTGCAACCGTGCGCTGAGGCGATGGGCGCGTCCGACGTCTTTTGTCCAGACGGACGAGGCCAGGCCGTATTGCGAATCGTTAGCCCAGTTCAGCACCTGCGCTTCATCCTCAAATTCTGTCACGCTGACCACCGGGCCAAACACTTCTCGCTGGACGATCGCATCTTCCTGCTTCGCCCCGGCCAGCAGCGTTGGCTGGAAGTAATATCCTGCCCCCTCTTTTTTACTGCCACCGGTGACGACGCGGATATGTCCAAGGGTTTTGGCTTCGTCCACGGCAGCACAAACGCGGGAAAGATGCGCTGCGGAGCTGAGCGGGCCCAGCTCGGTTGAAGCATCGTCCGGCGCGCCCATTTTCAGGCTGGCAACGGCTGCGCCCAGCTTTTCGACCAGCGCGGGGTAAATCCCCTTCTGGGCATAGATACGACAGGCTGCGGTACAATCCTGACCAGCATTGTAGAAACCAAACGTACGCACGCCTTCAACCACGGCATCCAAATCTGCATCGTCAAAGACAATGACCGGCGCTTTTCCGCCCAATTCCATATGGGTACGTTTAACTGAAGATGCGGTATGCCCGATAATATGTTCTCCGGTAGCAATAGAGCCGGTGAGAGAAACCATACGGACTTTTTCGTGACCGGTCAGCGGATCTCCTACGGTTTTGCCGCGACCAAACAGCACGTTCAACACGCCTGGCGGGAAGATATCTTTCGCCAGTTCCGCCAGCTTCAGCGCCGTCAACGGGGTGATTTCAGACGGCTTGATGACGACACAGTTTCCCGCCGCCAGCGCGGGCGCCAGCTTCCATGCGGCCATCATCAGAGGATAGTTCCAGGGCGCAATAGAGGCGACAACGCCAACCGGGTCGCGGCGGATCATCGAAGTATGTCCTTCGAGGTATTCTCCGGCAGCCAGCCCGTTCAGGCAGCGGGCGGCCCCGGCAAAGAAGCGAAACACATCGACCACGGCCGGGATCTCGTCCCCCCGGACACAGTGCAGCGGTTTCCCGCAGTTAAGGGATTCCAGATTTGCGAACGCGTCAGCGTTGGCTTCTATCACATCAGCCAGTTTCAACAGACATTCGGCGCGCGTTTTCGGCGTCGTTTGTCCCCACTCTGTGAACGCGCGATCGGCAGCCTGGACGGCAGCGTCCACCTGTGCTTCCGACGCTTCAGCAATCTCCAGCAGCACTTCACCCGTGGCAGGATCATAAACCGCCTGCTTCTCACCTTCGCCGGCCACCAGTTCACCATTAATCAGCAATTGATTTTGCATAGCATCGTCCTGTTGAAATCGACATTGTTTTCGCTGTCAGCACACGTTCTGGCGGACATGTACGTGACAACGTCACGTCACCAATCCGCACTCCCTTACTAAAGGTAGACCGCGCGTCATGTCGCTTCAGGAATTTTCATCAAGGTGTGACTGGGTGCAGCATCATTTCGCGGATTACCCCCGCCAGCTGGACGACCGCCTGCTCTTCCCGCTCGCCCCATCCCCATGAGGTATTGAAACGGAAAAACGGTGTCCAGATATTGGAGGTGGAAAACATCTTGCCGGGCGCGATGCTGATTTGATGGGTTAACGCCTTCTCACTCAACCGCCCCGCATCCAGCTGTTCAGGCAGTTCCAGCCATAAAAAGTAGCCGCTGTCGTTATGATGGATTTTGACGCCGGCAGGCATATGGCGCAAAAGCGATTGCCAGGCCTGCTGTTTGCGTTCAGCAAGCGTGCGTCGCAGGCGGCGAAGGTGGGCGTCGTAACGTTTGGTCGCCAGGTAATCCACCAGCGCCAGCTGCATGGGAGAACTGGTGGATAACGTACTCATCAGCTGCAACTGCTGAATACGGCGCGCATGTTTTCCCGCCGCCACCCAGCCAATACGAAAACCAGCCACCAGACACTTGGAGAATGAGGAGCAGTGCAACGTCATATCCTGCTTATCCCAGGCCTTTGCCGGAAGCGGCTTTTCGCGGCCAAAGTAGAGTTCGCTGTAAACATCGTCTTCAATCAGCGTGACGTTATGCCGGGTTAATAACGCCACCAGCTGAGCTTTCTTCTCTGCACTCAGCGTGAAGCCGAGCGGGTTCTGACTGTTGGTCATCAGCCAGCAGGCTTTCACCGGATAATCATTTAATGCCTGCTCAAGGGCACTGAGATCGATGCCCTCACGCACGTCAGTGGCAACCGACAGCGCTTTCAGTTTCAGACGTTCAAGCGCCTGGAGTGCGCCATAAAAACAGGGATTTTCAACGATAACCCAGTCCCCTGGTTCAGTCACAGCCTGCAAACTGAGGTTGAGCGCCTCAAGCGCACCCGCGGTGATCACAATTTCATCCGGGGAGATATTCATTCCCTGCTGAGCGTAGCGACGGGCAATGGCATGACGTAAGTCGACGTTACCCGGCGGCAGGTTTTCAATCACGCTCATGGCGGTAGCCGTTTTGCTGACGTTAGCCAGCGATCGGTTGAGTTGCTGAAGCGGGAAAAGGCGCGGATCGGGAAACGCCGAGGCAAAAGGGACAACGGAGGGGTCGCGGCTGGCCTGTAGCACGTCGAAGATATAGGTGTTAATGTCGACCACCTCATCGCGCATCACCTGCGCGGGCGGTGCAGGCTGGTGTGTGGTCGGGCGGGCGGCAACGTAATAGCCTGACTGCGGTCTGGCAACAATGCGCCCCTGACTTTCCAGCATCTGATACGCGTGGCCCACGGTCATAAAACTCATGCCGCTGCTTGCCACCTGCTCTCGCAGAGAAGGCAGCTTATCGCCCGGCAACCATACGCCAAGCTCAATCTGCGAGATAATTTGTTGCGCCAGACGCTGGTATTTTTTCATCAGATTCTCCTTATTGCTGACAGTGTATATCAGCAGGAGAAAAAGAGAAGATTTTGCTAACTGTTATGGGAAACGCGGCAGATTACTTGCGGTACTCAGTAATGTGATTCTGAGCCGAACGCGCTGCGGCCAGGTGGTCGAGCGTGATCATTGGCGATTTGCAGAAAATGCATTTCGCGCCGAACGGATTTTTGTCAGACACATCAAAAGCTGAGGTGCGGTACTGCGAGCCATGACAGCATGGGCAGCGGAAATGGATATAAGAAGTCATAGGATTCTCCTGTAAACGTAAAAACGTAAATTACTCATGAGCCGATCAGGCAAAAAATGGTTCGATACAAAACTAATCGGAATGTAGATAAAGACCCAAGAGAGGCTGCGGAGAGGCACAACGTGATGAGAACTGCTTTATAAAACTACGTCAGATATTTATTTGGATTCAAAACCAGAAATCCATTAACGCATGTTGCTGGCGACAAAGCAAGCTGTTTAATGCGTAATAATCATAAAAAGAAATTTTTTATTCTTACTTGTTAGCTATATCAGCCAGATAAAGTTCACCTTTTCACACAACTGTTATAGGTAAATTATCAATTTCTGCTTCTGATATCTCATTCCCCCCCTCTTTATCATAACAGTACACCGTTTAACATTGAGGCAATGCATGTTTGGTCCAGATGCGTTTCATCTTGCGCGAATACAGTTCGCCTTTACCGTATCCTTTCATATTATTTTTCCGGCGATAACCATTGGCCTGGCGAGCTATCTCGCCGTGCTGGAAGGGCTGTGGCTGAGAACAAAAAATCCCGTCTGGCGATCGCTGTACCATTTCTGGTCAAAGATCTTCGCCGTCAACTTTGGGATGGGCGTGGTCTCCGGCCTGGTGATGGCTTATCAGTTTGGCACCAACTGGAGCGGGTTTTCGCAGTTCGCGGGCAGTATTACCGGCCCCCTGCTGACCTATGAAGTGCTTACCGCGTTCTTCCTTGAGGCGGGGTTCCTCGGGGTGATGTTGTTTGGCTGGAATAAGGTCGGGCCGGGGCTGCACTTCTTTTCGACCTGCATGGTCGCACTGGGGACCCTCATGTCTACGTTCTGGATCCTCTCGTCAAACAGCTGGATGCAGACACCGCAAGGGTATGAAATCATCAACGGTCAGGTCGTTCCGGTGGACTGGTTTGCCGTGGTGTTTAACCCCTCCTTCCCTTACCGCCTGCTGCACATGTCGATAGCGGCATTTCTCAGCAGCGCACTGTTTGTTGGTGCCTCCGCGGCCTGGCATTTGCTGCGCGGAAACAATACCCCCGCTATTCGCACTATGTTCTCCATGGCGTTGTGGATGACGTTAATCGTGGCCCCAGTCCAGGCGCTGGTGGGGGATATGCACGGGCTTAATACCTTAAAACACCAGCCAGCGAAAATAGCCGCCATCGAAGGTCACTGGGAGAATCCGCCGGGTGAGCCTACTCCACTGCTGCTGTTTGGCTGGCCGGATATGGAGCAGGAACGGACCCGTTTTGGCCTGGAAATTCCCGCTCTCGGCAGCCTGATCCTGACCCACAGTCTCGATAAACAGGTTCCGGCATTGAAGGAGTTCCCAAAAGAAGATCGCCCGAACGCCACCATTGTCTTCTGGTCTTTCCGCATCATGGCCGGCCTGGGAATGTTGATGCTGCTCCTGGGCGTGACGGCAATCTGGCTGCGTTATAAACAGCGCCTTTATACCTCACGTTCCTTCCTGTGGTTTGCCCTGCTGATGGGGCCGTCCGGGCTGATCGCGATCCTCGCCGGATGGGTAACAACGGAGGTCGGCCGCCAGCCCTGGGTCGTCTATGGACTACAGCGTACGAAGGATGCGGTTTCCGCGCATGGCGATCTGCACATGAGCATCAGTTTGCTGGCCTTCTTCGTGGTTTATACCGCGGTATTCGGCGTGGGTTACAGCTATATGGTGCGTCTGATTAAAAAAGGGCCGCAGCCCCATGAATCCTTCGCGACTGAATCCGATGGCCGCCCTGCTCGTCCGCTTTCTGCCGTCACCACTGAATTTAAGGAGTAACCGTAATGGGTATCGATCTTTCCATTATCTGGTTCGTGATTATCGTTTTCGCCACGTTGATGTATATCGTGATGGACGGTTTTGATCTGGGGATAGGCATCCTGTTTCCGGCAACGCCGAATGCGGACGACCGCGACGTGATGGTCAACAGCGTGGCTCCCGTCTGGGATGGCAACGAAACCTGGCTGGTGCTTGGCGGTGCGGCCCTGTTTGGCGCCTTTCCTCTCGCCTATGCGGTTATCATCGACGCGCTAACCATTCCACTGACAATAATGCTGATCGGGCTTATATTTCGTGGGGTCGCCTTCGAATTTCGCTTCAAGGCCACTCCGGCGCACCGCCCGTTCTGGGATAAGGCCTTTATTGGCGGGTCAATTGTGGCGACCTTCAGCCAGGGCATCACCGTCGGTGCGGTCATCCAGGGGTTCAGCGTCACCGGTCGAGCTTACAGCGGTGGTCCGTTTGACTGGTTTACCGCGTTCAATTTTTTCTGCGGAGCGGGTCTTGTGGTGGCTTACGCGCTGTTAGGATCAACGTGGCTGGTAATGAAAAGCGAAAATGCCCTGCAAAAGCGGATGCGTCAGCTATCGAAAGTGCTTCTGCCCCTGCTTCTGGTATTCATTGCGATAATCAGTATCTGGACCCCTCTCGCCCAACCAGCCATTGCTGCGCGCTGGTTTACTCTGCCGAATCTGTTTTATCTGCTGCCTGTTCCTGCGCTGGTTGCGATCCTGAGTCTGTGCCAGTGGCGCTGCCTGCACGATCCTGCGAGCCATACCCTGCCGTTTATCATGACGTTAGGGCTGGTTTTTCTTGGCTTTAGCGGGCTTGGGATCAGCATCTGGCCGCATATCATCCCGCCGGACATTACCCTCTGGCAGGCCGCTGCGCCAGCCCAAAGCCAGGGCTTTATGTTAGTGGGTGCACTGTTGATCATTCCCGTGATTCTGGTCTACACCTTCTGGAGTTATTACGTTTTTCGAGGAAAAGTACAGCATGGGGAGGGTTATCACTGATGCAACAACCTGTATGGAAACGTTTGATGTGGCTTGCCATCATCTGGGGCGGCAGCGTCCTGGCGCTGGCCTGCGTAAGTATGCTCTTTCAAATGCTGATGGCCGCAGCTGGATTTAAATCGCACTAACTCGCTGACCGGGCGCGCCGCCGCCCGGTCCCTTCCCGCACTTTCAGATAAACCCCATTAACACCCAGGAGGGTATGGTTACACTGAAAAAATATTTACAGCATTGATAGTTTGAGAAGAAAAATGAAAAAGCTCGCGGCAGTAAGTTTAATCAGCCTTGTACTGGCTGGATGCGTTAATCCTGCTAAAGCCTCCGTTCAGACCGATCAGTTAGAGAATCACCGTTTCGTTCTTGAAAATGTGGATGGCAAAGCAGTCAAAGGCGGGAAAACGCAGCCTGAAATTCGCTTCAGTGCGCAACCCAATATCAGCCTGATTAACAACATTGTCGTCTCCGGCACAATGTGCAACGGCTTCAACGGCCAGGGTAAACTGTCCGAAGGAGAGTTGACGGTCAAAACGCTGGCAATGACGCGGAAACTCTGCACCGAGCCGCAGCTAAATGAACTGGATCAGACCATCGCCGATATGCTACGCACAGGCGCACAGGTAGACCTGACCGAAGACCAGTTAACGCTGGCGACAGCCAATAAGACATTGATGTTTAAGCGAGTTGAATAACTCAGTAGCTTCCGCACGAACCAACGGCAAGCGACTGCTCACTACAGCGTTTGCCATTTGGCAACGCGCACATGCCGATGGCTGAGCCGTCGAGCTGACGGGCAACGGAGAGTGAACCGCCGATCATTGCGCAGTTGGCCTGACCTGAACTGGACATAGCCGCTCGCATACCCGGCGTAACGTGTGCCGCTGTCGCCTGCTGTACTGGTTCATTGCTGCATGCCGACAACAGTAACGCGGCACATCCGACCCAAAATGCTGTACGCATACCTTCCTCCCCATAATTAACGCGAAACCTATGCATAATAGGCATCACGCGCCGCATCGTCGAGAGCGGATGTGCGTATTTATGCGCCTTGGTAACAATTTCTCGCAATTTTTTAACGCGAATAGCCTTCGAGTCATTGATACAGCGCATACCAAGGACACAAAAGCGAAAATCGTAAAACCTGAGCTTTGCTAAAATACACAGATAATATTCAGGGTCTGTCGTCGTTTTACAGACCCCTCTTTTTGCGCAATGTAAGGGTGTTGTCCTATGCAAACTATTGACGGCAATGGTGCAGTCGCGTCTGTTGCGTTTCGTACCAGCGAAGTGATCGCCATCTACCCCATCACTCCCAGCTCCACGATGGCTGAACAGGCTGACGCCTGGGCTGGTAATGGGATAAAAAACGTCTGGGGCGATGTCCCGCGGGTTGTTGAGATGCAGTCCGAAGCCGGGGCCATTGCCACCGTGCATGGTGCGTTGCAGACCGGTGCCCTGTCGACCTCGTTTACGTCGTCTCAGGGGCTGCTGTTGATGATCCCCACGCTTTACAAGCTGGCAGGGCAATTAACGCCGTTTGTGTTGCACGTTGCCGCACGCACCGTAGCCACTCACGCTCTCTCTATTTTTGGCGACCACTCAGACGTGATGGCCGTGCGTCAGACCGGCTGCGCTATGCTCTGCGCCAGCAGCGTACAGGAAGCACAGGACTTCGCGCTGATATCGCATATCGCTACGCTGAAAAGCCGAGTGCCATTTATTCATTTCTTCGATGGTTTTCGCACGTCCCACGAGATCAACAAAATCGTTCCACTACCGGACGACACCATTCTCAATCTGCTGCCGCAGGCTGATATCGATGCGCATCGCGCTCGCGCCCTCAATCCGGAACATCCGGTGATCCGGGGTACCTCTGCGAACCCGGATACCTATTTCCAGTCCCGCGAGGCGACAAACCCGTGGTACAACGCGGTGTATGAGCACGTTGAACAGGCGATGGACGATTTTGCCGCTGCGACGGGCCGCGAATATAAGCCGTTTGAATATTACGGTCATCCGCAGGCCGAGCGCGTGATCGTCCTGATGGGCTCTGCCATCGGCACCTGCGAAGAGGTGGTCGATGAGCTGCTGACGCCTGGTGAAAAAGTTGGCGTGCTCAAAGTTCGCCTCTACCGTCCCTTCTCAGCGAAACACCTGCTCGCAGCCCTGCCGGACAGCGCGCGTGCCGTGGCAGTACTGGACCGCACCAAAGAACCTGGCGCACAGGCTGAGCCACTTTATCTGGATGTAATGACCGCACTGGCTGAGGCGTTTAACCGCGGTGAGCGCGAAACGCTGCCGCGCGTCATTGGCGGGCGTTATGGATTGTCTTCAAAAGAGTTCGGGCCGGAGTGCGTCCTTGCGGTATTTGCTGAACTGCGCGAGGCAAAACCGAAGCCGCGCTTTACGGTCGGCATTTATGATGACGTGACTAACCTTTCTCTCCCTTTGCCGGAAAACACCCTGCCCTCGAATGCGAAACTGGAAGCGCTGTTCTACGGTCTGGGCAGCGACGGCAGCGTCTCAGCGACCAAGAACAACATCAAAATTATCGGCAACTCTACGCCGTGGTATGCGCAAGGATATTTCGTCTACGACTCCAAAAAAGCGGGCGGACTTACCGTCTCCCACCTGCGCGTCAGCGAACACCCGATCCGCTCGGCATACCTGATTTCTCAGGCGGATTTTGTTGGCTGTCACCAGCTCCAGTTCATTGATAAATATCAGATGGCCGAGCGCCTGAAGCCCGGCGGTATTTTCCTGATCAACACCCCTTACAGCGCCGACGAGGTCTGGGCACGCCTGCCCCAGGAAGTGCAGGCAGTGCTTAACCAGAAACAGGCGCGCCTGTATGTCATTAACGCCGCGAAGATCGCCCGCGAATGCGGCCTGGCGGCGCGCATCAATACGGTTATGCAGATGGCGTTCTTCCACCTGACCAATATTCTGCCGGGCGACAGCGCGCTGATGGAGCTTCAGGGTGCAATCGCCAAAAGCTACAGCAGCAAAGGTCAGGAACTGGTTGAGCGCAACTGGCAGGCGCTGGCGCTGGCCCGCGAATCGCTGTTCGCGGTGCCGTTGCAGCCGGTCAATGCCAGCAGTCCGAACCGGCCGCCAGTGGTGTCTGACGCCGCCCCGGATTTCGTCAAAACCGTCACGGCGGCGATGCTTGCCGGACTGGGAGATACCCTTCCCGTCTCTGCGCTTCCGCCTGACGGCACCTGGCCGATGGGCACGACCCGCTGGGAAAAACGCAACATTGCCGAAGCGATCCCTATCTGGAAAGAAGAGCTGTGCACCCAGTGCAACCACTGCGTGGCGGCCTGCCCGCACTCGGCTATTCGCGCCAAAGTGGTGTCACCAGAAGCGTTAGATGGCGCACCGGAAAGTTTGCACTCGCTGGATGTAAAATCCCGCGATATGCGTGGTCAGAAATATGTTCTTCAGGTGGCGCCGGAAGACTGTACCGGCTGTAACCTGTGCGTCGAGGTGTGCCCGGCGAAAGATCGTCAGGACCCGTCAATCAAAGCCATCAATATGATGTCGCGTCTTGAACATGTTGAAGAAGAGAAAGTGAATTATGATTTCTTCCTCGACCTGCCCGAAATCGATCGCAACAAGCTGGAACGCATTGACATTCGTACCTCGCAGCTCATCACCCCGCTCTTCGAGTACTCCGGGGCGTGCTCCGGCTGCGGCGAAACACCGTATATCAAACTGCTTACCCAGCTTTACGGCGACCGGATGCTGATTGCCAACGCGACGGGCTGCTCGTCGATCTACGGAGGTAACCTGCCGTCCACGCCGTACACTACCGACGCAAACGGTCGCGGCCCGGCGTGGGCAAACTCGCTTTTCGAGGACAACGCAGAATTTGGTCTGGGATTCCGTCTGACGGTCGATCAGCACCGCGCCCGCGTAATGCGTCTGCTGGCACAGTTTGCCGATAAGATCCCGGCAGAACTGAATGATGCCCTGCATGCGGAGGCCACACCTGACGTTCGTCGTGCGCAGGTTGCTGAACTGCGCCACGCGCTTCAGGGTGTTGAAGGGGCTGAACAACTCCTGACTGATGCTGACGCGTTGGTTGAAAAATCTATCTGGCTGATCGGCGGCGACGGGTGGGCCTACGATATTGGTTTCGGTGGTCTTGATCATGTCCTGAGCCTGACCGAAAACGTCAATATTCTGGTGCTCGATACTCAGTGTTATTCCAACACTGGCGGACAGGCCTCGAAAGCAACGCCATTGGGGGCGGTCACGAAATTTGGTGAGCACGGCAAGCGCAAGGCGCGTAAAGATTTGGGCGTCAGCATGATGATGTATGGGCACGTCTACGTCGCGCAAATTTCGCTTGGGGCGCAGCTCAACCAGACGGTGAAAGCCATTCAGGAAGCGGAAGCGTATCCAGGCCCGTCGCTGATCATCGCCTACAGTCCGTGTGAGGAGCATGGCTACGATCTGGCACTCAGCCACGACCAGATGCGTCAGCTCACCGCAACCGGCTTCTGGCCACTGTACCGCTTTGACCCGCGCCGTGCCGATGAAGGGAAATTGCCGCTGGCGCTGGATTCGCGTCCGCCGTCAGACGCCCTTGCCGAAACCTTACTTCAGGAGCAGCGTTTCCGCAGGCTGAACGCCCAGCAGCCTGAAGTAGCAGAGCAGCTATGGAAGGATGCGGCAGCGGATCTTCAGAAGCGTTATGACTTTCTGGCGCAACTGGCAGGAAAAGCCGAAAAATCGACCAGTGAATAACCTGTATGCCCGGCTTGTCCGGGCATTTTTTTGCTATAAAAAAGCCCGATGCACGTGCACCGGGCGAATCCAGAAGATCGGTGAAAATTGCCTCAATGTTCTGAACAATATTCACGTGAATTATGGATGAAATAATCTTAAAGGCATATAACGGCGTGGAGATTACCTTGTTTTCCGCGTAATTAATAATTTTTATTTTGTATTGATTATAATAATTCATTCATGACGTTTATCATTATTTCAACCGCATCATTTAGTTTAGATTTTACTTAACCCGTAACAATTATATTTTATTCATCCGCCGCCAGAGTGATTTAGCATGGGACACCTTTCCAGCCCGGAAAGTTCACTAAGCAATAAAAAAATAACTGCAAAGGAATAATCAAAATGCAAAGAAAAGTACTGGCACTGATGATCCCCGCTTTGTTAATGGCTGGAGCCGCTCACGCAGCTGAAATTTATAATAAAGACGGCAATAAACTGGATCTGTATGGCAAAGTAGATGGTCTGCATTATTTCTCTGACGACGCGTCTAAAGATGGCGATCAAACCTATATGCGTCTGGGTTTTAAAGGTGAAACCCAAATCAACGACATGATGACCGGCTTCGCCCAATGGGAATATAACATTCAGGCAAACAACACCGAAGGTTCTGACAATCAGTCCTGGACGCGTCTGGCCTTCGCGGGCGTGAAGGTGGGCGATTACGGCTCCTTCGATTACGGCCGCAACTATGGCGTCCTGTACGACGTTGAAGGCTGGACCGATATGCTGCCAGAATTTGGTGGCGACTCTTATACTTATGCCGATAACTTTATGACCGGTCGTGCAAACGGCGTGGCGACCTACCGTAACACCGACTTCTTTGGTCTGGTGCAGGGTCTGAACTTCGCGGTGCAGTATCAGGGTAATAATGAAGGTAATAACTGCGACGAGAATTTCTGCTCTACCAATGAAGGGACCAACAACGGTCGTGATACACGTCATGAAAATGGTGACGGTTACGGTATATCCGCAACCTACGATTTCGGCATGGGCTTCAGCGCAGGTGCAGCATATACTTCATCTGACCGTACCAACGATCAGGTAAATTACACTACTGCGGGCGGCGATACTGCGGATGCATGGACCGCAGGTCTGAAATACGATGCCAACAACATTTATCTGGCGGCAATGTATTCCGAAACCCGCAATATGACGCCGTACGGCGACAATGCAGATGCGGTGGCAAACAAAACCCAGAACTTCGAAGTCACCGCACAATATCAGTTCGATTTCGGTCTGCGTCCGGCCATTTCCTATTTACAGTCTAAAGGTAAAGACCTGGGCAATGGCCAGGACGATAAAGACCTGGTGAAATATGCTGACGTCGGTGCTACCTATTATTTCAACAAAAATATGTCCACCTATGTTGATTATAAAATCAACCTGCTGGATGAAGATGATTCATTCTACAAAAACAATGGCATCGGTACGGATGACATTGTAGCGTTAGGTCTGGTTTACCAGTTCTAATCCCGTTAGCCCGCAGCGATCTGCGGGCTAGTTTTCATCGCTGTTTCGTCTGTTCTTTACGGAAAGAGAGATAGCCAAATACCCCGCTGTCGCCATCCATAGGGTGATTTACTCCATCCATTACCGCCACTTCCGGGAAGTCGAATGGCGTGACATTTTCCAGACAGGCGACATTCACACCATATTCATTGGGATTGGAACGTCGTTGGTGGAACGTGTAAATACCGCAAATCGAACAGAAGAAATGGCGCGCCGTGCCGGTGTTGAAACGGTACTCTGTGAGCGTGTCCGCGCCCTGCGTCACCTTAATGCCCGTCAAAGGCGCTGAAACCACGACCGCCCCACGCATCCTGCAAAACGAGCAGCTACATCGACGTGCGGTATTCAGGCCGTCCGTCAGCTCAACCGTAAATTTCACCGCCCCACAATGACACTGTGCATGACGAATGTCAGCCATCGCTTATACCCCTTTTCTCACTAACTCAGCCGCTTTTAAAAAGACCTCATCTTCGACACCATCCCCCTTCTGCCTGCCGAGCCTTACCAGTTCATCGACAATACTTTCACGGTTGATGATCTTCTGGGATGAAACCAGCCCGATAACGGCGGCACCAATCGCCAGCCCAACTAATCCTGTCTGCTCGTCTTTATTTTTCATAGAAGCGCTCCCTTGTCACCCTCAAAAGCGTAGCAGGAGAACTGTAAAACGCGCTGGTACGCGGGAATGAGATCCGTGCTTTATCTCACCCGTTCATCCGGCAAAAAAGGGATGGATTCTGAGCGGTTATCAGACGACGTTGATGAGGATAACGTGAATAGCGGTGCGCGTAGAGAGGCCGTAATGGGTGTTAAAACCGCCTTCGTAAAGGCGGTTGGTCATTACTCTGGATCTTTATCGCCTGATTCAGGCGCTGAGCCAGGATCATCTTTCGGTTTTCTTCCATCCTTTTCCGGGTTATCCGGGCTGGGATTATAATCAGGATGGTCACCATGAACGGGACGGTCAGTCATTTTCACCTCCGTTTTTACTGCGTAAGCTGTAAGTGTAGACAACCCTTCAGTCTTAACCAAACTTCTCCTGTGGGGCTCATTTGTAAATCGTGCTGGCATTCGGCGCTGCAATCCGTACCATACACGACACACTTTCGCATGCTGGTTTTTACCGGTAGCCGCAAACCCGTCTTTTATCGCTAACCAGATGGGGCACGTTAATGCGCAGATGGTGTATGAAATCTATGCTACATGGATAGAAGAGATGAACACGAAGCTGACGCTTTGAAATCGTTTTCCTCACCCTGTGCCCCATTTGAGATCTGAGTAACGAATAGATGCAAGAAAATCAAGAGATTAACAAGAAAGAACAGTACAACCTGAATAAACTGCAAAAGCGACTGCGCCGTAACGTGGGCGAAGCCATTG
Source organism: Enterobacter cloacae complex sp. IR5402 (assembly GCF_049238125.1). Taxonomy (NCBI): domain Bacteria; kingdom Pseudomonadati; phylum Pseudomonadota; class Gammaproteobacteria; order Enterobacterales; family Enterobacteriaceae; genus Enterobacter; species Enterobacter cloacae complex sp. IR5402. Next base: position 395,647 of record NZ_JBMKHO010000001.1, read on the forward strand.
CAGACTTCAACATGATTGAAGAAGGCGATCGCATCATGGTCTGCCTGTCGGGCGGTAAAGACAGCTACACCATGCTGGAGATCCTGCGTAATCTACAGCAAAGCGCACCGGTGAACTTTTCCCTGGTCGCGGTTAACCTCGATCAGAAACAACCTGGCTTCCCGGAGCATATCCTGCCGGAGTACCTTGATAACCTGGGCGTTGAGTACAAAATCGTAGAAGAGAATACCTACGGCATTGTTAAAGAGAAGATCCCAGAGGGCAAAACGACCTGCTCGCTCTGCTCACGTTTGCGTCGCGGCATTCTGTACCGCACCGCAACCGAACTGGGTGCCACCAAGATTGCGCTTGGCCATCACCGGGACGACATTCTGCAAACGCTGTTTCTGAATATGTTCTACGGCGGCAAAATGAAGGGAATGCCACCGAAGCTGATGAGCGACGACGGCAAACACATCGTGATCCGCCCACTTGCCTACTGCCGCGAGAAAGACATTGAGCGTTTCTCTCAGGCCAAAGCCTTCCCTATCATTCCGTGCAATCTGTGCGGCTCACAGCCGAACCTGCAACGTCAGGTCATTGGCGACATGCTGCGTGACTGGGATAAACGCTATCCGGGCCGCATCGAAACCATGTTCAGCGCCATGCAGAACGTGGTGCCTTCGCACCTCGCCGACGTTGAACTGTTCGATTTCAAAGGGATTAACCACGGTTCAGAGGTGGTGAATGGCGGGGATCTGGCGTTTGATCGCGAAGAGATCCCGATGCAGCCTGCTGGCTGGCAGCCAGAGGAAGAGGATGCGCAATTCGATGAACTGCGCCTGAACGTGGTAGAAGTCAAGTAACCTGGCAGCGTCTCAGATATCGTTTCTGAGACGCGTTTTAAGCTTACTTCAGCAGTCGAACGCGGCAGGTTTTCCCTTTAATCTTCCCGCCCTGCAACTGTTTCCAGGCCTTATGCGCAACCGACTGGCGAACCGCTACGTAGACATGCGCAGGGTGGACCGTGATCTTGCCAATATCTGCCCCGTCGAGACCGATATCCCCTGTTAACGCCCCCAGAACGTCACCGGGACGCATTTTGGCCTTTTTACCGCCGTCGATGCACAGGGTGGCCATTTCCGCCGCCAGCGGAGCGATGCTGATATTACCTGGGGTATTCACCCAGTTGAGTTTCAGTTGCAGCATTTCCGAAAGAATATTAGCGCGCTGCGCCTCTTCAGGTGCGCAGAAGCTGATGGCGAGACCACTGTTACCCGCACGCGCAGTACGCCCGATGCGGTGGACATGCACTTCCGGATCCCATGCCAGTTCGAAATTCACCACCAGCTCAAGCGATTTAATATCCAGGCCACGGGCCGCCACATCCGTTGCAACCAGCACGCGAGCGCTGCCGTTAGCAAAACGCACCAGCGTCTGATCGCGATCGCGCTGTTCCAGATCACCATGCAGCGATAATGCGCTCTGCCCGGCATCATTCAGGGCATCGCACACCGCCTGACAGTCTTTTTTGGTATTACAGAACACCACGCAGGACGCTGGCTGGTGTTGGCTCAGCAATTTTTGTAGCAGTGGAATTTTGCCCTGCTGCGATGTCTCGAAGAACTGCTGCTCAATCGCCGGCAACGCATCGACAGTATCGATTTCAATGGTCAGCGGGTTCTTCTGCACGCGCCCGCTGATCGCCGCAATCGCCTCAGGCCAGGTGGCAGAAAAGAGCAGCGTCTGACGCGTGGCTGGCGCAAAGCGGATCACTTCGTCAATCGCATCGCTGAAGCCCATATCCAGCATGCGGTCAGCTTCATCCATCACCAGCGTTTGCAGTGCATCGAGTGAAACGGTGCCTTTTTGCAGGTGATCGAGCAGACGGCCCGGCGTTGCCACAATGATATGCGGCGCGTGCTGAAGGGAATCGCGCTGCGCACCAAACGGTTGCCCGCCGCAGAGCGTTAAAATTTTAGTGTTATGCAAAAAACGCGCCAGACGACGCAGCTCACCCGCGACCTGGTCGGCCAGCTCGCGCGTCGGGCAGAGTATCAGGGACTGAGTCTGAAACAGGGTTGCATCAATGTGTTGTAACAGGCCTAGCCCGAATGCAGCCGTTTTTCCACTGCCGGTTTTCGCCTGCACGCGCACGTCACGGCCTTCAAGGATAGCCGGCAGCGCGGCGGCCTGGACAGGGGTCATAGTGAGGTAGCCCAACTCATTCAGGTTAGCCAGTTGGGCTTCAGGCAGAACGTTCAGCGTGGAAAAAGCGGTCACAATATACTCTCGTAGTAATGATTGCAGTCAGATGGCGCGTATCCTCGCAGATCTGCGCTAACGATGCGACAATTTAATCGGCTCTTCATCCGGTGGTGGATCAGGCATCGGCTGCGGACGTGGGACAGGATCGGGTATCGGCGTCGGATCGGTGGGCACCGGATCGGACTGCCAGGTGTTCAGGCGTTGCAGGGCAAGTAGCATACTCATCTTTTCCTCCAGATTAGGGTGCTGACCCCTAAAGGGTAGACGCAGATAAACAGGAGGCAAAAAAAAGCCGACTATGAAGTCGGCGTCGTACGAATCAATTGTGCTATGCAGTAATTCAAAAAAAGGAAGTAAGACAATATGGAGCGCAACGCCCATCGCTTGACGTTGCATTCACCTGCGGGAGTAATATTGCACCTAACATGGTCGGAGTTTATTGACTTCGCTCAATTAAAATGTCGTTTTGAAGCCGACTCTGCCACAGAAAAGCGTAAATTTACAGCCATTTACTACGATGCAACCACCACGCAACACCGCCAATCAAAACCACTAACATGACGCAAAATGTCGTGAAGCCATAGTGATATTCACCGCCGGGGATCCCTCCGAGGTTTACGCCAAACAACCCCGTCAGGAAGGTACTCGGTAAAAAGACCATCGCCATCAGCGACATGGTGTACGTTCTCCTGGCTAACGACTCCTGCATCACCTGGGCTATCTCATCCGCCATGACTGCCGTTCTGGCAATACATGAGTCAATCTCGTCCAAACCACGTCCGAGCCGGTCAGCGATATCCTGCATTCTGCGGCGCTGATCGTCGTTCATCCAGCTCATGCGTTCGCTGGCCAGCCGCGCATAAACGTCGCGCTGGGGAGTCATATAGCGGCGCATCACGATGAGCTGCTTACGCAGCAACGCCAGAAAACCACGTGGGGGAATTTGCTGATCGAGCAGGTTATCTTCCAGATCGATGATTTTATCGTGAAGTTCTTCTATAAACTCGCTGGCATGATCGGTCAGCGCATCACACACATCCACCAGCCAGCTGCCGCAATCCGTAGGCCCCGTGCCCTCTTTCAGATCGTTAATGACGTCATCCAGCGCCAGCACTTTTCGCTGGCGGGTGGAAACAATCAGCCGTTCATCCATATAAACACGCATGGCCACCAGCTGATCCGGACGCTCATCCGTACTGCCGTTTATACAACGCAGCGTAATTAACGTCCCCTCACCCATCCGGCTGACGCGGGGTCTGAGACTTTCTCCCGCCAGCGCATCCCGAACGTTGTTGGGCAATAGCGGCGTGGACGCGAGCCACTCGGCGCTGTCCGGGTGCGTGTAGTTGAGGTGCAGCCAGCATGGATGTTCGTTGTCGATATGATCCTGATCTTCAAGCGGCCTTGCGCCGCCACGTCCATCAAACACCCATGCAAAAACTGCGTCAGGTACGTTAACCTCAGACCCTTTGATGCTCTCCACAGCGCCTCCACCGTTTTATCTCTTTCGGTGTCAGTCTAGCTTTCGCCGAGGGTTAAGCAATAATTATGTGAGGCATCGTCCTGAATACGCTCAGGAATTCACCGCCCATTCGCGGCTTCTTAACGCATTGTCAGCCTGGAGCTCATTTTCCAGACGGAAATTACGTGTTCGTGTCTGGAGCTCAATCACCTGATTGCGCAGCACATCTGACGATCCATTGAGTTCTTCAACCATCGACACGTTGCTCTGCGTTACGCGTTCAAGCTCAGACAATGCCTGCGTAATTTGTGAAATACCTTTTTCCTGTTCTGATGTTGAGGCGGAAATTTCATCCATCAGTCTGCTCACATTGCCCGAACCGGTAACAATGTCATGCATGTTTTTTTCGGCTTCAGAGACCACGTTAACGCCCTGCGTCACGTTATGGCTGGTGACTTCAATCAATGACTTAATATTTTTTGCCGCTTCGGCGCTACGATGCGCCAGGCTTCTCACTTCACCCGCGACCACAGAAAACCCTTTACCATGGTCGCCCGCTCTTGCCGCTTCAACGGCGGCGTTAAGCGCCAGAATATTGGTCTGAAAAGCGATACCGTCAATCAGCGAGATAATCTCTGTCATTTGCTGGGCGCAGTCGGTAATCGACTGCATATTGTTCGCGACCTGCCCCATTAACTCTCCGCCTTTACGCGCCTGCAACGTCGCGAGATTCGCCTGTTCGCTGGCTAAACGGGTATTGTCGGCATTATTTTTTGTACTTGCAGCCATCTCTTCCATGCTGGCTGCCGTTTGCACCAGCGAAGCTGACTGCTGTTCTGTTTTGACGGAAAGCTGCGCGCTGCGTGAAGAGAGTTGATCTGACAGGGTCATCGCAGTTTGCGAGGAGGCGCGGATCTCACGGACCAGCGTTGCAATGTTGCTGGAGAGACTATTAATCCCCGGGATCAGGCGTCCTGCACAATTGTTGCCAAATTCAGGTATCGACACGCCAAGTTTGCCTGACGTCACTTCTTCAATACTTTTTTTCACAGTATTGATCGGCGTCACAAGATATTTTGTCATGTACGCCCAGAGTAAAAATAAGGCGATGAATTGTACAATTATGACTGCAATAAAAAGCGAAGAATTCCGTGAAAATAGCGCTATAACTCCATCACTTACCAAAAATACACATAAAAGGAAATAGACAATGAACGTTCTGACACTAATATTTCTTAGCATACGTTTTCCTGGGGCATTATATTTTGGTTGGCATTAAGGGTTATAGCATTGCCATACGAATTTGTCCTCACGTTCGTCGCTGGTTTGTTGTTTTGCAGTTTGATTTGCGCAGTTTTACTTAAGGCGGATAAAAAGCATGTGTTACGGTAAATATCTGGCTTGTCGTTTGGTTACTGATACTCCTTCAATAACGGTAATTATATATTTAAGGAGAGATACTGTAGAGTGCCGATGTTTAGTGGTGCTTAATAAGTTAACGTAGTTAATATATATTAACTACGTTATTGCACGCCCCTTCCGTTAGGGTGGCTGACGTTCAGGCCAGACAGTCGATAGCCTGGAAAAAACAGTCCTCAGTCATGAGGATATTCTCTTTTGCACTTTGATGCCCGCGACGAATATACCAGCCTGCTTCAGGCGCCATGCTTAAATGGAATATCCTCGCCCCCGACAGACTATCGGGGACAGTAATACTCATCGTCACACACCCCTTCTCCGCCCCCCTGATCACCTGTTCTGGCATAATGGTGACGCTGCGATCCCCATTTTGCAAAATGATCGTCGTAATAGCATAACGACATATACCGCTACTAAGGCTGTATCCGGCATACTTGCAATGACACTCGCACCACACTGCGTCTTGCAGCCATGCAATACAATTCCACGCCCGTTTTCTTCATACGCAGAAACATCGCATTCAATAATTTTATTCATACCGTGTTCCGGGCAACTGACAGTATCATTCAAAAGTGCGGCATTTTTACCGGATATATCGAAACTGGATGAGGCTGATGTGACTTTGCCACCATGCGTAGTGGCATCCCCTAAAACGACGACAAATTTCCCCATTTGCTAATCCTTTAATTCGAAGAAAACAACTGACTATATAGCGTTGAATTTTAGCAAACTCACTGAACAACAACCTACCGAAGTGTGTTTATGCTTTATTTACAGCTCTATATGCTGGCAGCTTACTTTGCTCTTTATAAAATTCATCAACAACAGTGTCCTGACTAATTAAATCAGGTTCAGGTACTTTGTCTGGCTCTCCACTGGAGAGATAAGGATCCTCTCCCTGCGTCCAGTCCGCTTTTCGCCGTAAATCTGCCATAAATTCTTTATCCCAGGTTGCATCGCAATACCCAATCGGTAAATCATATGCCACCACCTGAGACATGAAATCAGCACGCATAGGAAGAGTACTATGATCCGTGGGCTGAGAAACATAGGTTCTTATGCGAAGATCCTTTTCTTCAAATGTCTCCTTACGGGTCACAGGCACCATTCGGGGCTCAGATTCAGTTCCCACATTTTTAAATCCAATCACAATATCCTGATTGGGGTATAAATTGATGTAATTGTCATAGGTATTGTCGTTTTTTAGATTTTTATCCGGATTAATTTCCCCCCAGCCATCTATCTGTCTGTCATCCTGTTCAGCTCCAACACGTGATACATCAAAATTAGCTAATTTTGCAGCATCTATAGGTTCAGGTACCTTTTCGGCATTAATAAAAACCGTTTGCCATTCCGGAGGATCTGGATAGGTGAAACTACTGCTTTGATACTTGTCGCCTTTATCATCCCAGAACGGTTTACCATCCGGCAATTTTGCAAAAGGTGTTGCGGGATTTGGCGCTTCGCCACATGGAGTACTGCGAGCCAGCATGCGCTGAAATAAATTTCCCTGATGCTTTTTCAGCAGAGGATGAGGCTGCCCCTGAGAATTATTGGGTAATCCCTGCCAGCCAATTGAGCGTAGCGGACGTGACCCCATAACTCGATCATGAGGACAGAAGTAAATATAAGTGCGTCCGTGGTTATCTCGTTCGGCAAGACTGCTGCCACTTTCACTGGCAAGAGCGACATCTGGTCGCCAGTTCTTTTTATCTGCCGTCTGTCCGACACAAAGCCCTTCATAGCCCAGTGATGATAAATGATTTTTTCTGGAAGCCACCTTATCAATGATGGCAGATAACGTATTCTGCCGCCCTTCTGGCGAAATGCACTCATCTGCCGGAAGTGACGCCCCATTAAGATCGTTATGATCCAGTGCATAAGGAGAATTAAGTACAAATAATGCATCAGGTGCATTCCTGGCTATCGCTACCGCAGCCATTGCAACCATGGTTCCCTGGCTGTGAGAAATAATGGTTACTGTATCTTTGGGATATTTATTACGAATACTGTCAACCAGGTCTGCAAGGCGTTTTGCAGCATGCGCGTAGTATTTTCGCGGTGGCGCATTGGTTAACAGGCGATCTTTGTCTTCATTAAACCACTGGACTTTGATACCTGCTACTCTCTCTTTAAACCCTGTCTCACCCCATAAAGAGTGCAGATTATTTGTACCGTTCTGGAATGGCCCGCCGCCCCAGAAAAATGGCCCCTGAGCAATAATATTTTCATGAGGCATGCCTTGCCTTTTTAAGTGATGGTAATCAACGCCTTTCCTATTGGCTAACGGTATATCATATTTATCTTCATTACCTTTAGGTGAAGCATACCCCCAGTAAAAGCGAATGACTGGAGAGGTTTCCTTCTTAGGCGCAGGCAAATCTCTTTCTATAAGAGGTTCAATCTCTATTTTTTCATCAGAAATATATTTATTAGCCACCAGTTTATAATCAGTCCCTTTTAATCCAAGTCTCTTATTCAGGCCTTCACAAATTTTGTCCTCAGCAATTGAAAACCATTCTCCTGTCGAGTTAACACCATGTACAAGAATAATAATTCCAGGCAAATGTGGAGGTAAATCACACCCACCTCTGATTTGGCAATTTTTATGAGAGGGAAATGAACGCCAGGAAGGATGCCCATTATCATCAAACTTACATTCAAGTTCCCGAACAGGTTCATAATTATTGTTCATTTTTCACCACCTCCTTTTTCCCATTTGACTCATTAGTATATGTGATGGTTTTAGCTTTAATATTTTTATTACATTGATATTTAACATCAATGCTTGACGTTGAAGGCTTCGGAAATTTAATTCCATCTTTATAAACTTCATCTTCAATCCTAATCTGGATTTCAGACAATTCGTTTGCCATTAAATTCCTTTCCTCATGTGTTTTCGGTGGCGTTAATGTTCTGAGATAGTCGAATATATGAAATCTAGGTCCATACTCGTTTGCATAGGGCATTTTTTTTCTTATCAGTTCTTCTTTCACTAACTCATCAATTTTTTTCTGCCAGTCATCATAAACACTGATTAAATTGCCGTCAGAAAACCTTAATTTATTCACTGAGCTAAGGTCATTGAGACCTGTAGGGCGAGAATAGCTATCCTCCGTTTTAGACTCATCCCTTAGATAAACACCATCATTAGCCACTACTACTTTAAGCTGACTAAAACGTTCTGGGGTGCTGTATTCCATAGCTACAATTTTATATATAAATGTGTTCCCATGATCTGCTGAAAAGAAGAAAAACACAGGGCAACCTGTTTCTGACCTTCCACTACCACAATATTGTCTGGTAGATGCGCCAGGGAATGCCAGATAACCATTATCCGCCCCATTAATAATAGAGCCTTGATAAGCCGCAATATTATTTCCCCGGCGATATGAGAAATCATAAAAATCGTTATCCCATCCCAGGTGTGTTTTTATTCCCCTCTGAGAGTCATTGTAATATACTTGTCCACCCCTATCACAGGATATGTAGTTTTCCAGCGTCAGGTATCGATTTTTATCTATGCGATAAATAATTTGAGCAGGAGCATCTGTTTCAACTTTTCGTGACTCTTCTACCTTCTGAGAACCGCTCATTCCTCCCAGACCCACCCCAAAACTGGCTCCCATACTGGCTCCTGCCAGGAACTGTAAGCCTTTATAAATGGCATACAGGAATACACCAATAATGGCTATAATTGTAAGGACTTTCCTGTCTGACTGATTCCATCTCATCTTAATTCGCCTTTACTAAGCTGATAATCATATTGCCGATAACATCAGAAGAATTGAGTGACGTTGCTCCAGAAGCATCTGTAATACCGGAAACAACAGAACCATCTGGCATGGTGATTTTGTACGCTTTACCTGGTATAGGTTCTTTTGTCAGCGCATTTCTGATGACAAATTTCTCATCAAACGTAGAAGGTTCAAACGACTTCATCACCCCCTGCATACTGCCTATGTCCGCTTTCCTGATACCCGCGTTATTAATCGGCAGCTTACCCGGACCACCAATCTCAACATTCCCGCCTTTGATTTTGATGTAGCCGCCACCGCATATCAGCGTCAGCTCGTCCTGTGCTGTAATGACTATTTTCCTGCCGCTTGAAATATGCGTATCCTGTGTGGACCATGTGGTGATGTTTCCGCCCTGCGCCTGAATATCAATATCGTTTTGCGAGCTGAACAGTTTTGCCCCTTCACGGCTGTACAGGCTGAGTTGTTTACCGGCCGCCAGCGTAAAGTCCTTCTGCGCACCAACATCCAGCTGTTTACCCGCTGTCAGCGTAAGATTATCACTGACTGATAGCTGCATAACTTGCAATGACACTCGAACCACACTGCGTCTTGCAGCCATGCAATACAATTCCACGCCCGTTTTCTTCATACGCAGAAACATCGCATTCAATAATTTTATTCATACCGTGTTCCGGGCAACTGACAGTATCATTCAAAAGTGCGGCATTTTTACCGGATATATCGAAACTGGATGAGGCTGATGTGACTTTGCCACCATGCGAAGTGGCATCCCCTAAAACAACGACGTATCTACTCATTTAATAACCATACTCCTTTGCCTTTTCTCGAATAATTTCCTCGATACCCGTTTCCCGACTTATCATTGAAGGTTCATTAATTCTTTCAACAACCCCAGTGTTCATATAAGGGTCTGCGCCAGTGGTCCAATCAGCAAGATATCGGAGCGTTGAAAGAAATTCTTTATCCCATGTAGCATCGCAGTAACCTATCGGTAAATCATAAGCTACTACTCTGGTCATAAATTCCTTGTTTCCGGGCAGTGTGCTGTGATCTGTTGGTTGAGAAACATAAGTTCGTAACCTTTTATCTTTTTCTTCGAAAGTTTCCTTCCTTGTTATCTCTTGCACATAACCACTTGGAAGTTCCTTATAGCCGATTACGACATCTTGGTTTGGATATAAATTGACATAGTTATCATATGTATTGTCATTTTTCTTTCCAGTTTTAGGGGCTATCTCACCCCAACCATCCTGTTGTTTTGAGCCATGCTCTTTACCTACTCTGGTTTCGTCAAATTCGGCCAGCTCACTGGGATTAATAGGCTCAGGGACTTTCTCTGCATTTACAAACACTGTTTGCCATTTTGGAGGGTCAGGATATGTAATGCTACTACTTTGATATTTATCACCATCATCATCCCAAAATGGTTTTCCATCAGGTAAAGTACCAAATGGTGTCTGCTTATCAGGATAAGAACCGCATGGCGTATTCCTGGCCAACATCCTCTGGTACAAATTATTTTTAAATTTCACAATTAATGGATGTGGATTACCATTTTTATCATTAGGTAGCCCTTGCCACCCTATCGAGCGAAGCGGTAATGACCCCATAACTCGGTCATGAGGGCAAAAATAAATATACGTTCTGCCATGATTATCACGCTCTTGTATTTTTCCAGCCCGTATTACATTCTCACCTTCAGGCTTCCAATTCGTTTTATCAGTAAACTTGCCTACACATAACCCTTTATAACCCACAGAGGACAGATGCGTGGATTGCTTTGCAATTTTTTCAATTATTGATGATAATGTATTTTCGCGTCCGCTTGGAGAAATTCTCTCTTTCTGAGGAATTGAAAGCTCATTAAGCTGGCTATTATGCATTGCATAAGGGGAGTTTAATATAAAAAGAGTATCTGGTCCTTTTTTTTGCTAATGCGACTGCGGCTAGCGAAATCATTGTCCCTTGGCTATGAGAGATAATACTAACCGTATCATTTGGATATTTATCCCGGATAAGGTCTAAAAGATCTGCTAATCTCTTAGCTGCATGTGAATAGTATTTTCTTGGTGGAGCATTTGTTAAAAGTCTATCTTTATCTTCATTGAGATACTGAAGTTTTGCTCCAGAGATTCCCGCCAGATTCTCATCGAATCCATAGTCACTCCAAAGCGAGTGTAAGTTATTCGTGCCATTTTGGAATGGGCCACCTCCCCATATATATGGCCCTTTTTTTTGAATGTCATCTTGTTTTATACCTGTTCTTTTCATTTCATGATAATCTTCACCATCCGCATTAGCTAACGGGATAATATATTTATCCTCTTCCCCCCTCACAGAAGAATACCCCCAATAGAATCGAATGATTGGAGAGCGCTCAGAATTTTCAATAAGTTTTCTACGAGCTAAAGGTGAAGGTGACGAGTTACTTTTCCCTTCCTCCTTCTCACAATCTGTACTATATTTGTTCGGCTTCAATTCAAATTGAGAACCATTGAGCCCTAACCTGTCATTTAATCCTTTGCAGAGAGACTCTTCCGCATTTTGATACCATTCACCTGTTGAGTTAACCCCATGGACGAGTATTATCAAACCAGGGAGATGAGGAGGTAAATCACGTCCTCCGCGGACCTTTATATTCTTATGAGAAGGGCATGAACGCCATGAAGGTTTTCCATTGTCGTCATACTTTAACTCTAAAGTCCTGGTTGTATCTGTTTTTTCACTCATTAGAAGCATCCTTTTTTATCTATTAGACAAGCCGCCACTTATCTTATTATTAGGACACCATGTGATTGGAGGATATATATAATTAAATATGATAAAACCACACACATACACCACTTGCCTGTTTTTTTCCACCCACCATCAATAGGTTTATGCAAAAAGCCAACAAAAATATATAAGATGCTACCAATTACAAGAGAATATAAACACATTATAAAGAGTATTAATCCTAACATATGTATTCCATTAATATTATTTAACGACCAGTAAGTGTTATTATCATATCATCTATCAAATCCGAAGAATTAAGCGTCGTTGCCCCCTGCGCGTCTGTTATACCAGTGACAACTGACCCGTTTGGCATAGTTATTTTATAGGCTTTTCCTGGAAGCGGCTCTTGGGTTAATGCATTTCTGATGACAAATTTCTCATCAAACGTAGAAGGTTCAAACGACTTCATCACCCCCTGCATACTGCCCGTGCCCGCTTTCCTGATGCCCGTGTTCTTAATCAGCAGTTTACCCGGACCACCAATCTCAACATTTCCGCCGTTGATTTTGATGTAGCCACCACCACAAATCAGCGTCAGCTCGTCCTGTGCTGTAATGACCATTTTCCTGCCGCTTGAAACATGCGTATCCTGCGTGGACCACGTGGTGATGTTTCCGCCCTGCGCCTGAATATCAATGTCGTTTTGCGAGCTGAACAGTTTTGCTCCTTCACGGCTGTACAGGCTGAGTTGCTTACCGGCCGCCAGCGTAAAGTCATTCTGCGCACCGACATCCAGCTGTTTACCCGCTGTCAGCGTCATATTATCACTGGCTGATAGCTGCATATCTTCGCCGCTCACCAGTGCCATGCCTTTTGGCGCACTGCCCAGAATCACCTCTTCATGCAGTTGTTCAATTTTCTGCTTCAGGAGTTTTTGCTGACGGCCAACATCGGCAGCCAGAGCCTGAGCCTGCTGTGCGCAGGCAGCAAGGGATTCCATTTCCACTAATGCTGCTGAAAGCCGTGCGAGTGCAGGCTCCATATCAAGGACCTGGCCCTGCGCCTTCGCCTGGCCGTCAGCACTGATAAAAATCCCTTTCTGCGCCCGGATGGCGCCCCAGCTGTCCGTCCTGAGCTCAAACCCCTCACCGCGCTGCTGTTTCTCGCTGTCGACCAGGTGGCCGAGATTGAGCTGGCTCTTGCCGCCGTACTCCGTACTGACCTTGATATGCTCTTTCCCGCGCTCGTCGTCGAGGCGGATTTTGTTGTTCGCCGGCGTGCGCAGCACGTTGCGTCTGTAGTTGCGGATGGTGACGTGGTCGCCGTGCGCCGAGTCGTGCAGCACGCCGGCAATGTACGGCCGGTCCGGGTTGCCGCCCTCAAAACCAATCGCCACCTCGGTGCCCGCCAGCAGCGGCAGGTGCAGGCCGTACGTGTCACCCGCATACGGGCGGGACTGACGGACCCACAGGCTCTCGAACCCGGTCTCCCAGTTCTCACGGTCAAACAGCATGTTGACGCGGTAGCGGCCGTCCTTATCGATATGCCCGTAGGTGTCATTTTCGGTTGTACTGGTGACGCGGGCCGGTAAGGTACCGGCCATCACCGGACGTGAACCAGGCTCAGGGCGGAAACTGAAATCCGGGCTGTCCGGGATACCGTCAAACCTGACGCAAAAGTCCGCATCACGCTGCGCATGGCTGTGCATCGCCGTGACAACCACGCCCTTCGCAAACACCTCCGCCACTTCGTACCCGCCGGTGACTTTCAGCAGCATACCCGGAGAGAGCTCCGGACAACTGGTGAAGGCAACGGTCTGCGTCTGGTCATTCAGGTAGCGTTCGTGACGGATGCGGGCGTAAAACGCCCCGGACTCCGCTGCCGGGTTGCGGTCATATGCGCTGCCCGGCGTCAGGTAGTTATCCGCCCAGTGATAGGCCTCACCGTACGTGGTGACATCCCCGCGGGTCGCATCCACCAGGGTATTCATGTCCTGCGTGGCCTGACGGTAGTTGTAGTCGCGGGTGCTGACCGCCTTCTGGACCACCTTATGACGGCACTCCATATCCCACACCGAGTCCACCCCCTGCGAGTGCTGCCCTGACGGCGGCACCGACGGCAGCGTCAGGCCTTTCTCATATCCCTGCCGGCTGTCGTAAAACTCCACCACGTCAATGTTGAGGCGCGTGTCGGTGGTGAAGCGGAACCAGATACCGACCTCACCCAGCAGGCGGGTGATAAAGTGCAGGTCGTCCTCAGCGTACTGCATCACCTGCTCACGGCGCGGATACTCTTTTGAGAGTGAGAACAGGAAGTCCTGGCCGCGCATGCCGTGGCGCTCGCGCAGGATTTTCTCCACAATCTGCGGGACGGACATATCCTGGTAGATGGCGTTCTGGTGCGAGCGGCTGAGCAGGGCCAGACGCGGCTCAAGTGTCACTGCGTAACGGGTTTCATCCTTTGAGGTACCCAGGCGTTCAAAACCCGTGACCACGCCCTGAATCACCCGCACCGGCTGCTGTATTTTGATGCCGTACCCCTGGTCTACCGGGGCCTGAAGCGTCAGGGAAGCCGCTTTCATCAGCATCATCTCTTTGCTGATGGCATGGTCCGCGCTGGTGAATTCAGTACGGTAGCTGAACGGCGTGCTCAGGGCTTCATCACCCTCAAACGCCAGCACATCAAGCCCTGCATCGCAGCCCTTCACCGAAAGCAGGTGATGGCTGTGGCTGAATCTTAGCGGGGGATTATTGCTCATGCGTGCACTCCTTCTGTCCGGTCAAACTCGAGCACTATGCCCTCTTCCTCATCCCAGCCGAGCGTCAGGGTATGCGGCTTCTGCCCCGCTGCCATATGGCTCAGCAGCTGCTGACTCAGCACCGGCAGAATCTGCTGGTTCAGCAGGCTGTCAACATTACGCGCCCCGGTGTCCGGCAGCAGGCAGGCGGCAGTCAGCGCGTCGTACAGGCTTTCGCTGATATGGGTAGTCATACCGTAGTGACGGTTGAGGCGTCTGCTCACCTGATTCAGCTTCATCTCCACAATGGTACGCATCGCTGCCTTTGCCAGCGGACGGTAAATCACCGTCTGGAAGCGCGCCAGCAGCGCGGGCTGGAAGTGGTCCCGCAGGACAGGACGCAGCAGTTCATGCAGGTCCGGCTCTGTCGCCTCCGGCTGTTCCTCCAGCATCTGCATGATGAGGTCGCTGCCGAGGTTGGAGGTCATCAGAATCACCGTGTTACGGAAGTCAATTTCCCGCCCCTCGCCGTCGCGCATGAAGCCCCGGTCAAACACCTGATAGAACAGGTTCATCACGTCCCGGTGCGCCTTTTCCACTTCATCCAGCAGCACCACGCTGTACGGGCGCTTACGGACGGCTTCGGTCAGAATGCCGCCCTGGCCGTAACCCACGTAGCCCGGCGGTGAGCCCTTAAGCTGCGAAACGGTGTGTGGCTCCTGGTATTCCGAAAGGTTGATGGTGATAAGGGACTTCTCGCCGCCGAACAGTTCATCGGCCAGCGCCAGTGCGGTTTCGGTCTTGCCGGTGCCGCTCGGCCCCACAAGCAGGAACACGCCCTGCGGGCCGTTCTCCGGCGCCAGACCGGTTTTGCTGGCGCGCAGGCGCTGCGCAATGGCATTCAGTGCACTGTCCTGGCCGACCACCCGTACGCCGAGGTTTTGCTCCAGACTCAGCAGTTCGGTCTGTTCGTCCTTCATTAATGAGGAGAGCGGTACGCCGGTCCAGTCGGCGATAACGGTGGCAACCGTACGCGCGTCCACATCCAGCCCCAGCAGCGGGGTATTCTGCTGCACGGCAGTAAGCTGCATCTGAAGGTCCGCAATCTCCCCCTGACGGGAGATATCCGTGCGGCAGGCAAGCAGTTCTTCCGTGAGTTTCAGCTCCTGGCCGTACCGGGTTTCCCGTTCGTCGAGCTGCAAAATGATGGCGACTTCTTCCTCTCCGATGGCAGCCAGACGTTCGCCGTGGGCGGTATTGCCCACCGCGATATCCTCCAGCAGCGCCTGCTTTTCCATAGCCAGTGCCGTGAGCTGCGCCTTCATGCGGGTCAGCGGCTCCGGAATAGTGTCGAGGCTCATACGGACACGGGCAGAGGCGGTATCAAGAAGATTGGATTTGAGGTCGCGTAATAAATTACGCATAGCCAGCATGGCGCGGAGCTGGGGGATCTGGCGGGCAACCTGTTCAGGTTCGAAATCCTTAATATCGGAGAAATTCAGTTTTATGCTTTCTTCCGAGCCATCCCCGGCCATTGTGTTAGGAACCGTCAGATTCACTTCCGGGTTAAATTCCGAAAGTACGCTGTTGAAGTTATTTTTATTGACGTTGATTTTCTCCCTTTCCGATAATGGGCGATTCTCTTTTCCATTACTGAAATCACCGACGGTGAGGAGTTTAAGTGGCAGTTCGATTTTCTTTTGCGCGCCACCTGTATGCAGAGCCAGCTTTAAATTTATGCGTGCCTTGGGCACCTCATTCTGGAATGAATCGGCCATAGCAGTCCCTTTCTTTAAAAGAAATAAATGTTAAGTGAGTGACGTTTCTTTACAAAGCCATATTAGAGCAAATGTCCATTTGAAATCAACTTTCCAGATCAAAGATCTACCATTAGACTTTTCTTAAGAATATTCCACTAAATTAGTGTACTCATAAATGCCATAGATACATGACACACAGTAAAAATTAACTATTTATTCACATTAATTTGGCAGAAATGACTGCTTTGATTGGAAATATTGAACTTATTGTTCCATGAGGTTGAATAATTGATTTACATCAATGCATTTATTAACACACCCCGTAACAGCACAGAGAAATAAGGCTTTAATTCAATAAATGGCCTGAATATGAAAAAATCCTGTATCGGACAAATTCAATCTTTAAAACAGTAATGACTATACTGCTACAGGAATGGCGAATAAATGACTACGCGTTTTTCGATAAACGGGAGAAAGAATCTCTCTGAAGATATTCATCATGACAATAAGTGATGGGCTGATATGAAGGGGATATTTGGTAATAATCAGGCTGTAAAACTATCAACCCTGAGAGCGGGCGCTTATGCGGTTAATGGATATTTACCATAATCACGTAGCGCCCTGACCTCTTTTTTAATGCTTTTCAATATACATTGTACGGCTGTACGCAACATCCTCCGGGTTATTTATCGGATAACCTTTAACCCATGGCTTGATGAGACGGCCATTGGTGTACTGATAAATAGGGGCAATTGGTGCTTTCTCGGTGAGGATCTTCTCGGCCATGTTGTAGTCGGCATTACGCGCTTTTTCAGTAGTTTCGAGCGTCGCCTGATGAATAATCTTATCGTAAGCAGGCTCGTTGAATCGTGAGATATTCCCGCTATGGGAGGAGGTCAGCAGCGACAGGAATGTAGACGGCTCATTGTAGTCCCCTACCCACGATGCACGGATGACGTCAAAATTCCCGGTATTGCGGCTGTCGATGTAGGTTTTCCACTCCTGATTCTGCAACTTAACGTCAACACCCAGATTTTTCTTCCACATGGATGCAACGGCAATCGCGATTTTCTGGTGGTTTTCAGACGTGTTATACAGCAGCGCTAATTTTAGCGGACGCTGAGGGCCATAGCCTGCCGCCTGCAACAACGTTTTCGCCTGCGCATTCAGCTCTTGCTGCGACATCTGCTCAAATGG
This sequence comes from Enterobacter cloacae complex sp. IR5402, assembly GCF_049238125.1. Lineage (NCBI taxonomy): Bacteria > Pseudomonadati > Pseudomonadota > Gammaproteobacteria > Enterobacterales > Enterobacteriaceae > Enterobacter > Enterobacter cloacae complex sp. IR5402. Next base: position 412,948 of record NZ_JBMKHO010000001.1, read on the forward strand.
CGAGGTTTCCGGCGTAAAGCCCGCAGTGACATCGGGAGTAAAATGCCAGGCCGGTTTCTCACCGGTCCCCAGGACTTTTTCCGCCATAATACGTCTGTCTATAGTCATGCTGAGCGCGAGACGTACGCGGGCATCCGCGGTTGGGCCTTTTTGCGTGTTAAACGCGTAGTAATAGGTCCCAAGCTGTGGCGGTGTATATACCTGTCCCGGAATATCTTTAAGCAGCTTCTGGTACATGTTTTTCGGAAACGATTCTGTAATATCGATATCGCCCGCAAGATAGCGTTTGGTCGCTGAGGACTCCTGGTTGATCGGCACAAAGGTGACTTTTTTAAGCACCGTCCTGCCGTTATCCCAGTAATGAGAATTTGGCTCAACCACCAGTTTTTCATTCACCACGCGATCTTTCAGCACATACGCACCGTTGCCAATGAGCGCGCCAGGGCGCGTCCATTCCTTACCGCTTTCCACATTGGCCTTTTGAACAGGATAAAACGCGAAGTTAGCCGTCAGATTACTGAACCAGGGTAGCGGTTTGTCCAGCTGCACGCGCAGCGTTTTAGCATCGACCGCCGTCACGCCGAGCGTATCCGGAGCAGCTTTGCCGTCGATGATGGACTGGGCATTGTTAATGCCCGCCAGCGCCGCAAACCAGGCGAAAGGTGACGTTGTTTTAGGATCAACCAGACGACGCCAGCTATAGACAAAATCTTGTGCCGTCACTGGGGTACCGTCAGACCACTTAGCGTTATCCCGCAGCGTGAACGTCCAGACGCGGTTGTCATTGCTCTGCCAGCGCGTCGCCACGCCGGGAACTAACTCCCCTTTTTCGTTCTGATTTACCAGCCCTTCATAGAGGTCGCGAATCACCTGTATCTCCGGCAATCCCACCGCTTTTGCCGGATCGAGCGAAGCGGGTTCATCTTTGATATGTCGAACCAGCTCCTGCTTTTGCGCCAGAACCGTTCCTTCGGGAACCTCCGCGGCATATGAAAGTGAAGAAAGCCCGCACAGCCACAGCGCAGTACAAAGAAGCGAAACAGGATGCTTCATACGATCCCCTTAATGATGTCAGGTAACAGACAGATGCGTAATTATTTGTTTCGAAACGGAGAAATGCAAATGCTTCCTCCGGAAAGTTGATGTCAGGCAATTTTCCACACACACGGAAACTATTTGATTAAGCGCGGCTTTTGCACAACACTGCCAGAAGTGACTTTATCATCAGGGTTTACTATGGCAACTACCCGACCAAGAACGGAACGCGGCGCCTTCCCGCCCGGAACTGAACATTATGGACGCTCATTTTTAGGCGCGCCGCTGATCTGGTTTCCGGCCCCCGAGGCCGATCGCAATAGCGGCTTAATCATTGCAGGCACGCATGGCGATGAAAACTCGTCTGTCGTGACACTCTCGTGCGCGCTACGTACGCTGGCCCCCGATTTACGACGTCATCATGTGATTTTGACCGTCAACCCGGACGGTTGTCAGCTTGGATTGCGGGCGAATGCACGCGGCGTTGACCTGAACAGGAACTTCCCGGCGGCAAACTGGCGCGCCGGTGAAACGGTGTATCGCTGGAACAGTTCGGCGCAGGAGCGAGATGTGGTCCTGCTCACGGGAGACAAACCCGGTTCCGAACCGGAGACTCAGGCGCTATGCCAGCTTATTCATAAGATCCACCCGGCCTGGGTTATCTCTTTCCACGATCCCCTCGCCTGTATTGAAGATCCTCGTCATACGGCGCTCGGGCAGTGGCTGGCGGATGCGTTTGCTCTACCTCTGGTGAGCAGCGTTGGCTATGAAACACCCGGGTCGTTTGGCAGCTGGTGCGCAGACCTCAGCCTTCACTGTATCACCGCAGAGTTTCCGCCCATCTCCTCGGATGAAGCGAGCGAAAAATACCTGCGGGCGATGACAGATCTCCTGCGCTGGCAGCCTCAAAGATGAAGTACGCCGGAGGTAAAATTCAGCGCGGGTGAGACGTCAACCGCCAGCCAGGTTGGGCCGTCCAGATCGGCAAAGCGCACGCTGTTCACCAGCGGGAGTGCAGCGCCGATCGCTCTGGACGTACACAACATACAGCCCAGCATCAGAGCAAAGCCTTGCGCCTGCGCATCTTGTGCCAGAGCCAGAGCCTCGGTTAATCCACCTGTTTTATCCAGCTTAATGTTCACCATTTCGTAACGTCCCTTGAGGGCTGACAGGCTCTCACGGGTATGACAGCTTTCGTCTGCACAGACGGGAAGCGGATGAATAAAATTCGCCAGCGCGGCATCGTCTTCTGCCGGGAGGGGTTGCTCCAGCATGGCAACGCCCAGATCGGCAAGCAGCTGACAACGGGCTGCCAGCCCTTCGCTGTGCCATGATTCGTTCGCATCGACGATAAGAGTGGCATCAGGTACCGCCGCACGAATGGCGACCATGCGTTCGCTAATCAGACGATCGTCGAGCTTCACCTTTAATAATGTTGCACCTGTGGCATACAACGCCTGAGCGCTGGCGGCCATTTGCTCTGGTTCACCGATGACCACCGTTTGCGCGGTGACGATCGATTGCGGCAGCGTAACGTCCAGCAGCGCAGGCAGCGGTTTTTGTCGTTTCGCCGCTTCCAGACTCCAGAGTGCGCAGTCAATCGCGTTGCGTGCCGCGCCGGCCGGCAACCGAAGCTGAAGAGCCTCACGCGTCAGGCCCGCCTGCAACTCGGGCACCACCGTCATAATTTGCGCCATGACTGACGCCAAGCTTTCTCCGTAGCGAGGATAAGGGGTACATTCTCCGACGCCTTTTACGCCGTCCTCTTCACATTCAACCACGACCACGCAGGCCTCATTACGGCTGCCGCGCGAGATCACAAACGGGGTGTGCAATGGCCAGGCTTCTTCATAGACCTTAACGCTTCTCATCACTGACTCCTTGCAGGCCGGAAAGGCAGAAAATTGGTTTGCCGTGCTAACTGCGGATGACATACACTAGCCACGACGTTAACTATTTGTAAACAGGAAGATATCTATGTCACAACTCGTTCATTTCCAGGGCAACCCGGTTGCTGTTGCAGGTTCCATCCCACAGTCTGGCAGCAAAGCACAGCCTTTTACTCTGGTGGCTAAAGATCTGTCTGACGTCACGCTGAGCCAGTTTGCTGGCAAGCGTAAAGTCCTGAACATTTTCCCAAGCATCGATACTGGCGTTTGCGCTGCATCAGTGCGTAAATTCAACCAGCTGGCGACCGAAATGGACAACACCGTAGTGCTGTGCATTTCTGCTGACCTGCCGTTTGCCCAGTCCCGCTTCTGCGGCGCTGAAGGCCTGAGCAACGTCATCACCCTATCCACTCTGCGCAGCCCGGATTTCCTGGAAAAATACGGTGTTGCCATTTCCGAAGGCGCGCTGAAAGGTCTGGCTGCTCGTGCGGTGCTGGTGATCGACGAAAACGACAACGTTGTTTTCAGTGAACTGGTGAACGAAATCACTACCGAACCGGATTACACCGCTGCACTTGAGGCGCTTAAAGCCTAAACGTAAAAAAGCCTCTGCAAAGAGGCTTTTTTATTTATTCGTCACCCTTCTTCTGATTTAACCCATACTCGCGCAACTTATTCGCAATCGCGGTATGTGACACCCCAAGACGTTTAGCCAGCTTGCGCGTGCTCGGATAGCTGCGATATAGCTGCGTTAACACCGAACGCTCGAAACGGCTGGTGATGTCATCCAGCGAGCCTTCCATTGCCTCTTCGCCTACCGAGACCGTCCCGGCATCGTAATCCGGCAATAGAATATCCTGAGGGCGCAGTTCATACCCTTCAAGCTGAGTTAATGCGCGATAGACCGCATTTTTAAGCTGACGAATATTGCCCGGCCAGCCGTAACGCGTCAGCACGGTGCCCAGGTCGGCAGAGAGCTTCGGACGCGGCACGCCCTGCTCATCGGCAAAACGGGCCACGAACAGTTCTGTCAACGGCATGATGTCCTGTGGGCAATCGCGCAGCGGCGGAATATTGAGCGTCAGAACGTTGAGACGATAGTAGAGATCTTCGCGGAATACCCCTTTCTGCACCAGCTCCACCAGGTTTTTCTGGGTGGCGCAGATGACGCGCACGTCCACGTGAACTTCATGATCTTCCCCCACGCGGCGGAACGTGCCGTCATTGAGGAAACGCAGCAGTTTCGCCTGCATGCGTGGCGACATTTCGCCAATCTCGTCCAGCAGCACCGAGCCGCCATTCGCCTGTTCAAAGAAGCCTTTTTTACCTTCCGGCGCATGCCCGAACAGCTCACTTTCAACGGCATCTTCAGGAATAGAGGCGCAGTTCAGCGCCAGATACGGTTTTGGCGCACGCGGGCTGGCCATGTGCACAGCATGCGCCAGCAGATCTTTCCCCGTACCGGTATCCCCGGTAATCAGCAGCGGCGCCGTAAGATTTGCCAGCTTGCGCGCCTGGTCGATCACATGACGCATCTTCGGGCTCACCGCAATAATCTGGCTGAATGCGCCGACGTCCTGGCTGGAAAGGTTCTGTAACTGACGCCCCATTCGCACCGTGGAGCGCAGCATGATCACTGCGCCGGTCAGCACCCGCGCGGCATTTTCCCCTTTCAGGTAGACCGGCGTGATCTCCATCAGGAAATTCTGTCCGTTGATGACGACATGCTCGCTATGGGTATTTTGCGGGTTGCTGTCCAGCCAGCGCTGGAAATTAAAACCGGTGATCAGTTGCGTGGCGTGGTGCCCGATAAGTTTTTCCTGAGTCTGCGCAAACAGCTGGCAGCTGGCCTGGTTAACGCGCTCGACTTTATTTTTCAGATCGAGAGAGAGAAACGGCTCCGGCATTGCTTCCAGCAGCGCGCTCAGCGCAAGATGTTCCCGCTCGGACGGCATCCAGGGGATGGTGCGTACATCCGTAACGCCAGCGATACGGCGGATTTCCGCCATCAGGCTACTGAAGGTATTAAATTCAATTTCGGCAAAATTGAGGTAAATTCGCCCGACAGGGTCGATCTCTATGCCACGTAAATCAATGCTACGTAAAACAAGAAGATCGAGTAACTCGCGGGTCAGACCGAGACGGTCCTCACAAAAGACTTCCAGACGCATGGGAAATTCACCGTTTAAGCCAATAACAGTAAAATGATATGTCAGATCACGGTGTTCGGGAAGGTGGCTGTCAACAAATATTGACAGCCCGCACGATTAGTAAACAAAACCTCACTGAGCAGGTTTTTTATTGAGCGTCTCTTTAAGCTGGCCAATCAATTCGCGACGGAAATCCCCCAGCCGCGGCTTATCGCCATCGATCCAGGGGAGTGGACGACAAACCTCCATCGCTTTGATACCCAGGCGTGCCGTCAGCAGACCGGCACCAATCCCCTGCGCCGCCCGGGCAGAGAGACGCGCCGCAAGATCCTGCGACATCCAGTCCATCCCGACCTCCCGTACCAGTTCGCTTGCCCCGGCGAAGGCGATATTCAGCAACACCAGTTTGAACAGGCGCAGTCGGCTGTAATAGCCAAGCTCAATGCCGTACAGCCTGGCGATGCGGTTGATCAGACGCAGGTTGCGCCAGGCGATAAAGGCCATGTCCACCATTGCCAGCGGACTGACGGCGATCATCAGGGTAGATTCCGCCGCCGAACGGCTGATCTCACGACGAGCCTGCGCATCCAGTACCGGCTGAACAATGTGCGCATAGAGCGTGACCACTTCCTGGTCATTCTGGGTTTCGTGGATCGCCGCATACCAGCGCTGAAGCGCCGGGTGAGAGTGATCTATCCCGGCCTGAGCCGCAAGCTTTTCACAAAAAGCACGCCCTTTTCCTGTGCCGTGACTGTGCAGCAGATCCCGCGCTTCATCGCGTTCGTGGGCACGCTGACGCAAACGCCAGAGGCGACGCCACTCGCTGACGACTGAGCCAACGCCCGCACCAACAATCAACGCCCCGGCGGCGCATCCCCCCAGCGCCACCCAGTCCTGCGTTTGCCAGGCATTGACGCCCCACTGCACGCCCTGGCCGATTACGCTCACACCAAAAAGGGCTAACCCGGCGGTCACCATCTTACGCCACAGGCTGCGTTTCGGGCGCAGTGCCGCATCAACCACCGCTTCCGCCTGCCCCTCTTCAACCATCGGCTCGTCTGCCAGCACGGGAGCAAAGTTGTCAGCCTGCGGGCCGCTGAAGGTTTGCGCCGTTTTGAACGCCTCATGGGGCGTCTGCTCAAGCTGGCCGGTAAAATCAATGCGTGGTTTTAACGGTTCCGTCATCGCAATTTATCTCCAATTAAAAACTCCAGCGCAGCATCCAGACGGATATGCGGCAATGGCTGGTCAACGTTCATGCTCTGCGGACGGAAGGCTTCGAACTGAAAACCCTGGCTTTGCCAGAATGCCTGGCCCGGCAGACGCGCCGGAACTTCCCCCGGATAGACCGTGAGCGGCTCACCGTCGCTGAGACGGTTGCCCCGCAGGGCCGGAATTTTCTCGCCATTCAGGTCAATCAACCCACTCTGCGTTGCCTGTACGGACGCCAGCCCCAGACAGTCCATGCTGATCCCTTCGAAGGCCGCATTCTGCCAGGCATCCTGCACCAGCTGTTGCAGCAGGGATACCATGTTGGCGTGCTGATCGACCGTCACATGGTCAGCTTTTGTGGCGGCAAACAGCAGCTTGTCGATGACCGGCGAGAACAAACGGCGAAACAGCGTACGCTGGCCATAATGAAAGCTTTGCATCAGCTGCGTCAGCGCCAGCCGCATATCATTGAACGCCTGCGGCCCGCTGTTGAGCGGTTGCAGGCAGTCCACCAGCACGATCTGGCGGTCAAAGCGTAAAAAGTGATTTTTATAAAAGCCCTTAACCACCTTCTCACAGTAATAATTGTATCGCTCGCGGAGCATACCGGCGTTGGTGGTCTTGTCCGCCTGCGCCAGTTTCGATTCGCCGATGCTGTCAACGTCCGGCCACGGGAAAAACTGTAGCGCTGGAGCACCGGCTAAATCACCCGGCAGAACGAAGCGGCCCGGCTGAATGAAATGCACCCCCTCCTGCTTGCACTGATGCAGGTAATCCGTCCAGGCTTCGGCTATGACGGCCAGACGGTTTTCATCCGCCGGCGCCAGCGGGTCCAGCCCTTCGCAAAGCTGGCGCCATTGGGTCGACCACTCTGCCCGCTGCCCCTGCAACAAACCGGTCATCTGTCGGGACCAGTTCAGGTAATCCTGCGCCAGCATCGGTAAATCGAGCAGCCATTCTCCCGGATAATCCACAATTTCGAGATAGAGCGTGGACGTTTCTTTGAAGTGACGCATCAGGGATTCATTCGAGCGGAAACGCAGCGCAAGACGGATTTCGCTCACGCCACGCGTCGGGGTGGGCCAGGCGGGAGGTTCCCCGTATAACTGCGCCAGACCTTCATCATAGGTGAAACGGGGGATGCCAAAATCACGTTGCGGTACGCGTTTCACCCCCAGCAACCGCTCCTCGCGCACTGCGCTAAGCAGTGGCAGGCGCGCCCCTGCATGCAGGTTCAACAGCTGATTGACCATCGCCGTAATGAATGCTGTCTTACCGCTGCGGCTCAGCCCCGTCACGGCAAGACGCAAATGGCGATCAACGCCACGGTTCACCAGAGAATTGAATTCGTTTTTAAGTCGCTTCATCGCCGTCCTTCATTGCCTGGTACCCTGAAAAAAGTCACTTCAGAATACAGTAAATTGGGGCAGATCGTTGATTATCAATTCTTAATTATTGCTATTGCCGTTTTCTCTCCAGTAAGATGGGCGCAATTGCTGTCCGTCTGGAGTGAGTAAGGTGTATGTCACCCACCATCTATGATATTGCCCGCGTTGCTGGCGTTTCGAAATCAACCGTGTCGCGCGTTCTGAATAAACAAACGAATATTTCTCCTGAAGCGCGCGAAAAGGTGTTGAAGGCGATAGAAGAATTAAATTATCAACCGAATAAACTTGCCCGCGCACTCACCTCTTCTGGCTTCGACGCCATTATGGTTATTTCGACCCGTTCAACCAAAACCACCGCAGGGAATCCGTTTTTCTCTGATGTACTGCATGCCATAACGGCAAAAGCAGAAGAAGAAGGTTTTGATGTTATTTTACAAACGTCCAAAAGCAGCGAAGATGATCTGCAAAAATGCGTGGGTAAAATAAAGCAGAAGATGATCAAAGGGATCATCATGCTAAGCTCGCCGGCGAACGAGTCTTTTTTCGCGACGCTGGACGAATACGGTGTGCCCGTGGTCGTTATTGGTAAAGTGGAAGGCAATTACCAGAATATCTATTCTGTCGACACGGATAATTTCCACGACAGCGCCATATTAACCGACTCATTTATCAAACATGGTCGCACTAAAATTGCCTGCCTGCATGCCCCGCTCGATTATCACGTTTCTATCGATCGCCTGGCGGGCTATAAATCGAGCCTTGAGAAGCACGGTATTGCGATTAATCCGGACTGGGTTATTGATGGCGGATATACCCATGAAAGCGCGCTTCAGGCGGCCTGTCAGCTACTCTCATCAGACAACCCGCCCGATGCGGTTTTTGCGACGGACAGCATGAAATTGCTGAGTCTTTATCGTGCCGCGGATGAGCTAAATCTGACGATCCCGGAACAGGTCGCAATGGCAGGATACAGCGACCCGATGCTATCTCTCATTTTAACCCCTGCACCAGGCGGTTTTGATATCCCCACGAGAAAGCTGGGCGAAGAGAGCTGCGATTTGTTGTTCAGGTGCATTGCGGGTAAACCTGCCCCGCATAAGGTATTGGTTGAAACGCATTTTTCAGATGCGGCTTCATTACGCTAAAAACCAGGGGCAAACGCCCCTGGTGAAGTGTTATCAAAACGCGTAATTCACGCCGATACCGGCATAGTGGAAGCGGTCACTTTCCCCTTCGTCATGGTTTTCCCATTCGTAGGCATATTCCAGCGTCATGGATAAACCATTGTTAAAATCATAGGCGTACAGCATACCCAAACGGTTGAAATCATGTCCTTCACGCTCAGGATCGTCTTGCCAGTCCCAGTTTGACCAGCGATCGAGTCCCAGACGGGTATAAGGCGTTAGCGTCGTCTGACCCAATGAAATCGGCAGATAGGCGCGAATTTCCTGAGTGGAGAATTCACCGTTATTACGTGAACTGTCCATATTGAAACCCCGCTCTAAATAGTAATTAACTTTTGCAGAGACGGTTTCGTTAATTGTCCAGGTAAAACCGGTTTCCGTTTCAACACGGCTGTCAGAATAACCGGTTTTTGCCAGGTCATTCGCAAACTGGTACATGGCAAACCATCCGCCAAAACGCCAGTCATCGGTTAATTTTACATCCCAGTCCGGTTGAATTTTATAGCGCTGCATATTTGCGCTGCCCGCTTTCGCGCCATCCTCATCTTTGAAATGATAGCTGTAATTACGGAAACCACCCGTCAGTCCCAGCGTGAAATCATCGGTACCAATAATACGATAGCGTAATTCTACTTCGGGACGATCGAAATAGGTGCCGCGCGTCATGCTACTGTAATCAACCGGCCCTTCCTGATACATAGCCAGCGAAATGGTCCATGCATCCCAAGTGGCATTAAACCACACGGAGGGTTCATATAATCCATCTTTATCGTCTGCCTGACCTTCGACGTTTTCAATTTCATACATGGCGCCAATATTAAATTCCCACTGTTTGGCTGATTCAGTTGCTTGCGCGCAGCTCACCCCTGCGCACAGGACGAGCGCAGCACTTCTTAGTAGAGTACTCATTAAAATATTCCTTTATAATTAACATACAAAAAACCGGAAACTTTCATTTCCGGCGAACACCTTTCTTATCTAATAGCTGTTTCAGTATCAGCATCGAAGAAATGGCACTTATTCATGTCGAACTGGATGCCGATATTATCTCCGGCAACGTAATCATCCGCCGCTCCCGCACGGACAACCAGTTCATGCCCACCCACGGTGGCATAAAGCATAAATTCAGCCCCGGTCAGCTCAGCAACGCTGATCTTCGCCGTGATGTTTTCGCCGCTTCGCTGTACGGTGAGAATATCTTCCGGACGGATCCCAAAGACAACCGCTTTACGCTGGTAACCTTGCGCATTCAGTACGGCCAGCTTGTCCTCCGGGATCTCCAGACGCAGCGTTTCCGTCACAAAATAGCGGTCGTCGATTGCGCCACGAATGAAGTTCATCGCCGGTGAGCCAATAAATCCTGCAACGAACATATTCGCCGGCTCGTTGTAGACCTGCTTCGGCGCGCCCACCTGCTGAATGATGCCGTCCTTTAAAATCACGATGCGGGTCGCCATCGTCATGGCTTCCGTCTGATCGTGCGTCACGTAAATCATGGTGGTATTAAGCTTCTGATGCAGCTTGCTGATTTCAGCGCGCATCTGCACACGAAGTTTGGCATCGAGGTTGGATAAGGGCTCATCCATCAGGAACACCCCCGCTTCGCGCACTATCGCCCTGCCTAACGCCACGCGCTGACGCTGACCGCCGGACAACGCGCCAGGTTTACGCTGGAGATAATCGCGCAAGCCCAGGATCTGTGCCGCCCAGGTAACGCGTTCTTCAATGACGGAGGGCGCAATTTTTTGCATTTTCAGGCCAAACGCCATGTTGTCGTAGACCGTCATATGCGGATAGAGCGCATAGTTCTGGAAGACCATCGCGATATCACGGGACTTGGCGGGAACATCATTCATGCAAACCCCGTCAATAATCAGTTCACCCGCGCTGATCTCCTCGAGGCCGGCAATCATTCGCAGCGTCGTGGATTTCCCACAACCCGATGGACCGACGAAGACGATAAATTCTTTGTCTTCAATTTCGAGGTTGAAATCCTTCACCACGTGGACTTGGTTATCATAAATTTTCTGAATGTGTTTCAGAGACAGTTGAGCCATTATTAATTCCTTATCAATACGCCCGGGATGCCCAGAACGCCGTCAGGCGTTCCCAGGTCAGTTCCTGCGTTGAATGAAGTTGTAATCCCGCATGGTTCAGGCCAGGCCCAATCCCGACCGACAGCATTCCTGCGGCGTTGATCGCATCTACCCCTGCGGCGGCATCTTCGATACCAATGGCCTCTTCAGGACGCACGTTCAGTCCTTTACAGGCCGCAAGGAAGATTTCCGGGTCCGGCTTTGAGCGGCTAATACGCGAAGCATCGGCGCAAAAATCGAAAGCCTGATGAATACCCAACGCGTGCAAAATCCCAGGAGCATTAAGCGATACGGATGCCAGGCCAATTTTGACCTTCGCGGCGCGAATATCCGCCAGCACGTCGCGAATACCCGGCAGCAGCGAATCCTGCTTCAGTGATGCCAGCGACTGGACGTAAAGCGCGTTTTTTTTCGTCGCCAGCGCCAGGCGCTGCTCGTCACTGAACATCCCCTCTTTCCCGCCATGTATCAGAATGCGCTGGAGGGAGTCCATACGGCTTATTCCCTTCAGCTGTTCGTTAAATACTTCGTCGAAGGTGATACCAATCTCCTCCGCCACGGCGCGCCAGGCCAGAAAGTGAAGATGCGCGGTATCGGTGATCACCCCGTCCAGATCGAATACAACAGCGTTAAGCGTCATGGCGCCCCTCCGTGGTAGCGGTCCCATTAACAGGTACAAGAAAGTCCTTACGCTCACAGACCTTTCGCCCTGATACATGCAGCGTTTTACCCCACAGCGTCAACGTGACAGGTGCGGTGGTTTCAATGGTTAACAGGTCATCTTCACAGGTAATGTGTATTGTTGCGCCCCGCCACCGCAGCGGGAAGGCGAGTTTCTGCCAGTGAGCAGGCAGCTTCGGCGCAAGATGCAGCTCCCCTTCGCTAATGTGCAGGCCAGCAAATCCCTGAATGGCGCCCAACCAGATCGCACCGGTGGCGGCGGCATGAATACCGTCATCACTGCTGTGCGGGTCGTCCCCCAGGTCGATGGCAATCCCATCGCGCCAGAAGGCATACGCCCCCTCGGTGTCACCGCAGCGTGCGAGCACAATGCCGTGAATGGCTTTACTCAGGGATGAATCATGGATCGTGCGTGGCTCGTAGAACGCCAGATTGGCGGCACATTGCTGCGGCGTAAACCGTTCCGGCAGCAGGTAGTTAAGCATCACCACGTCGGCCTGCTTCAGGATCTGCATCTCGTTCACTTCCGCGCGAGAGTAATCAAGCAGAATGGTTTGCTTACCCGCTTTGGCTTTATAGCGGCTCAGATCGATGGCAGGTTTTGCCATGAAGGTATCATCCTGCGGGATCACACCCTCTGCGTCGGCCTCTGGCAGCCACAGGCGCGCCAGGAACTTACCGGCATTCTCCGTAAAACGCGCATCTTCACGCCCAAATTTCGCCATAAACTGACGCGCGCAGGCCACGTTGTGCCAGGCCAGATAGTTGGTGTAAGCGTTGTTGTTGACATGCTCGGTGTATTCATCCGGTCCGATCACGTCATGGATCTCAAGACGACCATTAATTTCCGTCGCGCGTCCCATCCAGAACGAAGCGGTTTCCATCAGCAGCGTCAGACCCTCATTGCGCATAAAGGCATCGTCGTGTGTTGCCTGCCAGTAAGCGACAACGGCCCAGGCAATATCAGCCACGATGTGGTGTTCAGCGAGTGCGGAGGCGACCTTCTGGCGAACCCCGGTGCGGATGTTAATGGCTGCGAATTCTGGCGTCTCTTCCTCTCCGCTGGCGGCGCTTTCCCACGGGAACAACGCGCCCGGCCAACCGTTACGGCGTGCTTTTTCACGCGCGCCAGAAAGATTCAGCCAGCGATAGCGCAGCAGGCTGCGGGCAATCTGTGGACGGGTAAACAGATGGAACGGCAACAGGAAAATTTCGGTATCCCAGAAGACGTGCCCTTTGTACCCTTCCCCCGTCAGCCCTTTCGCGGCAATGCTGCTTCTTTCGCTATGGGCTGGCGTCATTGTCGTCAGGTGCCAGACGGCATAATCCAGTGCAAGCTGATCCTGCTGTTCTGCACAAGTCACTTCCACCCGAGCGTCACGCCAGACCGCTTCCCAGGCGTACGCTGAGCTTTCAAGCAACGCATCGTAGCCTCTTGCCGCGCAGACTTTGAGATCGGCCAGCGCGTTGCGGGCGAAAGACTCCTGTGAGAGCGCTTTATCGCTGCGATGGGTCAGCCAGACGATCTTCTCAAGCGTGACGGTGTCACCTTGCGAGATAGTCAGAGAATGATGAACGCTGAGGCGACGATTTTTGGCGGTGAAACAGCTGTCGCTCTGAGCGGAGAGCTGACAAAACGCCGAAACAACAACTTCAGACGCCCGGTCCTGCGTTTCATACACACCCTGCATGTAGTGCTGGTCAAAAACCCTGACCGAGATTTCATCCAGATGCTGCCTGCCGCTGTTCGTCTGTGTCGCATCTATGCCGGTTTTCAGCACGGCCTGAGCGGCGCCATCAAGCGGTGTAATCGAGAGCTGCATTGCCACTAAGGGCAACTGGTCCAGCGAAACAAAACGACGGCTCTCGAGGCGATAGCGTTTTCCGTCCGGCGAACGCCAGACAACGTTACGATGCAGTTCGCCGTTAGCAAAGGCCAGCTCGCGTTGCCACTCAAGAATTTCGCCTGAAAGGAGCGTGAAATTGACGCCGTCCAGCTCAACTTCAACCCCGGTGACATCCGGCAGATTGATCAGCTCTGTGGTTTCGTTGCGTCCCGCGCGATGATACAGCCCCGCGAGATACATGCCTCTGGTCTGCTGGGTGTAATCTTCTTCATGCGTGGCGCGAATGCCCATGTAGCCATTGCCGCAGGCCATAATGGACGCGTACTTATTCAGGCTATGCGGGCAAAAGCCCGGATCGGTTAATACAGACTGGTTCAGCATAACGTCACGCTTTCCCCTGTTTCCGCGGCTTCATATAACGCCGCGACTAATTGCTGGATCACCAGCCCCTGCTCCGCATCGGCAATCATGACCGGCTCGCCCATTACGTGGCGAACAAACGCATCCATACTGCGCAGATGTCGGCGACCGTCAGCCTCCTCCCGCTGGGTCAGCGTCTGTAAAACTCCGGCTTCGTCGTTATAAATGTGTGCCGGGAACAGCGTTGCACCCGCCTTCTCACCGCAGAAAGAGACGTTCATGATCGACTGCTCGCGGATATTAAGCGCAAAAGAGGTGTCCAGACGCAGAATGCCACCGTTGCAAAACTCAATCGTGCCAAACAGGACATCCTCCACGGTAAACTGTGCAGGATCCCATTCGCCAAACTGGCCGGTGTGTTTACGGTTCCCCAGTCTCTGGAAGCTGTGCGCGGTTACCCGTTTCACGGTCGGGAAACCCAGCACATACATCGCGGCATCCAGCATGTGAATGCCGATATCGATCAGCGGCCCGCCGCCCTGGAGCGATTTATTGGTGAAAACGCCCCACCCCGGCACACCGCAACGACGCAGCGCCTGCGCGGAGGTGAAGTAAATTTCACCGAGCGTTCCGTTCATTACCGCATCGCGCAGGAGCTGGGTATCCAGCGCAAAGCGATGGTGAAAATCGTACGCGAGGACTTTTCCGGCCTTGCGCGCCGCGAGACGCATCTCATCCGCCTGGTGCGGCGTCATCGCCGGCGGCTTTTCACACATCACATGACAACCTGCTTCGAGAGCCGCCATCACATGTTCAAAATGGAACCGGTTAGGCGAACAGACGCTCACCACATCCGGTTTTACTTCCTGCAACATCTCGTGAGCGTCCTGCCATGCCGATGGAATAGCATAACGTTCCGCGAACGCCTGTGCCTGCTCAAGGCGGCTGTCCATGACAGCCACCATTTGAACATCACTGCGCGTGGCGTAATACGAGGCATGCACTTTGTCTGCAACCTGCCCGGCGCCAATGATGGCGACGCGCAGAGGCAAAGGTGTAGAAGCACTCATCACGCTTGTCATCCTTAGCATTCACGCAAGTAAGTGAGAGAGTCCTTATAGGCCTGAGCCGGATCGTCGGCACGCACCCGGCACTCGTACACGACGTAACCCTGATAATTATCGGCACGCAGCTGATCGAACAGGCTGGCGAAATCGAGGCTGCCGCTGCCCGGCTGATAGCGGTGGTTATCAGCAATGTGCACATGACCCAGCAGGTCGCGGTTCTGATGCAACGCTTCCGTCAGGGAGTCTTCTTCAATATTCATATGGTAGAAATCACCGATGATCTGCACGTGCTTCAGGCCGTTCTCTTCGATATAACGACGCGCGTCGGCCAGAGTGTTGATCATATGATCCTGATAGCGGTTCAGCGGCTCCAGGTAGACGGTAGTACCGGTGCGCGCTGCCACCTCATCCAGCCAGCGCAGGGAAGCGCTGACCGCTTTGCGATCGCCGTCCAGACTACGTGGCGAAGTCATTGGCGGCAGACGGAAGGTAAACATCCCCCAGGCAGCCGGAACGATAATCCCCTTTCCGCCCACTTCTGCCAGCGCTTCCAGAATGCGTTCAATCTGCTGTAGACCGTTCAGGCGGCGTTCTTCAATGAAATCCCCGATCCAGCCATCGTATCCGCCACAGGCCGTCGTGACCGGCAGGCCGGTGGCTTTGATAGCCGCTTTTACTTCGTCGAGGTTTTCCACCAGCAGTCGGCCATCAATTTCGTAGCCATCAAATCCCATCGCTTTGATGTATTCGAATTTTTCCATGATAGCGGTCGGGAAAAAGGCCTGGTTTTGTGTTGCGATTTTCATGATTGCTGTCCTTAGCTTAAAAAGTGACGCCCATTTTGATACTGAGTTCCGGGTGCTGATCGACATACTTCATATAGCTTTCCGGGCTGGTGGTGAAGGTGACGACCGGGTCGATCAGATCTTCGCAATTGAGATAACCGTTCATCAGCAATTCCCAGCAGGTCTCTTCAATACGCTTGCGGCTCCAGCGCGGATAATCCGGGTTGGGTTCACTGCATGCGCGGGAGAAGACAATTTTGGCGTTATTGAAGTGTGCTTCGCGACCAAGGTTGAAGCCTGCCGCAAACGGCTTGGCGAAAGCCACGTAGGAGATCGTTCCACCGTAGGCGAGACCGCGCAGCGCAGATTGCAGCGCATCTGCAAATCCGCTGGTTTCGATGATCACATCGGCGCCCTGCTTGCCGGTCAGTTTCTTAATTTCCAGACCGACATCGGTACCGATTGGGTTCAGGCAGTGGTCTGCACCGTGACGGCGGGCGATCTCACAGCGATGTTCGATAGGATCGACACCAATAACCACTGACGCGCCGGCTTTTTTCGCCAGCTGAATCGCAATCTGGCCAATCGCGCCCAGCCCCACAACCACGACGAAATCCCCTACGCGGACATTAGCATCACGCACGCCGCTCATGGCGAACTGCGCCGGATCGTAGCAAACGGCGTTTTTCCAGGATGCGCCCTGCGGCATTTTGCGCAGCTTATAGTTGTTCACCGCGTTTACGATGACCGTTTCCTGCAACGGGCCGTAGCAGCAGACGCTGTCGCCGATCTGGTATTCCGTCACGTCCGCACCACATTCGATAATGTCGCCGACGATCATGTTCCCCAGCTGGAATTTACCAAATTCGATGCCGCGCGCTGCACCTTTTTCACGCGGGGTAAACATCTGCCACTCAGCGTTGAACTCTTCATCGATGAACGGGCTTGCCGCGCGGAAATCCACGACTTCGGTGCCGTGTTTCGGGGCACCATAACGGGCACGAATCTTCACCTCATGTGCTGCAACAGGACGATCTTCGTATTCCACCAGCGCCGCTACACGAGGCGCTGTCGCAACTAATTTTTTCATGACTGACTCCTTGTTAATATCGGCCGCCTCAGCCCTTCACGCCGCCGGCGGTCAAACCACTTTTAATGAAACGTTCAGACAGGGCATACATAATGACGACCGGAAGTGCCGTTACCAGCGATGCCGCCATCATGCGACCCCAGATGTAATCTGGCGTACTGAAGAGCGTGTTCAGCCCCACCGGCAACGTGAAGTTGCTGGCGCTGGACAGGAAAATGGAGGCGAACAGATAGTCATTCCACGCCACCATGAAGCAGTAGACAAAGACCGACACCAGACCTGAGATCGCCAGCGGGACGGTGATGCGGAAGATGATTTGCAGGCGGTTCAGGCCGTCCATCATCGCGGCTTCTTCGATTTCGTCCGGGATGGTGTCGAAATAGCTGCGCAGCATAAAGACCGCGGTAGGCAACGTCTGCGTCACCATGGTGATGATCAGCGCCAGTTCGGTGTCATAAATGCCGAGCGCGGTGATGATTTTGAACAGCGGCACCACCAGCAGGATCCCGGAGAACATATAGACGGTGTAGAAGCTCGCATTGATCGTCGTACGCCCTTTAAAGCGCAGTTTGGATAACGCATATGCGCCCAGCGTGCCGAGAAACACCGCAATGACCGAGGAGGTCAGCGACACCACCATGCTGTTACGGAAGTAATCCACAAACGGGAAAATCAGCGGGTTAAAGATGTCGATGTAGTGCTGTAGCGTCCACTCCTGCGGCAGAATGGTCGGGTGCAGCGAGATCGCCTCTTTCGCGCTTTTGAATGACGTCATCAACATTACAAAAAACGGAAACAGCGTGATAATCAGGAATACCGCCAGTCCCAGATAAAAACCGATACGGCCCAGAACGCGTTTATTTGTTGCCATTGAGGTTTACCCTTTTTCTGGTCAGCAGAATGACCGCGAAGATGATCACAAACAGCACAACGGAAATGGCGGCTGCTTTACCCTGGTCATTGAACGCAAAGGCGGTTTTGTAGAGATATACGCCCAGAATGTCGACCTTGGTGGTGAGCAGATACACATCCGCAAACATGTAGAACATCCAGATGGTTCGCAGCGTGACCACCGTGGCCAGCACCGGCATGATGGCGGGCAACGTCACGATACGAAAACGCTGCCAGGCATTCGCCCCGTCCATCTCTGCCGCTTCGTACAATGATTTATCAATGGTCTGCAAAATTGCGAGGAACGAGATAAAGGCGTACGGGAAGTAACGCCAGATGGCGAACAGCACAACCAGGACAAAACTGCTGCCAGGATTATCGAACCACAGCGGCGCCTGATCGTAGAGATGCAGCAGATCAACGCCCAGGTAGTTCACAATCCCGTAGCCGTTGTTGAACATGTATTTCCAGGCAAATACTAGTGAAATAGACGGCGTCACGTAGGACAGAATCACCAGTGAACGTGCCGTTTTCCGCATGCGGAATTCACGGTTAAAGAAGATCGCTACGGCCAGTCCCAACCCGGTGCTGCCGAGTACGACCAGCGCCGTATACCAGAACGTCATCCACAGGGAGTGCCAGAACGCAGCATCGCCCAGAATGCGAATGTAGTTATCCAGGCCGACGAACATCGCATCAATACGCGGGTTCAGCGGTAAACGTAAAAAACTGATTTCAATGTTGGAAATCATTGGCCAGGCCACCAGGCCCCCCAGCAAAATCAGGCTGGGGGCCAACAGCAGCATGGCGAAAGGCATATCTGAACGACCAGAAAACAACGTCTTCATAATTCCCTTCGCAAAGCGCTCCTATCGTTGTGAGATCAGGTCAGTCAGTTTCTTCTGGCTGTTGCTTAACGTCGCATTGAGATCTTTTTGTCCCACTGTTACGTTATGCACCATGGAACTGATAATGCCGGACCCGGTAACATCTCCCATGCGGGTAAAGTTTTTGTCGCCTACGGCGCCAAATACCTGGACGTTCGGGAACTGCGCAATCAGCTCGTAAGGCAGTTGACCAAAGGCTTTGATCACGTCGTTGTTTTTCCAGCTCTCAGTGCCCACCACGAGTTTGTTCACCGGCAGCGCCGCACCAGGGGACATCATCACCCAGTCAGACGCGTTTTGAGCCTGCTCCATCCAGGTCACAAATTTTTCTGCCGCCTGCGTTTCCTCTTCGGTCTGGCCGGTCGTGATCGTCAACGAGGTGATCATGCCGTACACGGCTGATGATTTTTCTGTCGGGACCACGAACCCCAGGTTGGCCGGATTGCCATCTTTGTAGACCGCGGGCAGGATATAGGTGGAATAAACGGCCATCGGCGCAGAACCGTTCATGAAGGCGTCTTTGATCTCCATAACATCATTCGAGCCCGGCATGGTGTTCGCGGCCAGTGCCCGATAAAACGCCAGCGCTTTCGACATTTCAGGGGTATCGATTTTCACGTTGCCGTTTGCATCAAAGACGTTGGCTCCGCCTGACAACGCAAACTGCGAGAAAGCCTGCTCGGTCATGACGCTTTCTGCGGTTGGCAGCGCGATACCGTAATGTTTTTTCGCCGGATCGTTGAGCGACTGACTGGCCTTCAGCAGTTGCTCCCAGGTGTGCGGTTCTTCGATTCCTGCTGCCGCGAGCTCATCTTTGTGATACCAGACGCCGGACAGCCAGGCGCTAACCGGCACCCCCGTCCATGCCTTGCCGTCTTCAGTGCGAACAACGCGTAAAATGCCGTCATAAAAGGTATCTTCACCGACGGCTTTAATCGCGTTGCCGATCGCGTCACGGTCCAGCAGTTGCTCTTTATCCATGACTTTGGCGTAGTCATGGCTGACTTCAATCACTTCCGGCAGCGCGCCGGTACGGGCCAACGTAATGACCTTGGTGTTATAGGCATCTTCCTCAACGGGTACCTGTTTCACCGTAATAGTCGGGTTCTCTTTCTCGAATTTTTCGATCAGTTTCGTAATAACTGCCTGACGCTCCTGTTCTACCGACGAGTGCATAAACTCAATGGTGACCTGAGATGCTTTATCGTCCTTACAGCCTGATAACAGGGCGCACGAAACCAGTGCTGATAACAGCACAATTTTGGGCATTTTCATTTTAGGGTCCTTTTTAGTTTTCTTTAATCCACATTACCTGCCATGGATTGAGGTTCAGTTCCGTACCGCTAATATCGTGTCCTGATAGTAATTCCCTACCAAAGAGCGTTTGTCCATAAATGGTCTGCATTTTATTGCTAAAATTAAATAATGCTGTCATTCGCTCGCCATTTTCAGCAACACGAACAATTTTAAGAATATGTTCGCCGATTGCGTCAAAAATAGCCTGACTATCCGGATGGAACGCACTCACGCCGCGACGAATAGCAATAAGCTCACTCAAACGAGAATAAATTTGATAACGAATACTCTTCTTATTATTGAGTTCCAGATCAACCTGACCTGCGGTGTATTTCTTCCTGTTTATTGCGCGGTTATATCCAAGACGTTCGACACCTTCATAATCGTTACGCGAACCGAGAATGCTTTGAATATATACAGCCGGTACGCCAGGAAAACTTAACAACACAGCATGCGCCAGGATGAACCGCGCAATGCGCTCATCATCTGAGCTGTCTCGCAAACTCAACGCATCAAGATATGTGACATTAATTTCATAGGGGCTTCGCGTACCGTCAGGATTATTTTTCCAGTTGACCAGCGCGCCTTCCTGCTGAAGCTTTTCAACCAGCGAGAGGATCTCTGATTCCGGAAGGATGCCGCGTAACGGGTTCAAACCGATACCATCATGCGAGGCCAGGAAATTAAACCAGGTGGTATGAGTTGAAGGCAGCGCCAGTGACCCCGCCCACTGGCATAGGGCTTTAACATCCTGACGATGAACAGCATGCAGCACCAGCGGAGGTAAGGAAAACTGATAGACCATCTGGGCTTCATTTTCACCATCACCGAAGTAAGAGACATTGTCTTTGTGGGGAACATTTGTCTCAGTGATGATCACCGTTCCAGGCGCCACAGCGTCCGTAATGGCGCGGAACAGCTGGATAAGGCAATGGGTTTGTTCCAGATGGATACAGGTGGTTCCCGGGATCTTCCACATAAACCCGACCGCATCCAGACGGATATAACGCGCCCCTTCCATGAGGTAATGGAGCAGAACGTCAACCATGGCAATCAGCACCTGCGGCGAGGCGAAATTGAGATCGATCTGGTCATCGCTGAATGTGGTCCACAGATGACGAACGCTGCCATCATGAAGCGTGAACGGCGTCAGCAGCGGTAATGCGCGTGGACGCGTCACCGCGGATAAATCGGTTTCGGGGTCGACAGAAATAAAGAAATCTTCGTAGCCCGGCTTCTGCGCAAGATAATTAGCAAACCATTCGCTTTTCGCTGACATATGATTGCAAACGAAGTCAAACATTAAGCTGGCTGACTGTTTTAATTCCGCGACATCTCGCCAGGTTCCTGTTTCAGGAGCAACCTCGTGATAATCAATGACGGAAAATCCATCATCCGAAGACCACGGATAAAAAGGTAACAGATGGACATGGGAAAACGTACGAGAAAGCCATTCATTATAGAACCGGGTAAATACCGGCAACGCTTGCTCCCCTTTTGTGGAGAACTGATCGGCATAGGTAATCAGCACAACGTCTTTTTCATCCCAGCCTGACTTACGCTTTTCCGTAATATTAGCCGCCGCTTTTTCAAGCTTAGTTAATAACACGTTAAGGTGTGCATCTGAAAATGATTCACCGTAGATATGATTGATGAGTTTTTTAATTTTTGCGTTCACATTATTTTCCATGGTAGCGGTCCCACGGAGTGGCAATCTACTCCCATGAAAAATATCTGTCAACGGACCCGGGGGCAGAAAGCAGCATTCTCAGCGCAGCGCAACGCATTATTGTGAGCTGCCGCAAAGAAAGCAGAAAAGCAGAAGAAACGCAGAAAGGAAAGTCATGCCCCTTCTCTGGGGGAGAAAGGGCTTATGCGGGAGGATCTAGCGTGACAAGTAGCGCCGGGAAACGCGTTTTGCCAGTTTCTGTAACAGCGGCTCCAGAGCGACCGCCAGCATCATTCTGACCGGCTTGCGGGCAACAGACTTGATCGCCCAACCCGCCACACCGGCCGGGCCATAACGTAACGCCGTCATCAGAACCAGTTTACCTGCGATTTTCAGGCCGGGTTTTACCTTCTGACCGGCCTGTTGCCAGTTTTGTTTCATGTAAGTTCTCTCTTAAAGCTGACGAAAACGACTTCTCAGCGTAAAGGTATCGGAGGTGACATAACGTTCCATCTCGCGCAATCGCTTCTCCCCTGCGCTCAGCTGTTCATCCACCGCGTTCAGGAGATCGCTGCTGGTTGGCGTGTTCTCAGCATTCAGCTCACCTTCCGGCATAGGATCGAGTACAAACGACAGAATGATGTATGCCACCAGTGTAATAAAGGCCAGACCGAAGAAAATCGACAATACGGTGACCACACGCACCAGTTTTACCGGGACATCCAGATAGTGCGCCAGCCCGGCGCAAACGCCCCGAACCATGCCCTGCTGTGGGATCCGCCACAATTTTTTATTCAGATTCAGTCCAGCCATTACCGTTCCCTCCAGTTTGGGTGTTCCGCGTCCAGGATGGCTTCCAGCGCCTGAATACGTTCGCGCATTTTATTTGCCTCGGCAGAGAGCTGCGCCAGCCGCTGTTGTTCACTCTGCGACAGCTCACCGCGTGAAGAGCGGTTGCTGTAGTGCAGCCATAACCATATGGGCAGAACAAACAGCACGAAAATGGTCAGGGGTATAGCCAGAAAAAGCGCGCTCATGTGTACTCCTTGTCTAACGATGCGGCACGCTCAGGTGCCGCAGGAATTATTATTGGTTGTCTTGTTTCATTTTGGCTTTCAGCGCAGCCAGTTGCTCGCTAATTTCATCATCGGCCTTCAGGTCAGCAAACTGCTGATCCAGAGTTTTCTGCTTACCGATGCTGTGGCTTTCGGCTTCCGCTTCCATGTGGTCGATACGACGTTCAAACGATTCGAAACGCGCCATTGCTTCATCCAGTTTGCCGCTGTCCAGCTGGCGACGCACGTCGCGGGACGAGCTTGCAGCCTGGTGGCGCAGCGCCAGCGCCTGTTGACGTGCACGGGTTTCGCTGAGTTTGTTTTCAAGCTCACCAATCTCTTTCTTCATACGCGTCAGAGTATCATCCACCAGCGTCACTTCGTGTTCCAGCGTGGCAACCATGTCGGTCAGCTTCTGCTTCTCAATCAGCGCAGCGCGGGCCAGATCTTCTTTATCTTTACGCAGCGCCAGTTCCGCTTTTTCCTGCCACTCGTTAAGCTGGGCAGTCGCCTGCTCGATACGACGTGTTAACTGCTTTTTCTCTGCCAGCGCGCGGGCGGAGGTGGAGCGTACTTCAACCAGCGTGTCTTCCATCTCCTGAATCATCAGGCGCACCAGCTTCTGCGGATCTTCCGCTTTCTCCAGCAGCGAGTTGATGTTGGCGTTCACGATGTCGGCAAAACGAGAAAAAATACCCATAATTCAATCCTCATAGTTCTGTTATCGGGCGATGCCCTGCTCAACAGATAATACAAATCCCATGCCAACTTTTTATCTTATTGATTTTACTCAATGTGATTGATATTTATCCATCCAGCGGCTATTCTCACCTGGTGAATATCACTAAGGAGTGGTTAATTTCATCATGACTGACTATAAGGATAATTTGCTTGGCGAAGCCAACAGCTTCCTGGAAGTGCTTGAACAGGTTTCGCGCCTCGCGCCGCTGAATAAACCGGTGCTGATTATCGGTGAGCGCGGAACGGGTAAAGAACTTATCGCTAACCGCCTGCACTTTCTGTCTGGCCGCTGGGACGGCCCTTTTATTTCCCTTAACTGCGCGGCGTTGAATGAAAATCTGCTCGACACCGAGCTGTTTGGTCATGAAGCTGGCGCCTTTACCGGCGCACAAAAACGCCATCCCGGACGCTTTGAGCGCGCCGATGGCGGAACGCTTTTTCTCGACGAGCTGGCGACCGCGCCGATGCTGGTGCAGGAAAAGCTGCTGCGCGTCATTGAGTATGGCGAACTGGAACGCGTTGGCGGCAGTCAGCCGCTCCAGGTCAACGTTCGCCTGGTGTGCGCCACTAACGCCGATCTGCCCGCAATGGTGGCAGAAGACAAATTCCGCGCCGACCTGCTGGACAGGCTGGCTTTCGATGTCGTTCAGCTGCCGCCGCTGCGGGAGCGTCGCAGCGATATCATGCTGCTAGCCGATCAATTTGCCATTCAGATGTGCCGGGAACTGGGCCTGCCGCTCTTTCCGGGCTTTAGCGAACAGGCCACTGAGACCCTGCTCGGTTACCACTGGCCGGGCAATATTCGTGAACTGAAAAACGTGGTGGAACGGTCCGTTTACCGGCATGGCAGCAGCGAAACCGAACTGGACAACATTATTCTCGATCCGTTTCGTCGCGAGGATAAACAGCCCCCGGTTCCGGCGACGCGCCAGCAGGATCCGGCGTTGCCGCTCGATTTACGCCAGTTCCAGCATCAGCAGGAACAAAACTTGCTCGAGCAGAGCCTGAAAGAGGCGAAATATAATCAGAAACGGGCGGCTGAACTGCTGGGCCTGACCTACCATCAGTTAAGGGCATTGCTCAAAAAACATCAAATGCGCTGACATTATCAGCACTTACCCCCAGACATTTTTACGAAGCAGGCGTAAGTGCGATACACTTTGCAGATCGAATCTAAAAACCTTAAAAACTATGCGCCTGGTTTTATCGTCCCTGTTTGCACTCGGTCTGTTCAGCAATCTGGCCTTTGCTGCGCCCGATCGCGCTGTGCCCCCTGATATCCGAGAGAGTGGTTTCGTCTATTGCGTCAGCGGGCAAGTTGATACCTTTAACCCACAAAAAGCGGGGAGCGGCCTGATTGTTGATACGCTGGCCGCACAGCTCTACGATCGCCTGCTCGACGTCGATCCTTATACCTATCGGCTGGTTCCGGAGCTTGCTGAAAGTTGGGAAGTGCTTGATAACGGCGCCACATACCGCTTTCGTCTACGCGATGATGTCGCCTTTCAGCACACTCCGTGGTTTACGCCAACCCGTAAACTCAACGCGGATGACGTGGTTTTCACCTTCCAGCGCATATTCAACCGCAATCATCCGTGGCATAACGTTAATGGCGGGAACTTCCCCTATTTCGACAGTCTGCAATTCGCGGACTCGGTCAAAAGCGTTCGTAAGCTGGATAACCGCACGGTTGAGTTTCGCCTGACGCGCCCGGACGCCTCCTTCCTCTGGCATCTGGCGACGCACTACGCCTCGGTCATGTCAGCCGAATACGCAGATCAGCTGACGAAAAAGGATCGTCAGGAACGTCTCGATCGTGAGCCAGTGGGCACAGGTCCGTTCCAGTTAGCAGAGTACCGCGCCGGACAATACATTCGCCTGCAACGCCACGATCGTTTCTGGCGCGGCAAACCGCTGATGCCGCAGGTCATTGTCGATCTGGGTTCAGGTGGAACAGGCCGACTCTCCAAACTGCTGACCGGCGAGTGCGACGTGCTTGCCTGGCCTGCGGCCAGCCAGTTGACCATTTTGCGCGACGACCCACGCCTGCGCCTGACACTGCGCCCGGGAATGAACATCGCTTATCTGGCGTTTAACACCGATAAGCCGCCGCTGAATAATCCGGCCGTGCGCCATGCGCTGGCGTTAGTAATCAACAATCAGCGTCTGATGCAGTCGATTTACTACGGGACCGCGGAAACCGCCGCCTCTATTCTTCCGCGCGCCTCCTGGGCCTATGACGGCGAGGCGAAGATTACCGAATATAATCCGGCGAAAGCGCGCGAACAGCTTAAAGCGCTGGGGGCAGAAAACCTGACGCTACAGCTGTGGGTGCCCACCAGCTCTCAGGCGTGGAACCCCAGTCCGCTTAAAACGGCTGAGCTGTTGCAGGCTGATATGGCGCAGGTGGGCGTTAAGGTGATCATCGTGCCTGTCGAAGGCCGTTTCCAGGAGGCGCGTCTGATGGACATGAATCACGACTTAACGCTGGCTGGCTGGTCCACCGACAGTAACGACCCGGACAGCTTCTTCCGTCCTCTGCTGAGCTGTGCGGCAATCAACTCCCAGACCAACTACGCCCACTGGTGTAACCGGGAATTTGATGCCGTGCTGCAAAAAGCGTTGGCGTCTCAACAGCTTGCCTCACGCATTGAGGCCTATGATGAAGCGCAAAATATTCTGGCCAGAGAACTTCCCGTGTTGCCGCTTGCCTCTTCCCTGCGCCTCCAGGCCTACCGTTACGATATTAAAGGGCTGGTACTCAGCCCGTTTGGTAACGCCTCCTTCGCGGGCGTCACCCGTGAGAAAGAACAAGAGGTGAAGAAACCATGATTATATTTACCTTGCGTCGGCTGCTGTTACTGCTGGTCACCCTGTTCTTCCTGACCTTTGTCGGCTTTAGCCTGAGCTACTTTACGCCGCACGCCCCGCTTCAGGGCTCATCCCTCTGGGACGCCTGGCTGTTCTGGTTTAATGGCCTGCTACACTGG
Source organism: Enterobacter cloacae complex sp. IR5402 (assembly GCF_049238125.1). Classification (NCBI taxonomy): domain Bacteria; kingdom Pseudomonadati; phylum Pseudomonadota; class Gammaproteobacteria; order Enterobacterales; family Enterobacteriaceae; genus Enterobacter; species Enterobacter cloacae complex sp. IR5402. Next base: position 439,261 of record NZ_JBMKHO010000001.1, read on the forward strand.
GATTTTGGCGTGTCCAGCATTAACGGACAGCTCATCTCCGAGCAGCTGAAAGTGGTTTTCCCGGCCACCATGGAGCTGTGTGTACTCGCCTTTGGCTTTGCCCTCATGGTGGGGATCCCGGTGGGGATGCTGGCGGGCATTTATCGTAATAAGTGGCAGGATAAATTCATCAGCGCGCTTGCCTTAATTGGCTTTTCCATCCCTGTTTTCTGGCTGGCGCTACTGCTTACCCTCTTCTTCTCACTGACGTTAGGCTGGCTGCCGGTATCTGGCCGTTTTGATCTGCTGTATAACGTGCAAACGGTGAGCGGCTTCGCCATCGTTGACGCCTGGCTTTCTGATTCAGTCTGGCGCGACGAAATGATCGTGAGCGCGCTGCGCCACATGGTGCTGCCGGTGCTCACGCTGGCCGTCGCGCCGACGACCGAAGTAATTCGCCTGATGCGTATCAGCACTATCGACGTCTTCGATCAAAACTATGTGAAGGCCGCCGCCACGCGCGGACTGTCTCGCCTGACGATTCTCCGTCGCCATGTGCTGCACAATGCGTTGCCACCCGTAATCCCACGTCTTGGGCTGCAATTTTCAACCATGCTGACGCTGGCGATGATCACCGAGATGGTTTTCAGCTGGCCGGGCCTTGGACGCTGGATGATCAACGCCATTCGCCAGCAGGATTACGCGGCGATCTCTGCCGGCGTGATGGTGATTGGCTCCCTGGTCATTATTGTTAACGTTGTTTCCGATATTTTGGGTGCCATGGCCAACCCATTGAAGCATAAGGAATGGTATGCCTTACGATAACGTCTACAGCGAAAAGCGCACGCCCGGTGCGCTACGTACCGTGTGGCGTAATTTTTACGGCGACACCACGGCGATGATCGGCTTTTACGGCTGCATTGGCCTCGTGTTGCTGTGCGTTTTGGGTTCGTGGTTTGCACCGTATGGCATCGATCAGCAGTTCCTTGGTTATCAGCTTTTACCGCCGTCGTGGTCGCGTTACGGGGAGGTTTCGTTCTTCCTGGGGACTGACGATCTCGGACGTGACGTGCTAAGTCGTTTACTGAGCGGCGCCGCACCTACGGTAGGCGGCGCGTTCGTGGTCACCCTGGCTGCCGCGATCTGCGGCCTGGCGCTGGGCATTTTTGCCGGCTCAACCCACGGGCTGCGGTCGGCCGTGCTTAACCATATTCTTGATACCCTGCTCTCTATTCCTTCACTGCTGCTGGCGATTATCGTCGTGGCCTTCGCGGGGCCGCACCTCACCCATGCGATGTTCGCCGTCTGGCTGGCCATTCTGCCGCGCATGGTGCGTTCGGTTTACAGCCTGGTTCACGACGAGCTGGAAAAAGAGTATGTCGTCGCCGCCCGTCTGGATGGCGCCACCACGTTTAATATTTTGTGGTTTGCCGTGCTGCCTAACATTGCCGCCGGGCTGGTGACGGAGATCACCCGCGCCCTGTCGATGGCGATTCTGGATATCGCAGCGCTGGGCTTCCTGGACCTTGGCGCGCAGCTTCCCTCCCCGGAATGGGGCGCCATGCTCGGCGATGCGCTGGAGCTGATTTACGTTGCGCCGTGGACGGTCATGCTGCCGGGCGCGGCCATCATGGTGAGCGTGCTGCTCGTTAACCTGCTGGGCGACGGGATCCGCCGCGCAATCAATGCGGGGGTGCAATAATGCCGTTACTCGATATCCGCAACCTCACAATAGAAATTAAAACGGGCGAAGGCTGGGTCAAGGCCGTGGATCGCATCAGTATTACGCTCGCAGAGGGCGAAATCCGCGGGCTGGTGGGCGAATCGGGTTCGGGGAAAAGTCTGATCGCCAAGGCCATTTGCGGCGTGGCGAAAGACAACTGGCGGGTGACCGCCGATCGTATGCGCTTCGACGACATCGATCTGTTGCGTCTCTCCCCGCGCGAACGCCGCAAACTGGTGGGCCATAACGTCTCGATGATTTTCCAGGAGCCGCAATCCTGTCTCGATCCGTCCGAGCGCGTCGGGAAACAGCTGATGCAGAACATCCCCGGCTGGACCTATAAAGGCCGCTGGTGGCAGCGTTTCGGCTGGCGTAAACGTCGTGCCATTGAGCTGTTGCACCGTGTCGGGATCAAAGACCATAAAGACGCGATGCGCAGTTTCCCCTACGAACTGACCGACGGTGAATGCCAGAAAGTGATGATTGCCATCGCCCTGGCGAATCAGCCGCGTCTGCTGATTGCGGACGAACCAACGAACGCGATGGAGCCAACCACCCAGGCCCAGATTTTCCGCCTGCTCACGCGTCTGAACCAGAATAACAACACCACCATTTTGCTGATCAGTCACGACCTGCAAATGCTGAGCAAGTGGGCGGATAAAATTGATGTAATGTATTGCGGCCAGACGGTAGAAACCGCGCCAAGTGAAGACCTGGTGACGACGCCACATCATCCCTACACGCAGGCGCTGATCAGGGCGATCCCGGACTTTGGCAGCGCGATGCCGCACAAAAGCCGTCTGAATACGCTGCCTGGCGCGATACCGCTGCTGGAATCGCTGCCCATTGGCTGCCGTCTGGGACCACGTTGCCCGTATGCTCAGCGTAAATGCATTGAAACACCGCGCCTGACAGGGCCGAAAAACCATCTGTTTGCCTGTCATTTCCCGCTGAACATGGAGAGAGAGTGAAATGGTCGAAACCTTACTGGAAGTACGTAACCTGAGTAAGACCTTTCGCTATCGCACCGGCCTGTTTCACCGTCAGACCGTCGAGGCGGTTAAACCGCTGAGCTTTACGCTGCGCGAAAAGCAGACGCTGGCGATTATCGGTGAAAACGGCTCGGGCAAATCGACCCTGGCAAAAATGCTCGCGGGCATGGTCGAGCCAAGCGGCGGTGAAATACTGATTGACGATCATCCTCTGGAATTTGGGGACTACTCTTTTCGCAGTCAGCGCATCCGGATGATTTTTCAGGATCCGTCGACGTCCCTGAACCCGCGCCAGCGTATTTCCCAGATCCTGGATTTCCCGCTGCGGTTGAATACCGACCTGGAGCCGGAAGCGCGTCGCAAACGGATTGTCGAAACCCTGCGTCTGGTAGGCCTCCTGCCCGACCATGTCAGCTATTACCCGCACATGCTGGCCCCGGGCCAAAAACAGCGTCTCGGTCTGGCCCGCGCGCTGATCCTGCGCCCGAAAGTTATTATCGCCGACGAAGCGCTGGCGTCGCTGGATATGTCGATGCGTTCGCAGCTCATTAACCTGATGCTGGAGTTACAGGAAAAGCAGGGGATCTCTTATATTTACGTGACTCAGCACCTGGGCATGATGAAACACATCAGCGACCAGGTGCTGGTGATGCACCAGGGAGAAGTGGTCGAGCGCGGCAGTACCGCTGACGTACTGGCCTCCCCGCTCCATGACCTGACAAAACGCCTGATTGCCGGACACTTTGGTGAAGCATTGACGGCGGACGCGTGGCGTAAAGATCGTTAGCCGTTGCGTAACCCGCTTGCCAGCAGAGTAAACACCTCTATGGCATGCGGAAGGGTCTTCTGCGGTTCATCACTCGCGGCAATAAGCAGAGCCGCATTCAGCGCAGCGCCGTTCAGCAGATGGGCTGCGACTCTGGCATCCATCTTTTTGATTACGTTGCACTCCATCATTTTTTCGATGGTCTGACGGGTCGACTCAAGGCAGTTGTTCTGGCTGGGCCATTGCGCCGGGTCGCCCAGAACAGCCGGGCCGTCAAGAAGGACGATACGCTGAACTTCCGGAACGAGCGCCATTTTGATATAGGCGATGCCCTCCGCCAGCAGTCGCTCCCAGTCATCATCGGCGGCGGCGGCAATCGCTTTCGCGTTTGCTGCCATTTCGCTGTCTATCTGCGCGACCACCGCCGCCAGTAATCCCTTCTTGTCGTTGAAATTATGATATAGCGCGCCGCGTGTTAACCCCACGCTTGCCGTGAGTTCATCCATTGACGCTGCGGCATAGCCTTTTTCAGCAAATGCCTTCCGCGCCGCCTGAATCATTTTCTCGCGATTTTCCTGGGCCGTTTCAGCACGACGTTTTGTAGCCATGGGACTTCCTTCATTAAGCGGTAATTATAATTTGACATACGCGGCGTATGTGGATTACATTTTTGACATACATCGCGTATGTTACTTCTACTGCGTAACCACAACAATACCTCTGACAGAAAAGGAAAAGCCATGCATCCACGTGACCCCGTCTTTCCGGCTAATCGACATGCCCTCTATGAAGAGCATGGCTATTCAGCAGCAATCCGCTCTGGCGATCTGTTATTTGTTTCCGGTCAGGTTGGCAGCCGCAGCGATGGCACACCTGAACCCCACTTCCCAGCTCAGGTGCAGCTGGCGTTCGATAATTTACGGGCGACTCTGGCAGCCGCAGGGTGTACTTTTGACGATCTGATTGATGTCACGACATTTCATACCGATCCTGAAAACCAGTTCCCCGCCATCATGGAGGCAAAAAAACTGGCGTTTCCGCACCCCCCCTACCCAAACTGGACAGCAATAGGCGTTAACTGGCTTGCGGGTTTTGATTTCGAAATTAAGGTTATCGCCAGGATCCCTACGCCCGCGAATTAACATCTGGCAGCAAACTGATTTACCGTTAAGCTATCACTGACGCACAAATGAAAGACAGCATCAGCAACTATATTCTCTCCTGGGTAGAAGAAAATAACTTTACTATTTTACACATCGGTGATTTGGTTGCAGATATTGGATACAGCAGAAGAACCATCGAAACATGGTTTAAAGAGAAGTATCGGCTCTCTTTAGGTGAATATATTCTCCGACGGAGGTTAAGCCGTGCCGCCATTATGCTGAGAATGACGTCGATTCCGGTGACGGATATTGCGTATTTATTCCATTACCAGAGCAGTCAGGGATTTTCCAGAGCCTTTAAAAAAATGATGGGGCTGACACCCTCTGAGTACAGATGTGCCAGAGGGTGGAATTTTGACATCTTACAGCCCTCTTTTTTATTAAGCGAACATGAAACGCCTGAGCTCGAGGTCTGCTATCTGGATGAAACGTTTATCTATACGCATGAATTTATCGAACACGATCATCTTTTTGATACCTCAGTGCATGATATTACTAAAAAAATCAAAAAGCTCCTGACAGAAAACCGCCATGATATCGATAAAATTATTCTGATGCCCCGCCGCCCCGAGTTAGGCAAAAGCCGATCGTATCTGGTCGAGGTATTAATATCGTACGCGTTACAAAGCGACACGGTGACAAATAAAAAATCCTGCATTGTGCGTGGGAGATACGCAAGAATGCCCTTTAGCGGTAGCTGGGAAATCTACAGCGCGTTTAACAAGATTGCCTTCGTTAAGGCGATGGTAAATCAACGCCTGACGTTGCGCGACGGTATTTACCTGATGAAAATTAATGGGTACAGCGATGAGTGTGTCGATTTTGATGTTTTCATCCCCATCCTGTAACCTCAGCTTCATTCAGCCTGTCTGGTAACAATTCTGTTTTTACCGTTGTGCTTAGCCTCATACAACGCCTCGTCCACGTCACGCATAATATCATTGCCGTTGACGTTATTCTGAATGGCTGAGCACACGCCGATACTTAATGTGACCTTTACAGGGAGAGCATAATGATAGCCCGGCCCGGTGCGCTGTTGAACGTTCTGGCGAATACGCTCCGCGACGGCCATAGCCTGCTTACCGTCGGTATCCGGCAGCAGCAGACCAAATTCCTCGCCTCCCAGTCGGGCAAAGATGTCGTTATCGCGAATGCTGTCTTTGATAATATCCACGACCGCCAGAATCACGCGATCCCCCACAAGATGCCCCCAGTTATCGTTAATCGACTTAAAGTTGTCGATGTCCAGCATCATAATGCTGGTCCCCTTTTCTGTCCTGAGGGAGCGGACCCGCGGAAGTGCCTCATAAAAATATTTACGGTTGTAGATCTGAGTAAGCGGATCGCGATCAACCCGATCGCCGAAAATTTTCAACAGGTTAAAGACATGGAACATTAAGGTACAAATCACAAATAATTTGCTGAGGACCTCTACTGCCCGGCTGATATACCAGAGCGACAGATTGTAGGTATCAAGCAGTAAGAGGAAAAAATTGTAAACGATGGCGGAAAGGCAAACCACAATAATACTGTTCCAGATCCCGGACGCCAGGCGTGTCACAGAGATCATATAACAAAGTAAAGCCGACCAGAGCAGGATCAGAACGTTTACGTACCTGATATCCCAGACAGGATAATGATGTTCATCTTCGTATGCTGCAATCGTTAATGTCCAGGCCGGATGGTAGCTGCTGAGATAATGGGCCAGCATCGGAAACATAACCAGTGTCATCATTAATGCTAACGTCATGCTGATCTTATTTCGGAATCTGAGCGTGGATCGTATCGTGATTTTTTCCACACGGACCGCCAGCGCCAGTAATACGATAAAGCTCAGCTGCCGAAAAAAATAGAATACCGCCGTATCGTTGGTTTTTGCCGCCTGGGTAAAACCAGCATGCTCCGGAAGCTGAATGACAATGATCGTCTCAATGAAATAAACCAGCCCACTAAGAAATGCCAGGCTCAGGATGAATAAGGAAAAACGCGATCGGTCGGAGGCATACAGCATCTGGATAAAAATAAAGATAATGGTATCCAGAAAGAACAGCGCAATCATGACGATCAAATAGGTGGTCATAGGCACCCTGAAACCAGGATTATCATTCACGCAAAAGGAGTTCACCGCGATCATAAGCGCAAAAAGCGCCGCACCTGACAGCATGATCAGTTTTTCGGCCAACGTTATATTTTTCATCTTCCTTCTTACCGCACACAGATAAAGACGCAAAATGGCATAGCCGTTATCGACCCTCGCGCAATTTTAAAGCGTTTAAAGGGCTAAACGGATCATTTTGCGCAAAAGGCGCTGGACACATCAGCATGAGGGCGGCGTCACGGTGCCCGCTGGTTGGATGAGGCGAACCCCGCGTGCGGTGATATACTGCTGGGATACACACGAAACGGCCTGATGAAGAGTCAGTTCAACCTCTTCCGTGAGCCCATTCACGGCGCAGGAGCGAGAAATATCGTGACACATGGGGCTGTGAGTGGGCTATAATTTCGAGCTAATTTCGAATGATTTTGAAATACTGCCTGTAACGCTATGAATTACAAGGCAAAATAAGCAATGAATATAAGGATTAAAGCTATGGGTTTTCTTTCCGGTAAGCGCATTCTGGTGACTGGCGTTGCCAGCAAACTGTCCATCGCATACGGCATCGCACAGGCAATGCATCGCGAAGGCGCTGAGCTGGCGTTCACCTACCAGAACGACAAGCTGAAAGGCCGTGTTGAAGAATTTGCCGCGCAGCTGGGTTCCAGCATTGTTCTGGAATGTGACGTTGCACAAGACGAAAGCATTGATGGCATGTTTGCTGAACTGGCAAAAGCATGGCCGAAATTCGACGGTTTTGTTCACTCCATCGGCTTCGCTCCTGGCGACCAGCTGGACGGCGACTACGTGAACGCGGTTACCCGTGATGGCTTCAAAATCGCCCACGACATCAGCTCCTACAGCTTCGTTGCAATGGCAAAATCCTGCCGCGCGATGCTGAACCCGGGCGCAGCCCTGCTGACCCTGTCCTACCTCGGCGCAGAACGTGCTATCCCTAACTACAACGTTATGGGTCTGGCGAAAGCGTCTCTGGAAGCCAACGTGCGCTACATGGCGAACGCAATGGGTCCTGAAGGCGTGCGTGTTAACGCTATTTCTGCGGGTCCAATCCGTACCCTGGCCGCTTCCGGTATCAAAGATTTCCGTAAAATGCTGGCACACTGCGAAGCGGTTACCCCGATTCGTCGTACCGTTACCATCGAAGATGTGGGTAACTCTGCGGCATTCCTGTGCTCTGACCTTTCCGCAGGTATCTCCGGCGAAGTGGTTCACGTTGACGGCGGCTTCAACATCGCTGCAATGAACGAGCTGGAAATCAAATAAGCTTGTCACTCTCTTCCCGCCAGGGAAGAGAGTTTCTCCCCGCCCCGCTCCTCGTTATTCCGTTCTGCTATTTGTTATCACCTAACAATATTTTTCCCCTCATCCGCCTTACGCCAGGATATTGATCGCCATTTTGAGATCAAGGAACGCCCATGGAACAACGCCGTTTTTCCGGCAAAGGCCACTGGTATCATGAAACCCAGTCGAATCATTCGCAGACGGACGTTCTGCCGCTGGTGCCCGAAGCCGCTAACGTCGACGACCGTTTTTTGCTCGATTTAGCCCTGCCCGATGACATTCTCGCAAGCTGTGCTGGTTGGCTTGCGCCTGCCCGAACCCTGTGTCATCTTTTGTTCCCGCTTGATACTCCCGTGAGCCGTCTGCATACGCTCAGCGCCTACGACAGGCTGAGCACGGCATTAACGGTTGCCCAGGCGTGTGGTGTTCAGCGGCTCTGTAACCACTACGCTGCCCTGCTCGCCCCTCTTCCGGGGCCGGACTCCTCCCGGGAAAGCAATCGACGCCTTGCAGAAATTACCCAGTATGCCCGCCAGTTAGCCAGCTCACCCGATGTGATCGATGACAAAGCCCAAAACCAGCTTGATGAGGTTGGACTCACAACGTATGACATTGTGCTTATCAACCAGATCATCGGCTTTGTCGGTTTTCAGGCGCGAGTGGTCGCGGTATTTCAGGCATTGCTTGGCCATCCGGTACGCTGGTTGCCCGGGCACCACATTCAGCCCCATACGCTGCCGGTCAGCTTCAGCAGATGGACCGCCACGCTACCCGCGGTAGAGCTAAAATATGCCAGTGCGCTTCAGCTTGAGGCACTCTCACGCTGGCAGGCGGAACCGGCGCTTGAAGCGCTCACCCCTGTGCTGTGTCATGAGCCGATGCTGCTTAATCTGACGGGCGAAATTCTGCTTAACCATCCGCTAAGTGAAGGTCCCGCGTCTTCGATGATCTCAGCCGCTCGTGCGCTGCTCGTCGCCTCTCCGGATCGCTTTAGCGCCGCTCAGTTAACGCCCCTGACCGGGTCGGGTCTCTTGCCAGAGAAGGCCATCAATCTGCTAACCCGAGATGCATTTTATGGCTGGCTGAACCGTCTGCGCGTGGCGCTCGGCAAAGAGGAATAACCATACTCTTTACCTAAAGAGCGCTTGCTGTAGCAGTGAGATTCGCGTAAAACTGTCAGCCGCTCAATGGCTACGAAAATAGAACATTATGTTTCAGGACAACCCGCTGCTAGCGCAGCTTAAACAGCAACTGCATTCCCAGACGCCGCGTGCAGAAGGGGTCGTAAAAGCCACGGAAAAGGGCTTTGGCTTTCTTGAAGTTGACGGGCAGAAGAGCTACTTCATTCCGCCTCCTCAGATGAAGAAAGTGATGCATGGCGACCGCATTTCGGCCGTTATTCATACCGAAAAGGAACGAGAGTCTGCCGAGCCGGAAGCACTGATCGAACCTTTCCTGACCCGCTTTGTCGGGAAAGTGCATAAAAAAGACGATCGTCTTTCCGTCGTGCCGGACCATCCTCTCCTGAAAGATGCTATTCCGTGCCGCGCCGCGCGTGGCGTTGAGCATGATTTTGTTGAGGGTGACTGGGCGGTTGCTGAGATGCGCCGTCATCCTTTAAAAGGCGATCGCGGTTTCTACGCCGAGCTTACCCAATACATTACCTTCGGCGACGACCATTTCGTCCCATGGTGGGTGACGCTGGCGCGCCACAACCTCGAAAAAGAAGCGCCTGATGGCGTGGCGACTGAAATGCAGGACGAAGGTCTGGAACGTCGCGATCTGACGGCGCTGGACTTTGTCACCATTGACAGCGCCAGCACCGAGGATATGGACGATGCGCTGTATGCCGAAGAGACAGCCGATGGCAAACTGCATCTGACCGTCGCCATCGCCGACCCTACCGCATGGATTGTCGAAGGCAGCAAGCTGGACGAGATGGCCAAAGTGCGCTCGTTCACCAACTACCTGCCGGGCTTTAACATTCCGATGTTGCCGCGTGAACTTTCCGACGATCTTTGTTCGCTGCGTGCGCATGAAGTACGTCCGGTGCTGGCATGTCGGATGACCATTGCGGCTGACGGTACCATTGAAGAAGATATTGAATTCTTCGCCGCCACCATCGAATCCAAAGCCAAGCTGGCCTATGACGACGTGTCCGACTGGCTGGAGAACACGGGCAACTGGAAACCCGAGTCGGACAACATTGCCGCACAAATTCGTCTGTTGCACCGCGTCTGCCTGAGCCGCAGCGAATGGCGTCAAACTCACGCGCTGGTCTTCAAAGATCGTCCGGACTACCGTTTTGTGCTGGGTGAAAAAGGTGAAGTGCTGAATATCGTCGCTGAGCCGCGCCGTATTGCCAACCGCATCGTTGAAGAAGCGATGATTTCCGCCAACATTTGTGCTGCACGCGTGCTGCGCGACAAATTAGGCTTTGGCATTTACAACGTGCACACCGGGTTTGATCCGGCGAACACCGAAGCGCTGGCTGCCCTGCTGAAAACCCATGACGTACACGTCGATCCTGAGGAAGTGCTGACCCTGCAAGGTTTCTGCAAACTGCGCCGCGAGCTGGACGCACAGCCGTCAGGGTTCCTCGACAGCCGTATTCGCCGCTTCCAGTCCTTTGCGGAAATCAGCACCGAGCCTGGCCCGCACTTCGGCCTTGGCCTTGAGGCTTACGCGACCTGGACCTCCCCGATCCGTAAGTACGGCGACATGGTTAACCATCGTCTGCTGAAAGCGATCATCAAAGGGGAATCTGTTGCCCGCCCACAGGATGATACGACATTGCAGATGGCAGAACGTCGCCGTCTCAACCGTATGGCGGAGCGTGATGTCGGCGACTGGTTGTACGCGCGCTTCCTGAATGATAAGGCAGGGACTGATACCCGTTTCCCGGCTGAAATCATTGACATCAGCCGCGGCGGTATGCGCGTTCGCCTGGTGGATAATGGCGCCGTTGCCTTTATTCCTGCCCCGTTCCTGCATGCCGTCCGCGACGAACTGGTTTGTAGCCAGGAAAACGGGACCGTGCAAATTAAAGGCGAAACGGTTTACAAGGTCACTGACGTGATTGATGTCACCATCGCTGAAGTGCGCATGGAAACCCGCAGTATTATCGCGCGCCCTGTCGCCTGATAACCGCGTAAACTTCCGGCCGTTCCGTTAAGGGATGGCCGGGAGTTCTCTCCTGAATTATCTCCCGCAAAATCATCGTTTTTTCTCACACTTTTCTGTTTCCCATCGCCACATTTCTCCAGAATTATCTACAGTAAAAGAGAGCCGTCATTGTCGACTGCAAATGAATAATTTGTGCGCTACTCAGCAGCCGCGGGAGAAAACGTGATGGACGATCTGGAGCAGAATTTGCTGTTTCGTTACATGGGTACGCATAGCCCCTGGTGGCGACTGACAGCAGACAGCAATGCTCTGCATCTTGCTGCCAGTGAAAGCGCTGACATCATTCAGGTGGTTGCGCTGGATGATGAACAGGCCGCGCTGATCCGCCAGCTCACCGTAATCACCTCCAGCATTGCCATGACCCTGCCTTTGTACGGTGTGGACGTTCCCGTTCATCTTGTCGGCCGTAAAATTAACAAAAATGAGTGGGCAGGAACGGCATCAGCCTGGAACGATACCCCTTCCGTTGCGCGCGACCTGGCGCAGGGGCTCTCCTTCGCCGAACAGGTAGTTTCCGAGGCTAACTCCGTGATTGTGATCCTCGACCAGAACGGGAATATTCAGCGCTTCAACCGTTTAAGTGAAGAATATACGGGCCTGAAGGAACAGGAAGTTATCGGGCAAAACGTGTTCAAACTGTTTATGAGCCGCAGCGAAGCCGCGGCCTCCAAACGCAACATCACCGGTTTTTTTCGTAACGGCAGCTCATACGAAGTTGAACGCTGGATCAAGACCCGCAAGGGGCAACGCCTGTTTCTCTTCAGAAATAAATTTGTTCACAGCGGCAGCGGAAAAAATGAAATTTTCCTCATCTGTTCAGGTACCGACATAACCGAGGAGCGTCGGGCCCAGGAGCGCCTGCGCGTTCTCGCCAATACGGATACGATTACCGGTTTGCCTAACCGAAATGCCATCCATGAGTTGATCTCTGATGCCATTACCGCTCGGGGTGACACGCAGGTTGGCGTAGTTTATCTCGATCTGGATAATTTTAAAAAAGTGAACGATGCCTATGGGCATATGTTTGGCGACCAGCTGCTACAGGCCGTTGCGCTGGCGATCCTGAGCTGCCTGGACGAAGGACAAACCCTGGCGCGCCTGGGTGGGGATGAGTTTATCGTGATGGCCACCGATACCTCGCAGGGCGCGCTGGAAGCGATGGCGTCGCGAATACTGACCCGACTGCGTCAACCTTTCCGCATCGGGCTGATTGAGGTTTACACCGGCTGCTCGCTGGGCATCGCGCTTGCGCCCCAGCACGGTAACGATCGCGAAAGCGTCATTCGCAATGCCGACACCGCCATGTACACCGCCAAAGAAAATGGCCGGGGCAAATTCTGCGTCTTCTCGCCAGAGATGAACCAGCGCGTATTTGAATACCTGTGGCTGGATACTAACCTGCGTAAAGCGCTGGATAACGATCAGCTGTTAATCCACTACCAGCCCAAAATGACCTGGCGCGGCGAAGTCAGAAGTCTGGAGGCGCTGGTGCGCTGGCAGTCGCCAGAGCGTGGCCTGATCCCGCCGATGGAGTTTATCTCCTATGCAGAGGAATCAGGGCTGATTGTGCCTCTGGGCCGCTGGGTTATGCTTGATGTGGTGCGCCAGGTAGCAAAATGGCGCGACAAGGGGATCAACATGCGCGTCGCGGTCAACGTCTCCGCCCGTCAGCTGGCGGACCAGACCATCTTCAGTGACCTGAAGCAGGCGCTGAAAGACCTGAATTTTGAATACTGCCCGATTGACGTGGAATTAACCGAAAGCTGTCTCATTGAAAATGAAGAACTGGCCCTGTCAGTGATCCAGCAATTTAGCCGCCTGGGAGCGCAAATTCATCTGGATGACTTTGGTACGGGGTACTCTTCCCTGTCGCAACTGGCGCGCTTCCCTATCGATGCCATTAAGCTTGACCAGTCTTTCGTGCGGGATATCCATAAGCAGTCCATTTCACAGTCGCTGGTGCGTGCGATAGTCGCCGTGGCGCAAGCGTTAAATTTGCAGGTCATTGCTGAAGGGGTGGAAAGTGCAAAAGAAGACGCCTTTCTGACGAAGAATGGCGTCAACGAACGGCAGGGTTATCTTTTTGCTAAGCCCATGCCCGCTGCCGCATTCGAGCGATGGCTAAAACGTTATCAGGCCAGGAATGTCCGTTAGCTGGCTTTGCGTAAGCCCGTCGCCTGATGGCGATTTTGCAGCATAACCAGCCGCTCCATGTAGGCGATATCCTTCGGTTCAAGGCAGAAGGCGGCATCAACCCAATCCTCAGTAATGTCCATCAACTCGCTTCGCGGAAGTGGCAGCACGCGCGTACGTGCACGCAGCATGGCCCTTACGCCGTTCAGCTTCGGCTGTAGCGTGTCGATAAACGTCCGCACCGAAACATAGCTCTGTAACGGCTCAAATAAGAGATCCACAAGACCATGCTGCTCATACCATTCCGCCGTATGCGTCTCACCTTTGTAGATCAGCGCCTCCGCCATTTTCATGCCGGCACGACGCGCCACCAGTGAATAGCCGCCCATGCCCGGGAACAGATTGAACGCGATTTCCGGAAAGCCTAATCGGGCATCGCGCTGGGCCAGAATGAAATGATGCGCCAGCGCGGCTTCAAACCCGCCCCCTAAAGCGCTTCCTTCCACCATAGCCAGCGTGACAGCGCCGGTATCAAACCCTCGCGAGGCGGCATGAACGCAGTCCACACAGGCCCGGGCATAGGCGCGTAACGCTTCGCGTCGGTTGTTTTTGATGCACTCAACGAAGAACTGTAAATCACCGCCGGTATTGTAGATGTCGGGGACCAGCGATCCGGTGACCCAAAAATCAACGACAAATCCGGACTGTCGAACCAGCCAGGAGAGATTCATGATCTCCTCGATCAGCGCATGGTTGAAGCAAGGCCGTGGCGTGGCGCGTAACATCATCCACACCGTACGCCGTTCGGCCTCATAATAAGCCGCCAGTTGAGTGAATCGTTCAGCATCAGTAAACAATGTGCAGGTTGTCTGGTTGATAACTGTCATAGTCGAATTCCTCTTATAAAAAAGCGCGTTGCGCGCAGTTTTAGACTAATCCACCCCTACAACCCGCAGCAGACGGGGGTTAAATTTATCACTTTCATTTATGGACTTTGGTTATTGCATTTTTTACCTTCTCTTTTGAATCAATTTTCTGCATCATTGATAATATTAACTTTTCGCTTCAGGGTGAGCTTATGTCTAACATTGATGCAACAGCCGTGGCGCAGCGTATTGATACTGTGCTGGATATTCTTGTCGCAGGCGATTATCACTCTGCTATCCGTAATCTTGAGATCCTCAAGTCTGAACTGCTGGCTGAGAACGGCGCTGATAACGCTCCAGAATCCACTCAACCTAAAGCCCCGTGGGAAGTGTAACCACGTCGTTTCCGACCTTGCCTTTTAAATGGATGCTATGAACTCCCGACAACAAATCATTTTGCAGATGGTGATCGATCAGGGACGCGTAAGCGTGGTCGATCTCGCTAAAGCCACCGGCGTTTCTGAAGTCACCATTCGTCAGGATCTGAATCTTCTGGAAAAACAGAGCTACCTGCGGCGTGCGCACGGATATGCCGTTCCACTGGACAGCGACGACGTTGAAACCCGCATGATGAACAATTATGCACTCAAGCGGGAGTTGGCGGAGTTTGCTGCATCCCTGGTGAATAACGGTGAGACCGTCTTTATTGAAAATGGCAGCAGTAACGCCCTTCTGGCGCGCACGCTTGCCGATCAAAAAGACGTTACCATCATCACCGTAAGCAGCTATATTGCCCATCTGTTGAAGGATACTCGCTGCGAGGTGATTCTGCTGGGCGGCATTTACCAGAAGAAAAGCGAAAGCATGGTGGGGCCATTAACGCGCCAATATGTTCAGCAGGTTCACTTCAGTAAGGCATTCATAGGTATTGACGGCTGGCAGCCCGACACCGGCTTTACCGGCCGCGACATGATGCGTTCAGACGTGGTTAACGCCGTACTCGCCAAAGAGTGTGAAGCGATTGTGCTGACCGACAGTTCTAAATTTGGCGCCGTACACCCTTATACGATGGGGCCGGCCTCGCGCTTCAGCCGTGTAATCACGGATGAGCGTTTGCGTGATGAATATCGCCAGCAATTAGAACAAGACGGTCTGACTGTCGATATTGTAAAAAAAACGGCCTGATTATCCTGCTGCGCCCGAATAATGGGCGCACTTAAACCTTTCTCTGAGAGTATTCCGACCCTTCCTTTAAGAGTTTTTACCTGTTGAAACCGTTCTAAACACGTAAAATTAATATTAGCGATATAACAGGAAGTGACTATCACCTGCGTGATGATGAAACGCCTGCGCGACCAGCTTTCACGGGAACAGAATTTAAGAATGGATATTGTCTATACTTAAAGTGCATTCCTTTCCGTGAATCGATAATTCAGGAGAAAGTATTATGACCTTTACCAGCAAAAAATTAGCCGCCGCTGTTCTGGCAATCACTGTAGCAATGTCCCTGAGCGCTTGCTCTAACTGGTCTAAACGTGACCGTAACACCGCGATTGGTGCCGGTGCTGGTGCGCTTGGTGGTGCAGTATTAACGGATGGTAGTACGCTGGGTACATTAGGTGGTGCTGCCGTAGGTGGTATTATCGGTCACCAGGTGGGCAAATAATCACCATAACGGCTCTCAGCGGCATAATAATATATTAAGTATTTTCAGGTCTGACTTACGCACGTAAAAAAAAGAGCCACGGCAATGTCCGTGGCTCATTTATTTTAGCCGCCCGCCAGTTTGACTTTCATTCCTTTAGCTTCCAGCAGCGTTTTAATTAAATCTCGTTTATCGCCCTGAATCTCAATAATGCCGTCTTTTACTGCCCCACCGCATCCGCACTTCTTTTTAAGCTCAGCGGCGAGCTTTACCAGGTCTGCATCATCCAGGTCAATGCCGGTGACAAGGCAAACGCCTTTCCCTTTTCTGCCGCTGGTCTGGCGCTGAATTCGCACGATACCATCGCCTTTTGGACGTTCAGCTTTCTCTTTTGGCTCTTCAATGCGCCCGGTATCCGTTGAATAGACCAGACGACTGTTGGCGTCACGCATTATGCCCCCTTTTTCAGTGATGCATTAATCGCTTTCAGGGTCTCTGCCGGATGAGCGGATTGCGTCACCGGGCGACCAATCACCATATAGTCTACACCCGCGCTCAGCGCCTGCTCTGGCGTCATGATACGTCGCTGATCCCCTGACTCGCTGCCTGCTGGACGAATACCTGGCGTCACCAGTTTAAAATCGCGGCCTAACTCAGATTTGAAGCGAACCGCCTCCTGAGCCGAACAGACCACGCCATCGAGACCACACTGTTGCGTGAGGCGCGCCAGACGCTCTGCATGTTCGGCAGGTGACAACGTCACACCCAGGTCGCGCAGGTCGGATTCATCCATACTGGTCAGCACGGTGACGGCGATCAGAAGCGGAGCGTCATTACCAAACGGCACCAGCGCTTCGCGCGCAGCCGTCATCATGCGTGCCCCGCCCGATGCATGTACGTTAACCATCCACACGCCGAGTTCAGCTGCCGCAGCAACGGCGTGCGCAGTGGTATTTGGAATGTCGTGGAATTTCAGGTCGAGGAAAACGTCGAAACCACGTTGATGCAGATCGCGGACAATTTGTGGGCCGAACAGCGTAAACATCTCTTTGCCTACTTTCAGACGGCAATCGCGGGGATCAATGCCATCAACAAAGGCCAGTGCGGCGTCACGGTTATTGTAATCCAGAGCAACAACTACGGGAGAATCGGTAACTACGCGGGAAGTGGAGGATGTAACAGACGTCATGACCAGCCCTTTTCGTCTATGGGCGCGCAGCGGCGCGGAACAGATAAACGGCGTGCATTCTACCTGCCCTCGGGGTAAATGAACAGAATCGAATGCTTTTCCTGCTGAACCCCAGACCGCACGGTGCTGATGGAATTACTGTAACCATTAGTATGTTGTAACTAAAGTGCAGCGTTTTAAAAAATCACTGTCCGTCCAGACCTCGGATTGGCTTAATGGTGGACCACGCCCGGCAGGAAGGGCAATGCCAGTAGAGCGAATAGGCGGTGAAGCCGCATTTCTGGCAGCGATAGCGCGGTTTGCTGCGCACCTGTTCACCCACCATGTCTCGCAGCACCATCAGGCTCTCTTTAGCGCGCCCTTCTTCTGCGTCATTAAGGTGGTAATCCATCAGCTTATGGAAGACACGCATGGTAGGATGACGCTGCAACTGACGGGTAATGTATACCTGGGCGGTATCGCTCCCTTCATGCTCTTCGACGACATCTGACAGCATCAGCTCGGCTGTGGCACCTGTATTCTCTTCAACACAGCGACGCAGAAACGCAACCCACTCGTCCTGCTTACCGAGCTGCTGATAGCAGGTTTGCAGCATTTCCAACGTTTCGCTGACCAGCTCTTTGTCCTGATCGATAACGCGAAGCAGGCTCTCCACGGCTTTGGCGTAATCACCGTTAGCCATAAAGACCCGCCCCATCATGATCGAGATGCGCGCGCTGTTGCGATCGGCCGCTGCGCCTTTCTTTAACAGTGCCATGGCTTTATCCATGTCATCGCTACCCATCTGCTGGAGAGCCAGCTCGCAATAGAAGTGGGCAATTTCGACGCGCTGTTTGTCTTTGCCGAGTTTGACCAGCCGTTCAGCGGTATCAATCGCTTTTTGCCAGTCGCTGGTGGCCTGATAGATTTGCAGAAGCTGCTGAAGCGCACCGATACGGAAGTCCGTCTCATCCACCAGCTGAGAGAACATATCCTCGGCGCGATCGTAAAGCCCCGCGGCCATGTAATCCCGCCCAAGCTGCTGCACGGCCAGCAACCGTTGCTCATAGGTCAACGAAGCGCTTTCCATCAAGGTCTGGTGGATACGAATGGCACGGTCAACCTCTCCGCGCGAGCGGAACAGGTTTCCCAGGGTGAGATGCGCCTCAACGGTGCCGGTATCCTCTTTAAGCATATCGAGGAACAGATCCACCGCTTTATCCTGCTGATTGCTCAGCAGGAAGTTCACCCCCGCTACGTAGTCACGGGAGAGTCGGTTTGCTTCATCCTGTTTTGTTTGTTGCGCGCTTCTGCGGCCCATATACCAGCCATAGGCTGCGGCGACAGGCAAAAGCAGAAACAACAACTCCAGCATATTCGATTATTCCTTGACTACCGGCACACCAGAGCTCGCCGGAATGTCAGACGCAGGCGTAAGTTGATGTTCAAGTCGTTTAATTTTACGTTCAGCGCGAACAAGAGAAACACGAACCTTAAGCCAGAACAGGCCGCATACAAGCCAGCCGATGACAAACCCCGCCGCGAATAACACAGCCAGCAGGCTCGACACCCGGTACTCGCCCTGCGCCAGCAGATAGTTGAAACTTACCTGTTGATCGTTTTGCGCGCCCAATGTGACCGAAATGACAAAAATCGCCAACACCAGTAAGAAAATGAGTAAATATTTCACATGACTTCCCGTTATGTGGTTCGAGCGTATAAAGCGTGTTCAACTCACTGCAATCAGCCTTATAAGCTACCATTTTAGTGGCGGGCGCGAAATGGAAAAAGTAACGCGCCCTACATGGATTTATGGTCAAAATGCGGAATATCAACCTTCAGGTTCCGCCAGACTCCCTTTCGGCTATTTCTTCCTTCTCTTCCGGCGGCGGCGTCAATGGTCCACAAAAACGTTGTGCAAGCCAGGTCGCCAGCGTCACCAGTACCCACGAGATCAGCGTTGCCACCACCAAATCACGCGGCCAGTGCATCCCCAGCAGCATCCGGCTGCCCATTACGCCTGTCGCCCAGACCAGCAAAATCGCAATCGTGAGGGTACGCCGACGCGGCCACAGCAGTCCCACGCCAAGTAGCGCCCAGCTGGCAGCAAACATCGTATGCCCGGAAGGAAACGCAAAGCCGGTCTCTTTTTGCCAGTGTTTGCGTAAAAAGGTCGGGATATCCTGCTGTTCCGCAAGCTGCTCCTTTACCAGCGCACCGCGATCTTTACGCTTTAAATTGTAGAACTCATCCACCGGAACATGGTGCGTTTTTTCCAGCCAGACGACGAAAGGACGGGGTTCCTGCACGCGATCTTTCACCCACGACTTCACCCCCTGCCCGATAAGTATGGCCCCGCCGAGAATGGCAAACAGTACCAGCGCCGCGCGAAGGCGAAAGCGCAGGCACCACAGGAACCAGCCACAGAGCAGCACGTGCGTAATAATCCCCCACGGCTGGGTGACCGTCTCGGTTATCCAGTATAAGGCTTTCAGCCACGTCTCGTTTTGTCCGGGCTGCCACATCCAGCCGGAGAACCAAACGACCAGGGGGATAACGAGCAATACGGCGGCGCCTGCGGCCGTTCGTCTGGCAATTGAAAGCATGTCCTCTCCTTTTTCACTAAGCACCACAATCATAACTGAATTTCATCATTCAGGTGGATATGTCGGATTGTGCGTTTAACGTTTGTAAAGCGTGGTGGTGATTAGGTGAAGTTGCCGGGCTTGTGGCAAAATAGTCCAATACAGAAAGCATAATGGGGCAAAGGCACGAAACGTGTCAGCCTGGTCTGGAGAATCACATGCAGCTTAAACGTGTGGCAGAAGCCAAACTGCCAACCCCATGGGGCGATTTCCTGATGGTGGGTTTTGAAGAACTGGCAACCGGGCAAGATCACGTCGCCCTGGTATTCGGCGACATTTCGGGGCAAACGCCGGTGCTGTCCCGCGTTCATTCAGAGTGTCTGACCGGTGACGCGCTGTTCAGCCTGCGGTGCGACTGCGGTTTCCAGCTTGAAGCCGCCCTTTCTCATATCGCAGAGGAAGGACGTGGCGTTCTGCTGTATCACCGTCAGGAAGGACGCAATATTGGCCTGCTGAATAAAATCCGCGCCTACGCGTTGCAGGATCAGGGCTACGATACCGTCGAAGCGAACCATCAGCTCGGCTTTGCTGCTGACGAGCGCGATTTCACCCTGTGCGCAGATATGTTCAAGCTGCTGGGCGTGGACGAAGTGCGTCTGTTGACCAATAACCCGAAAAAAGTGGAAATCCTCACTGAAGCGGGCATCAATATCGTGGAACGCGTGCCGCTGATTGTCGGCCGCAACCCGAAAAACGCGCATTATCTCGATACCAAAGCCGCCAAAATGGGGCATTTACTGAGCGAGTAAACGCAAAACGCCCGGCACATGTGCCGGGCGAATTTTCAGTCCAGCATCTTACGAATCACATAATGTAAAATGCCGTCGTTCTGGTAATAGGTCAGCTCTGTTGCCGTATCAATACGACACCGGCAATCCAGCACTTCTGTCGTTCCATCTGCGCGCGTTAACTTCACCGGAACGGTTTTACCCGGTTGCAGATTTTGCAGACCGCTGATATCAATCTGCTCTTCCCCGGTCAGACCCAGCGTTTTACGCGTCACGCCCTGCGGGAACTCCAGCGGCAAAATCCCCATGCCGATCAGGTTTGAGCGGTGGATACGTTCAAAGGATTCGGCAATCACCACGCGAACCCCGAGCAGACGCGGACCTTTTGCCGCCCAGTCGCGACTGGAACCGGAGCCGTACTCTTTACCGGCAATAACGGCCAGCGGCGTCCCCTCCTGCTGATACTTCATGGCTGCGTCATAAATTGAAATGACCTCTGTATCCGGCAGGTGGCGCGTCATGCCCCCTTCCACGCCCGGGACCATTTCATTGCGAATGCGGATGTTGGCAAAGGTCCCGCGCATCATCACTTCGTGGTTACCACGGCGCGAACCGTAGGAGTTGAAATCGCGACGTTCCACGCCACGGCTTTGCAGATACCGACCTGCCGGACTGTCCGCCTTGATGCTCCCAGCCGGAGAGATATGGTCGGTGGTGACGGAATCGCCCAGCATCGCCAGGATCCGCGCGCCGTGAATATCTTTCAGCGGTGCAGGCTCCGCCAGCATTTCGTCGAAGAATGGCGACAGGCGAATATAGTTGGAATCATCCTGCCAGTCATAGGTATCGGAACCCACCACGTCGATCGCTTTCCATTCCGCTGTGCCTTCGAACACTTCCGCATACTCTTTGCGGAACATCTCGGTGGAAACTTTCTCTACCGCGCGCGCAATTTCACGCGATGATGGCCAGATGTCTTTCAGATAGACCGGTTCATTTTTGCGATCGTGACCAATCGGATCGGTCGCCAGGTTAATGTTCATGTTTCCGGCCAGCGCATAGGCTACAACCAGCGGCGGCGAGGCCAGCCAGTTGGTTTTCACCAGCGGATGAATACGCCCTTCAAAGTTTCGGTTACCAGAAAGTACCGCGCCAACGGTCAAATCACCCTGCCTGATCGCCACTTCAATAGGCTCAGGCAGTGGACCAGAGTTACCGATACAGGTCGTACAGCCATAGCCCACCAGGTTGAAGCCCAGCTCGTCGAGGTAAGGCGTGAGTCTGGCCTGCGCCAGATAATCGGAAACCACTTTCGAACCAGGCGCCAGAGAGGCTTTAACCCACGGCTGTGGCTTGAGCCCCAGTTCTACCGCTTTTTTTGCCAGCAGCCCGGCAGCCATTAACACACTCGGGTTGGACGTGTTGGTACAGGAAGTGATAGCGGCGATCACCACGGCGCCGTCAGGAAGCTGATACTGATGCCCGTTCAGAACATAGTCCACCGGACGGTGATCTTTTTGCGCGGCGTTAACCTCCAGCTCATTGCTGGCGGCAAAGGCTTTGGGAACGTTGCTCAGGGCGACGCGGTCCTGCGGACGTTTTGGCCCTGCGAGGCTTGCCTCAACGGTGCCCATATCCAGTTCCAGCGTACTGGTAAATACCGGCTCGTCACCCGGGTTACGCCACATGCCCTGCGCTTTGGTGTAGGCCTCAACGAGAGCCACCTGCTCCTCGCTGCGACCACTGAGGCGCATATACTCCAGCGTAACGCTATCAATCGGGAAAAAGCCGCAGGTCGCGCCATATTCCGGCGCCATGTTGGCGATGGTGGCCCGGTCCGCCAGCGGCAAGGAATCCAGACCATCGCCATAAAATTCAACGAATTTACCCACCACACCATGCTTACGCAGCATCTGGGTGACCGTCAGAACCAGATCCGTGGCGGTGATGCCTTCGGACAATTTACCGGTCAGCTTAAAGCCCACCACATCGGGAATGAGCATTGATACCGGCTGGCCGAGCATGGCCGCTTCCGCTTCAATACCACCGACGCCCCAACCCAGAACGCCAAGGCCGTTAATCATGGTTGTGTGTGAATCGGTGCCCACCAGCGTATCCGGGTAAGCCACCCACTCTTTATCCTGCAATTCACTCCAGACGGCTTTGCCGAGATATTCCAGGTTGACCTGGTGACAAATGCCGGTGCCTGGTGGAACAACGCTGAAGCGGCTGAACGCCTGCTGACCCCATTTCAGAAATACGTAGCGTTCATGGTTACGTTCCATCTCCAGACGGACGTTTTCGCCGAAAGCATCGTCGTCACCAAAGTGATCGACGGTGACGGAGTGGTCAATGACGAGGTCTACCGGGGACAGGGGGTTAACCTTAGCAGTATCGCCCCCGAGACGCTTAACGGCTTCACGCATGGCAGCCAAATCCACAACCGCTGGTACGCCGGTGAAATCCTGCATCAGCACCCTGGCCGGGCGATAGGCAATTTCTCTGTCTGCATGAGCATTTTTCAGCCACCCTGCCAGAGCCTGGATGTCCTCCTCGGTAACCGAGTCGCCATCCTGCCAGCGCAAGAGGTTTTCCAGTAACACTTTCAACGACTTGGGTAACCGCGAAATGTCCCCAAGCGTTCTGGCAGCCAGCGGTAAGCTGTAGTAGCGCCAGGTTTTATTTTCCGCCTGTAATGTGTCCTTACTGGCTTCGCGTAGGGTTAACGACATAAGCTCCTCCTTAAAAACAGGGATGTCCTGACAATCATCAGGGCTGTAATTAAAGATAACACAAAGATGTCGTAACGTTTTGATAACAACCCAAATTGATAAATTTAGGAATGGTCCAACGCGAGGGATAAAACAAAAAACCCCGCCGTGGCGAGGTTTTACGATTTAGTGCAAGGCCAGCCAGAGGAGCTGACACCAGAAGAGGATCGACGCTGAGAATACGCCGAGCCATGACCAGTATTTTACGGTTGTCATGTTATTCATCATAGGGACACCAGACTTTAATTATTTAAGGTTGCGAGGTCTGCCCTCGTTCTATATTGCTGATGTGTATTTATTAAGGAGTACAAAAGTGCACAGTCTTTATTCAGACTATTTGCATCATTACGCAAAAATCAAAATTATTGTTTTTTGGGTTCGTCTTCCGCGAACACATCAATAAAGGCCTGCTGCTGTGGCGTCAGTTTCCAGGAAGCTGGTACGCTGGTTGCTGGCGCCTTACGGGCTTTGTGAACATTGTCACGAAGCTGACACATCTCTTTTCTCGCTTCTGTACGCACCGTCATGACCATAATCAACCCCAGTAATTCCAGACAAGAAGAGCAACCACCACCCAGAACAGGGCAGAGCCAAGAAAGACCGCCAGCCAAGCTTTACGCTTAAGCGCGGGATCCCTTTGCGGTTCTTCACTTCCTGACGGCATTGCTAACCTCATACAATCGACATCGCTTATCATTTAGAGACCAAACAATTGGCACAAGTAATCATCTGATGAGATAAATCCTAAAGAAACTTTAGCCGAAAAGCCAGTGAATTTACGTATCTGAGGCTGGGAAAATTCAATCTTTTGACCCGAAATAAATAATTGAAAAGAATAATTTGCACACCTGTAAATTAGTTTCTACTTTTGTCGCAAATTTGCGACAGTAAAACCATAGTCATTAAATGGGTTATGACGATATATGACAGTGGGCGTAGATGATGATAATTCTAATTCAGGTTTAAAGGGGAATGACGGTATCTTTCCGCGCAAGAAAGATACCGGGTGTGATTATTTGGCGGGAAGTTTAATGTCTTTAAACATCTCTTCGATGTCTTCATTGGAGCGTAACGCCACAGCTGTATCCACCACGTCGCGCGTTAGATGTGGCGCGAAGCGTTGAATAAAATCATACATATAGCTGCGCAGGAACGTGCTGCGACGAAAACCTATCTTGGTGGTGCTGTGGCTGAAAATATCATGCGCATCCAGACGCACCAGATCCGGGTCTGAGACAGGATCCACCGCCATGCTGGCAATAACCCCAACGCCCAGGCCCAGACGCACATACGTTTTTATGACGTCCGCATCCGTCGCCGTAAAGACAATCCGTGGCGTTAATCCGGCGCGGTTAAACGCGGTGTCCAGTTCAGACCGGCCCGTAAAGCCGAACGTATAGGTCACCAGCGGGTATTGCGCCAGTTCTTCGATTGTCACTTCGCCCTTCCCCGCCAGCGGGTGCTCCGGGGTCACAACAATAGAACGGTTCCAGTGGTAGCACGGGAGCATGACCAGATCATCGTACAGATGGAGCGCTTCCGTCGCGATAGCGAAGTCTGCATTACCTTTAGACACGGCCTCTGCGATTTGCGTCGGTGAGCCCTGATGCATATGCAGGGAAACGCGGGGATAGCGTTCGATAAAACCTTTGATCACCCCGGGAAGTGCATAACGCGCCTGTGTATGCGTGGTGGCAATATACAGAGAGCCTTTATCAGGCCAGGTATGCTCCCCGGCGACGGATTTAATGGCGTCGACTTTGGAGAGCACTTCCCGTGCGATGCGTATGATTTCCTGTCCTGCCGGCGTGACCTGAGTCAGGTGCTTACCGCTGCGGGCAAATATCTGAATACCTAACTCATCCTCCAGCATACGCACCTGCTTACTGATGCCGGGCTGAGAGGTATAAAGACCTTCTGCGGTGGAAGAGACATTGAGGTTATGATTGACGACCTCAACGATATAGCGAAGCTGCTGTAATTTCATGCCAGACCATCCGATTTAGCGCATGCGTCAATCGCTTAAGACGATTTGATAATAAGAAACGGGTTAACTATAACCACTATATCATTTATAGCCAGGCTGTATAGTACGGAACAAAAAATAATAACAACGTAATAAAAAAGGGCCGGAAGTCCGGCCCTTTCACAGGTAAGTTACGGTAAGGAAAGATTATTTCTTGCCTTCAACCCATTTCCCGTCGACAAAGAAGGCTGACCATCCGGTCGCTTTGCCCTCTTTCTCTGCCGCCACGTACTGCTGCTTCGTTTTACGGCTGAAGCGCACCACGGTTTTATTGCCTTCCGGATCCTGCTGTGGCGCATCGGCCAGGTAACGCAGTTTCTCCGGCAGACGGTCGCGGAAGCGGTACAGCTCTTCTACCAGCGGCGCACGGGTTTCGCGCGATTTCGGGAAGGTGTTGGCCGCCAGGAATACCCCGGCAGCGCCGTCACGCAGCACGAAATACGCGTCTGACTTCTCGCACGGCAGCTCAGGGAGCGGAACCGGATCTTCCTTCGGCGGCGCAACTTCACCGTTACGCAGGATCTTACGCGTGTTTTTACAGTCGTCGTTGGTGCATGCCATGTACTTACCGAAGCGTCCCATTTTCAGGTGCATTTCGGAACCACATTTCTCACACTCAACGATTGGACCATCATAGCCCTTAATGCGGAACTCACCTTCTTCGATCTCATAACCATCGCAGGTCGGGTTATTGCCACAAACGTGCAGTTTGCGTTTTGGATCGATCAGGTAGCTGTCCATCGCCGTGCCGCATTTCTTACAGCGGCGTTTGGCGCGCAGTGCGTTGGTCTCCGCATCGTCACCTTCCAGCACGTTGAGAACTTCGTTCTCCGGCACGAGGTTGATGGTGGTTTTGCAACGCTCTTTCGGCGACAGCGCATAACCAGAGCAACCGAGGAACACGCCCGTGGTCGCGGTACGGATCCCCATTTTACGGCCACAGGTTGGGCAGTCGATGCTCGTCAGTACCATCTGGTTAGGCAGCATGCCGCCCTCTTCAGGATCTTTCTCGGCTTTCTCAAGCTGATTGGTAAAATCGCTGAAGAAGCTGTCGAGAACTTTCTTCCACTCTGCCTTATGGCTGGCAACCTCATCGAGGCTGTCTTCCATCTGCGCGGTGAAGTCATAGTTCATCAACTCGCGGAAGTTCGCTTCCAGACGGTCGGTGACAATCTCCCCCATTTTTTCAGCATAGAAACGACGGTTCTCAACGCGAACGTATCCACGATCCTGAATGGTCGAAATGATTGACGCATAGGTGGACGGGCGACCGATGCCGCGTTTTTCCAGCTCTTTCACCAGCGATGCTTCGCTAAAGCGCGCAGGTGGCTTGGTGAAGTGCTGAGCCGGGACCAGATCAACCAGCGACAGCTCGTCACCTTTGTTGACTGAAGGCAGCGTTCTGTCTTCATCACCTTTACGCAGCGCAGGCATCACTTTTGTCCAGCCGTCGAAGCGCAGAATACGGCCGCGCGCTTTCAGGCGGAAATCACCCGCGCCGACGGTCAGCGTGGTGGAGTCGTATTTCGCTGGCGTCATCTGGCAGGCTACGAACTGGCGCCAGATCAGCTGATACAGCTTCTGGGCGTCCGCTTCCATATCTTTCAGCGATTCTGCCAGAACGGAAACGTCAGAAGGTCGAATCGCTTCGTGCGCTTCCTGAGAATTCTCTTTGCTGGCGTACTGATTAGGACTGTCCGGCAGATATTTCTTACCGAAGTTGTCCTCGATATAGCCGCGCACCATGTTGACAGCGTCCTGGCTCAGGTTGGTGGAGTCAGTACGCATGTAGGTGATGTAACCCGCTTCATACAAACGCTGGGCCATCATCATGGTTTTCTTCACGCCGTAACCCAGACGCGTACTCGCCGCCTGCTGAAGCGTTGACGTGATAAACGGTGCGCCAGGCTTGCTGCTGGTCGGTTTGTCTTCACGATCCAGAACCTGATAACGCGCTTTTTCCAGCAGCGCCACGGCGGCCATGGTCTGATCGCGATTTTCAGGTCGGAACGGTTTGTCGTTGTGGTGGCTCACCTGCAACGGCAGCGCATCGCCGCCCGGCGTGGTGACATTCGCATCCACTTCCCAGAACTCTTCCGGGACGAACGCTTTGATCTCGCGTTCACGCTCAACAACAAGACGAACAGCAACAGACTGCACACGCCCCGCAGACAGGCCGCGAGCGACCTTTTTCCACAGCAACGGCGAGACCATGTAGCCTACAACGCGGTCCATAAAGCGACGCGCCTGCTGAGCGTTAACACGGTCGATATTCAGTTCACCCGGCTTTTCAAACGCCTGACGAATCGCATTCTTTGTAATTTCGTTGAACACTACACGGCTGTAGCGTTTGTCATCACCCCCGATCACTTCCCGCAGGTGCCATGCGATGGCCTCCCCTTCGCGGTCAAGGTCGGTTGCGAGATAAATGTGGTCTGCTTTTTCAGCAAGCTGTTTCAGCTCGTTAACGACTTTTTCTTTGCCTGGCAGCACTTCGTAATGTGCATCCCAGTTGTGCCATGGGTTAACACCCATGCGGTTGACAAGCGCGCTACGTTCATCCTTTTTAGGCTTTTTAGCCCCTTTGGTGGAGGTAGAGTCTGCGCTCTTTTTGCTGGCTGAGCCACTGGTCGGCAAGTCGCGAATGTGACCAACGCTGGACTTAACCACGTAGTCATTGCCCAGATATTTATTGATCGTTTTGGCTTTTGCCGGGGACTCAACGATGACGAGAGCTTTACCCATATTCACCTTTACCTAATTTAATTCTTCCAGGAATACGCCGCACGTTGATTTCCCTTCCGCTGACGACGAGCCATTGATATTGCGACGTCGTCAGGGGATATCAACCCCTATGTGTTACCGAACGTCAGAATGGCGACATCCAGGTCATTGAGTTTTCGGGTATTTTTCTCACATCAAAGTTCATTCGTGACGAATTCCCGGTCGAATGTCAAGCAATTCTGTTGCCAGAATGACGAAAGCGCACACTGTACCTGATAAAATTCGTTACGCAACTTTATTAGCATGCAAAAGCAAATCCCGCCAGCCAGCCCCTGTTCCTTATCCCCTCGGATAACAGGGAAAATTTGCCCCCGAAGCGACCCAGGCGTAGACTATTGTCACTGTTTAAGGAGTGGAATATGCAGAATACGACCCAATCCATTGACCGAGCTTCACTGCTTATCGAAGCAAACAAACTCATTCGCGACCATGAAGACACCCTGGCGGGGATTGAAGCGACTGGCGTGGAACAACGTAATGGCGTGCTGGTGTTCAGCGGTGAATACTTCCTTGATGAACAAGGATTACCCACCCCAAAAAGCACCGCCGTATTTAACATGTTTAAATACCTGGCGCATACCCTCTCAGAGAAGTACCACCTGGTCGATTAAAACGAAAACGCGAGGCATCTGCCTCGCGTTTTTCTTTACAACAGCGGCTTTTGTCCGCGCTGCAACCAGCGTAGCAGCAGGCGATCCGCGCTTTCTGCCGCGCTATTGGTAAAACGGTCGAGCAGGCGCTTACGTCGGGTGAAGCGCACCCCCACCAGCTCACGGCCGTCCATCAGGTTGAGCAGGAGGTCGTCGCTGGTACCCACTTCATCCACCAGCCCTTTCTCCTGCGCCTGCGTGCCGTACCAGTGTTCGCCCGTAGCCACCTGCTCAATGTCCAGCGTTGGGCGCATGCGGTGCACGAAATCTTTGAACAGATGGTGGGTTTCGTTCAGATCTTCCCGGAACTTCTGCCGTCCCTCTTCGGTATTTTCGCCGAGCAGCGTCAGCGTACGTTTGTACTGGCCCGCCGTATGCAGTTCAATGTCGATCTCTTTGTTTTTCAGGAAACGATTGAAGTTAGGGATCTGCGCGACTACCCCAATCGAGCCGATAATGGAGAACGGTGCCGCGACGATTTTATCCGCCACGCACGCCATCATATAGCCGCCACTCGCCGCGACCTTATCTACCGCCACGGTGAGCGGGATCTGTTTATCCCGCAGACGTTGTAACTGCGAAGCCGCCAGTCCATACCCATGCACTACGCCACCCGGGCTTTCAAGGCGTACCACCACCTGATCCTGGGCTGTCGCCACGGCCAGCACCGCCGTCACTTCTTCACGCAGTGAGGAGACTTCATGCGCATCCATGCTACCTTTAAAATCGAGCACATAGACGCGCGGTTTTGCGTCAGCCTGTGGCGTGGCGAGTTTAGCTTTCGCCTTCGCAGCTTTGGCGTCCTGCTTATGTTTTTTCTTCTGGGCTTTTAGCCACAGCTTCTGTTGATGATCGTCAAGCAGCGCCAGAGACATCTCCTCCTGCATCTCTTTATACTGTTCGCTCAGGCGGGTAATGCGTAACTCACCACGCTGACGCTTACGCTGCGTCAGGTTAACAATCAGGACGGCAATCACCGCGACAGCTATAACCACCGTCGCGATTTTGGCCAAAAACAACCCATACTGAGAAAGTAATTCCACGCGTTCCACCTTGATTTAACCACGAATCTTTCACGCCAGTGTACAACAGCCCTGCGCAGGCGTCTCGCTCTGGACATTACCTCTGCGAGGCGGCTTCAGGAATCCCCCGTTTCTGGTTTAAATCTTTGCAAATTGTTAATTTCCCAGCGATCTGTCCTGTAGACTGATTGAATTCTGACGCTGTTTCGGGCATAAAGCCGAAAAGTCATAAATAAAGGTGCAAGTCACGCCCAATGCGCCTGAGGAGCCACCGTGCATTATCAGCCACAAAAAAACCTTCTACAGAACCGCATCATTCTGGTTACCGGTGCCAGCGACGGGATTGGTCGCGAAGCGGCGCTGACCTATTCTGAATACGGTGCGAGCCTTATTCTGCTGGGACGTAATGAAGAAAAGCTCAAGGCCGTCGCCCGTGAAATCGAAAACGCCGGCGGTACCCCCACGCCCTGGTATACGCTCGATCTGCTGACCTGTACGCCAGCGTCATGTCAGGCCCTTGCCCAGCGTATCAGCACGCATTATCCGCGTCTGGATGGCGTACTGCACAACGCGGGGTTACTGGGCGAAGTGCGCCCGATGGATGAACAGGATCCGGAGATTTGGCAGCAGGTGATGCAGGTTAACGTCAACGGGACGTTCTTCCTGACCCAGGCCTTGCTTCCTTTATTACTCAACTCCGATTCCGGCTCGCTGGTCTTTACCTCCTCCAGCGTGGGGCGTCAGGGGCGTGCGAACTGGGGGGCTTACGCCGTCTCAAAATTTGCCACCGAAGGAATGATGCAGGTGCTGGCCGAAGAGTACCAAAGCCGCCACCTGCGGGTTAACTGTATTAACCCGGGCGGTACACGCACCAAAATGCGTGCCAGCGCCTTCCCGACAGAAGATCCGCAAAAGCTTAAAACCCCGGCCGATATTATGCCTCTTTACCTGTGGCTGATGGGTGACGACAGCCGTCGTAAAACCGGAATGACCTTCGATGCCCAGCCAGGCCGCAAACCGGGGATATCGCAATGAGTGAAGATCGGCATCAGCAGCGCCAGCAGCGTCTGAAAGAACAGGTTGATGCACGCGTGGCAGCCGCTCAGGACGAGCGCGGGATCCTCATCGTGTTCACCGGCAACGGTAAAGGAAAAACCACCGCCGCATTTGGTACCGCCACCCGCGCAGTCGGACATGGGCAGAAAGTGGGCGTGATCCAGTTTATCAAGGGTGAATGGCCCAACGGCGAGCGTAATCTGCTCGAGCCGCATGGCGTTGAGTTTCAGGTGATGGCGACCGGTTTTACCTGGGATACCCAGAACCGGGAAACCGATACCGCAGCCTGCCTCGCCGTCTGGGAGCATGCCAAAAGAATGCTTTCAGACCCGTCGCTGAACATGGTGTTGCTGGATGAGATCACCTATATGGTGGCTTATGACTACCTGCCTCTGGAGGCCGTGCTGGCTGCCCTGAAAAACCGCCCAGCGCATCAGACGGTTATCGTCACGGGGCGCGGGTGTCATCGGGATATTCTGGAGCTGGCCGATACCGTCAGCGAGCTGCGTCCGGTTAAGCATGCGTTCGATGCGGGTATCAAAGCGCAAATGGGGATTGATTACTGAAGAAAAAAAGCCCGGTATATTCACCGGGCTTTTCGATTAACCGTTGTTATTACGGCTGCCAGAGCGGCGATTGCTGCTAACCTGGCTGTGACGCTTCACCGCACGGCGGATCTGATTCGCCTTCATGCGACGACGATCTTTCTCTACCGCCACTTTCGACGTGGTTTCTGGCGTCAGGCCAACCAGATCGCGCAGGTAGTTGGTTTGCGTCAGATCCAGCTCGGTATAGCCGCCACGTGGCAGGCCTTTCGGCAGCAGAATGTCGCCATAGCGGACGCGAATCAAACGGCTCACCTGGACACCGACCGCTTCCCACAGACGACGCACCTCGCGGTTACGTCCCTCTGTCAGGGTAACGTTGTACCACTGGTTAATGCCTTCACCACCGGTAAACTTGATGGTTTTGAACGCCGCTGGGCCGTCCTCCAGCTGAACACCACGCGACAGGTCGCGCAGTTTGTTTTCATCAACCTGGCCGAAAACACGAACGGCGTATTCACGTTCCACTTCACGACTCGGGTGCATCAGACGGTTTGCCAGTTCACCATCGGTGGTGAACAGCAGCAGGCCGCAGGTGTTCACGTCCAGACGTCCTACGGCAATCCAGCGGGCGCCACGCAGTTTTGGCAGACGGTCAAACACCGTCGGGCGGCCTTCCGGATCGTTGCGGGTACACAGTTCGCCTTCCGGCTTGTAGTAAGCCAGCACGCGGCAGATCTGTTCAGCAGACTCTTTCACGGAGATAAGATGGCCGTCAATGCGGATCTTCAGCCCCGGTACGATTTCAACGCGGTCACCGAGCGTGGCGATTTTACCGTCCACACTCACGCGGCCTGCTTCAATAATGGCTTCGATTTCACGGCGCGAACCGTGGCCGGCACGCGCCAGCACTTTCTGTAACTTCTCGCTCATTGAGCTTCCTCAGGTGTCGCCTTCACAGGCGTCGAATCAGGTCAAAAACAGGGCGGCGCCCTGCTTTGATGGCCGCGTAGTATATCTGCTTACACCCTTACAAGAAAGGCTTAACATCGCCCACACCTTCACGAATGACTTCTGGCGCGTCTTCGGTGAGATCCACCACGGTGGTCGGCTGCTGGCCAAGATAGCCGCCATGGATAATCAGCTCCACCACCTTCTCCAGACGATCTTTGATCTCTTCCGGGTCGGACTCGGTAAACTCACTGCCCGGCAGCATCAGCGATGTGGAGAGCATCGGCTCGCCGAGGGTTTCCAGCAGCGCCTGGGCAATCGGGTTCGACGGCACGCGCATGCCGATGGTTTTACGTTTTTCCTGCAACAGACGACGCGGCACCTCTTTTGTCCCTTTCAGAATGAAGGTGTAGTTACCGGGCGTGTTGTTCTTAATCAGGCGAAAGGCCACGTTATCAACATAAGCGTAGGTCGACAGTTCAGAGAGATCGCGACACATCAGGGTAAAGTTGTGGCCGTCCGGCAGCTGGCGGATGCGACAGATGCGCTCCATCGCCCCTTTGTCCTCAATTTTACAGCCCAGCGCGTAGCCAGAATCGGTTGGGTAGACAATAACGCCGCCTTTGCGGACGATCTCCACGGCCTGATTAATCAGCCGTGGCTGGGGGTTATCCGGATGGATATAGAAAAACTGACTCATACTTCCCTCTCTTCAATTTGCTGTGGCTGTTCCCAGAGCTGCCAGACAGGCTCAACGCCCGCGGGTAACCAGAGCTTGCGCCCCAGTTCAATCCACGCGCAGGGCTGATGGAAATCTGAACCCTGTGAGCCAAGCAGGCCAAACTGACGGGCGTAGGTCGCGAGCTGCGAACGTTCATTGGGTGCCTGCTGACACTGGGCAACTTCCATCGCCTCACCGCCGCATTCGGCAAAGTGTGCCAGCAGTCTTTTCAGCCATTTAGCAGAAAGATTATACCGCCCCGGATGGGCCAGCACGGCCTTACCGCCAGAATGATGAATCACATCAATAGCTTGTTTTATTGTACACCACTGTGGGGGAACGTATCCGGTTTTCCCGCGCGCCAGATACTTTTTAAAGACATTCGCCATGGTCGTCGCCTTACCAGCGTCCACCAGAAAACGGGCGAAATGGCCGCGCGTCACCGCCCCACCGTTCGCCAGCTTTCGCGCGCCTTCCAGCGCACCGGGAATATGCGCTTTTTCCAGACGTTCGCCAATCATCTCCGCGCGTTGATTGCGGCGTGTTTTTTGTTCTTGCAAAAAAGCACGCATGGCCGGATGTTCTGTATCGATGTTCAGGCCAACGATATGAATTTCGTGGTTTTCCCAGACCGTCGAGATCTCAACCCCGGCCACCAGATCCAGCGCCAGTCCGCTGCGGACAATCTCGGCGCGCGCGGCGGGAATGCCGTCAGTGGTATCGTGATCGGTTATTGCCAGCGTGCCGACACGCATTTCAACGGCGCGATGGACCAGAGCTTCGGGTGTCAGCAGGCCATCTGAAGCCTGCGTATGGCTGTGTAAATCATAAATTACGGCGTAGGTGGTATCGCTCAAAGCACTTCCCATAACAGGTTGGAGACATCCGAAGCCCCTATGATACCGACTAACCGTGAAATACTGAAATCAGGGGTTGACAACACGCCATCGAACTAGTTAACTAGTACGCAAGTTCACACGAGAAAGGTATCTGAAAATGACAGCACATTTCGCTCTGCACGGTTGGTGGCGTACTTCCTGATCTTCGGGCAGTGTCACGCGTCTGCGATAAGCAAACAGATACCCAGCCCGCTACCCAGCGGGCTTTTTTTTGAACAGAATATGAGAAAAACAACATGCAAACAGCCAAACCCCACCTCGAACTGCTGACCTGCGAGGCGGCCTATCGCCATAACCCTACCGCGCTGTTTCATCAGGTGTGCGGTGCACGTCCTGCGACGCTGCTGCTGGAATCTGCTGATATCGACAGCAAGGACGATCTCAAAAGCCTGCTGCTGGTTGACAGCGCGCTGCGCATTACCGCAGCGGGTGATACTGTCACTATTAAGGCGTTATCTGAGAATGGCGCGTCGCTGCTGCCGCTGCTGGATGCGGCTCTGCCTTCAGGTATTGAAAATGAGCGTCATCCGGACCTGAGAATTCTGCATTTCCCACCGGTAAGCCAGCTGCTGGATGAGGATGCCCGCCTCTGCTCGCTCTCCGTTTTTGACGCCTTCCGTCTGCTGCAAAATCTGGTGGCCGTACCGGAAGATGAGCGCGAAGCAATGTTCTTTGGCGGGCTGTTTGCTTACGACCTGGTTGCTGGCTTTGAAGATTTACCCCAAACCGAGCAGGGTAACCGCTGCCCGGACTACTGCTTCTACCTGGCCGAAACCCTGCTGGTGATCGACCATCAGAAAAAATACACCCGCATCCAGGCCAGCCTGTTCACGCCGTCTGCGTCTGAGAAAAATCGCCTCGCGCAGCGCATCGCCCAACTGCAACAGCAGATGTCGGAAGCACCGCCCGCGCTCCCGGTGCAGCGTGTTGAAAAGATGACCTGCGAGGTGAGTCAGACCGACGATCAGTACGGCGCGGTGGTGCGTCAGATGCAAAAAGCGATTCGTGCCGGGGAGATATTCCAGGTGGTGCCGTCCCGTCGCTTCTCACTGCCCTGCCCGTCGCCGCTGGCGGCTTACGATGTGCTTAAAAAGAGCAACCCAAGCCCTTACATGTTCTTTATGCAGGACAATGATTTCACCCTGTTTGGCGCGTCGCCGGAAAGCTCCCTCAAGTACGACGCCACCAGCCGCCAGATTGAGATCTACCCGATAGCGGGAACCCGCCCACGCGGCCGTCGTGCCGATGGCTCCCTGGACCGCGATCTCGACAGCCGCATTGAACTGGAAATGCGTACCGACCATAAAGAGCTCTCCGAACACCTGATGCTGGTTGACCTGGCGCGTAACGATCTGGCACGCATTTGCACGCCTGGCAGCCGCTACGTGGCGGACCTGACCAAAGTCGACCGCTACTCCTTCGTCATGCATCTGGTCTCCCGCGTGGTGGGTGAGCTGCGCCACGACCTCGACGTCCTGCACGCCTACCGCGCCTGCATGAACATGGGCACGTTGAGCGGCGCGCCGAAAGTCCGCGCCATGCAGCTGATTGCCGAAGCTGAAGGCCGCCGTCGCGGCAGCTACGGTGGTGCCGTGGGCTATTTCACCGCTCACGGTGACCTCGATACCTGCATCGTGATCCGCTCCGCCTACGTTGAGGACGGCATTGCCACCGTCCAGGCCGGGGCCGGAATTGTGCTGGATTCTGTTCCGCAGTCGGAAGCCGACGAAACCCGCAGTAAAGCGCGCGCGGTACTGCGCGCCATTGCTACCGCACACCATGCACAGGAGATTTTCTGATGGCTGACATTCTGCTGCTCGATAATATCGATTCCTTTACCTACAACCTGGCAGATCAGCTGCGTGCGAATGGTCACAATGTCGTTATCTATCGCAACCACGTTCCGGCCCAGACGCTGATTGACCGTCTGGCGACCATGCAAAACCCAGTGCTGATGCTCTCCCCGGGCCCAGGCGCACCGAGCGAAGCAGGCTGTATGCCTGAGCTGTTGACCCGTATGCGCGGCAAGCTGCCGATTATCGGCATCTGCCTTGGCCATCAGGCGATTGTCGAAGCCTACGGCGGTTACGTGGGTCAGGCGGGGGAGATCCTGCATGGTAAAGCGTCAAGCATTGAACATGACGGTCAGGCGATGTTTGCCGGTCTGCCGAACCCGCTTCCGGTAGCGCGTTACCACTCGCTGGTTGGCAGCAACATTCCGGCCGGGCTGACCATTAACGCCTCGTTTGAAGGGATGGTGATGGCGGTGCGTCATGATGCGGATCGCGTCTGCGGGATGCAGTTCCACCCGGAATCTATCCTGACGTCCAACGGCGCGCGCCTGCTGGAGCAAACGCTCGACTGGGCGCTGCAAAAGCTGGAGCAGACCAACACCCTGCAACCGATTCTGGAAAAACTGTATCAGGCTCAGACCCTGAGCCAGCAGGAGAGCCATCAGCTGTTCTCCGCCGTCGTGCGCGGCGAGTTGAAGCCTGAGCAGCTGGCCGCTGCGCTGGTGAGTATGAAAGTGCGCGGCGAAAGCCCGCAGGAGATCGCCGGCGCGGCAACCGCGCTGCTGGAAAATGCCGCCCCGTTCCCGCGCCCGGACTATCCGTTTGCCGATATTGTCGGGACCGGTGGCGACGGCAGTAACAGTATCAATATTTCCACCGCCAGCGC
Organism: Enterobacter cloacae complex sp. IR5402; assembly: GCF_049238125.1. NCBI lineage: Bacteria > Pseudomonadati > Pseudomonadota > Gammaproteobacteria > Enterobacterales > Enterobacteriaceae > Enterobacter > Enterobacter cloacae complex sp. IR5402. Next base: position 475,756 of record NZ_JBMKHO010000001.1, read on the forward strand.
CTTTGTGGCCGCGGCATGCGGTCTGAAAGTGGCGAAACACGGCAACCGCAGCGTGTCCAGCCGTTCAGGATCGTCCGACCTGCTGGCGGCTTTCGGTATCAACCTGGACATGAACGCCGAGCGTTCCCGTGAAGCGCTGGATGACCTGGGCGTCTGTTTCCTGTTTGCGCCGAAGTATCACACCGGTTTCCGCCACGCGATGCCGGTTCGCCAGCAGCTTAAAACCCGCACGCTGTTTAACGTGCTCGGTCCACTCATTAACCCGGCGCATCCGCCGCTGGCGCTGATTGGCGTTTACAGCCCGGAGCTGGTCCTGCCGATTGCGGAGACGCTGCGCGTCCTCGGTTACCAACGCGCCGCCGTGGTACACAGCGGCGGGATGGATGAAGTTTCCCTGCATGCGCCCACGCTGGTGGCGGAACTGAATCACGGCGAAGTGCTGAACTATCAGCTTGAGGCCGCTGACTTCGGGTTGACCCCGTACCATCAGGACGCCCTGGCGGGCGGCACGCCGGAAGAAAACCGTGACATTCTCACGCGCTTATTACAAGGTAAAGGTGAGGCCGCCCATGAGGCCGCCGTGGCGGCCAACGTAGCCATGCTGATGCGTTTACATGGCGAGGAAGATCTAAAAGCCAACGCCCAAAAAGTTCTGGACGTACTGCGCTCCGGTGCAGCTTACGATCGCGTTACCGCACTTGCGGCAAGAGGGTAAATAATGCAGACCGTTTTAGCGAAAATCGTCGCCGATAAGGCCATCTGGGTGGAAGCCCGCAAGCAACAGCAGCCGCTCGCCAGTTTTCAGAATGACGTCGTTCCGAGCAGCCGTCGTTTTTATGATGCGCTCCAGGGCGCGCGTACCGCGTTTATTCTGGAGTGTAAAAAAGCGTCTCCGTCCAAAGGCGTGATCCGTGACGATTTCGACCCGGCGCGTATTGCCGGTATCTACAAGCATCATGCGTCTGCCATTTCTGTGCTGACGGATGAGAAATATTTTCAGGGCAGCTTCGATTTTCTGCCCGTAGTCAGCGGCATCGCGCCGCAGCCGATTCTGTGCAAAGACTTTATTATCGACCCGTATCAGATCTGGCTGGCGCGCTTTTACCAGGCCGATGCCTGCCTGCTGATGCTCTCCGTGCTGGATGACGAGCAGTATCGCCAGCTCTCCGCCGTCGCGCACAGCCTGAATATGGGCGTACTGACCGAAGTGAGCAACGAAGAGGAGCTGGAGCGCGCCATCGCGCTGGAAGCCAAAGTGGTCGGCATTAACAACCGCGACCTGCGCGACCTGTCGATTGACCTCAACCGTACGCGCCAGCTTGCGCCGCGTCTGGGCGCGGGCGTCACGGTGATCAGCGAATCCGGGATAAACAGCTACGCTCAGGTGCGCGAACTCAGCCACTTTGCCAACGGTTTCCTGATCGGCTCCGCGATGATGGAACACGACGATCTTAATGCGGCCGTGCGCCGCGTGCTGTTGGGTGAGAACAAAGTCTGCGGCCTGACCCGTGAACAGGATGCGCAGGCCGCATATGAAGCGGGCGCAATCTATGGTGGTCTGATCTTTGTTGAGTCCTCTCCTCGCGCCGTTAATGAGGAACAGGCGCGCAAGGTGATGGCGGCTGCGCCACTGAACTACGTGGGCGTGTTCCGCGATGCGGATATTAACGACGTTGCGGCTAAAGCGGACGCGTTATCCCTGAGCGCGGTTCAGCTGCATGGCGATGAAGATCAGGCGTACATTGATGCTCTGCGACATGCTCTGGCGCCTCAGGTTCAGATCTGGAAAGCGCAAAGCGTTGGCGCCACCCTGCCCGCGCGTAACCTGAAGCATGTTGATAAATACGTGCTCGACAACGGCCAGGGCGGCACGGGGCAGCGTTTCGACTGGTCACTGCTGCGTGGCGAAGTGCTGGACAATGTCCTGCTGGCGGGGGGATTAAGCCCCGATAACTGTGTGGAAGCGGCCAAAACCGGCTGCGCCGGCCTCGATTTCAATTCAGGCGTAGAGTCCCAACCGGGCATTAAAGACGCCAGCAAGCTGGCATCGGTATTTAAAACTCTGCGTGCATATTAAGGAAGAGAAGATGACGACATTACTTAACCCGTATTTTGGTGAGTTCGGTGGGATGTATGTCCCACAAATCCTGATGCCCGCGCTGCGCCAGCTGGAAGAAGCGTTCGTGAGCGCACAGAAAGATCCGGCGTTTCAGGCGGAGTTTACTGACCTGCTGAAAAACTACGCCGGTCGTCCGACGGCGCTGACAAAGTGCCGCAACCTGACCGAAGGCACTAAAACTACGCTGTATCTTAAGCGTGAAGATTTGCTGCACGGTGGCGCGCATAAAACTAACCAGGTGCTGGGCCAGGCGCTGCTCGCGAAGCGGATGGGTAAAACCGAAATCATCGCCGAAACCGGCGCGGGGCAGCACGGTGTGGCCTCAGCGCTCGCCAGCGCCCTGCTCGGCCTGAAATGCCGCATTTACATGGGGGCGAAGGACGTTGAGCGCCAGTCGCCAAACGTGTTCCGTATGCGTCTGATGGGGGCGGAAGTGATCCCGGTGCACAGCGGTTCTGCCACGCTGAAAGATGCCTGTAATGAAGCGCTGCGCGACTGGTCTGGCAGCTACGAAACCGCCCACTACATGCTCGGTACCGCCGCGGGCCCGCACCCGTTCCCGACCATCGTGCGTGAATTCCAGCGCATGATCGGCGAAGAGACTAAAGCGCAGATCCTCGAAAAAGAGGTTCGCCTGCCGGATGCGGTGATCGCCTGCGTTGGCGGCGGATCTAACGCCATCGGCATGTTTGCCGATTTTATCGACGAAACCAGCGTTGGGCTGATTGGCGTTGAGCCTGCCGGCCACGGCATTGAAACGGGCGAGCATGGTGCGCCGCTGAAGCATGGCCGCGTGGGGATCTACTTCGGCATGAAGGCCCCGATGATGCAGACCGATGAAGGGCAGATTGAGGAGTCTTACTCGATCTCTGCCGGGCTGGATTTCCCGTCCGTAGGGCCGCAGCACGCGTTCCTGAACAGCACCGGCCGCGCGGATTATGTCTCCATCACCGATGACGAAGCGCTGGAGGCCTTCAAAACGCTGTGCCGCAATGAAGGGATCATCCCGGCGCTGGAGTCTTCCCACGCGCTGGCGCACGCGCTGAAAATGATGAAGGAAAACCCGGAAAAAGAGCAGCTGCTGGTGGTAAACCTTTCCGGTCGCGGTGACAAAGATATCTTCACCGTTCACGATATTCTGAAAGCACGAGGGGAAATCTGATGGAACGCTACGACAACGCATTTGCACAACTGAAAGCCCGCCAGGAAGGCGCGTTCGTTCCCTTCGTGACGCTGGGCGACCCCGGCCCGGAGCAGTCGCTGAAGATTATCGACACCCTGATTGATGCCGGTGCCGACGCGCTGGAGCTCGGTATTCCGTTCTCCGATCCGCTGGCGGATGGCCCGACCATTCAGAACGCAACGCTACGCGCGTTTGCCGCGGGCGTGACGCCGAGCCAGTGCTTTGAAATGCTGGCGGCGATCCGGCAGAAGCACCCGACCATTCCGATCGGCCTGCTGATGTACGCCAACCTGGTGTTCAGCCGCGGTATTGATGCGTTTTACGCAGAGTGCGCCCGCGTGGGCGTTGACTCCGTGCTGGTGGCTGACGTGCCCGTTGAAGAGTCTGCGCCATTCCGTCAGGCGGCAATGCGCCACAACGTCGCGCCGATTTTCATCTGTCCACCGAATGCCGATGACGATCTGTTGCGCCAGATTGCCTCTTACGGACGAGGTTACACCTACCTGCTCTCCCGTGCGGGCGTCACCGGTGCGGAAAACAAAGCCGCGCTGCCGCTGCATCATCTGGTGGAGAAGCTTGCAGAATACCATGCTGCACCGCCGCTTCAGGGCTTTGGCATTTCCTCACCGGATCAGGTTACTGCGGCGATTGACGCGAAAGCCGCCGGGGCCATTTCGGGTTCGGCTATCGTGAAAATTATCGAGAAGAACGTGGATAAGCCACAGCAGATGCTGGCTGAATTACACGCATTCGTCACATCCATGAAAGCGGCCACGCGCAAGGCGTAACCGTTAACACCGTCTGGCCCCGGCGTCAGGCGGTTTTCCCTCCTCTCTTCCTGAAAGAAGCAGGTCAAAATTGATCCTGTCGATATTTTAGGTGTGAATGACTTTCCAAACTTTCGCGTAAGCGTATGATCTGGGCTCTTTTTAGCGTTACCCTTCTGAGTTCAGAGGTTATTCATGTCATGGCATTCCTTCAAACAGACTTACCTGGTTAAGTTCTGGTCACCTGTTCCGGCCGTTATCGCGACAGGCATTCTCTCTACCTATTATTTCGGTATTACCGGCACCTTCTGGGCTGTTACGGGCGAGTTTACCCGCTGGGGTGGGCAGCTATTACAGCTGGCAGGCGTCCATGCCGAAGAGTGGGGCTACTTCAAACTGATCCATCTTGAGGGCACACCGCTGACCCGCATCGACGGGATGATGATCATTGGCATGTTCGGCGGCTGTTTTGCGGCCGCGCTGTGGGCCAACAACGTTAAGTTGCGCATGCCGAAAAGCCGCATCCGCATTATGCAGGCCGTGGTCGGCGGCATCATTGCCGGGTTTGGCGCTCGTCTGGCGATGGGCTGTAATCTGGCCGCGTTCTTTACCGGCATTCCGCAGTTCTCGCTGCATGCCTGGTTCTTTGCCGTCGCCACCGCCATCGGCTCCTACTTCGGTGCTAAATTCACCCTGCTGCCGCTGTTCCGCATTCCGGTGAAAATGACGAAAGTTAGCGCTGCCTCTCCGTTAACGCAAAAACCCGATCAGGCGCGTCGTCGTTTCCGCCTCGGTATGCTGGTCTTTTTTGCTATGGTTGCCTGGGCGATTTGCACGGCAATGAATCAGCCCAAACTCGGTCTGGCCATGCTGTTCGGCGTCGGCTTTGGTCTGCTGATCGAACGCGCGCAGATCTGCTTTACCTCCGCGTTTCGCGATATGTGGATCACCGGACGAACCATGATGGCGAAGGCGATCATTGCCGGTATGGCCGTGAGCGCGATCGGCATCTTCAGCTACGTTCAGCTCGGCGTGGAACCGAAAATCATGTGGGCGGGCCCAAATGCCGTCATTGGCGGGCTGCTGTTTGGCTTTGGCATTGTGCTGGCGGGCGGGTGTGAAACCGGCTGGATGTATCGCGCTGTGGAAGGCCAGGTGCATTACTGGTGGGTGGGTCTGGGTAACGTGATTGGCTCTACCCTTCTGGCCTGCTACTGGGATGACGTCTCTCCGGTGCTGGCAACAAACTGGGACAAGGTCAACCTGCTGAAAACCTTTGGTCCACTCGGGGGGCTCCTGGTGACCTATGCCCTGCTGCTTATCGCCTTCTTACTGGTTGTTGCACAAGAGAAGCGCTTCTTCCGACGCGCCACCGCCAAAACTGAAACTCAGGAGAATGCCGCATGAAAGAGATCGTGCCTGATTATCGTCTCGATATGGTGGGTGAACCTTGCCCTTACCCGGCCGTCGCCACGCTTGAAGCGCTACCACAGCTAAAGAAAGGTGAAATTCTGGAAGTGGTGAGCGATTGCCCCCAGTCGATCAATAACATTCCGCTTGATGCCAAAAATCACGGCTATACCGTGCTGGATATCCAGCAGGACGGACCAACCATTCGTTATTTAATTCAGAAGTGATTTCACGATCGAAAAAGGCCTCTCAGAGGCCTTTTCTAGTTTACTGGCTTTGGCCACCGTCGTCGTCTGAGCTTCGGCAGGCATGAATGAATGGTGAGACGTGTTCCGCAAACGGAACAGATAGCACCGTGAGGTAGGCTATGTGCTGGGCTGAACGTCGTGAACTGAAACTGTTTACCTGCACAAACCGGACACTCAAATTTGATGTTGGGGATATCCCCTCCAGACAGGTGTGTGGAACAACCACCATACAGCAATCACCGGCTGACAGGGGATATATCTTCTGTCAGAAACGATAGCCTGCTGAGAACATAAATACCCACGGATCCAGACGGGTATTGATACTTTGCTGCTGCCCGCCAGCTTTAAAGCGCACGTCCGTATCAATGTCCATATACCAGACAGAGGCGTTGATCAGCCAGTCACGATTAATCAGATAATCCAGACCAACCTGTCCCGCCATGCCCCACGAGTCTTTCAGGCTGAGATCGGAGAGCCCGGCCTCTTTACCAGTATCGTTAAATTTCTCATCAAAGAAGGTGGTGTAGTTAACGCCTGCACCAATATAAGGGCGCACCTTGCTGCTGGAATCGCCGAAGTACCACTGCGCCATCAGCGTTGGTGGCAAATGGTGCACCGTGGCAATGTCCCCGGTCGGTCCTAAACCGACGCGGTGACGGAATGGCGTGGCGGCTAAAAGCTCGACGCCAATGTTATCCGTTGCCATATACGTAAACGTCAGGCCTAACTGGGTGTTATTGCTAACGTTAAACCCGCCCATACCCAGCACATTGTCGGACCCTTCCGTTGGACGTACCGTTGCCGAACCGGCACGAATAAAGAATTCACCTGCTTCATGCGCGTAAGCGCCGCCAGAGAGACTGCTTAAGATGAGGGCTGCCACCGCTAATTTTTTCATATCCGCTCCATCGTTGTGGTTTTAATTGCGGAGGAGAATATACTCACAAATGAGTAATAAGTGATCTAACACAGATCACATTAAAACCAGTAAGTTAACATTCATTGATCTAGGTTAATTTTTGGTGACGCCTCATAAAGCAATAAGTTGTTACCGCGTCAATTTTTGGCATTTCATGGTTACAAAATTTTCTGTTTTCCCTCTCTTGCGCTTCCTGTAGCGGCTGGATAATTTATCGCTCTCACAATGTGATTTGATGCGTTCTACTTTTGCAGGTGTGCCATGAGTGATCATAACCCGTGCATGACGTGCGGAGCCTGTTGTGCGTATTTTCGAGTCTCTTTCTACTGGGCTGAAGCCAGCGATGGCGGCGGCACCGTTCCGGTCGATCTCACTGAACCCTTGACCCCTTTTCTGCGCTGTATGCGCGGCACCAACCAAAAACAGAGCCGCTGTGTGGCACTGGAAGGTGAACCTGGGGTATCCACCCGCTGCTCCATTTACGCGGATCGCCCCAGCCCGTGTCGCACTTTCGCGATGTCGGGAGAGGATGGGCAGGTCAATGAGGCATGCAATCGCGCCCGCGCCCGCTATGGATTACCGCCGCTTTACAAAGATATGCTTTTCCATACAAGCCTTGATGCTGCCACCAGCGTGTTATCCGGTGTACAATTGCCGGCTAATTAACACCTGCAATACTCAAGGAGAGTGCATGTCTATCACGGCGAAGTCTGTCTACCGTGACACGGGAAATTTTTTCCGCAATCAGTTCATTACCTTTTTACTGATCGCGTTGTTGTGCGCCTTTATTACGGTGGTGCTGGGTCATGCGTTCTCACCCAGTGATGAACAGATTGCCACGCTGAGCCAGGGGGATCATCTTGCAGGCAGCGCAGGGTTGTTTGACCTTGTGCAGAATATGACGCCAGAGCAACAGCAAATCTTGCTGCGCGCATCTGCGGCATCTACCTTCTCGGGTCTGATTGGCAATGCCATTCTGGCGGGTGGCGTGTTGCTGATGATCCAACTGGTATCTGCCGGCCAACGCGTCAGCGCGTTACGTGCAATCGGGGCCAGTGCTCCGGTGCTGCCAAAGCTGTTTATCCTCATCTTCCTGACCACGCTGCTGGTCCAGATGGGGATCATGTTGGTGGTCGTGCCGGGCGTGCTGCTGGCTATCGTGCTTTCATTCGCGCCAGTAATGGTTGTGCAGGACAAACTGGGCATTTTCACCGCCATGCGCAGCAGCATCAGGCTCGCATGGGCCAATATGCGACTGGTCGCCCCGGCCGTTATCAGCTGGCTGCTGGCCAAGACTCTGCTGTTGCTGTTTGCGCCGAATTTTGCGGTGTTAACGCCAAATGTCGGAGCGGTTGTCGCCAATACGCTGAGCAATCTGATTTCAGCCGTGCTGCTGGTCTATTTGTTCCGCCTGTACATGTTAATTCGTCAGTAACTGGGATCGCAGAATGAAGCAGTTTCTTGATTTTTTACCGCTGATCGTATTTTTCGCTTTTTATAAGCTGTACGACATTTATGCCGGCACGCTGGCGCTGATTGTGGCAACGGCTGTGGTGCTGATTTACAGCTGGGTTCGCTATCGCAAAGTTGAAAAGATGGCGCTCATCACCTTCCTGATGGTGGCGGTGTTTGGTGGCCTGACGTTGTTCTTCCACAATGATGAATTTATCAAATGGAAGGTTACGGTGATTTACGGCCTGTTTGCGGGCGCGCTGCTCATCAGCCAGTGGGTGATGAAGAAGCCGCTGATCCAGCGCATGCTGGGGAAAGAACTGACCCTGCCGCAGGCTGTGTGGGAGCGTCTGAATATCGCCTGGGCGCTATTTTTTATTCTGTGTGGTCTGGCGAATATCTATATCGCATTCTGGCTGCCGCAGAATATCTGGGTCAACTTCAAGGTGTTTGGCCTGACGGCGCTGACCCTTATCTTCACCCTGCTCAGCGGCGTTTATATTTATCGCCACATGCCGCAGGATGACAAGCACTGATCCTTCTGGCCAGATCGCCACGCGGTCTGGCCTCTTTTCCCGCCTTCTCTTTTCTCTACATCCTTCCTGCGAAAATGTCTGAACTATGAAGATTTTATGGAGATCGCTGTCACTTTATTGTAATGAGAATGACTATCATTAATATTCGTCATCGCATTTTTAACAAATGGAAATGAGTTGATGAATAACATAATAAGATTTGCCCCGGCTACACTTACGCTCGCCATTTTTTCAACGCTATACCAGAGCGCACACGCAGCGGAAGAGACTCTCACCGATGGTGAAACAATGGTTGTTCAGGCCACCGCTGAAGAGGCGCTGAAGCAACAGCTGGGGGTTTCCATCATCACGGCAAAGGACATAGAAAAGGATCCACCGGTTAACGATCTTTCAGAAATTATTCGCAAAATGCCCGGGGTTAACCTCACCGGAAACAGCGCGACAGGCAGCCGCGGTAACAACCGCCAGATCGACATCCGCGGTATGGGGCCGGAGAACACGCTGATTCTGATTGACGGTGTGCCGGTGACGTCACGTAACTCGGTGCGCTACAGCTGGCGCGGGGAGCGCGACACCCGCGGGGATACTAACTGGGTTCCGCCAGAGATGGTTGAGCGCATTGAAGTGCTCCGGGGACCTGCTGCCGCCCGCTATGGTTCGGGGGCGGCCGGCGGCGTCGTCAACATCATTACCAAACGCCCGACCAACGACTGGCACGGCTCACTCTCCCTGTACACTAACCAGCCTGAAAATGATAAAGAGGGGTCGACAAAACGCGCTAATTTTGATCTGAGCGGCCCCCTTGCGGGCGATGCGTTAACGATGCGCCTGTACGGGAATATCAATAAAACTGACGCAGATGCTCAGGACATCAACACCGCGCAAAATGGCTCTTACGCCGCCGGACGTGAAGGCGTGCGCAACAAGGACATCAATGCCCTGCTCTCCTGGAAACTCACGCCACAGCAGATTATCGATTTCGACTACAGCTACAGCCGCCAGGGCAATATCTACGCGGGTGATACTCAATACAGCAACAGCAACGTCAGCCCTGACGGTCTGGTGTCGTCCCTGTATGGACACGAAACCAACCGAATGTACCGCCAGTCTTATGGCATTACGCACAACGGCATCTGGGACTGGGGTCAGTCAAAGTTCGGTGTCTATTATGAAAAGACCAACAACACCCGCCTGGAAGAAGGCTCTACGGGCAAAGTTGAGGGGATGATCAATAGCGATAAATACGATACCAGCCGGCTGCAGTCATACCGTTCAACGGGTGAGCTGAACATTCCTTTCTTCTGGCTGGTCGAACAGACGCTAACCGTGGGTGCAGAATGGAACCGTGATGAACTGAACGATCCGGCCTCAATGCAGGCGACAAATGTGTCGGGAGAAGTGATTAACGGCGTTCCCGGTACGGCTTCTGAGCGCAACAGCAAAAACAGCGCTGACCTCACTGGCATCTATCTTGAGGACAATATTGAAGCGCGTCAGGGCACCAACCTGATCCCAGGGCTCCGCTTTGATTATCACAATCAGTTCGGCAGCAACTGGAGCCCTAGCCTGAACGTCTCCCAGGATTTGGGTGACATGTTCAAGGTTAAAGCGGGTATCGCTCGGGTATTTAAAGCGCCAAATCTGTATCAATCCAGCGAAGGCTATCTGCTTTCCACCCGCGGTAATGGCTGCCCGAACAACGTTTCCGAAGGAAGCTGTTACCTGTTAGGTAACCCGGATCTGGATCCTGAAATCAGCGTGAACAAAGAGATTGGCCTGGCCTTTGCGCTGGAAGGCTACGAGGCGGGCATAACCTGGTTCCGCAACGATTACAAAAACAAGATCGTTTCAGGAACGGACGTGCTGGGCCAGACAAGCAGCGGCGCAAATATCCTGCAATGGGAGAACGGCGGTAAGGCCGTTGTTGAAGGGCTGGAAGGCAACCTCACCGTCCCTGTTATTCGCGACACGCTAACCTGGCGTACTAATGCGACGTATATGATTCAGTCTGAAAGTAAAGACACCGGTAATCCGTTGTCGATTATCCCCAAATATACCGTCAACACCATGCTGGACTGGGAGGTTAACAGCAAGCTTTCAGCCAATGTAAGCTGGACGATGTACGGCCGCCAGAAGCCCAGAGAAAACGCTGAAATCCGCAAAGAGGAAAATGCGATGTCCAACAGAGAGATCGGCGCGTATTCCATCGTGGGTATCGGCAGTAACTATCAGCTGACCAAAAACCTGCGCCTGAATGCCGGCATCAGCAACCTCTTTGACAAGCAGATTTACCGTGAAAATGACGGTGCATCGACCTATAACGAACCAGGCCGTGCGTATTACGCAGGCGTGACCCTGTCCTTCTGACCCTAAGGCGCCTGCTCTGCGGGCGCTAACCCTATTCTCTCCAGCCAGAAATCATAGTAGCATCCCGCCTGAAGTCTTCAGTTACGAGTTTAAAAACAATGACAACAAATGACGCCCCACAGGGCGAACTGGTTTTACGCACACTGGCAATGCCTGCGGATACGAATGCCAATGGCGATATTTTTGGCGGCTGGTTGATGTCGCAGATGGATATGGGCGGTGCAATCCTGGCAAAAGAGATTGCACACGGGCGCGTGGTAACCGTCCGGGTCGATGGCATGACCTTCCTGCGTCCTGTCGCGGTGGGGGACGTGGTGTGCTGTTATGCACGCTGCGTAAAACGCGGCACTACGTCTGTCTCCATCAACATTGAAGTCTGGGTGAAAAAAGTCTCTTCTGAACCGATTGGTCAGCGCTATAAGGCGACGGAGGCATTGTTCATCTATGTGGCGGTGGATAGCGACGGTAAGCCCCGCCAGCTTCCACGGAGCTGATCCTCAGGTAAAAAAAAGCCTCCTTGCGGAGGCTTCTTTTATTCCATCTGTGCCCCGCCGTTCAGGCGGAAGACAATGTTCACAATCAACCCATTGCCGGGTTTACCGGCTTCATAGCGCCACCTGCGCATGGCCGATTTAACTTCACGTTCAAACATATTCGCCGGCTGTGCGGACAGGATTTCCACGTTATCGACACGTCCATCGGCCGTAACGTCGAATTTCACCCGTACACGCCCTTCAATACGTAACGCCTGAGCACGTGCCGGGTACTGCGGCTGGTTACGGCTCAGCGCGCGCGGGCCTGCTGGCGCCGTTACCGTCGGTTTTGTCGCGGTCGTGGTGTTATTCATCAGCGGACGTGACGGGGCGGCATTTTCAACCGGCTGCGTGGCGCGTGGCTCAACCGGACGCACTTCGCGTTTCGGACGTTCTTCAACCTTTTTGACCGGCTTGGGTTTTGGCTTCGGCTTAGGTTTCGGCTCCGGCTTATGGATCACCACCGGCGCTTCTTTCGGCGGTTCAGGAACCGGCTCGGGCTCTGGCTCCGGCTCGGGTTCAACAACGGGCTGTGGCGGCGGCGGCGCAACCTGCGGCGGCTCAAGATCCGCAGGCGATACCATGGTCACAGAAATTGGCTGCGCTGGCGCCGGCATTTCAATAACCTGATGAACCGAGGTATAGAGCAGACCCGCCACGACAGCACCGTGAATAACGACGGAAAGCAGCGTCGGCCATGGAAAGCGGCGAGGTAAATCAAGGGTCATCGAAGTCATAATCATCAACGTTAAAAAACCGAACCTTGATTTTAAATGCAAATAGCAATCATATTCAATAAGACACTTTGTCCTGGCGCAATTTAAGCGTACATGAGGGCAAAAAAGGGGCATCCAGATCAGGGTTTTAACATTGTTATTATCTTTACATTGCAGTCATTTGTGCTTTCACATAACGTAATTGTCACTTTTACCGGTTAAGGAGCTTTGCCGTGCTTTACGTGATTTACGCTGAAGATGTACCTGATTCTCTGGAAAAACGTCTTTCCGTTCGCCCTGCCCATCTGGCGCGTTTACAGTTGCTACAGGATGAAGGTCGGTTGCTGACCGCAGGCCCGATGCCTGCCGTTGACAGCAACGATCCGGGCGCGGCGGGTTTTACCGGCTCCACGGTGATTGCCGAGTTTGAATCTCTTGAAGCCGCGCAGGCTTGGGCAGAAGCAGACCCGTACGTCGCAGCCGGCGTGTACGAGAAAGTCACGGTTCGTCCGTATAAAAAAGTATTCTGAAACGAAAGGCTCCCTCGGGAGCCTTTTCTTCATTCAGTGCAGCGACGCCAGCCTCGCCGCAAATCCGACAAACAGCAGACCTATCAGCCCGTTCCCCAGCTTCGCCAGTTTCTTTTTGGTTTTGAGGTAACGCGTGACAAACGCGCCTGAGAAAATCAGGAAGCTCATGTACATGAAGCTGATCAGCTCAAGCGTTGTGGCGAGGATCAGGAACGACGTGCCGGTATTCTTCGCATTGACATCAATGAACTGTACGAAGAACGACACGTAAAAGAGAATCGCTTTCGGGTTCGTCAGGCTCAGCACCAGCGAACGCTTAAGGATTGCGCTTGCCGGTTCGGCGCTACTTTCGTGCGCATTTTTTTGACGCGTCATAACGGACCAGAGCATTTTTCCGCCCAGCCACAGCAGATAAAACGCGCCCAGATAGCGGACAATATTAAATAATACCGGAGTGGTCTGGATCAACGCGGCGACGCCTGCCCAGGCCAGAAACATCAGCACGGCATCACCAATAAACACACCGGTGGCTGCCAGATAGCCTTTCTTAACGCCGTGGCCAATCCCTGTTTTCAGCACAAACAAGGTGTTCGGTCCTGGAACCAGCACGATAAAAAATGCGCCGACAACATAGGTCCAGAAATTCAGTACACCAAACTCCGCAAACACGTCTCACTCCTTTCGCTCAAAAACAGCGGGGATACCGGTAATTACGGTATCCCCTGAATCAGTTGCGCTATTGTACGCCGTTATAGCCATCAAGATAAGTCGCGGCCAGTTCGTTGCCAAATAATATGGCGTCTTTACTGTCCATGTCCGATGACCATTTATCCTTCGTGTTGCCTGCGAACAATTCCTGAGACGTCGCATTTTCTTTTAGCTGATCGCGAATGCTTTGTGCGTATTCACTGGCTTCAGCCTGAGTCCGCCCTTCCGCGCGGTCAGCTTTGCCCCGGGCATAAAGCTCGCGGAACTGCGCCACGTTCAGCTGATAATTTTTCTGCACGCTGGAGGTGTAATTGCCGCCAGTAAAGCTGGACTGATGCGACACGAAATAAAACGCGTGCCGTTCGGGTGAGGTTTTGCTGCTGGCACAACCGCTTAATATCGCAATCCCAAAGAGTGCTGCCATTACTTTTCCGTTCATCCTTTTTTCCTTTAATAAAGCCAATGTATTCCCCATGCGAAAACATAATCTGCCAATGAGGAAAATGACGAAAGTCCTAAATCTTCCCTGAGCGCATCCAGCGCCAAAAGTACAATAAAAATCCAGAGATAAGGATTCATCTTTTAATATCATGACGTTAAGGGGACTTAGTATATCGCGGAAAGCAGATGGGAAGAGACTGCAAAAATTGATAGCCTGGATGTTTAATGGGCACCTTTACGGTGCCCTTCATGCTTTTCAGATGTCCTGGACCGCGAACAACAGCGCGTTACGGTGTCTGTTCAGGCCACATTTTCTGATGGCGTGGATACGCATATTGCGGCGGGATTGTGCTTCCAGCCAACGCGCCTTACGACGACTCACCTGTCGCAACATGCGCCAGCGCCCAACTTCAGTTCTACTGCGCTTCATGTCTACAACTCTTTCTCTAACAGAGATGCCATTATATGCCTAAGCAGACGGCAAACCAGCGCTTTTATCTGCCGTTTTTATTTGCCAGATGAATCCTGATGCGTAAACTCATAACAATACGCTTTCAAAAGGATTTTTTATTTATGACAACCTTCTACACCGTGGTGAGTTGGCTGGTCATTTTAGGATACTGGCTGTTAATTGCCGGGGTGACGTTGCGCATTCTGATGAAACGCAGAGCGGTACCTTCCGCCATGGCCTGGCTTCTGATTATCTATATTCTGCCGCTGGTGGGCATCATCGCCTATCTCTCTTTCGGTGAACTTCATCTGGGTAAACGCCGCGCCGAACGCGCCCGCGCCATGTGGCCCTCCACGGCGAAATGGCTTGCCGACCTTAAAGCCTGCAAGCATATCTTCGCTGAAGAGAACAGCAGCGTGGCCGCATCTCTGTTCAAGCTGTGCGAACGCCGCCAGGGGATTGCTGGGGTAAAAGGTAATCAATTGCAACTGATGACCTCTTCCGATGATGTGATGCAGGCGCTGATCCGTGATATCCAGCTCGCACGGCATAATATCGAGATGGTGTTTTATATCTGGCAGCCGGGCGGCATGGCGGACCAGGTCGCCGAATCACTAATGGCCGCTGCACGTCGCGGTATCCACTGCCGCCTGATGCTGGACTCCGCCGGCAGCGTGGCCTTTTTCCGTAGCCCGTGGGCAGGCATGATGCGCAACGCCGGTATCGAGGTGGTCGAGGCGCTGAAAGTGAATCTTTTCCGCGTCTTTCTGCGCCGCATGGATCTCCGCCAGCACCGGAAAATGGTTCTGATCGATAACTATATCGCCTACACCGGCAGCATGAACATGGTTGACCCCCGCTTCTTCAAGCAGGATTCCGGCGTGGGGCAATGGATCGATCTGATGGCGCGGATGGAGGGACCGATCGCGACCTCAATGGGTATCGTCTACTCCTGCGACTGGGAAATTGAAACCGGTAAACGCATACTTCCCCCACCCCCGGATGGCAATATCATGCCGTTTGAGGAAGCCAGCGGGCACACTATCCACACTATTGCATCCGGTCCTGGCTTCCCGGAAGATCTGATCCATCAGGCACTGCTGACCGCCGCCTACTCCGCGCGGGAATATCTGATCATGACCACGCCCTATTTCGTTCCCAGCGACGACCTTCTGCATGCCATCTGTACAGCGGCACAGCGCGGAGTGGATGTGAGCATTATTATGCCGCGCAAGAACGATTCGCTGCTGGTGGGATGGGCAAGCCGCGCGTTCTTTAGTGAGCTGCTGGCCGCAGGCGTTAAAATTTATCAGTTCGAAGGCGGGCTGTTACATACCAAGAGCGTGCTGGTGGACGGAGAGCTGAGCCTGGTGGGCACCGTTAACCTCGATATGCGCAGTCTGTGGCTGAATTTTGAAATTACGCTGGTCATTGATGACGCCGGGTTCGGTGGCGATCTGGCAGCGGTTCAGGACGATTATATCTCCCGCTCACGCCTGCTGGACGCCAGACTGTGGGCGAAACGTCCGCTGTGGCAGCGAATTGCCGAACGACTGTTTTACTTCTTTAGCCCGTTGCTGTAAAACGTGCCCAACGATGTTTAACAGGTAGTCATCATGGAAATGGATCTGAACAATCGCCTGACCGAAGACGAAACGCTCGAACAGGCCTACGATATTTTTCTCGAGCTGGCGGTCGATAATCTCGACCCTGCTGACGTCATTCTTTTCAACCTGCAATTTGAAGAGCGTGGCGGTGCTGAGCTGTTCGATCCGTCTGAAGACTGGGCCGAACACGTCGATTTTGACCTCAATCCGGACTTCTTCGCCGAGGTGGTGATTGGCCTGGCAGATGAAGACGGCGGAGAAATTAACGACATCTTTGCCCGCGTCCTGCTGTGCCGCGAGAAAGACCACAAACTGTGCCATATTCTCTGGCGCGAATAATAAAAAAGGCTGCCCGCGCAGCCTTTTTTATTTAATCCGGTAAAGCATTTCCACAGCGGTGACAAAACCGCGCGCCGGGTTCATGATTCCCCTGCTGACACTTCGGACATTTGCGTTGCTGCTTGCTGTTCTGGAAGGCGCTGCTCATATGGGTGGTAATTAACCCCGTTGGTATCGCTATTACTGAATAGCCGATCAGTATAAGAACCGATGCCACAATACGTCCGAGCGGCGTATGCGGGGTAATATCGCCATAGCCCACGGTGGTCACCGTGACGATAGCCCAGTAAACAGACGCATTAAGCGTGGTAAACCCGTATTTTGGCCCTTCGATTAAATACATCAGGGAGCCAAAAACGATCATCACGATAGCAATAAACGAATAGAAGAGAATCAGCTGGTGGCGGGCGCTGACAATGGCGACCCAAAAAACCCGCAGCGACGGCATAAAGCGCAGCAGTTTGAGTATTCGTAACACACGAATCGCCCGCATTGCACGCCAGGCAAACACATAATTCAGGCTGATCTCAGGCCACAGCCACATGACATACAGCGGCAGGATGGTGGCTAAATCAATAAACCCCCAGAAGCTGAAAACGTATTTCGCCGGATTTGGCCAGCTAATGACCCTCAGCACATATTCCGCGGTAAACACCAGCGTGACAATCAATTCCAGCCAGACGAAAACGTGCCACTCCTCATACGTCATATGGTACTGCGTTCCGGCGCCGGATTCGATAAAGATAATAATGACGCTAATCAGGGCAAATAAACCACAAAGGCCTTCGAAACGGCGACCGGAAACCGTCTCAGGATCAAATAAAAGGTGATACAGCCGCTGACGGGCCGACGTGAATAATCGCGACACATTAACCTCGAAAAATAAGGGCTGACATCATGTCAGCCCTTGCGATTATAACGGGTCTACTTTCAGGCAGGAAACCGCATGTCGGAAACTGCCCTCCAGAACCGGCCGTGTTTTTGCACATTCCGGCCCGGCTATTGGGCATCGCGTACGGAATACGCAGCCTGAAGGCGGGTTGATTGGCGAAGGCAGTTCACCTTCCAGAAGCTGAATGGTTTTATTTTTTTCCAGATCGGGATCCGGAACGGGAACCGCAGACATCAGCGCTTTGGTATAAGGGTGCAGCGGATTGTGGTACACCTCATCATACGTACCCAGCTCCACGGCGTGGCCCAGATACATGACCAGCACACGGTCCGAAATGTGTTTTACCACCGCCAGATCGTGGGCGATGAAGATCAGCGACAGCCCCATTTCCCGTTGCAGTTTCTGTAGCAGGTTAACCACCTGGGCCTGGATGGAGACGTCCAGCGCCGAAACCGGCTCGTCACAGATAATCAGTTTTGGTTCAAGGATCAACGCGCGTGCGATACCGATACGCTGGCACTGACCGCCGGAAAACTCATGTGGGTAGCGGTTGATGAGGTTAGGCAACAGACCCACCTTGAGCATCGTCGCTTTCACCCGATCGCGAACTTCCTGGCGCGGCATCTTCGGATGATAGGTGCGCAGCGGCTCGGCAATGATTTCGCCAATGGTCATACGCGGGTTCAGGGATGCCAGCGGATCCTGGAAAATCATCTGGATGTCGCTGCGCACGTCGCGCCATTCATCCGGCTTCATCCCCAGCAGATCTTTGCCAAGCCAGGCCACTTTCCCGTCGGTGGCTTTCACCAGGCCGATGATCGCACGCGCAAATGTCGATTTGCCGCAGCCAGATTCACCCACCACGCCCAGGGTCTCCCCTTCGTACAGGCGTAGCGTGACGCCATCCACCGCTTTCAGGGTTTTGGCAGGCTGCCAGAACCACTGTTTACCGTCTTTGATATCGAAATGGACCTTCAGGTCAGCGATTTCGAGCAGCACATTTCTTTTTTCGTCGATTGCGTTCATACCAGCTCCTCCAGCGGCTTAAAGCAGGCGCGCAGACGGCCTGGGACAAACGCTTCCAGCGGCGGTGCGCTGTTACAGATTTCCATCGCATGCGGACAACGCGGCTGGAACGGACAGCCTTTTGGCAGACGCAGCAGGTTTGGCGGGTTACCCGGGATAGTCAGCAGCGACTCCCCTTCCGCATCAAGGCGCGGTACGGCATTCAGCAACCCGATAGAGTACGGATGGGCTGGCTGGTAGAACACATCGCGGGCATTACCGTATTCCATCGTGCGACCTGCATACATGACTAACACTTTGTCGCAGATCCCGGCAACGACGCCTAAATCGTGGGTGATCATGATGATGGCGGTGTTGAACTCGCGCTTCAGCTCGTTCAGCAACGTCATGATCTGCGCCTGGACGGTCACGTCCAGAGCGGTGGTCGGTTCATCAGCGATCAGCAGTTTTGGCCGACAAAGCAATGCCATCGCGATCATGACGCGCTGGCGCATACCGCCGGAGAATTCGTGCGGATACATGCGCATGCGCTTACGTGCCTCAGGCATTTTCACCGCATCCAGCATTTTGACGGACTCTTCAAACGCTTCGGCTTTACCCAGCCCCTTGTGGAGCATCAGCACTTCCATCAGCTGTTCGCCCACACGCATATAGGGGTTCAGGGACGTCATCGGATCCTGGAAAATCATTGAAATCTGCTCCGCGCGCAGCTTATTCAGCTCATGTTCCGGCAAATTCAGGATCTCTTTTCCGTTAAACGTCGCCGAACCACCGATCACGCCGTTTGACGCCAGCAGGCCCATCAGCGCGAATGCGGTCTGGGATTTACCGGAACCGGATTCGCCCACAATGCCCAGCGTTTCACCGGCACGCAGGTCGAAGTTGAGATCGTTAACGGCAGTAACATCACCGTCGGGGGTTTTAAACGTCACGCGGAGGTCTTTAACGTCCAGCAGTGCGCTGGTCCGCTGTTGCGCCTGTGGCGCGGTTGCCGTTTCAATAATAGTCATGACGGCGCTCCTTAACGGTCTTTCGGGTCGAGGGCATCACGCAGGCCATCGCCGATAAAGTTGAAACAGAACAGGGTGACGACCAGGAAGCCCGCCGGATACAGGAGTAACCACGGTGACACTTCCATGGAGTTTGCGCCATCACTTAACAGAGCGCCCCAGCTACTCAGCGGCTCTTGCGTACCTAATCCCAGGAAGCTCAGGAAAGATTCAAACAGGATCATACTTGGCACCAACAGGGAGGCGTATACCACCACCACGCCCAGCACGTTAGGAACGATATGACGCACCACAATATTGGCGGTAGAAACACCACCAACCTGTGCGGCTTCGATAAACTCCTTACGTTTGAGGCTCAGCGTCTGGCCGCGCACAATACGCGCCATATCCAGCCAGGACACCATCCCGATCGCCACGAAGATCAGCAGGATATTTTGACCAAAGAAGGTCACCAGCAGAATGACGAAGAACATGAACGGGAAGGAGTTCAGGATTTCTAGCAGACGCATCATCACGGAGTCCACTTTCCCGCCGAGGTATCCGGAAAGCGAACCGTAAAGCGTGCCGACGATCACCGCCACCAGCGCCGCCGCGATGCCAACCATCAGGGAGATACGGCCGCCAATCGCCACACGCACCAGCAAATCACGCCCGGAAGAGTCGGTACCGAAATAGTGCCCGGATTCCATATCCGGCGCGCTGGACATCATGCCCCAGTCCGTATCGAAATAGGTGAACTGAGAGAGCATTGGCGCCAGGGTGACAAACAGCGCAATAAGCACCAGCACGACCAGGCTGGCAACGGCGGCGCGGTTATGCATAAAACGACGGCGGGCGTCCTGCCAAAGGCTACGACCTTCAACCTCCAGCTTTTCACTGAAGTTTTCCAGCGCCTCGCTGTTTTTCTTACTCAACATCATGGCGTGCTCCAGTTAGTAACGGATTTTAGGGTCGATAACGGCATACAGCACATCGACAACGGCATTAAACAGAATGGTCAGCGCGCCCACGAGGATCGTCAGGCTCAGCACCAGCGAATAGTCACGGTTAAGCGCCCCGTTAACAAACAGCTGCCCGATGCCCGGCAGACCATAAATGGTTTCAATCACCATTGAACCGGTGATAATGCCGACGAAAGCAGGCCCCATATAGGAGAGTACCGGTAACAGTGCAGGCTTGAGGGCATGACGGAAAATAATCCGGCGCATCGGCAGCCCTTTCGCACGGGCGGTACGGATGAAGTTCGAATGCAGGACTTCAATCATTGAACCGCGGGTAATACGGGCGATACTGGCGATGTAGGCCAGAGATAATGCCACCATCGGCAATATCATGAACTTCAGCGCCCCGCCGTTCCAGCCGCCCCCGGGAAGCCATTTCAGGGTTATGGCGAATATCATGACCAGCAACGGCGCGACAACGAAGCTGGGGATAACCACCCCGGTCATTGCGACCCCCATTACGGCGTAATCCCATCGGGTATTTTGTTTTAGCGCAGCGATAACGCCCGCAGTGACACCGAGAACAACGGCCAGGATAAATGCAGCAGCCCCTAATTTAGCCGATACCGGGAAGCTGGACGCCACCAGGTCGTTAACGGAATAGTCTTTATATTTAAATGACGGACCAAAATCACCGTGTGCAAGTTGCTTCAGATAGTTGAAGTACTGCGTGGTGATAGGATCGTTTAAATGGTATTTCGCTTCGATGTTGGCCATAACTTCTGGCGGAAGCGTGCGTTCACCGGTAAAAGGACTGCCCGGTGCAAGACGCATCATGAAGAAGGAAATTGTAATTAGAATAAATAACGTTGGAATCGCTTCAAGACAGCGACGCAGGATAAATTTCAACATTGCCCGTACCTTCTGGCGTGTGCCTGATGAATGTTACAAAATAGACACAGTGGGGCAAGCTCGCTCGCCCCACGTATTGCCATTAATGCTTGATAATATAAAGATTCTTAACGGAAATATTATCCAACGGGTCTTTACCGGTATAACCCCCTACCCATGGTTTCACCAGGCGGGCGTTAACGTAGTAGTAAACCGGAACGATCGCAGAGTCTTTATCGAGCTGTTGTTCTGATTTGGCGTACAGATCGGCGCGCTGGGCGTCATCTGCCACCTTCAGGGTTTCGCCAATCAGCTTATCAAACGCCGGGCTCTTATAGTGTGCGGTGTTGTTCGAACTGTCGCTCAGCATGGTGTTCAGGAATGAGGTCGGTTCGTTATAGTCCGCACACCATCCTGCACGTGCCACGTCAAAGGTTCCCTGGTGGCGCGTATCGAGGAAGGTCTTCCATTCCTGATTTTCCAGCTTCACGTTCACGCCGAGGTTTTTCTTCCAGATAGACGCGACGGCAATAGCCAGTTTTTTATGCAGATCAGAGGTGTTGTACAGCAGGCTAAAGGTCAGCGGCTTGTCGGCGGTATAGCCAGCTTCAGCCAGCAGTTTTTTCGCTTCTTCGTTACGTTTTTCCTGGGACCATTTGAACCATTCAGGTTCAACCAGCTTCATACCGTCGGTGTAAGGCGGGGTGTAGCTGTAAGCCGGCAGGTCACCCTGATTCTTCACTTTATTCACGATAATGTCGCGATCCAGAGCCAGCTTCAGTGCGGTACGAACACGTACGTCGGTGAACGGTGCTTTCTGGTTGTTAATTTCGTAATAGTAGGTGCACAGATACGGATCGACGTGAACTTCTTTCGGGATTTCTTTTTTCAGCTTCTGGAACAGTTCAATCGGCATGTTGTTATAGGTCATGTCGATTTCACCACTGCGGTAGCGGTTTACGTCCGTCACTTCAGAAGAGATTGGCAGGTAGGTGACCTGATTGATAACGGTCTTCGCATTATCCCAATACTGCGGGTTGCGCTCCAGCACCATACGTTCGTTAACGACCCAGTCCTTCAGCTTATATGCACCGTTGGTCACGATATTCGCAGGCTGCGTCCATTTTTCACCAAATTTTTCTACCGCGGATTTTGGTACCGGGGAGACGGACGGGTGAACCAGCAGCTTATAGAAGTACGGAACAGGTTCGCTCAACGTCACTTCAAAGGTATTGGCATCGATGGCTTTTACGCCCAGGTCGGTTACTGGCTTTTTACCCGTGATGATGTCATCGATATTGGCAATATGGCCATACTGGAGGTAACTCGCATACGGGGAGGCGGTGTTTGGATCCGCCAGACGCTGCCAGCTATAGACGAAATCTTCGGCGGTAACCGGCGTACCGTCGGACCATTTCGCATCTTTACGCAGATGGAAGGTCCAGACTTTAAAATCTTTGTTGTCCCATTTTTCCGCCACGCCCGGAGCCGGGTGGCCGTCTACGTCAGTCACCAGCAGACCTTCAAACAGATCGCGGTTAACGTTAGACTCTGGAACACCTTCAATTTTGTGCGGATCAAGAGACTGCACTTCCGCACCGTTATTACGTACCAGCGTTTGCTTCTCAGCCAGCTGAACACCAGCAGGAACGTCCGCAGCCATTGCAGCGTTGCCCGCGATTAGCGCAGTTAAAATCCCCGCCGCTACCAGACTTTTTTTTGTGATGATGGACATTGTGTTGATACTCCACTCATTATAATGACTGGCCTTCGCCAGTTGTGTAATCCCCTGTTGGGGCCTGTACAGCGCAGGAGTTTTTTTTGCTACTGTCAGGTTCTTTTTTTACTTCTTGCTATCACCGACTTCATTATTACTGACCGCTCGAACGGCGGTCTTGCGTCGATTCTTTACACCGCTCCCCTGTCAGAGAGATGCGTTGGATATCTTACGTGAGGGCTATATGAAAATAGTTCTCATCAACTTGTTTAATGCTGCAAAATATAAGGCCGGAAAGTACCAAATGGTGCCAACTCTCGCCAATACATTTTGCAAATTTGTTAAGCATTTCTCTTTTACGATGGCTGGCATAACTAAGGCGCTAACCCTGGCTTACGCCGAAATCAACAAAAAGACATATAATTCATACAGATAAGAAATTTTGCTGCTCCAAACGCGACGACATGGCTTAGTTGAACGACTTTTCACGATAATTTAACAATTGATTATTATTTAGCACATTCGTCTGAGTCAGCATCGAAATTACTAATATCATTTCGGTTATCTGTCAGCAAGCCCCAGAGTATCATGTGAGTAAAATAACAGAGGGTTTGAGGGATTTATGCGCGGCAAGGGGAAATGAAAATAAACAACCTCTTGAAAAACAACAAAAGAGA
This sequence comes from Enterobacter cloacae complex sp. IR5402, assembly GCF_049238125.1. Classification (NCBI taxonomy): domain Bacteria; kingdom Pseudomonadati; phylum Pseudomonadota; class Gammaproteobacteria; order Enterobacterales; family Enterobacteriaceae; genus Enterobacter; species Enterobacter cloacae complex sp. IR5402. The sequence continues at coordinate 499,236 of NZ_JBMKHO010000001.1, forward strand.
GTTATTAGTAGAACTTATTATGACTGGCGCCTATTTCAACTTTATTTATATGATTTGCAGATAATCACGTAAAAAAACGGAGCCGCTGGCTCCGCTCTTTCAAATGAAAGTCAGTGTACTAACCCGGGGAAAATACTTTTTATACCGGTAACGATAAATTCGATGCCCAACGCCATTAACAACAGACCCATGATACGGGTAATCACGTTGATGCCCGTTTGTCCCAGCAAGCGAACCAGCCATGGCGCCATACGAAATACGCCCCAGCAGCACAGCGCGAACAGCGCAATGGCGACGGAAAAGCCAATCAGGTGCATCAGGCTGTGGTAGCGCGTTCCCCAGACAATGGTGGAACTGATCGCCCCCGGGCCCGCCATCAGCGGCAGTGCCAGTGGCACAACCCCAATGCTCTCGCGGATAGCTGTCTCTGATTTTTCCTGTTTGTTCTGTTTATCCTCCCCCAGCTTGCCGCTGATCATCGACATGGCAATCGTCACCACCAGGATCCCGCCTGCTATACGGAACGAATCAATCGAGATGCCGAAGACCTGAAGAATGGCGTCCCCGAGATAAAGAGACGTAAGTAGGATGATCGCCACCGACAGGTTTGCCGTCAGGTTGGTTTTATTTCGTGCCGCAGCCGTCTGATAGCTGGTCATACTGATGAAGACAGGGATGATCCCTACCGGGTTAACCAGAGCAAACAAGCCGATAAAAAACTTGAAATATGTAGGGAAATCAAAGAGCGTTTGAATCACATTAAGCTCCGCAATTGAGCATGTCCGGGGAGAAACTGCGTGTCATGATAAATCCGCGCTGAAGATACGCTTTTTAGCCGCACACTTCACCAGAAATCTGTTCTTAAACGTTATCAATTCATGATGTTAAACATTTGTGTAATCAATGATATCGCCGCTTCCAATAGTTACTTAATTATTTAACAGTAGAATAATTAGCACAAAATAACCCTGCTGAAAGGTATCAGCTTAGGACAAAATTGATCTCGATCATAATTTTCGTACTCAGAAGTGAGTAATCTTGGTTACGCCGCCAGGGAGATCACCTATCAAAAAGGTATGATGCTAAGGTAAGGCTCTTTTAGTAAATTAGTGAGCTGGAGCAGTGAGTAATCCTTTGTTTTACTGTGTGTTACGCAAGTGGGATCGGCTCTGACTATACTGTCAGACGTATCGAGCGCTGGTTTACTAAAAGAGTTTAAACATTATCAGGAGAGCATTATGGCTGTTACCAATATCGCTGAACTGAACGCCCTCGTCGAGCGCGTAAAAAAAGCCCAGCGTGAATATGCCAATTTCACCCAAGAACAGGTTGATAAAATCTTCCGCGCGGCCGCTCTGGCTGCTGCTGATGCTCGAATCCCTCTCGCTAAAATGGCCGTTGCCGAATCCGGCATGGGTATCGTTGAAGATAAAGTGATCAAAAACCACTTTGCTTCAGAGTATATCTACAACGCCTATAAAGATGAGAAAACCTGCGGTGTGCTGTCAGAAGACGATACTTTCGGCACCATCACCATCGCAGAACCGATCGGCATCATTTGCGGTATCGTTCCAACCACTAACCCAACCTCTACCGCCATCTTCAAATCTCTCATCAGTCTGAAGACTCGTAACGCAATCATTTTCTCTCCGCATCCACGTGCGAAGGACGCCACCAACAAAGCAGCAGATATCGTGCTTCAGGCAGCCATTGCTGCGGGTGCGCCAAAAGATCTGATCGGCTGGATCGACCAACCTTCTGTTGAACTGTCCAACGCTCTGATGCATCACCCGGACATTAACCTGATTCTGGCGACCGGTGGTCCTGGTATGGTTAAAGCAGCATACAGCTCCGGTAAACCAGCCATCGGCGTAGGCGCAGGTAATACTCCTGTTGTGATCGACGAAACGGCAGATATCAAGCGTGCAGTTGCTTCTGTGCTGATGTCTAAAACCTTCGATAACGGCGTTATCTGCGCATCTGAACAGTCTGTTGTCGTGGTTGATTCGGTATACGACGCCGTTCGTGAACGTTTCGCCAGCCACGGCGGCTACCTGTTGCAAGGTAAAGAACTGAAAGCCGTTCAGGACGTGATTCTGAAAAATGGTGCACTGAACGCAGCTATCGTAGGTCAGCCAGCGTATAAAATTGCTGAACTCGCTGGCTTTAGCGTCCCTGCTACCACCAAGATTCTGATTGGTGAAGTGAAAGTCGTTGATGAAAGTGAGCCGTTTGCTCACGAGAAACTCTCCCCAACGCTGGCAATGTACCGTGCGAAAGATTTTGATGACGCGGTAGAAAAAGCAGAGAAACTGGTGGCAATGGGCGGTATCGGCCACACCTCTTGCCTGTACACCGATCAGGATAACCAGCCTGAGCGTGTTGCTTACTTCGGTCAGAAGATGAAGACGGCACGTATCCTGATCAACACCCCTGCTTCTCAGGGTGGTATCGGTGATCTGTACAACTTCAAACTCGCACCTTCCCTGACTCTGGGTTGTGGTTCCTGGGGTGGTAACTCCATCTCTGAAAACGTTGGTCCAAAACACCTGATCAACAAGAAAACCGTTGCTAAGCGAGCTGAAAACATGTTGTGGCACAAACTTCCGAAATCTATCTACTTCCGCCGCGGCTCTCTGCCAATCGCGCTGGATGAAGTGATTACTGATGGCCACAAACGTGCGCTCATCGTGACTGACCGTTTCCTGTTCAACAATGGCTATGCAGACCAGATCACCTCTGTTCTGAAAGCGGCTGGCGTCGAAACTGAAGTCTTCTTTGAAGTTGAAGCTGACCCAACCCTGAGCGTTGTCCGTAAAGGTGCTGAACTGGCGAACTCCTTCAAACCTGATGTGATCATCGCACTGGGTGGCGGTTCCCCAATGGACGCTGCGAAAATTATGTGGGTGATGTACGAGCATCCGGAAACTCACTTCGAAGAACTGGCGCTGCGCTTTATGGATATCCGTAAACGTATCTACAAGTTCCCGAAAATGGGCGTGAAAGCGAAAATGATCGCCGTCACCACCACATCCGGTACTGGTTCAGAAGTGACACCATTTGCCGTTGTGACTGATGACGCAACCGGTCAGAAATACCCGCTGGCTGACTACGCACTGACGCCAGATATGGCTATCGTTGACGCCAACCTGGTCATGGAAATGCCGAAATCACTGTGTGCGTTCGGTGGTCTGGATGCGGTAACTCACGCTCTGGAAGCTTACGTTTCCGTACTGGCTTCTGAGTTCTCTGACGGTCAGGCTTTGCAGGCGCTGAAACTTCTGAAAGAAAACCTGCCAGCTTCTTACAACGAAGGTTCGAAAAACCCTGTTGCGCGTGAACGTGTACACAGTGCGGCAACAATCGCGGGCATCGCGTTTGCTAACGCCTTCCTGGGTGTCTGTCACTCTATGGCGCACAAGCTGGGTTCACAGTTCCACATTCCTCACGGTCTGGCGAACGCCCTGTTGATCAGCAACGTTATCCGCTATAACGCCAACGACAACCCAACCAAGCAAACTGCATTCAGCCAGTACGACCGTCCACAGGCGCGCCGTCGTTATGCTGAAATCGCCGATCACCTGGGTCTGAGCGCACCGGGCGACCGTACTGCCGCGAAGATCGAAAAACTGCTGGCATGGCTGGAAAGTCTGAAGGCGGAACTGGGTATTCCTAAATCTATCCGCGAAGCAGGCGTTCAGGAAGCTGACTTCCTCGCTCACGTAGATAAGCTGTCTGAAGATGCATTCGATGACCAGTGTACTGGTGCTAACCCGCGCTACCCACTGATTTCCGAACTGAAACAGATCCTGCTGGATACTTATTACGGTCGTAACTTCACTGAAAGCGATGTCGCAGCCGTAAAAGTTGAAATCCCCGCAGTTGTAAAGGCTGACAAGAAAGCGAAGAAAAACGCTTAGTTGACAGTGTGATAAAAAACCCGCCAGCAGCGGGTTTTTTTATATCTGAGGATCGGTAAAACATTCTTGTTATTTTCGATTGTCGCCCTGTAACGCCGTCAGCGAGCCTACAGCCAGCGCCTCTTTATAATGCTTGCGGCAGACCGAGACATAACGTTCATTGCCTCCTATCACCACCTGCTCGCCATCAGCATAGGGTTTACCCGACTGGTCCAGGCGAAGAACCATACTTGCCTTGCGGCCACAAAAGCAGATTGTTTTCAGCTCAACCAGCTTATCCGACCAGGCGAGCAGATACTGGCTGCCGGCAAATAACTCCCCACGAAAATCGGTACGTAATCCATAGCAAAGAACGGGAATATCCAGCTCATCAACGACCTCTGAAAGCGCATGGACCTGCTCACGGGTCAGGAACTGGCTTTCATCTACCAGCACGCAATGGACAGGCTTAGAGGCATGCTCGACACGAATGTCCTCCAGCAGGTCCGTTTGAGGGTTAAACAGCCTTGCAGGCGATGAAAGCCCTATTCTTGAGCTTACCTTCCCTGCCCCAAAGCGATCGTCGATTTCGGCGGTATAAACAACGGTACGCATCCCCCGCTCCTGATAATTGTATGAGGATTGCAGTAACGCCGTCGATTTCCCTGCATTCATTGCCGAATAGTAGAAATAAAGTTGTGCCATTGGCCGAAGAACCCTAATCAATGTGAAATATTCCCGATGGATCATTGTACCATATTTTGTACCGTCAGCTGCGGCGAGCAGCACACTCCAACCTGCCATGCACCGGTAAATCCTTCGCGAGTAGCGCAAAATAATGCGTTAAAACAGGCAGTAAAGGCATTAAACACTGACAATAAGGTGAGACCGCAACCAGAGATAACACTTCTTTTTATAGTGTCTTCTTCGTTCATTAAAATTCACTATTTATTAACTATTCCTGGCTTCGCTGCGTTTACACGGGGTAATACAAAAGGCTGATATTTATCAACCGCAACTATAATTCCTGAGGTAAAAGTCACAAAACAAACATGCAAATGACGCGCTTTTGCCGTTTGAAACGATATCTCGCAGCCCCAACAAACAATGAAATTTAAGTTAGCGTAATTAATAATAGCGTCGTTTATTTTGTATTTTTTGAATTCCTTACATTCCCACCTATTGCACAAGTGAAATTAAGGCTCTATTATTAGGACAACAAACCCACCCCCATTATAAGTTTGAGATTACTACAATGAGCGAAGCACTTAAAATTCTGAACAACATCCGTACTCTTCGTGCGCAGGCAAGAGAATGTACCCTTGAGACGCTTGAAGAAATGCTCGAAAAATTAGAAGTTGTAGTTAACGAACGTCGTGAAGAAGAAAGCGCAGCTGCGGCTGAAATCGAAGAACGTACACGTAAACTGCAACAGTATCGCGAAATGCTGATTGCCGATGGTATCGATCCAAACGAATTGCTGAACAGCATGGCTGCGGCTAAAACCGGTACCAAAGCAAAACGCGCGGCACGTCCTGCTAAATATAGCTACATCGATGAGAACGGCGAAGAGAAAACCTGGACTGGCCAGGGCCGTACTCCTGCTGTAATCAAGAAAGCAATGGACGAACAAGGTAAACAACTGGATGACTTCCTGATCAAGGATTAATCTGGAAAGATTCTGAAAAATCCCGCTTAATGCGGGATTTTTTATGCCTGTAATATCCGCCCGAACATCTCCTTACATTCTGTCATATTGTGAGGCTCCGTATTTAACGTCCTTGACAATCCCCCGTCATTTACAGAGTGACAGGCATAAAAAAACCGGTGGGCGACGCCACACCGGTCTTGTTCACAGGCTGGTGAGTTTATTACTTAATACCCACGCTACCTTTGAGCCAGGCTTTAAATTCTTCACCCAGGCTGTTATGGCGAATACCATATTCGACGAATGCCTGCATATAACCGAGCTTATTCCCGCAGTCATGGCTCTTACCTTTCATATGGTAGGCTTCCACGGTCTCTTTCTCGATCAGCATATCGATAGCATCCGTCAGCTGGATTTCATCGCCCGCACCCGGAGGCGTTTTCGCCAGCAGCGCCCAAATTTCAGCGCTCAGTACGTAACGACCAACAACAGCAAGGTTAGACGGCGCGACGTCCGCTTTAGGTTTTTCAACAACGCCAACCATCGGTACGCTTTCGCCAGGTTGCAGGTCAACGCCTTTGCAGTCAACCACGCCGTAAGCGGTCACGTCGTCGACTGGCTCAACCATAATCTGGCTGCTGCCGGTTTCGTCGAAGCGTTTAATCATTTCCGCCAGGTTTTCCTGGGAAAGATCGGACTCGTACTCATCAAGGATCACATCAGGCAGAATAACCGCGACCGGCTCATCACCCACTACAGGATGTGCGCACAATACTGCATGCCCCAGGCCCTTCGCCAGGCCCTGACGAACCTGCATAATGGTAACGTGTGGAGGACAAATAGACTGCACTTCCTCCAGCAGCTGGCGCTTAACGCGTTTTTCCAGCATTGCTTCGAGTTCGAAACTGGTATCGAAATGGTTTTCGATAGAGTTTTTAGATGAATGCGTCACCAGCACAATTTCGGTGATACCTGCTGCAATACATTCATTCACGACATACTGGATTAATGGCTTATCAACCAGAGGCAGCATCTCTTTTGGGATTGCCTTCGTCGCTGGCAACATCCTGGTACCCAATCCCGCCACCGGGATAACGGCCTTTCTGACTTTCGAATTAAGGGCAGCCATTGAAATTCTCCTGAACTGTTCAAGTTTTGAACTTTTATGCATTGAATAACGCGTTGAGTATACAGTCTCAGCCACTAATACGGGTCTGAAAAGAACGCGTTGCCGATCAATTAAGACAAATACGCATGAAACTTGCAGCGATAGTAGCACTGCCAGCAAAAACACAGGTAAAGCAATCTAAAAAATAAAATCTGACTGCTTACTCCGTGGACAACATTAAGCGTAACCGCCCTCCGGCACCCCAAATTTGGCACTGCCAGGAGGTGCAGCGATGGCTAATTTGATTAAGGTAAGTATTTCCCAGCGTACCCAACGGCACGCCGTTACTCACCTGAATATGGTGTTCGCCAGTATTCAGTGTGGCATTTAATCCCGCAGACACCAGAATAAGGTTATTCAACCCGCTGTGATAATAGCCAACCAGAAGCGGGAACTGCCCCGGTAAATTGGCCTGGCGAAAAAGTTGGTTGACCTGTTTTAGTAAACTGCCTAGCTCAGGAAGTCGTTGCCCCTGATGGGATAATTGTTCCTGTAGCAATCCATTAAACAGCGCCCGGAGTAATAAGGCCGCCAGAACGCCGTTATCTCCCGCTCGGGTAACATCCAGGCAATAAAAAGCGAGGTCGGAATCCGAGAGCGGCGCAATATCCAGCACCAGTCCAGGCTGGTCAGCCGCTACCAGCTGGCGATAATTTACTCTGCAATGAGAGATATTTTGCTGCACCGGCGGCTGAAGTTCCTGAAGCAGCTTCGCGGCCGCGAGAGGATTACTGACTAAAGCATCCCAGTCCTGGAAAAGACGTTCTTCTTCTTCCACCCGGGAATTAAACATATTGGGATACAGGCAGGCCAACACCGTTTCACGCAGACGGTTCAAATCTTTAACCGGTTTGAGCAGAATATCCTGCACACCTAAACGCAACGCCTTAGCAATATCCGCCATATTTTCGGTGGCCGAGATCACCAGTATCGGTGTCTGATAACCTTCATTACGCAGGTTTTCTACCAGCATTAATCCGTCCATGCGCGGCATCTCAAGATCGCAGATCATCAGATCCGGCGCCATGCTGGCCATTTTTTCCAGTGCCTCGACGCCATCTTCGGCAAGGGACGTGGTTGCACCCAGTGAGGATAACCACGAATCCAGTAGCGATCGGAAAACGGGCTCGTCTTCTACTATCAAAATATGTTTTCCGGCCAATGGCTGTGTCATGGTTCCTCCCCTGGCTGACAGTTACTCAATAGTGGCATGCTATTGGTACTATCGCCTGTCAGATTTTGCTGAAGTAATCAAAAAAGTGCTCAACGTGCTGTACGCACAAAAGGCAACAGTTCATCTATTTTCTTTTCGACGGCTAACGAGCCCGCTGCTATGGCGGCCTCAGCCCGGTGGAAATCAAGGGTAGAGATTTGTGGACAATAGGGTTGAATAAGAATATCCGGAGGATCGCCAGCCATACGGTTTCGCTTCAGGCGATTCTCAAGAATTTGAATAGAGGTCGTCATGATTTCAATGGCGTTCGGTGCGGTCACCGCGCGACGGGCAGCCAGGCGCCCTATTCTGCCGCGTAATCGAGCATGCCAGGCAAGTTTCTCTTCTTCCGCATCATCGCTCTGAAGATTAACCGGCATCAAATCTTGCTGCATGAGGTGAGCATCGTGCTGTAAATCCACGGCAATGACGATATCCGCCCCCATGGCGCGGGTCAGAGAGATGGGTACAGGATTCACTACGCCCCCATCAACGAGCCAGTAGCCGTTGTGAGGCACAGGCGCCATTAACCCAGGCATACTACAGGATGCACGAACGGCGAGATGAATATCCCCTTCGGTGAGCCATAACTCCCTGCCCGTACTGAGGTTGGTTGCAACGGCCCCGAAAGGCATTTGGCAGTGGCTGAAGTCAGCGAGGGGCATTATCTTGCGAAACTGATTGAACACGCGTTCGCCGCGCAGCAGGCCGCCACGCTGCCAGGAGAGATCCATCAGGCGCAGCACATCCCAGTAACTGAAGGAGCGCACCCAGCTTTCAAGCTCCGGGAGCTTACCGCAGGCGTACGCAGATCCGACCAGCGACCCGATAGAACATCCTGCAACAATATCAACGTCAATCCCCATCTGGTTTAAGGTATTGATAACGCCAATATGTGACCAACCCCGGGCAGCACCTGAGCCCAACGCCAGTCCAATTTTTACCTTTCTCATTAGCCCTGTTTTACTTCCCCTGGATTCCCGACATAGCGTCAACGCACCTGCTCAGTTAACATATTGCTACCTTAAGCGTTTAACGCCTTATTTTTTGTTCCAGGAAGAGAATCGTGTCTCAACTCTGCCCCTGTGGTAGCGCTCTGGAGTATAGCCTATGTTGCCAGCGATATCTTTCTGGCAAGCAGGTTGCACCAGACCCGTCACACCTTATGCGCTCGCGGTATACTGCTTTTGTGATCAAAAACGCAGACTACCTGATTAAAACCTGGCATCCGTCCTGCCATGCTGCCGATTTTAGCCAAGAGATTGAAGCCGGATTTGCTAACACCGTCTGGCTGGGCCTCACCGTCTTTGAAGCCGCTCCCGGCCGCGATGCGAACGAGGGCTATGTCAGTTTTGTCGCCCGCTTTAGCGAACAAAACAAACCCGGCGCCATCATTGAACGGTCACGGTTCTTAAAGGACAGCGGGCAATGGTATTATATTGACGGCACACGTCCGCAATTCGGTCGTAACGATCCCTGCCCCTGTGGTTCAGGAAAAAAATTTAAAAAGTGTTGCGGCAGTAATGCCTGACAACTCAGACTTCGCAAATACATAAACAGGATTTCCCGGCGATGCAATCATTACAACGTAAAGTTCTGCGCACTATCTGTCCCGATCAAAAAGGGCTGATCGCACGAATTACCAACATTTGCTACAAGCATGAACTGAATATCGTGCAGAACAACGAGTTCGTTGACCACCGTACCGGTCGCTTCTTTATGCGTACCGAACTGGAAGGCATTTTCAACGACACAACCCTGCTTGCCGATCTGGACAGCGCCCTGCCGGAAGGCTCGGTGCGTGAGCTTAACCCGGCGGGCCGTCGCCGTATTGTCATTCTGGTCACCAAAGAGGCGCACTGCCTGGGCGATCTGCTGATGAAAGCCAACTACGGTGGCCTGGACGTCGAAATTGCCGCCGTCATTGGCAACCACGAGACGCTGCGTACGCTGGTAGAACGTTTCGACATTCCGTTTGAGCTGGTCAGTCACGAAGGCCATACCCGTGAAGAGCACGACAACCTGATGGCTGCTGCGATTGAAGCGCATAACCCGGACTACGTGGTGCTGGCGAAATATATGCGCGTGCTGACGCCATCCTTCGTGGCGCGCTTCCCGAACAAGATTATCAACATCCACCACTCCTTCCTGCCAGCCTTTATTGGCGCGCGTCCGTATCACCAGGCATACGAGCGTGGGGTGAAGATCATTGGCGCAACCGCGCACTACGTGAATGATAATCTGGATGAAGGCCCAATCATCATGCAGGACGTGATTCACGTGGATCACACCTACACGGCAGAAGATATGATGCGTGCTGGCCGTGACGTTGAGAAGAACGTACTAAGCCGTGCGCTGTATCAGGTACTTGCCCAGCGCGTCTTTGTGTACGGCAACAGAACGATTATTCTTTAATCCCTCGGAAAATGAATTGATTAGCTTTACGCCTTTACGGATAAAAAGCAGGCAAACAGCTTCATTTTCCTAAAGGAATGCTTTACAGGGGCGTCTCATTTGATATGATGCGCCCCGCTTCCAACAGGAAGCAGGCCAGTTAAAAGCATTACCCCGTGGTGGGGTTCCCGAGCGGCCAAAGGGAGCAGACTGTAAATCTGCCGTCATCGACTTCGAAGGTTCGAATCCTTCCCCCACCACCATCTCCAGCTTTACCTCAAAATATGAATTACCCCTGGTGGGGTTCCCGAGTGGCCAAAGGGAGCAGACTGTAAATCTGCCGTCATCGACTTCGAAGGTTCGAATCCTTCCCCCACCACCATCACTTCCAGATGCTACAGCACTCTCTCAAAGCACAATGCCCCATGGTTCTTCAGTGCGGGGAAGGATGAGAAGCTTCGACCAAGGTTCGATTCGAGCGTAGCGAGAAAGCGTTGCCGCAGGCAACGACCCGAAGGGCGAAGCGCGAAGCGCTGAGTAATCCTTCCCCCACCACCATCACTTCCAGATGCTACAGCACTCTCTCAAAGCACAATGCCCCATGGTTCTTCAGTGCGGGGAAGGATAAGAAGCTTCGACCAGGGTTCGATTCGAGCGTAGCGAGAAAGCGTTGCCGCAGGCAACGACCCGAAGGGCGAAGCGCGAAGCGCTGAGTAATCCTTCCCCCACCACCATCACTTCCAGATTCTTTAGCACTATCCAAAAGCACAATGCCCCATGGTTCTCCCATGCGGGGAAGGATAAGAAGCTTCGACCAAGGTTCGATTCGAGCATAGTGAATTCTGTAGGCCGGGTAAGGCGCAACCGCCACCCGGCATCCGCACGAAACCCTGGATCGGGGACAAAAAAAACCCCGCATATGCGGGGTTGTATTAATACAGCGAATCAGCGACGAGCACGCACAACCTGATATTTGCGCGTCAGGTACTCCACCGGCGCACTCCAGATGTGCACCAGGCGAGAGAACGGGAACAGCACAAACAGGGTCATACCCAACACCAGGTGAACGCGGAAGATGAACGCCACGCCGTCCAGATGCTCAGAGGCGCCCCCGCGGAAGGTCACGACAGACTGCGCCCATCCCACCAGCTTCATCATCTCGCTGCCGTCCATATGCTGCGCAGAGAATGGAATGGTCAGCAGACCAAGCGCACACTGCACCATCAGCAGGGAGAGGATCAGGATGTCCGCTCCGGTCGTGGTAGCCCGCACGCGTGGGCTGAACAGACGGCGTTTCAGCAGCAACAGACCACCCACCAGGGTCATCACGCCGCAGGCGCCACCGGCGAGCATCGCCATCTTCTGCTTCACGTCAATCGGCAGCCACGCTTCGTACATCCAGTGCGGGGTCAGCATCCCCAGGAAGTGACCGGCGAAAATCCCCAAAATCCCGATGTGGAACAGGTTTGACGCCAGGTTCATCCCTTTACGATCCAGCATCTGGCTGGAGGCAGCACGCCAGGTGTACTGGCCATAGTCATAACGCAGCCAGCTTCCCACCAGGAACACGTTGCCCGCGATATACGGGTAAATGTCAAAGAAGAACATATTCAGGAAGTGCATTAGTGCTGTCCTCCGTTAGAGATATTCAAATATTGCGGAGCCACCGCTCCGGCAAAACGACGCTGATGCGCGGAGATTTCAGATTCGCCACAGCTCTGGTCAGCAAAGAATTTCACCTGCTCTTCTTCCCAGACGGCATCCAGTGCTTGTGGGGTATCGTCCCGGGCTTCATCCGCGATTTTTTCCGCCACTTTTTGACTGTCAACCGAGGCGTTAGCCAGTTTCACCAGCAGATCAAACAGGACTGCATAGCTGCTCTCACGTTGCTGGAGACGCGCGCCGAGCAACGCCAGAATGGGAGCAATGTCCTGCAACCCGCCCAGCGCTTCCTCTTTCGGCAACTGCGCCAGATATTCCAGATACAGCGGCAGGTGATCCGGCAGCTCGCGGCTGTCGAGTTGCAAACCGTGCTGCTCGTACTGGGCCATCAGATCCACCATCGCCTGACCACGGTCGCGGGATTCACCGTGAACGTGTTCGAACAACAGCAGAGACGTGGCACGACCCCGGTCAAACAGCTGGCTGTAGTCCGCCTGCGCATCAAGAAGATCGCGCGCCAGCAGATCGCGGAGGAAAACGCCCAGCTTCTGGGCATCCTCTTTATCCAGGTTTTCAGATGACGCGAGTGCATCAAAGAGTTCCTGTTGATGCTGCACAAGCGCAGCATCAGGGTACTCGAGCAGACGCGAAACAATGACGAGTTCAATCATTGGTGCGGCTCCGTTTTGCTGGTCACATCCATCGCGTCGATGCGGCGGCTGTTGAACAGGTTGAATTTGCTGTCTGACCCGTGGCAACCGTCGCCAAAGGTAAAGCCACACCCACTTTTCTCCGGGAAGGCCTCGCGAGCCAGTTCACGGTGGCTGCTCGGCACCACGAAACGATCTTCGTAGTTAGCGATTGCCAGATAGCGGTACATCTCCTGCGCCTGCGCTTCGGTCAGACCAACCTCTTCCAGCGCGCGGGTATCGTTCACGCCGTCAACAGTTTCCGCACGTTTGAAGTGACGCATCGCCAGCATACGTTTCAGCGCCAGCAGTACCGGCTGGGTATCCCCGGCGGTGAGCAGGTTGGCCAGATACTGAACCGGGATACGCAGGCTTTCCACGTCCGGCAGAATGCCGTTGCTGCCCAGTTCACCCGCATCCGCCGCAGACTGAATCGGAGACAGCGGCGGCACGTACCAGACCATCGGCAGCGTGCGGTATTCCGGGTGCAGCGGCAGGGCCAGCTTCCAGTCCATCGCCATTTTGTACACCGGAGACTGCTGTGCGGCGTCAATCACGCTCTGCGGAATACCGTCTTTAAGCGCCTGCTCAATAACCTTCGGATCGTTTGGATCGAGGAAGACATCCAGTTGACGCTGATACAGATCTTTCTCGTTCTCGGTGCTTGCGGCATTTTCAATCGCGTCCGCGTCGTACAGCAGCACGCCGAGGTAGCGGATACGACCTACGCAGCTCTCTGAGCAGACGGTCGGCATACCGGCTTCGATACGCGGGTAGCAGAAGATGCACTTCTCAGACTTACCGCTCTTCCAGTTGAAGTAGATTTTTTTGTACGGGCAGCCGGTGATGCACATACGCCAGCCGCGGCACTTGTCCTGGTCGATCAGCACAATGCCATCTTCTTCACGCTTGTAGATGGCGCCGCTTGGGCAGGTCGCCACGCACGCCGGGTTAAGGCAGTGTTCGCACAGGCGCGGCAGGTACATCATGAAGGTGTTTTCGAACTGGCCGTACATCGCCTTCTGCATGTTCTCGAAGTTCTGGTCTTTGGCGCGTTTTTCGAACTCGCCGCCCAGAATCTCTTCCCAGTTTGGACCGCTGGTAATTTTGTCCATGCGCTGGCCGGTGATCAGCGAGCGAGGACGGGCGATCGGCTGGTGTTTGCTTTCCGGCGCGTTGTGCAGGTTCTGATAGTCGTAATCAAACGGCTCGTAGTAATCATCGATGCCCGGCAGATGCGGGTTAGCGAAGATTTTACCCAGCAGCATGGCACGGTTACCCATGCGCGGTTGCAGTTTGCCGTTGATTTTACGGATCCAGCCGCCCTTCCACTTCTCCTGGTTTTCCCAGTCGGTCGGGAAGCCGGTGCCCGGCTTACTTTCCACGTTGTTGAACCAGGCGTACTCCATACCTTCACGGCTGGTCCAGACGTTTTTACAGGTGACTGAGCAGGTATGACAGCCGATGCATTTATCCAGATTCAGCACCATGCCGACTTGTGAACGAATTTTCATTTTACGCTCTCCTGTACCTGGTCATTACCTTCGCCATCTAACCAGTTAATATTCTTCATCTTACGTACCACCACGAACTCATCGCGGTTCGATCCTACGGTGCCGTAGTAGTTAAAGCCGTAGGCCAGCTGGGCATAACCACCGATCATGTGGGTCGGCTTCGGCGTAATACGGGTCACGGAGTTGTGAATACCGCCGCGCTGTTCGGTGATCTCAGACCCCGGCAGGTTAATGATACGTTCCTGCGCGTGGTACATCATGGTCATCCCGGCCGGTACACGCTGGCTCACCACCGCACGTGCCGTCAGGGCACCGTTGCTGTTGAACACTTCAATCCAGTCGTTATCTTCGATACCCAGATCTTTGGCGTCCGCTTCGCTCATCCAGACGATTGGCCCCCCGCGCGACAGGGTCAGCATCAGCAGGTTGTCGCTATAGGTGGAGTGGATACCCCACTTCTGGTGCGGCGTCAGGAAGTTCAGCGCCTTCTCAGGGTTACCGTTTGATTTCGCACCCATCACCGCTTTCACGGAGCGGGTGTCGATTGGCGGACGGTAAACCAGCAGGCTTTCACCGAAGTCACGCATCCACTGGTGATCCTGATACAGAGACTGACGGCCAGAAAGCGTGCGCCATGGGATCAGCTCGTGAACGTTGGTGTATCCGGCGTTATAGGACACATGTTCATCTTCGAGGCCAGACCAGGTCGGGCTGGAGATAATCTTGCGCGGCTGGGCCTGAATATCGCGGAAGCGGATTTTCTCTTCCTCTTTATTCTTCGCCAGGTGCGTATGGTCACGACCGGTAAACTCGCTCAGGGCCGCCCAGGCTTTCACCGCCACGTGGCCGTTGGTTTCCGGGGCCAGGGTCAGGATCATTTCCGCCGCATCAATCGCCGTGTTCAGCATCGGCTGGCCTTTCGCCGGGCCGTCCGCTTTGGTGTAATTGAGCTTGCGCAGCAGGTCCATTTCACTCTGGGTGTTCCAGGCGATCCCTTTCCCGCCGTTACCGATTTTTTCCATCAGCGGGCCGATAGAGGTAAAGCGCTCGTACGTTGCCGGGTAATCACGTTCAACCGGAATAATGTGCGGCGCGGTTACGCCTGGGATCAGGTCGCACTCGCCTTTTTTCCAGTCCTTCACGTCCAGCGGTTGCGCCAGTTCGGCAGCGGAGTCGTGCTGGATTGGCAGCGTCACCACGTCGGTCTCTTTGCCCAGGTGCCCTACACAGACTTCGGAGAATTTCTTCGCGATGTCTTTGTAGATTTCCCAGTCGCTTTTTGATTCCCATGCCGGGTCAACGGCCGCAGACAGCGGATGAATAAACGGATGCATATCCGACGTATTCATGTCGTCTTTTTCGTACCAGGTGGCGGTAGGCAGCACGATATCGGAGTACAGGCAGGTACTGGACAGACGGAAGTCCAGCGTTACCACCAGATCCAGCTTGCCGTCCAGACCGTTGTCTTTCCATTCAACTTCTTCTGGCTTCACGCCGCCCTGCTTGCCGAGATCTTTACCCTGAATACCGTTTTCGGTACCGAGCAGGTATTTCAGCATGTATTCATGGCCTTTACCGGACGAACCCAGCAGGTTAGAGCGCCAGATGAACAGGTTACGCGGATGGTTTTTACCGTTCTCCGGCTGTTCTGCCGCGAAGCGGATTGAGCCGTCTTTGAGGGATTTAACGGTGTAGTCAACCGGTGACATGCCCGCTTTCTTCGCCGCTTCCGCAATGCGCAGCGGGTTCGTGCCCAGCTGCGGCGCAGACGGCAGCCAGCCCATACGCTCAGCGCGCACGTTGAAGTCAATCAGGTGGCCGCTGTAGCGGGATTTATCCGCCATCGGCGACAGCAGTTCCTGGGCGGTAACCGTCTCGTAGCGCCACTGGCTGGAGTGGTTATAGAAGTAGGAGGTGCTGTTCATGTGACGGGCCGGACGCTGCCAGTCAAGGGCAAACGCCAGCGGCTGCCAGCCGGTCTGCGGACGCAGTTTTTCCTGGCCCACGTAGTGCGCCCAGCCGCCGCCGCTCTGCCCGACGCAGCCGCAGAAGATCAGCATGTTGATCAGGCCGCGATAGTTCATATCGAGGTGATACCAGTGGTTCAGACCGGCACCGACGATGATCATGGAGCGACCGTGGGTTTTGTCGGCGTTTTCCGCAAATTCACGCGCGATACGGGTGATCTGCGCGCGTGGCACGCCGGTGATCTGCTCCGCCCAGGCCGGGGTATAAGCCTTCACGTCATCATAGCTGGTCGCGCAGTTTTCATCGTTCAGGCCGCGCTCCAGGCCGTAGTTCGCCATGGTCAGATCGTAGACGGTAGTGACCAGAGCAGTAGAACCGTCCGCCAGTTGCAGGCGCTTAACCGGCAGTTTGTGCATCAGAACGTTTTGCAGCTCAACCTTGTTGAAGTGCTCGGAACCTTCACCACCAAAGTACGGGAAGCCGACATCGGCGATCTCATCCTGGCTGCCCAGCATGCTGAGACGAAGTTCCGTCTCTTCACCCGTGGTGCCGTTACGCTGCTCCAGGTTCCATTTGCCTTTTTCGCCCCAGCGGAAGCCGATAGAGCCGTTTGGCGCCACCAGCTCGCCGTTGCTGTTGCAGGCGACCGTTTTCCACTCCGGGTTGTTTTCCTGACCCAGCGCGTCCACCAGATCTGCGGCACGCAGCATACGGCCTGCGGCGTAATAGCCGTCACGCTCTTCGAGCATCACCAGCATTGGCATGTCGGTGTAGCGACGCACGTAATCAGTGAAATACTGGCTTGGCTTGTCGAGGTGGAATTCGCGCAGCATGACGTGGCCCATCGCCAGCGCCATGGCGGCATCGGTACCCTGTTTCGGCGCCAGCCACAGGTCGCACAGCTTGGCAATTTCGGCGTAGTCTGGGGTCACGGCAACGGTTTTGGTCCCTTTGTAACGTACTTCAGTAAAGAAGTGCGCATCCGGGGTACGGGTCTGCGGAACGTTAGAGCCCCAGGCGATGATGTAGCTGGAGTTGTACCAGTCAGCGGACTCCGGCACGTCGGTCTGCTCGCCCCAGGTCTGTGGCGACGCTGGCGGCAGGTCGCAGTACCAGTCGTAGAAGCTCAGGCAGGTACCGCCGATGAGTGACAGGTAGCGCGCGCCGGAGGCGTAAGAGACCATCGACATCGCCGGAATTGGCGAGAAGCCTGCCACACGGTCAGGACCGTAAGTTTTCACGGTGTAGACGTTGGAAGCCGCAATCAGCTCGTTCACCTCTTTCCAGGAAGAGCGAACGAAACCACCGCGACCACGCGCCTGCTTGAAGCTTTTCGCTTTGTCGGCATCTTCAATGATGGAGGCCCAGGCATCAACCGGATCGCTGTGCTGCACTTTCGCTTCACGCCACATTTTCATCAGGCGTTTACGCATCAGCGGGTATTTCAGTCGGTTTGCGCTGTAGAGATACCAGGAGTAGCTGGCCCCACGCGGGCAGCCACGCGGCTCGTGGTTCGGCATATCCGGACGGGTACGCGGATAATCGGTCTGCTGCATTTCCCAGGTCACCAGACCGTTTTTAACGAAAATCTTCCAGCTACATGAGCCAGTGCAGTTTACGCCGTGGGTAGAACGGACAACTTTGTCATGCTGCCAGCGTTGACGGTAACCGTCTTCCCAGTCCCGGTTGGTATCCAGAACCTGGCCGTGCCCATCGGCAAAAGTTTCACCCTTCTGTTTGAAGTAGCGAAACCGGTCCAAAAATTTGCTCATCGGGTATCTCCTGTGTGGAGCCTGTGGCTCTCTAAATCGACATTGCTGATTTGCAGCGAAGGTAACGCTATGAAAGATGGTGAGAATTGATAACGATCAAGACGAAGGGGGACTCTCAGGGGTGGTATTAGATCAAATACCACCAAAGCGGTAGCCGTTAATATTTCTTAACCTTGTGATTTATATAGATATATTTTATTTATCGTACAATAAGCGAGGCAAAATTTAACATCTTAGGTATTAAGGGGTAGAAACACCTGTAAAGCGATGGCGATCACAGCGTTACCTGCGGGTGACCACGGGTAACGCCATTAGTATGTTGTAACTATTCAGCGATTAAAAAAAGCGCGGCACTCAGGCCGCGCAAACGGATAATCAAGCTTACTTGTTTTTCTTGGTATTACGGCCATATACCAGCCAGGTGATGACCACGCAGGCGATATAGAAGACGAGGAATACTTTCATCGCACCCGCCGGTGAGCCGGTCAGATCCAGTGAGATACCGAACGCTTTTGGAATAAAGAAGCCGCCAATCGCGCCTATCGCAGAGATAAACCCAAGCGCCGCAGCGGTATCGGTGGCGGCTTCACGCATTGCCTGCTCGTCGCTCCCACCCTGCGCTTTCACGCGGTCCATGGTCAGCTTGCGGAAGATGACAGAGATCATCTGGAAAGTAGACGCACTGCCCAGCCCGGCGGTCAGGAACAGCACCATGAAGACGCCGAAGAAGGCAAAGAAGTTACCCCCCTCACCACCCGCAGGCAGCGTCAGGAACAGCAGCGCACAGAAGATGGCCATTACAACAAAGTTCACCAGCGTAACGCGCGTCCCGCCCAGACGGTCGGAGATCATCCCGCCCAGCGAACGTGCCAGCGCGCCGATAAACGGACCGAAGAAGGCAAACTGAAGGATCTGCACGTCCGGGAACTGGGTTTTAGACAGCATGGCAAAGCCTGCGGAGAAACCGATGAACGAGCCGAAGGTCGCCAGATACAGCAGCGCCATCACCCACAGGTGGCCACGCTTCAGAACCGGCAGCTGCTCGCTCAATGACGCTTTGGACGCGGACAGATCGTTCATGAAGAACCACGCCGCCAGGGTAAAGACCACCAGGAACGGTACCCAAATCCAGGAGGCGTTTTGCAGGAACAGCACGGAACCGTCGGGCTGCGTCACACCGCCGCCGCCAAAGGCCGCAAAGATGGAGACAGAGATCGCCAGCGGGGCAATCAGCTGCATCACGCTCACGCCCATGTTACCCAGACCGCCGTTAATGCCCAGCGCGCCACCCTGCTTCGCTTTCGGGAAGAAGAAGCTGATGTTTGCCATACTGGACGCAAAGTTCGCCCCCGCAAAACCGCACAGCAGAGAGATAATCACGAACACGCTAAACGGTGTGGAGGTATCCTGCACCGCAAAACCGAGCCACACGCACGGTATGATCATGATCCCGGTACTGAAAGCCGTCCAGCGACGACCACCAAAGACCGGCACCATAAACGCATAAGGAACGCGCAGCAGTGCGCCTGAAAGCGACGGCAACGCGGTCAACATAAACAGCTGGTCGGTGGTAAAGGTAAAGCCCACTTTTGGCAGGTTAACCGCAACCGCACTGAACAACATCCAGACGCAAAACGCCAGTAACAGACATGGAACGGAAATCCACAGATTACGACTTGCTACACGGTGGCCGCGCTGTTGCCAGAACGCCGGATCCTCTGGACGCCAGTCTGTAATAACGGCACCAGTTTCCCTTTCGGGAGCGGAAGAGTGACTCATAGACACCTCTGATTCTCGAATGATGCTGCAAACATTAGGGCTTTAGAGCGGCGGTAAGTTGATATAAATCAAAGGAAAAGTGGGAGGTTTTGCGGCAAAAAAAAAGCCATCACTCTTAATGAGTAGATGCAAAACGTAAAAAAGGTGTGGTTTTTCACGGTGCTGAGGCATCCCTGCTTCGTCCACCCACTAACCGTTACCCCTCTGGCAATTTAGAGGTAATCCTTTATTGGTATGGGTATACTCCAGGGTATGCACCAGAATAGCGCCATTCCTGCAATCAGGTCACGTCAGGAGCCCGGCAACTCTATGTTAAAAAGATGTTTATCTCCGCTGACGCTGGTTAACCAGCTGGCGCTTATTGTTCTGCTGTCCACCGCTATCGGTGTGACCGGCATGGCTATTTCTGGCTGGCTGGTACAGGGTGTACAGGGTAACGCGCATGCCATCAACGAGGCAGGCTCGCTACGTATGCAGAGTTACCGGCTACTGGCGTCGGTGCCGCTGACGCAGGCTGACCAACCGCTTATCGACGAAATGGAGCGTACCGCATTCAGCCCTGAACTGGAAAGAGCCGCCATCCGTGACGGTCAGCAATCTCAGCTTAAGGCGCTTCAGGGCTACTGGCATACCCAGCTGGAGCCCGGCTTAAAGCGGGCGGAAGACCGGGAAACGGTCGCCCAGGATGTCGCCGGGTTTGTGTCACGCATCGATCATCTTGTCTCCTCATTCGATCGCACCACAGAGTTACGCATTGACCGTGTGGTGATGGTTCACCGCGCAATGGCGCTGTTTATGGGTTTGCTGCTGATTTTCACGGTTATCTGGCTGCGCGCGCGGTTGCTTAACCCCTGGAAACAGCTCCTGGCGATGGCCCGCGCCGTCACACAGCGCGATTTTACCCAGCGCACGCACATCAGCGGGCGCAACGAAATGGCGATGCTTGGCGAGGCGCTCAATACCATGTCGGCAGAGCTATCAGAGAGCTACGCGGTACTGGAACAACGCGTCCAGGAGAAAACCGCCGGGCTTGAGCAAAAAAACGAGATCCTCTCTTTCCTCTGGCAGGCGAACCGTCGCCTGCATATGCAGGTACCGCTTTGCGAACGTCTCTCGCCAGTACTGAACGGCCTGCAAAACCTGACTCTGCTCCGCGATCTTGAGCTTCGGGTTTACGACGTTGAAGATGAGGAAAACCATCAGGAATTTACCTGTCAGTCGGACATCTCCTGCGACGATAAAGGGTGTCATCTGTGCCCGCGCGGCTTGCCGCCGCTTACCACCAGCGGCACGACCCTCAAGTGGCGGCTGATGGACAGCCATACCCAGTACGGTATTTTGCTGGCCACCCTGCCCGCCGGACGTCACCTGAGCCACGACCAGCAGCAGCTGGTCGATACGCTTGTTGAGCAGCTCACGGCCACGCTGGCGCTCGACCGCCACCAGGAGAAACAGCAGCAGCTGATCGTGATGGAGGAGCGTGCCACCATCGCCCGCGAGCTGCACGACTCCATCGCCCAGTCCCTCTCCTGCATGAAGATGCAGGTGAGCTGCCTGCAAATGCAGGACGAAGGCATGCCCGAGAGCAGCAAACAGCTGCTCAGCCAGATCCGCAACGAGCTTAACACCTCGTGGGTTCAGCTTCGCGAGCTGCTGACCACCTTCCGTTTGCAGCTCACCGAGCCGGGGCTGCGCCCTGCGCTGGAGTCCAGCTGTCAGGAGTTTAGTGCCCGGCTGGGCTTCCCGGTGAAGCTGGATTACCAGCTGCCACCGCGTTTTGTCCCCTCTCACCAGGCGATCCATTTGCTGCAAATTGCCCGTGAAGCCCTGAGCAACGTGCTCAAGCATGCCGAGGCGACGGCCGTTACGGTCACCGTCAGCTGCCAGGATAATCAGGTGAAGCTCAGGGTTCAGGATAACGGCCGCGGCGTGCCGGAAAATGCCGAACGAACGAACCATTATGGTTTAATTATCATGCGAGACCGCGCGCAAAGCCTGCGCGGTGATTGCCAGGTTCGCCGGGGAGAGTCAGGTGGCACCGAAGTAGTGGTCACCTTTATACCCGAAAAGCCCCTCATAACTGCTCAAGGAGAAAACCATGACTAATCAGGAACCGGCATCTATCCTGTTGATTGACGATCATCCGATGCTGCGCACTGGCGTTAAACAGCTTGTCAGCATGGCGCCAGATATCACCGTCGTCGGGGAAGCCAGCAACGGCGAACAGGGTATTGAACTTGCCGAATCGCTCGATCCTGATTTGATCTTGCTCGATCTCAACATGCCGGGCATGAATGGCCTGGAAACCCTCGACAAGCTGCGGGAGAAATCCCTCTCTGGCCGGGTGGTGGTCTTCAGCGTCTCAAACCATGAAGAAGACGTGGTCACCGCCCTCAAGCGAGGGGCAGACGGCTATCTGCTGAAAGATATGGAGCCGGAAGATCTGCTCAAGGCGCTGCAACAGGCTGCCGCAGGCGAGATGGTGCTGAGTGAAGCGTTAACGCCGGTACTGGCCGCCAGCCTGCGTGCTAACCGCGCCACGTCTGATCGCGACGTCAGCCAGTTGACCCCGCGCGAGCGTGACATTCTGAAGCTGATTGCCCAGGGGCTGCCGAACAAAATGATCGCCCGCCGTCTGGACATCACCGAGAGCACGGTCAAAGTGCATGTCAAACACATGCTGAAAAAAATGAAGTTAAAATCCCGCGTCGAAGCCGCCGTCTGGGTGCATCAGGAGCGCATTTTTTAACTTACTCATCCGGCAGCAACTTCCACCGTGGATCGTCGGCAGGCATTGCGACGAGCGGTTGCACCACGGAAAGCGTGATCTCATTGGAGGAGACACGCTGCCCATCCTTATCTTCCACCACGGCCGTTAGCCGCCATGCGTTTTTCGCCCCTTCTGAATCATCCCATGCAGGCATGATCACACTCCAGCCATCGCTGCTGTTGCCGTTTGCCGGTGAGGTCAGGCTGAGCGCCTGGGTATCACCCAGCCAGTGGATCTGCCGGATACCGTGCTTGCTGCGAATTTGCAGCTTCAGCATCACGGTTTCGCCTGGCTTAAGATCCCACGGCGGCGTGGCCAGATATACCGAGAGGGTTTTGCGCTGACGGAATTCCATCACGGGCAGATTATCGCGCTCAGGTGAATCATAGCGGCTGCCCCGCAGCGAGCGCGTCGCCGCCACTTCCCCGGCGGAAAGCTGTTTCGCCAGCGGCACGCCAAAGCGATAGTTGAGCTTCAGCCCGAGGTTATTCTGGCTAACGCCGCTCTCCCCCTGCTTATGGGCAGCCGTCAGGGTGACCAGCGGAACGGGGGTATAGTTCAGCCCCAGGTTGACCGCAACCGGATTGTGATATCCCGTACCGCTGTTAAACAGATCGACGTTATCGCCAAAATACTGTTCAAAGCTGACGCTGGTGTTCAGGTGATGAAACCAGGGAAGCCAGGCTTTGGCCGTTACGTCGTACCCGCGCGCCATGCGCTGCTCGCGGATGTCGGAACGCGGCTGCCAGCCAGCGAACGGCTGGTAGTAATTGGCCGACAGGCGCAGGTTTTCACCCCACGCCTCTGCGCCCAGCCCGGCACGTTGCAGGTTGTCTTCCAGCAGGTTGTCGTAAAAGGTGTTGTAGCCCAGCAGCCAGTTTCCGGCAACCCAGCGCTGCCCGATCCCGACATTGCTCACCAGCCCATCTGTCTGCTGCGTCAGGCCAAGCTGGCTCCAGCTCAGATAACGGGTGTTGTCGTTCCAGGGGATAAACCAGCTACCGCTGCTGCCGTTAAAGTTGCCGTCGTCATCCACCAGTACATTGACGCTGGCGTTTCCCCAGGGTGAAAGCCAGGATTCAATCTGCTCGTTGACTTCCCCACTGACGGCATCCCGCACTTTGCCAAACGCGAACTGTCGCGCCTGCTGCCCGGCCGTCAGGCCGTTATCGGTCATACTGGCTTCACCGAAGGCCTTTGCCATTTCAGCCAGATGCTTTTCGCCTTCGGTGGTCGGTTGCGCCATACCGAGATCCGGCAGGCTATCGCCGTTATTATCAAACGGATTCTGCGCCTGCTGCACGAAGGATTTCGGCGCACCGTGAACGGCTCCAGCCGTAAAAAGGGAGAGTAACAGCAAAAAACGGATGCGGGACGATACAGCCTTCAACGTCGTCAATCAGAACCTGTGTTTATGAACAAACACTTATTATGTTAACGCCATAAGCCCTGAAAACCAGTCTTAACAGAAATTTCAGGAATATCCTGAAAAGATTTGTCGGGTGGCGGCTTCGCCTTACCCGACCTACAAATTCGTACCGGTGCGAAGCCGCCAACCGACGCCCTTGCACTATTATCCCAACAGCGCTTTCAGCTCCGGCACGCAGGAGCCGCAGTTCGTGCCGCAGCGCAGCTTCACGCCCAGCGCTGCGGCAGAATCACAGCCTCCGGCTATCGCCTTACGTATCGTATTTTCACCCACGCTGAAGCAGCTACAGATAATTCGCCCGGGATCGGCATCTTCGCCCGGCCGTTGTCCGTGCAGCAGCGCATGGCGTTCAGCGAGTTGTACGGGTGCAGCAGCAAAGGCTTCTTCAATAAACGCATGCGCCAGCGCCGGCAGCGTATGGCCCTCCCAGTAGCCCAGCATCAGCTCGCCGTGATGCCAGGCGAGCACGCTGCTGCGTTCTCCCGTCTGTGCCACCTGTAACTGCCAGCCCCGACCGCTGGCGTACGCCCTGACCCACGACAGCAACGGCTGCTCCCCCGCCACCGTCAGACGTGAGGCTTTACGCCACCAGCAGACCGACGGCGGCAGCGCTGGCAGCTCGCGGGCATACAGTTCACCCTGCCAGGCCGGTAGCCAGGGCATGATCCTCACCGCGGTTTGTTTACTCTCCGGCTGGCCGGAACCGGCATCAATCCGCCCTTCTACCAACGCATTGACCTTCCCCTGCCGTGCAAATTGCGCGTTCCAGTGCATCGGCGCAAACAGCTCGCCCGCACGCTGCGCGGTGGAGATACGTACTCTGGCAACCATCACCCCGCGCGGGGAGCTTATCCGCGCCAGCTGGCCGTCAGTCAGCCCAGCGCGCGCCGCATCGGTTGCGTTCATCTCAACAAAAGGCTCATCAATATGCTGCATCAGGCGCGGAACATACCCCGTGCGCGTCATGGTGTGCCACTGATCGCGGATCCGCCCGGTATTCAGTATCAAGGGGTACAATTCGTCGACGCCTGCCCCATGCGAGGAAGGATCAACCGGTACAAGATTTCTTTGCGGGAAATCACCGGCATGCCACTGATAAGGCGCCAGCGCGTCCCACGCCTCTCGCGACAGCGACGCCAGTTCGCGCAGGTTTAGCGCCCGTTCGCCGTTATTTTCAAACGCCGTCAGCGCCGCATGTTCACAAAATATCTCCTGAGGGTGTTCCCAGGCGAAGGCATCGCCATAACCGAGCTGCTCTGCGATCCGGGCGATTATCCACCAGTCCGGTCTGGCCTCGCCCGGCGCAGGCAGAAAGGCACGCTGGCGGGAGATACGGCGTTCAGAATTGGTCACCGTGCCGTTTTTCTCGCCCCAGCCCAGGGCGGGAAAACGGATATGGGCAAACCGGCTGGTGTCCGTCTCCTGCATCACCTCAGATACCATGACCAGCGGGCAGGCTGCCAGAGCCTGACACACCGCGTGGCTGTCGGGAAGCGACACGGCAGGGTTGGTGCCCATGATCCACACCGCCTTCACCTCGCCGCGCGCAATGGCGTCAAACAATTCCACCGCCATCAGGCCCGGGGTCTGCGCCAGCCGTTCTGTTCCCCAGAAACGCGCCACGCGCGAAAGATCGTCCGGCTCGAAGTTCATGTGCGCCGCCAGCTGATTCGCCAGCCCGCCCACTTCCCGCCCGCCCATGGCATTTGGCTGTCCGGTCAGCGAAAACGGGCCGCAGCCAGGACGGTTGAACTTCCCGCTGGCAAGATGCACGTTAATGATGGCGTTACACTTGTCGCTGCCGGTGGAGGACTGGTTGATCCCCATGGTGTAGAGCGTGATCGCGCGTGGCGCGGTGATAAACCAGTCGTAGAAGGTGCTAATCTCGTCTGAAGGCAGATCGCAAAACGCCGCCACGCGAGGGATCGGCCACTCGCCCCGCCCCTGAATCAGATTGAGCAACCCCACAAACAGCCCGGCGTCGCTGCCGGGTCTGAGCGCGAGGTGGAGATCGGCGATATCGCAGGTGGCGGTTTTACGCGGATCGATCACGACCACTTTTATCTGCGGATTGTTGTGCTTTGCCTGCACCAGCCGCTGATACAGCACCGGATGCGTCCAGGCCGCGTTTGAGCCAACGAGTACCACCAGATCGCTGTTTTCCACGTCCTCGTAGCTGCACGGCACCACGTCTTCACCGAAGGCGCGTTTGTAGCCCACCACCGCCGATGACATGCACAGCCGCGAGTTGGTATCAATGTTCGCCGCCCCGATAAAGCCTTTCATCAGCTTGTTGGCGGCATAGTAATCCTCGGTCAACAGCTGGCCGGAGGCATAAAACGCCACCGCCTGCGGCCCCCATTCGTTGATGATGTTCCGTAACCGCTCGCCCGCTTCGCCCAGCGCCTGCGGCCATGCCACCTCCCGGCCATCGACCACCGGGCGCAGCAGGCGTCCCTGCAACCCCGTGGTTTCCCCGAGGGCAGATCCTTTTACACACAGACGACCGAAATTCGCCGGATGAGTTTCATCCCCCCGAATGCTCACCTTATCACCGTCTGCGCTGGCGACCACGCCGCAGCCCACCCCGCAGTAAGGGCACGTTGTCCGGGTTTCGGTCATGAGGCCTCCGCACGCATCACCAGCTCTTCATTTCCAACCCATACCTTGCCGTTTTCAATTTTTACCGGCCAGGCGCGCACCACGGGTTCGCCATTCTCCACCTGACAGCCGTCGCGCAGACGAATACGTTGCTTGTAGAGCGGCGAGATCACCACCGGTTCCCCCGCCGCATCGCCGAGGATGCCGCGTGAAAGCACGTTCGCGCGGCTACCCGGCTCCCGATCGTCGAGGGCATAAACGTTTTTGCCAAAGCGGAACAGCGCAATCGGTTTGCGCCCAAGATGCGCACCGATGCCCGCCTGCTCCGGGATCTCATCGATATTACAAATTTCCTGCCAGCGCTTGTTCTCCTCCGCGGCGGGGACGTTCACCGCAGTGCGGAACAGCGCCAGGCGATCAGGATCGTTGAGGGTGGTTTGCCATTCGCACTGGTAGGTCTCCACCACCCGGGCCATCTCCTGCTCCAGCTCGTGGGCGATCCCCAGGCTGTCGTTGAGGATCACCTCGCGCAGATAGTCGAGGCCGCCTTCCAGGTTATCCATCCAGGTACTGGTACGTTGCAGACGATCTGCCGTGCGAATGTAGAACATCAGGAAACGGTCAACGGTGCGGATCAGCGTTTCGTCGTCCAGATCGCTGGCGAAGAGGTCCGCGTGGCGCGGCTTCATCCCGCCGTTGCCGCACAGATAGAGGTTCCAGCCTTTGTCCGTGGCAATCACCCCCACGTCTTTGCTCTGCGCCTCTGCGCACTCACGGGTACAGCCGGAGACCGCCATTTTGATTTTGTGCGGCGCGCGCAGGCCCTTGTAGCGGTGCTCCAGCCTGACCGCGAGGCCGGTGGAATCCTGCACGCCGTAGCGGCACCAGGTCGACCCGACGCAGGATTTCACCGTGCGCAGAGATTTCCCGTAGGCATGTCCGGTCTCAAACCCGGCCTCCACCAGCGCCTGCCAGATTTCCGGCAACTGTTCGAGCGTGGCGCCAAACAGGTCAATACGCTGCCCGCCGGTAATTTTGCTGTAAAGGCTATAGCGTTTCGCGATCTGGCCGATGGCGATCAGCCCGTCGGCGGTCACTTCACCCGCAGGCATCCGCGGGACGATGGAGTACGTTCCGTCCTTCTGAATATTGGCGAAAAAGCGGTCGTTGGTGTCCTGCAACGGCAGATGCGCCGGTTTCAGCAGATACTCGTTCCAGCAGGAAGCCAATACCGATCCCACCAGCGGCTTACAGATCTCGCACCCGTGCCCCTGACCGTAGCGGCTGATAAGCTGGTCGAAGGTGCGGATATGGTTGACGCGCACCAGGTGGTAAATCTCCTGACGCGAGTACGGGAAGTGTTCGCAGATATCTTTCTTCACCTCCACGCCCTGCTCCGCAAGCTGGAACTCCATCACCTGCTTCACCAGCGCGCTACAGCCTCCGCAGCCGGTCGCCGCTTTGGTGCACTGCTTAATGGCGCCGATATCCGTTGCGCCCGCGCTTACCGCCTGGCAGATATCCCCTTTGCTGACGTTATGACACGAACAGATCTGCGCGCTTTCCGGCAGCGCCGCCACGCCCAGCGCTTTCGGCGCGCTGCCTGACGACGCGGGTAAGATCAGCGTTTCCGGCTCTTTTGGCAGGCTGATGCCGTTGAGCATCATCTGCACCAGCGTGGCGTATTCGCTGGCATCGCCCACCAGCACGCCACCCAGCAGGGTTTTGCTGTCGTGGCTGACCACAATTTTTTTGTAGATTTGCTGCGGCCCGTGCGTCCACTGGTAGCTCAGCGCGCCCGGCGTGCGCCCGTGAGCATCGCCAAACGACGCCACATCCACGCCCAGCAACTTGAGTTTGGTACTCATATCCGCGCCGGTGAAGCGCTTCGCCTCACCCGCCAGCACAGCGGCGGCCACGCGCGCCATCTGGTAGCCCGGTGCCACCAGGCCAAAGATTTTCCCCTCCCACAGCGCGCATTCCCCGATGGCAAGCACATCCGGATCGGAGGTCCGGCAGCCGTCGTCAATGCAGATCCCGCCGCGCTCGCCGACAGCCAGCCCGCTGCTGCGCGCCAGCGCGTCCTGCGGCCGAATACCAGCAGAGAAGACCACCATGTCCGTTTCCAGCTGTTCACCATCGGCAAAGCGCAGCACCAGCCCGTCGTCTGCGGTGGCAATCTCCGTCGTCGATTTACTGGTGTGTACCCCTACGCCCAGCGCCTCAATTTTCTTACGCAGCATTGCCGCGCCGTCGCTGTCGAGCTGCACCGCCATCAGGTTAGGCGCAAACTCCACCACGTGGGTTTCCAGCCCGAGCTGCTTAAGCGCATTCGCCGCCTCCAGCCCCAGCAGGCCGCCGCCAATCACCACACCGCGGCGAGAGCCTGCCGCATGGGCCGCAATGTTGTCCAGATCGTCGAGGGTGCGGTAGACAAAACAACCCGGCAGATCGTTGCCCGGAACGGGTGGTACGAACGGGTACGAGCCGGTCGCCAGCACCAGCTTGTCCCAGTGAGTCTCATGGCCACTGGCGGTACGCACTACGTGTGCATCACGATCGATAGCAACGATCTGCTGGGAGAGGCGCAGCTCAATGCCGTTATCGGCAAAGAACTCCCCCGCCACCAGCGAGAGCGAGTCCGCGCTGCGTCCGCCAAAATATTCCGACAGATGCACGCGGTCATAGGCGGCATAGCGCTCTTCGCCAAAAACAATAATCTGATACTGCTGATGCAAATTGCGGTTAACGCAGTCTTCGAGGAAATGATGGCCGACCATACCGTGCCCAACCACCACCAGAGTAGGTTTTGTCATAGCGTTCTGTCCTGCAACCTGCGGTTGCGTTGTGAAACGATCGAACAGCCAGTCCGCGTGGGCGGGCGCAGCCGTTGCCAGTAAATCGGTAAAGGTTGCCGCGCTGCGGCAGTCACCCAGCAGCAGCACGCCAGCCAGCGCCTCCTGATGGATCAGTAAACGTCGATAGTGACGGGTCAGCGGATCCCATGAACTCCAGACCACATCGTCCGCCTGCGCCGTCGCGCGCCCGAGGCTGAACAGATCCACGCCGGTCACCTTAAGGCGCACACCGTTGTCGGTCAGGGTAAACGGCGCGGTGACCTCCCCGGCCAGCCGCGCGGCAAGAATATCCGCCTGCGCCAGACAGGGGGCCACCAGGCCAAACGTCTGGCCGTCAATTTCGCAGCACTCGCCGATGGCGTAGATACCCGGCACGGAGGTTTGCATCTCCTGATCCACCACGATGCCGCGCGCGCAGCGAATGCCCCTGGCATTCGCCAGCGCAACGTTGGGCTGCACGCCGGTTGCCAGCACCACGCGCGTGGCGGCAATGCGGCGTCCGTCGAGCAACGTCACGGCATCGTCAGCGATGGCGGTGATGCCGGAGGCGAGTTCACAGCTAACGCCCCGCGCCGCCAGCGCCTCTTCCAGCAACAGTCCCGCCTGCTGATCCAGCTGCTGTTCCATCAGCCACGGACCGCGATGCACGAGCGTGACGTTGTCACCCTTGCGCGCCAGCGCTGCCGCTGCCTCCACGCCGAGTACGCCGCCGCCCAGCACTACCGCCGGCCCGGAGATATTCTGGATGGCGCGGGTTTCTGCCAGGGTGCGAAAGGTGAACACATGCGGCGCATCGCCGCCGGGGATCGGCGGCACAACAGGGGTAGAACCGGTAGCAAACACCAGCGCATCCCAGCCCAGCGTGCGAGCAGAGGTATGCACTTCACGCGCGTTGACGTCTACTGCGAGCGCCGTTTCTCCTCGCAGCACCGTCACGCCTCGTGCCGTGTACCAGTCTTCATCGTGCAGACAGATGTGCTCCGCCTGCTTTTCGCCACCCAGCACTGGCGAAAGCTGGATGCGGTTGTATGCCTGCTCCGGCTCGTCACCGATGACGGTGACAGCGAAACGACCGGGAACACGCCCGGTGAGCGACGCAATCAGCCGGGTTGCCGCCATACCATTACCGATAATGACCAGTCGCATCGTGCCCCCTCATTACGCCGCTTTCGGCTGTTTTTCGTAGAGGAAATGGAGGATCTGCTGGCGCATGTGGTGATAGCGGCTGTCGTCCGCCAGCTGCACCCGGTTGCGCGGGCGCGGCAGATCGACGCGCAGGATCTCACCCACGGTGGCCGCCGGGCCGTTGGTCATCATCAGTACGCGGTCAGAGAGCAGTACCGCCTCGTCCACGTCGTGGGTGATGAGCACGATGGTGGTATTCAGCGCCTGCTGGATCTGCATCACCGAGTCCTGAAGATGGGCGCGCGTCAGCGCATCCAGCGCGCCGAAGGGTTCATCCATCAGCAGGACTTTCGGCTTCATCGCCAGCGCGCGGGCAATCCCGACGCGCTGCTTCATACCGCCGGAGATCTCCCCGGGGCGCTTATGCAGCGCGTGGCCCATCTGCACCCGGTCGAGATTGTGCTCAATCCACGCTTTGCGCTCGGCCTTACTCATGGTGTGACGGAAGACCTGATCTACCGCCAGCGCCACGTTGTCGAAGCAGGTCAGCCACGGCAGCAGCGAATGATTCTGAAACACCACCGCGCGCTCTGGCCCCGGCCCGGCGATTTCGCGGTTGTCGCAAATCAGCCCGCCTTCCGTCGGCAGCGTGATCCCGGCGATCAGGTTTAACAGCGTCGACTTGCCGCAGCCGGAGTGACCAATCAGACTGACGGTTTCGCCCTCGTGGATATCAAAAGAGACGTTTTGCAGCGCCAGAAACTCGCCGCTGGCGGTGGAAAAACGCTGGCTCACGGCCTGGACCTGAATTAACGGTTTCATCTTCACTCCTTATTTTTCCTGCCAGCTAAAGCGACGGGCGATCAGCATCAGCCCCTGCTCCAGCAGCAACCCGACCACGCCAATGATGACGATGGCGATGAGAATGTTTTCGACGTTGAGGTTGTTCCACTCATTCCAGATCCAGAAGCCAATGCCTAAACCTCCGGTGAGCATCTCGGCGGCGACAATCACCAGCCAGGCAATGCCAATGGAAAGACGTACCCCGGTCAGCACCGCAGGCAGCACGGCCGGGAAAAGAATGCGGCGCATGATGGTCCACTCTGAGAGTTGCAGCACCCGGGCCACGTTGAGGTAGTCCTGCGGAATACAGCGCACCCCTTCGGCGGTGTTAATGACCATCGGCCAGATGGAGCAGATAAAAATAGTCCAGCTCGATGCAGGCTCCGCTTTCTGGAACAGCAGCAGGCCGATAGGCAGCCAGGCCAGCGGGCTGACCGGACGCAGTAGCGCGATCAGCGGGTTGAACATGCGGGAGAAAAAGGTGAAGCGGCCAATCAAAAAGCCCAGCGGAATGCCCACCAGCGCCGCCAGACCGAAGCCGATGGCGACGCGCTGCAACGACGCCAGCACGTTCCAGCCAATGCCCATATCGTTTGGCCCGTCGCGATAAAACGGATCGGCAAACAGGCTTATGGCCGAATCGAGCGTGCTGAGCGGCGTCGGAAAGCCTTTACTGTTTATCGCCGCCAGCTGCCAGAGCACCACCAGCAGGCCGAGACCGAGCAGCGCCGGGATGACGCGCTGTAAAAAATCATTCATCCGACGCGTAAACGCGGGCGCACGACGGCGAACCTGTAACGGAGGCAGGACTATCACTTCCCCGCTCTCTGACGTCTCTTGTGGTTTTGTATTTTGCAGATGCTGCATACTCAGGCCCCTTTACGGTGAATAGCGAAGCGGTTGGCGTACCCTTCCGGATCGGTGCCGTTCCAGACGGTGCCGTCCATCAGGGTGCTGCTGCGATACGGTGATGACGGTGTGGACATGCCGCCCACGGCGGTCGCGGCATCCTGCCAGACCGCGGTCTGGTTAATGCGCTGTGCAATGCCCGCGTAATCCGGCGCGGCGTTGAGCAAGCCCCAGCGGCGGAACTGGGTTAAGAACCACATGCCATCGGAGAGATACGGGTAGCTCACGGCACCCTCGTTGAAGAAACGGATCGGGTGCGCATCCTGCCAGCGCTGACCGACCCCGTTGTCGTACTCGCCGAGCATGCGTCCGGTGAGATACTGTTCCTTGCAGTTGAGCCAGGCGCGGCGCGAGAGGATCTGCGCGGTTTCGCGTTTGTTTTCCGCTGACGCCTCGATCCAGCGCGCGGCTTCCATCACGGCGCTCACCAGCGCCCGTGCGGTGTGCGGATTTTTCGCCACCCAGTCGCGTCGGGTGCCGAGGATCTTTTCCGGGTGATCGGCCCAGATGGACTGCGACGTAGCGGCGGTAAATCCGATGCGGTCGTTAATCGCCCGCGCGTTCCACGGCTCGCCAACGCAAAACCCGACCATGTTGCCAATGCGCATGTTCATCACCATCTGCGGCGGCGGCACCACCACGGTGCGCACGTCGTCAAACGGGTTAATCCCCGCGCTGGCCAGCCAGTAGTAGAGCCACATGGCGTGCGTTCCCGTCGGGAAGGTATGCGCGAAGGTGTAGGTTCCCGGCGCCTGCTGCGCAATCAGCTTTTTCAGCCCGTCGAGGTCACGAACGCCCTTCTCCGCCAGATCGCTGGAGAGCGTAATGGCCTGACCGTTCTGGTTGAGGGTCATCAGGTTCGCCATCTGCTGCGGCTTGCCCGCGATACCCAGCTCCAGACCGTACAGCAGGCCGTAAAGAATGTGCGCAGCGTCCAGCTCGCCCGCCACCAGCTTGTCGCGCACCGCCGCCCAGCTCGCCTCTTTGGTCGGTACAATGGTAATGCCGTGTTTTTTATCGAACCCCTTCAGGGCCGCGATAACCACGGGCGCGCAGTCGGTCAGAGGTATAAACCCGATACGCACGGTATCCTGCTCCGGCTTATCTGACCCCGCCGCCCATGCGGCCTGCATGACACCCGGCAACAGCATCGCACCACTCGCCAGCATGCTGGCCTGCAATAACCGCCGTCTCGACAAATCCGCCATAATTGCTCCTGAAAAAAGGCAAAAAAAAGCGCCCGACGGTGCTGAAGCACCGCTGGACGCCTTTATCCTGAAGACGCATGCACCGCCGTTGGCGCATCGTCGAAAATGGTTAATCTGTTAATGCAAAGGTAATGCCAGCTTTTCATCCCCGGCGTTACGGGGTTTCTGCAAGAAGAGCGCTGTATTACGCACCTCAATCAGGCATAAATTGCCCACTGACTGTGCAACTACTCCCCAGGGGGTATCTTCCACAGATTTTTCACCGTAAGCAGCGCACGGGCGATATCTACCATGCGTTGGTTTTTATCCATCGCCATTTTGCGCAGGGAGGTCCACGCCTGCTCCTCGCTCATGTTCTGGTGCGTCATCAGCACGCTTTTGGCTTTGTCGATGGTCTTACGCTCCTCCAGCGTGTCGCGCAGGGAAGCAAGCTGACGGGAGAGTTGCTCAATTTCACGCGCCTGCTGGCGCACCAGCGGCAGCAGCGGTTTATCCGGAAATCGCGCCAGGATATCGTCGTGTTCATCGTCTGCGTGCAGGTTTTCGCTATAGCGGCGCTCCTCAACTGCCGTCATCAGATCGGCAATTGCCACCTCCTCCAGCGTGCGCAGGTGCTCAAGGCGCGCGGTTTGCAGGGCAAACCATTTGAGGGCGGTATCACCGTTATCTGCCGGAGGCTGGCGGGTGCACGCTTCACGCCTGAGTTTTTCAGTCTCCAGACCCGGCAGGCAGTTGAGGGTAAATGACTCCTGCACGTCTGGAGTGCAATGGGAGATAAAAACCTCAAAGCAGGCCTGCTGGCCATCAATGCGATCCACCAGCCGCTGGCGGGTTTCATCGTCAAAGAATCCCTGGGTGAAACCAATAGCCCCCAGCGCCCGCTCTTGTCCCACAAGTTCTTTGCCCTGCATCAGGCTGTAAAGGGCCACAAATCGGCCCGCGATGTGCGGATCGTCAATGCTGTCGCTGAGTTGGGGTACGATACTGAGCAAATGACGCAGTATGCGGCTGTAATGTTCCATCGCCTGCGGCGCGGTGACGCATTGACCTGTAACGCCATCACGCAGCGCCGTTAGCGTCTCAAGGCCGTGCAGTGCGCTGGCAATACGTTCGCACAGGGCGCTGCCCGGCAGCGGTTCGTTAAACTGAAGGTGCAATGCGGCGAGGTTTTCATCCACCAGGGCCCTGCTGGCCTTGCATTCAGGCGCGTACAATTTGGCCTGCGAGCAGAGCCAGACATTTGACGCACCGCGCTCGCACTGTAGCATATGCACCAGTCGACTGATGCCGTTCACCAGTGCGCCCAGCTGCGCCAGTCTGCCGAGCTGTTCCTCGCGCAACATTCTCGCACGCTGGAACCATTCGGTTGCGCCAGGGGAACTGCCAGCCACTATCGTCATCGTTTCTCTCCCCGATACGTATTCTTCGGTACGAGAAGCAATATTCGTGCCTTTTCAAAGAACAGGAGTCAACATGCAGAAGATTGTGATCGTCGCCAACGGTGCGGCCTACGGCAGTGAATCCCTTTTTAACAGCCTGCGCCTGGCAATCGCGCTGCGCGATAAGGAGAGTGAGCTGGAGCTGCGCCTCTTTTTGATGTCCGACGCCGTCACGGCCGGGCTGAAGTGGCAAAAACCCGCAGAGGGCTACAACATTCAACAAATGCTGGAGATCCTGACCGCGCAAAACGTTCCGGTCAAACTGTGCAAAACCTGTACCGACGGGCGCGGCATTACCGGGCTGCCGCTGATTGATGGCGTGGAAATTGGTACGCTGGTGGAGCTGGCTGAATGGACGCTTTCCGCCGATAAAGTATTAACTTTTTAATAATAACCCGCTAAAAATATTATTTTCTTATGGACGCGGTTTCAGCATCAAGTTTACCTGCACCGTTGCCGATAGGCATGGAAACAACACAGCAGGTATTACACTTATGTTCAGATCCATTCGCGCCCGCATCATTGCCGCGACGACAGGCTGTCTGGTCGTCGCCCTTCTTCTTAATACCATTATTAACTTTCAGGTCACGCGCCAGGATAATCAGCAGTCGCAGCGCGATATTCTGACCAGCACCAGCGCCAGCCACAACATGGCGATTGCCGACTGGGTGAACAGCAAAATAACCGTCATCACTTCGGCGCAGTCGGTCGCGCTCAGCGACGATCCGGTTCCGGTGTTTAAACAGCTTGCACTGGCGGGTGGATTTACCAACGTCTACGTGGGTTATGCCAGCAAAACGGCTAAATTTTCTGACCCAACCGGGGTGCCCGCTGATTACGATCCCACCCTTCGCCCGTGGTATCAGCAGGTCGTCAGCGCTGATGGCCCGGTAGTGACTGCACCCTATGTGGATGCGGGCACCGGGAAACTGGTGGTGACGTTCGCGGTACCCGTTAAAGAGCAAGGCGCCCTGAAAGCGGTGGTGGCGGGCGATGTGGCAATGGACAGCGTGGTGGCTAACGTGCGCGGTATTCACCCGACTCCGGCCAGCAGTGGACTGCTTTTGGACAGCAACGGCACCGTAATTGCCGGCAGCGATCCTGCGCTGACGCTTAAGCCGTTTACTGAAACGATCAAAGGGACCGATTTTGCCACTCTGAAAAGCGGCAACCTGGTTGACGGAACGTCAAACGGACGCGAAAAAACGTTCCTGGCCACCGCCGTGCCGGGGACGCACTGGCTGCTGGTTGTGGCGCTTGATAACGGCGATGCCACCGCAGGGATGCGCTCATTGCTTAAAGCATCTGCACTGTCGCTGGCAATCCTCGCCCTGCTGAGCGGAGCCCTCATGCACCTCCTGATTGCCCGCCTGCTTAAGCGGCTGTTCGGTATCCGTGACGCGATGAACAACATTGCCAACGGTACTAACGATCTGTCGCAGCGTCTGCCGGATAAGGGGGGCGATGAAGTGGCGCAAATCGCGCAGGCGTTTAACGCCTTCAGCGATAAGCTTTCTGTGGTGATGGTCCAGCTGCGTGATGCGAGCGCCTCAGTGAAAAACGCCGCGCATGAGATTGCGGCGGGTAATCAGGATCTTTCCGGGCGTACCGAGCAGGCGGCATCAAGCCTTCGCGAAACCGCCAGCGCCGTGGAAGAGATCACGGCCTCCGTTACGCAGTCAAACGAGTCGGCAGCAGAAGCGAATGAACAGGCTAGCAAGGCCTCTGCCGCCGCATCCCGCGGCGGCGACGTCGTCGCTCAGGCCATCAGCACCATGCAGTCCATCGAACTGGCTTCCGCGAAAATCGGCGATATCACCAGCGTCATTGACGGCATCGCCTTCCAGACCAATATTCTGGCGCTTAACGCCTCGGTGGAAGCGGCACGTGCCGGGGAGCAAGGCCGTGGGTTCGCGGTCGTTGCGGGGGAAGTACGTAACCTGGCCAGCCGCAGCGCTCAGGCGGCGAAAGAGATCAAATCCCTTATTGATTCCACCACCGAAAGCGTTGCAACCGGCTCCCGGTTTGTGCACCTTGCGGGCGACAGCATGGATGAGATCCGCGCCAGCGTCGGGAGCGTGTCAGGCATAATGCGTGAAATATCTATTGCCACCCGCGAGCAGATGAAAGGGATCCATGAAATTAACCACGCGGTGACTCATCTGGATCGCATGGTGCAGCAGAACGCCGAGCTTGTTGTACAGTCTGCTGCGGCGGCCAGCGCGCTGCAAAGCCAGGCGGGCGACCTTGCTGAGACCGCAGGCCATTTCCGCATATAATTTTTCCCGGACGCGCGTTAAACAGGGAAAAAGTGCGTCCGCTGAAAGGTTTCAGGGATTTTGTCATTTTTGTTTAATCGTTGCGCCATTTTTTGATCGAAATCAGCATCCCACTCCTGCCCCTTTGGTGTTATGCAATGAGTAAATTGTGAACAACATCACGCTCGGGATGGGCAAAAACGACGGGGTATAAAATGGCACGAGTTAAAACAAGTCTGAAACTGTTTGGCGGGGATACGGTAGTGGTGCGTTGCTCAGAGCGTTGCCGCATCCATCTGATAAGTTCGAAAGGACAGAAACAATCGCAGGCAGATATCCTTACCGTCCAGGACGATAAGGCCTGGCTGACGGTGCCTTACACCGGCACCTGGGATGTGCTGATCGACAGCCACAGCCAGTCGCTCGAACATTCCGTAAGTTACGTGGCAGCATAACCATAAACGCCCGGCCAGCCGGGCGTATTATCAGGCAAAACCTGGCCGCAGCGTATTGCTGAGCGGGTTCCCTTCCAGCAGCGCTTTCACCTTCACCACCAGCTCACTCAGACAGTCGTCCTGCATACCGAGACGCGTCAGCTCCTGATCGAGCGAGAAAAGGTACTGGGCGTTAGTACCCAGCGGTCCACTGGCGGCGGCAATCAGCGGGGCAATCACCTGGGTTCGGGTGTCGGCTTCATACAGCGGGTGGCGCGGATCCATAATGAACACCAGCGCGTTGACGGTGCGGCCGTCATCCAGTTCCAGCTTGCACCAGCTGGGCATATAGCAGCCGGTGATCATCTCGCGCTTCCACAGCAGCGTCAGCTCATCTTCCAGCGTGGTATCCGGCAGCCGGTATGCCACGCCCGTGGTGCGCCCGCCCTCTTTTAGTGCAAGCATGCGTCCTGGCTGACACGCGCTGCCGCGTCCGGCGGTCAGGCGCAAACAGAAGGCGCGGTGCCAGCCAGGCAGCGTTCCGGTTGCCGATTCAACAAATTCGAGCGCCGGGTTCCACATCAGCGAGCCGTAACCAAAGATCCAGACCGGGCCATCATCCGGGCGGCAGGCCAGCGTTGCCGCAAGCGACGCCGCACGTTGTTCAGCCGACCACAGAAGCGATTCCTCAATAGCACCAAATGCCGTCTTACAATCTGCCTTCATCAAGAAATCACGCGTTAACACATTCCACCTCCGCCACTGCATGCTTCCTTGCGACATCTGTAATTCGCCTTCCCGGCATTCTGTGCTGTTCATTTTAACAGCAGTTGAGCAACGATAAGCAATTCGCGGGCCAGATGCAATACAGCGGCAGGTCAACCGCCTGAAATGTCAAAAGGGAGGCAGCGTATTATTCGCGGCTATTTCTTTTTGTGCCATTTATCATCGTCCCCTTTCTCATAGTCATTTTTTACGGCGGCCCAGGCCACCTTATGGGCCGTCTCTTCGCGGCTGGCATCGTCCCGGCGATCTTCTTTATCTTTGTACTGATCCCAGGCGCTGTTAAAGGCTTCTTTGTAGATTTCCTGGGCGTGGGCAGGCAATACGTTTTGCACGTTATCTGGTAATTCGCTTTTCGATTTGTATGGCATCGTTAACCCCTCTTTTGGCTAAAAGATAAGTGTGGACGACGATACGCGAGGGTGCCAGCCAACAGAAAGAAATGAACAATATAAAAATGCAAGTCATTGTTATTAAATTAATATTTAACAGAGATAGGCCATTATAAGCCTCAGGCATAAAAATTATAATAAAGGGTAAAATTAAGTAAAAAATACAGGGTATTTAACAGATTTCTGTTAATTTAATACTTTTAAAATCTATCTATAATTACAAGCACCTGCATTGTTGGAGAAACACATGACAGCAACACACGAGGCGGTGAAAACCCGCCACAAGGAGACCTCTCTCATTTTCCCGGTTCTGGCACTGGCTGTGCTGCTCTTCTGGGGAAGCAGTCAGTCATTGCCAGTGGTTGTGGGGATCAATATTCTGGCTCTGGTGGGTATTTTAACCAGCGCATTTAGCGTGGTACGCCATGCGGATGTTTTAGCCCACCGTCTTGGAGAGCCGTATGGGTCATTAATTTTAAGCCTTTCGGTTGTGATTCTTGAGGTCAGTCTCATTTCCGCATTAATGGCCACCGGCGACGCCGCGCCAACGCTAATGCGCGATACGCTCTATTCCATCATTATGATTGTTACCGGCGGCCTGGTTGGTTTTTCACTTTTATTAGGTGGTCGCAAATTTGCCACCCAGTACATGAACCTTTTTGGCATTAAACAGTACCTGATCGCCCTGTTCCCGCTGGCGATTATTGTGCTGGTATTCCCGATGGCGCTGCCGGGTGCAAATTTCACCACCGGCCAGGCGCTGCTGGTGGCGCTGATTTCCGCGGCGATGTACGGCGTGTTCCTGCTGATCCAGACCAAAACGCACCAGAGCCTGTTTGTTTACGAGCATGAAGACGACGGTGACGACGATGACCCGCATCACGGTAAGCCGTCGGCTCACAGCAGCGCGTGGCACACGGTATGGCTGATCGTGCATCTGATTGCCGTTATTGCGGTCACCAAGATGAATGCGAACCCGCTGGAGGCGCTGTTAACTGAACTGAACGCGCCGGTCGCCTTTACCGGTTTCCTGGTGGCCCTGTTGATCCTGTCGCCAGAAGGCCTGGGAGCGCTGAAAGCGGTGCTCAATAATCAGGTGCAGCGTGCGATGAATCTGTTCTTTGGCTCTGTTCTGGCGACCATCTCCCTTACCGTTCCGGTGGTGACGTTGATTGCCTTTATGACGGGAAATGAATTGCAGTTTGCGCTGGGTGCGCCAGAGATGATTGTGATGGTGGCATCCTTGCTGCTGTGCCAGATTTCCTTCTCCACCGGCCGCACCAATGTGCTGAACGGCGCGGCGCATATGGCGCTGTTTATTGCGTATCTGATGACGATATTTGCGTAATTTTTTTGCGGGGTGGCGCTGCGCTTACCCGGCCTACAAAACCCGTAGGCCCGCGCAAGCGTAGCGCCGCCGGGCAAAGAAAAACCCGCCGAAGCGGGTTTTTTTATTAGTTGCTGGTATCCAGCTCGTCGAAGCTCTTCACCAGATCGTCAATCGCTTTGATCTGTTTCAGGAACGGCTCCAGCTTATCCAGCGGCAGCGCGGATGGACCGTCGCATTTCGCGTTAGCCGGATCCGGGTGCGCTTCAATGAACAGACCCGCCAGGCCGGTTGCCATACCGGCGCGCGCCAGTTCGGTCACCTGCGCACGACGCCCGCCAGACGCGGCGCCAAACGGGTCGCGGCATTGCAGGGAGTGGGTCACGTCGAAAATCACCGGAGACTGGTTAGAGACGTTCTTCATCACGCTGAAGCCCAGCATATCCACAACCAGGTTGTCATAACCGAAGTTTGAACCACGGTCGCACAGGATAACCTGGTCGTTACCGCCTTCGATAAACTTGTCGACGATGTTACCCATCTGGCCTGGGCTCACGAACTGCGGTTTTTTCACGTTAATCACGGCACCGGTTTTCGCCATCGCTTCTACCAGGTCAGTCTGGCGAGCGAGGAACGCCGGAAGCTGAATCACGTCTACCACATCAGCCACCGGCTGTGCCTGAGACGCCTCGTGCACGTCGGTGATCACTTTCACGCCAAACGTCTGTTTCAGCTCCTGGAAAATCTTCATCCCCTCTTCCAGGCCCGGGCCACGGTATGAGTGAATGGAGGAGCGGTTGGCTTTGTCAAAAGAGGCTTTAAACACGTACGGGATGCCCAGTTTTTGGGTCACGGTCACGTAGTGTTCGCAGATGCGCATAGCGAGATCGCGGGATTCCAGCACGTTCATACCGCCAAACAGCACGAACGGCAGGTCGTTTGCCACGTTGATATCACCAATGCTAACCACTTTTTGTTTCATAGGATCGCCTTATTCAGGTGTGAATCGGAATTAAGATTAATGCAGTGTAATGTGTTTATGCGCGATCGCGTTGATCTGCGCGCGGATCATCTCGCTGATCGGGTCTTCCGGACATTGTTCGACGAAATAATTTAAATCATTCAGCGCCACGTGCTCGCAGTCGAGCTGCGCATAAATCAGGCCGCGGTCGCGGATTTCGTACGGATCTTCCGGATTGAACTGCAACAGCACTTCGCTTGCGCGCAGGGCCAGCTCCATCTGACGCTCTTCCATCAGCGCAGACTTCAGCGTATCCAGGAGCTTGCGGATCACTTCGGCGTTATCGGCTTCATCGAGATCTTCATTGAACAGCTCAGCTATCGGGCTGATGTTGCCTTTCAGCCAGACATCCAGCGTATGCTCATCCAGCGTGTCACCGTTAAACGGATTGATTAACCACATCTCACCGTCCAGCCACTCCGCCCGCAAAATCATCTGCGTCGGGAAAATGACCGGCACCAGTGGAATCTCCAGCTCGTGCGCAACCCACAGTAAAATGGCGCCCAACGCGACGGCGCTGCCCTGACGATTTTTCAACACCTGGTCCAGCCACAGTGCGTCAGACAGGCGGTACACGCCTCGCGTGTCGCAGAAACCCCATTCGCCGTAGAAAAGCTCAATCAGCTTCTCTAATTGCCAGTCCTGCGGACGTGCCTGATTGATCTCTTCGCGCGCCAGGCTGACCAGATTCTCCAGTTCAGCGTAAACGTACTGTGACGTAAAATCGTCGCGGATCATCTCTGAAATCAGGATCATACCATCGCAGAGCGGCACTTTGTTAAATTCGAAATCGGCTAAGGACCTCATGACTTACCCCAGTAACGGTATTCTTGTGGTGGCGAGTTTAATGATGATGTACAGCACCACCAGACCCAGCAAAAAGGCGATAAACCCTGTCTGCTGGCTGCGCGGACGATGACGCCCAAGCGCGATAAAACCCAAAACGATGTAGATGATAACGCCAAACAGCTTTTCAGTCAGCCATGCGCCTTTATCAGTAAATGGCAGATAGCCGGTCTTCCACATTAACCCGGCTCCGGAAAGGAACAGCACCGTGTCGATACAGTGCGGGGCGATGCGTACCCAGCGGGCGTTAATCAGCGGATTGTTGTTGTAGCGCCACCAGTAGCGGGCAATAAAAAAGCCAATGGTCAGGGCAACGGAAACCAGGTGAACGGAGATCAGCAGCGTAAACATGCTCATGACCGCTGCCCCAGCGTCAGACGTTCATTGCCGCCGTAATCCCGGCAGGTTTCCACGGCAGCGTATCCGGCATGCGTAAACAGCGCTCGCACCGCCTCTCCCTGCGTCCAGCCATGTTCCACCAGCAGCCAGCCACCGGGAAGCAAATGTTGCCGTGACGTTGTCACAATGTGATCAAGATCCGCAAGTCCCTGATTCGCAGCGACCAGCGCGGTCAACGGTTCAAAACGCACGTCGCCCTGCGCGAGATGCGGATCGTCTTCGTCGATGTAGGGCGGATTGCTGACAACCATTTCAAACATGCGGCTTTCAAGCGCGGCAAACCAGCTGCTTTGCAGAACGGAAACATTGTTCAGCCCCAGCCGTTCAACGTTGCGCCGCGCGAGGGCGACCGCATCAGGCATCACGTCTACCGCCGTCACGGTGCAGTCTGGCCGCTCGCTGGCAAGCGCCAGCGCAATCGCCCCGGTGCCGGTGCCGAGATCGAGGATCTGACACGACTGCGCCGGTAACCGCGCCAGCGCCTGCTCCACCAGACACTCGGTGTCCGGGCGCGGGATCAGCGTGGCCGCTGAGACGTACAGTGGAAGGGACCAGAACTCGCGCTCGCCAACCAGATGCGCCACCGGCTCGCCGGTTTTACGGCGGGCAAGCAGCGTCTCCAGCTGCGATTGCTGTTCAGCGGTCAGCGCGGTTTCGCCGAAAGCCAGCAGATACGTGCGGGCTTTACCCGTCACATGCTCAAGCAGAATTTCGGCGTCGCGCTTCGGGCTTTCACTTGCAGAAAGCTCACTGGCGGCATGGCGTAACCAGCGCTGAAAATCCATTAATCCTGCTCGGACAGTGCCGCCAGCTGGTCGGCCTGGTATTCCTGCACGATAGGCTCAATCAGCATATCGAGCTT
Organism: Enterobacter cloacae complex sp. IR5402; assembly: GCF_049238125.1. Classification (NCBI taxonomy): domain Bacteria; kingdom Pseudomonadati; phylum Pseudomonadota; class Gammaproteobacteria; order Enterobacterales; family Enterobacteriaceae; genus Enterobacter; species Enterobacter cloacae complex sp. IR5402. The sequence continues at coordinate 542,446 of NZ_JBMKHO010000001.1, forward strand.
GCCTTCCATTGCCTCATCCAGACGGTACAGCGTCAGGTTGATGCGGTGGTCGGTTACGCGCCCCTGCGGGAAGTTATAGGTGCGGTTACGATCGCTACGGTCGCCGCTGCCCAGCAGGTTACGGCGGGTAGAGGCTTCCGCCTGTTGGCGTTTCGCCATTTCCGCCGCGTGGATACGGGCGCCCAGCACGGATAACGCCTTAGCTTTGTTCTTGTGCTGGGAACGTTCATCCTGACACTCAACCACAATCCCGGTGGGCAGGTGAGTAATACGGATAGCGGAGTCGGTGGTGTTAACGTGCTGACCACCTGCCCCTGAAGAGCGGAAGGTGTCGATGCGCAGATCCGCCGGGTTGATATCCGGCAGTTCCGCTTCCGGCAGCTCCGGCATCACCGCCACCGTACAGGCCGAGGTATGAATGCGCCCCTGCGATTCCGTCGCAGGCACGCGCTGCACGCGGTGACCGCCGGATTCAAATTTCAGTCGACCGTACACGCCGTCACCGCTGATTTTGGCGATAACCTCTTTGTAGCCGCCATGCTCGCCTTCGTTGGCGCTCATGATCTCCACGCGCCAGCGACGGGATTCGGCATAACGGCTGTACATACGGAACAGATCCCCGGCGAACAGCGCCGCTTCGTCGCCGCCGGTACCGGCGCGGACTTCCACAAAGGCGTTACGCTCATCGTCCGGATCTTTCGGCAGCAGAAGCACCTGAAGCTGCTGCTCCATCTCTTCTGAACGCGCTTTCGCATCCTGTAACTCTTCCTGCGCCATCTCGCGCATCTCAGGATCGTCGAGCATCATCTGCGCGGTTTCGATATCTTCCTGGACCTGTCGCCAGTCGGTAAAGCATTTTGAAACATCACTTAACTGCGCGTATTCACGCGACAGCGCGCGAAAACGTTCCTGGTCGGCAATGGTCCCGGCATCGCCGAGCAGCGCCTGGACTTCTTCATGGCGCTCGTGCAGAGCTTCCAGTTTAGCGACGATAGAAGGCTTCATAGGCGTAAATGCACCTTGTCTTAGAAAATGGGTATAGGGCGCTATTCCAGCCCGAGGCTGTTGCGCAGAATTGTCAGGCGTTCATCGTCCCCGTCACGGGCAGCCTGCTGAAGAGATTTGGTTGGGGCATGGATCAGGCGGTTGGTCAGTTTCCAGGCCAGATCCTGCATAATCGCCTGCGCGTCGCCGCCCTGTTCAAGGGCCGCTAACGCTTTGGCCGTCAGGTCATCACGCACCTGCTCCGCCTGACCGCGGTATTCGCGGATGGTCTCGCTGACGCTTTGCGCGCGCAGCCAGGCCATAAATTCGCTGGTTTCCTGTTCAACGATGGTTTCCGCCTGCACAGCCGCCGCCTTACGCTGGGCAAGGTTGTGCGAAATGATGCTTTGCAGGTCATCCACGCTGTACAGGTAGGCGTTCGCCAGTTTGCCCACTTCCGGTTCGACATCACGCGGAACGGCGATATCCACCAGCAGCATCGGCTGATTGCGGCGCGATTTCAGCGCACGCTCGACCATCCCTTTCCCGATAATCGGCAGCGGGCTTGCGGTAGAGCTGATAATAATGTCCGCCTCTTTCAGACGTTCATCGATGTCGCTCAACGCAATCACCTCAGCGCCCACTTCATCTGCCAGCACCTGTGCACGTTCGCGGGTGCGGTTGGCGATGATCATCTTCTTCACCTTGTGTTCGCGAAGATGGCGCGCCACCAGCTCGATGGTTTCGCCCGCCCCCACCAGCAGTACGGTGACGGTCGACAGCGATTCGAAGATTTGACGGGCAAGGGTACAGGCCGCGAAAGCAACCGAAACCGCACTGGCGCCAATGTCGGTTTCGGTTCGCACACGCTTCGCCACGGAGAATGACTTCTGGAACATTCGTTCAAGTTCGCTGGCTTTCAGATGCCCTTTCTGGGAATCCGCGAAGGCTTTTTTCACCTGGCCGAGGATCTGTGGCTCGCCCAGCACCAGCGAATCCAGACCGCTGGCCACGCGCATCAGATGGCTGACCGCATCGTTATCCTGATGCCAGTACAGGCTGTTGCGCAGCTCTTCTTCGTTGAGGTTGTGGTAGTCACATAGCCAGCGGATCAGCGCCTCGTGCAGGTTGTCCTGCTCCTCCACGCTTAAATAGAGCTCGGTACGGTTGCACGTCGACAGCACCACGCCACCCTGCACCATCGGCTGTGCAAGCAGGCTGTCCAGCGCCAGGTCGAGCGTATCCGGCGAAAACGTAACGCGTTCTCGCAGTGAAACCGGGGCCGTTTTGTGGTTAATACCGAGTGCTAATAGGGTCATGTTGAGCGGGAGTAGTACCAGCGTTAATAAGGTTAGCAGGACGCATCATACAGGATGCGCGAGATCAATAAAAGAGACTGCCCCCTTTCGGAGTAATAGCTTACGCCACGCTTTGAGATAATTTGAACGTAGACGGTGGCACCCTTCAACGCTAGCATTAACAATTATAACTGCAACGTATCTCAAGGATTTGTCATCATTATGACCCGAATGATTCGCCTGCTGCCTCTGGCGGCCCTGGTTCTGACCGCCTGTTCCGTTCATCAGCCGAAAGGCCCGGGCAAAAGCCCTGACTCACCGCAGTGGCGTCAGCACCAGCAGGACGTGCTGAAATTAAGCCAGTATCAGACCCGCGGTGCATTTGCTTATCTCTCTGACGAGCAAAAAGTTTACGCTCGCTTCTTCTGGCAGCAAACGGGTCAGGACAACTATCGCCTGCTGCTGCTGAACCCGCTGGGCAGCACCGAACTGGAGCTGAACGCGAAGCCTGGCGAAGCGCAGATTACCGATAACAAAGGCCAGCACTACACGGCAACCGACGCCGAAGAGATGATTGGCAAGCTGACCGGGATGCCGATTCCGCTCAATAGTCTGCGCCAGTGGATCCTTGGCCTGCCGGGTGACGCAACCGACTACACGCTCGACGATCAATACCGTCTGAGCCAGGTAAATTACACTCAGGGCGGTAAAACCTGGAAAGTGGTGTACAGCGCGTATGACAGCAAGACGCAACCGTCGCTGCCGTCCAATATGGAGCTGACGCAGGGTAGCCAGCGTATCAAGCTGAAAATGGACAACTGGATCGTTAAATGATGACCCACTGGCCCTCTCCCGCAAAACTGAACCTGTTTCTCTACATTACCGGACAGCGCGCTGACGGCTATCACACCCTGCAAACGCTGTTTCAGTTTGTCGATTACGGCGACACGATCTCCATCGAACCGCGTCAGGACGGGCAGATTCACCTGCTGACGCCGGTCGACGGCGTGGCGCATGAGGATAACCTGATCGTGCGCGCTGCTCGCCTTCTGATGAAAACGGCGTCGTCGTCGGGTCGTCTGCCAGCGGGAAGCGGTGCGGATATCCGTATCGACAAACGCCTGCCAATGGGCGGCGGTCTTGGTGGCGGTTCATCAAACGCCGCGACCGTACTGGTGGCGCTTAACCACCTCTGGGACTGCGGTCTGACGACGGACGAACTGGCAGCGTTAGGATTGACGCTGGGCGCCGATGTACCGGTGTTTGTGCGCGGCCACGCGGCGTTCGCTGAAGGTGTCGGTGAAATCCTCACGCCGGTCGATCCGCCGGAAAAATGGTATCTGATCGTTCACCCTGGCGTGAGCATTCCTACCCCGGTCATCTTTAAAGATCCTGACCTGAAAAGAAATACCCCGGTACGGTCAATAAAAACGTTATTAAATTGTGAATTCAGCAACGATTGCGAGGATATCGCAAGAAAACGTTTTCGCGAGGTTGATGCGGTGCTTTCCTGGCTGTTAGAATACGCGCCGTCGCGCCTGACCGGTACAGGGGCCTGTGTCTTTGCTGAATTTGACACCGAAACCGCCGCCCGTCAGGTGCTTGAGCAAGCGCCGGTTTGGCTGCATGGTTTTGTAGCACGCGGGATGAACATCTCCCCCCTACAGCAGGCCATTCTGGCGCAGACTGAGTTTCGGTGACAACGTCACCCTGTTCCAGACGTTGCATCGCGCTCTTTAATACACCGCCTGGATAGCGTTTGCTTAGGCCCCGCAGTTTGCGGCGAACGCTATCCACCACTGGACGCATGCCTGAGGTTCTTCTCGTGCCTGATATGAAGCTTTTTGCTGGTAACGCCACCCCGGAACTAGCACAACGTATTGCCAACCGCCTGTACACTTCCCTCGGCGACGCCGCTGTAGGTCGCTTTAGCGACGGCGAAGTCAGCGTACAAATTAATGAAAATGTACGCGGTGGTGATATTTTCATCATCCAGTCCACCTGTGCTCCAACGAATGACAACCTGATGGAATTGGTTGTTATGGTCGACGCGCTGCGTCGTGCTTCTGCTGGCCGTATCACTGCTGTTATTCCTTACTTTGGCTATGCACGTCAGGACCGTCGCGTCCGTTCCGCGCGTGTGCCAATCACCGCTAAAGTAGTCGCTGACTTCCTGTCCAGCGTCGGCGTTGACCGCGTACTGACGGTCGACCTGCACGCAGAGCAGATTCAGGGCTTCTTCGACGTGCCGGTTGATAACGTATTCGGCAGCCCAATCCTGCTGGAAGACATGCTGCAACTGAATCTGGACAACCCGATTGTGGTTTCTCCAGACATCGGCGGCGTGGTACGTGCGCGTGCTATCGCGAAGCTGCTGAACGATACCGACATGGCGATCATCGACAAACGCCGTCCGCGCGCTAACGTTTCTCAGGTGATGCACATCATCGGTGACGTGGCTGGCCGTGACTGCGTGTTGGTGGACGACATGATCGATACCGGCGGTACGCTGTGTAAAGCCGCTGAAGCGCTGAAAGAGCGTGGTGCGAAACGCGTATTCGCTTACGCCACTCACCCGATCTTCTCCGGCAATGCGGTAAACAACCTCCGTAACTCCGTCATTGACGAAGTTGTGGTGTGCGATACCATTCCACTGAGCGACGAGATCAAAGCGCTGCCAAATGTGCGTACGTTGACTCTGTCCGGGATGCTGGCCGAAGCAATTCGTCGTATCAGCAACGAAGAATCGATCTCTGCAATGTTCGAACACTGATCGAACACGGCCAAAAAACCCGCTACGGCGGGTTTTTTTGTTTATAGTATTTATTTGTATGACTTATGCCTCCTTCACCTGCCATTCATATGACAGATGATGCGCACACGGATGATAGATAATTGTGAAAAAAGTAACCTCCTCACATGTTCTGCCCTTTCGCGCCCTCATCGACGCCTGCTGGAAAGAGAAATACACGTCGTCACGCTTTGTTCGTGACCTGATAGCCGGGATCACCGTCGGGATTATTGCCATCCCGCTGGCGATGGCGCTGGCGATTGGTAGCGGCGTCGCGCCGCAGTACGGGCTGTACACCTCGGCCGTTGCGGGGATTGTGATTGCGCTGACGGGCGGGTCCCGCTTCAGCGTCTCCGGCCCGACGGCCGCCTTTGTGGTGATCCTCTACCCGGTTTCCCAACAGTTTGGTCTGGCAGGCCTGCTGGTTGCCACCCTGATGTCCGGCATCTTTTTAATTCTGTTTGGTCTGGCCCGCTTTGGTCGCCTGATTGAATATATTCCCCTTTCCGTAACGCTGGGGTTCACCTCGGGGATTGGGATTACCATCGGGACCATGCAGATTAAGGATTTCCTCGGCCTGCAAATGGCCCATGTTCCGGAGCACTATTTACAGAAAGTGGGCGCGCTGTTTATGGCGTTGCCGACGGCCAACCTGGGCGATGCGGCCATTGGCATCGTTACCCTCGGCACACTCATCGTCTGGCCTCGCTTAGGCATTCGTCTCCCGGGCCATCTGCCCGCTCTGCTGCTGGGCTGCGCGGTGATGGGCGCCGTCAACCTGCTCGGTGGACAGGTCGCCACCATTGGCTCCCAGTTCCACTATGTTCTGGCGGACGGCTCACAGGGCAGCGGCATTCCGCAGCTGCTGCCGCAGCTGGTTCTGCCGTGGGACATGCCGGGCTCCAGCTTCACCCTGAGCTGGGATTCCCTTCGCGCTCTGCTGCCCGCTGCATTCTCCATGGCAATGCTGGGCGCGATTGAATCTCTACTGTGCGCCGTTGTGCTCGACGGCATGACCGGCACTAAGCATAAAGCCAATAGCGAGCTGGTCGGCCAGGGCTTAGGGAACATCGTTGCACCGTTCTTCGGCGGTATTACGGCTACGGCTGCGATTGCCCGTTCCGCCGCGAACGTACGTGCGGGCGCGACATCACCGGTTTCGGCGGTCATTCACTCCCTGCTGGTGATCATGGCGCTGCTGATCCTTGCCCCGCTGCTTTCATGGCTTCCGCTCTCTGCCATGGCTGCGTTGCTGCTGATGGTGGCCTGGAACATGAGTGAGGCGCATAAGGTGGTTAACCTGCTGCGCCGCGCGCCGAAAGACGACATTATCGTGATGCTGATCTGCATGTCGCTGACCGTGCTGTTCGATATGGTTATCGCTATCAGCGTCGGCATAGTGCTGGCCTCGCTGCTGTTTATGCGCCGCATCGCGCAGATGACGCGTCTCTCCCCGGTTAACGTTGAGGTGCCTGACGATGTGCTGGTGCTGCGCGTGATTGGTCCGCTGTTCTTCGCCGCAGCGGAAGGTTTGTTCAGCGATCTGGAATCCCGCATCGCGGGCAAACGGATTGTGGTGCTGAAGTGGGATGCCGTCCCGGTGCTGGATGCCGGCGGTCTGGATGCCTTCCAGCGCTTTGTTGCCCGCCTGCCGGAAGGCTGCGAGCTGCGGATAAGTAACCTCGAATTCCAGCCCCTGCGCACCATGGCGCGCGCAGGCGTGCAGCCGATCCCTGGCCGATTGTCCTTCTACCCTAACCGTGAAGCTGCATTAGCGGATCTGTGAGTCATCTGATGCAGAGACGCGTCTTTGCATCATCACCCCGATCGCCTGCTGGAGCCATTCAAGCACGGCAGGCGTCATCCACGTGCCTTTCATCAGATGCGGCTCCTGCTGCATGGCGAGGCGAAATTTTTGCTGGGTCTGCGGGTTTGTTCCCGCATAGGACTGGAATAAAACCAGCCACTTTTCTGCCAGCTTTTGCGCATCGTCAGAAGCGGGACTGAGATTATCTCGCTGCGCCTGATGCAGCTTCGCCACCAGCGGCGGCCACTCCATCATCCGGTCAAAGTAGTGCGCCCGGGTAAAGGCCATCTCTTCGGCAGTGAGATATTTCTCCCAGATGCTGAGCTTTGATTCGGCAAACGCCCGCGTGATGTAATCAGTTATCTCCGGCGTAATGCCGGTTTGCTCCTGCATCTGCGGCTCCACGCTGTGCATCTCGTTCAGGCGGGTCAAAAATTCCGGTTTGCCTGCGGTATCCTGCTCCAGGCGTTCCATCCACCGTGAAGCCAAATCGGTCGCCCGCGCGTCCGTGACGCTGACGTTCTGTTCCAGCAAGTGTTTAACCTCCCTCACCAGCCCCGACCAGATATCCGCCAGCGCCTCTTTCTCTACCGCAAACGGCAGTTGCTGCAACTCTTCTTTGCTAAACCAGCGATCGTACATATTCATTAACTCCAGAGTCTGTAGCCAGGATTCCAGATCCGGCGTCGCATCGTCGGTCAGCCCGGTACGCAATTCCACCAGCCGGTTGCGCAGCGTATGGATACTACGCAGTTGCTTGTCCAGCAGAGTGATTTGCCCGTCGAGTAATTCGGCTAATGACAGCGAACGCTGTTTCAGAAAATCCCTGATTTCGGCAAGCTCCAGCCCGGCTTTTGCCAGCGTCTGGATCATATGCAGACGCTGCACATCCGCCAGGTTATAAAGCCGGTAGCCTGCCGCGCTTCTGGCAGAAGGTAACAACAGCCCTGTTTGCTCGTAGTGATGCAAAGTCCGCACGGTGATCCCGGCACGTTTCGCCAGTTCTCCCACCTGTATCAACATAACGGCTCCTTTTGTTCTGCCAGTGTCGTTACTCTGAAGCCTTACGTTACGTGAGGGTCAATGCGTCATGCAAAAAAAAACGACTTCAGATGAAGTCGTTTCGGTGTTCTTTATGGGGCACTAGCTATGCTTGCGCTGGTCGCGGCGGCATCGTTTATCGTAATGACGCACCCACCAGTATTTATCGCAGACTTCCTCATGTCCGCTCACGCGCGCCCCGGCGAGCCACAGTACCGCACCGAGGAAGATACTCAGCACCGCGCCATGCGCAAAGTATTGTGGGAGGTCAAGCTGCGGTAATTGGTTTAAGATTGAATAACCGACACCGGCGACCATCACGAACAGTCCCAACCCCATTAGCACGTTACCGAGCATTGAAGCGTTTTTGCGTTTCATATGTCACCTCCGGAACTTTGGGTTGTCAGGGGAAAAGCCCCTTCTCCTTGTGTGTAAAGTATAGACAACGCCTCTTATATGAGTTGCGTGAATGATCACATTTACTGATAACTCCCGGACAAAAATTTACAAATAAGACATTGAACAGCTTGAAATTCTAATTGTTCAAAGAAGAAATTATTCGCATTTCGGTGTACAGCAGGCAGAACTTTGTCAAGCGGCGCGCCAGACAGTAAACTACGCGCCAGATCTGGAACCCATTAGGAAGTAAATCGTGACGATTAAACTGATTGTCGGCCTCGCCAATCCGGGCGCAGAGTATGCTGCTACCCGCCATAACGCCGGTGCCTGGTATGTTGATCTGCTGGCGGAGCGTTTGCGCGCTCCCCTGCGTGAAGAACCCAAGTTTTACGGGTATACCTCACGCATCAATCTTGCGGGTGCTGACGTGCGGTTGCTGGTGCCAACCACCTTTATGAACCTGAGCGGCAAAGCCGTGGCAGCTATGGCAACGTTTTATCGCATCAATCCGGATGAGATCCTGGTGGCCCACGACGAACTGGACCTGCCGTCAGGGGTGGCGAAGTTCAAACTGGGCGGCGGTCATGGCGGCCACAACGGCCTTAAAGACATCATCAGCAAACTGGGTAATAACCCTAATTTCCACCGTTTGCGCGTGGGAATCGGCCATCCGGGCGATAAAAACAAAGTTGTTGGTTTCGTACTGGGTAAACCCCCGGTTTCTGAGCAGAAGCTGATTGACGAAGCGGTAGACGAAGCGGCCCGCTGCACCGAGATTTGGCTTCAGGACGGCCTGACGAAAGCCACCAATCGACTGCACGCTTTCAAAGCGCAATAATCGGCGTCCTGGGGCTTTTTTACCGCGCGTCGCGCGGGTTACGTGTATAATAGGCGTAGTTATTTACTTTTCTTCAATCGATTATCGTTAACGGATTGATTATCAAGATATTAAGGTGATTTAGAAATGGGATTCAAATGCGGTATCGTCGGTCTGCCAAACGTGGGCAAATCCACCCTGTTCAACGCGCTCACCAAAGCAGGTATTGAAGCGGCGAACTTCCCGTTCTGTACCATCGAGCCGAACACCGGCGTCGTGCCTATGCCCGATCCGCGTCTGGACCAGCTCGCGGAAATCGTGAAGCCGCAGCGCATTCTGCCAACCGCCATGGAGTTCGTGGACATCGCGGGCCTGGTAAAAGGCGCATCCAAAGGTGAAGGCCTGGGCAACCAGTTCCTTACCAACATCCGTGAAACCGAAGCGATCGGCCACGTTGTGCGCTGCTTCGAGAACGACAATATCATTCACGTAAACAACAAAGTGGATCCGGCTGACGACATCGACGTCATCAACACCGAGCTGGCGCTCTCTGACCTCGACACCTGCGAGCGCGCCATTCACCGCGTGCAGAAGAAAGCCAAAGGCGGCGACAAGGACGCGAAAGCGGAACTGGCTGCGCTGGAAAAATGTCTGCCACAGCTGGAAAACGCGGGCATGCTGCGCGCGCTGAAAAACCTGACTGACGAAGACAAAGCGGCGATCAAATACCTGAGCTTCCTGACCCTGAAGCCAACCATGTACATCGCCAACGTTAACGAAGACGGTTTCGAGAACAACCCGTATCTGGACAAAGTGCGTGAAATCGCTGCGGCTGAAGGTTCTGTAGTGGTTGCGGTTTGCGCTGCCGTTGAATCTGATATTGCAGAGCTGGACGACGCCGATCGTGAAGAGTTCATGGCCGAGCTGGGTCTGGAAGAGCCGGGCCTGAACCGCGTGATCCGCGCGGGCTATGAGCTGCTGAACCTGCAAACCTACTTCACCGCTGGCGTAAAAGAAGTGCGTGCGTGGACCATCCCTGTGGGTGCGACCGCGCCTCAGGCGGCTGGTAAGATCCACACCGACTTCGAGAAAGGCTTCATTCGTGCGCAGACTATCGCGTTTGAAGACTTCATCACCTACAAGGGTGAGCAAGGCGCGAAAGAAGCAGGCAAGATGCGTGCGGAAGGGAAAGATTACATCGTTAAAGATGGCGACGTGATGAACTTCTTGTTTAACGTTTGATTTGAATGAAAAAAATCCACGCTTTGGCGTGGATTTTTTTATTGTGAGGTTAAAACACATTGTCTAAGAGATCAGTTTTCATGCTGGAATCTAAGGGAATGATTTCGGCAGACACAAGCCTAACGCCTGAAAAGAGCCCTCGCGCTAGCGCTCTTTAAGAGATGCAGGACTCTCAGATTTAGCGAGAATGACCCCACCAGTTCTTGGGATCCGTCTTCCGGAAGTCAGAAATATCCCCTCTGAATACCCTTTTTTAGTCACTCAACATGAGAAGGTATCGTTGCGTCAACCTCCTCAAGGGGTTTATATACGTCAATATGACAATGTAAACCGTAGTCATCTTTTTCCTCATAGCCTTTTTTAAACTGCTTGATATAACTGCTGATACAGTTCCTTTTTTGCCACCGGTTATAGTTATCATTTTTTTGGCGCTTTTGAACTTAATACGCAGGGCCCGATTGAGACAACACGTTACGCTTCATATCCCAGGAATAAAACCAATCATGCCAGCCATTTTTTTTTGCTGGATAGCTACAGACAACGATCACTTCCTTTGACAGGTTGAATGTTAAGTAATAGAAAGTCGCACCTTCAGGAGGGGCAGACCAAAATAGTTTTTCGCCCTGCACATTGAAGATGGTCAAAACGGTTGGTAATGGCTTAGGCTCGCTTAACACAAAGACTAACTGGCGTGTTAAGTCGACCAATGCATAGCTTAAAAATGGCACACTAACCAGTATGTTACTTTCACCACACGCCCATTGAAGCAGGTCTTTTTCTTTAATACAAATGAGATTTTCAATCATTGGTAAACCTCAACGTTTAAAGTTTGATCTGCTTCAAATCACCTTCAAAAAGCCCCACAAGATATACCCGGTATCGGGCTGGCTGCACTTCTTTATACGTTAATATAGCGGAAAACTCTTTTAAACACTTTGAACATGTGTTTTTCGAAACATCTAATTGGCTTTCATCATAGCTATATTTCTTATGTTCACTATCAAGCTTCACACCTCTCATTTTCTTAACCAAAAAGCATTTTACCTCTTCTGTGAGCGTGTCAAACTCATATGAGTTTACGATAGAGTAGACTATTACCCCCTCGCATTCAGGGCATGTTATTTCCTTTCCATACTCTATGAAATCATTGTCAATGCCATCAAGGACTAATAACTTCTTTTTCAGTCGATTAGTAAGTTTCATTATTTAAATTTTAAGTTTATCAATAAAAAAGTAAGGCTATAAGAAATGGAGGATTTTATTAATCATTAACATCATTTAGTCAAACATTCCATTCTATATAAACACCACAATCGAAGCTTTTTTCATTAGACTGTACAACAATATTTCCCCATTCATGCCTCCATTGAAATCCATATGGGGGATTGTTAATTTTAAGATTAGGCTTTGATGTTATTTCATTCTCAACCCATACTGTCAAACGCTGCTGCTCATCCGATAAATTACTCAGACTAGCCCTTTTATCCCAATCCTCTAACGTTTTATAAAAACTTCCATCCTTACTAGTAAGGAATAATGATGGAGAAAAAGAAAATGCTGAAGGCCTCAGTTCCAAAATGAAAACTTGATCTTTCCATTTAACATTATCGATAGCGAAATAAAAAGGACCTACTGTAGTCAATGGCGAGAAAAACTTGTAAAATGCGGAATTTTTAAAAGTATCAACATCTTTTAATTCGATGGGGTAGTTGTTAATTTCTACAAATCCAGTATGAACATCAAGTTTCATTTCTAACATATCTAAACCACCTTTTTTGGAAGTGACTACTTTATATTCCAAACTATATATACCCCATGATTAAATGACTTTGTCTCATATGAGACTGAAACCCGCCCCCACTCAAAGTTCCACCTAATGATGTCTGTTTCCGTGGTATCAGGCGTGTCCAGGTTCAGTGATTCTTTCAGCCAATCAGACAGGCTTTTCACTGATTCATTTAGCATGTGAACATTAGTTCGTGCATTCCAATCATTTAATGATTTATAGTATTGACTATTTTTATCAACAAGATGAAGCATAAAATGAAAACCATAGCACACCGGGCGTATAGTAACTTGAAATTCTTTATCGAAAAACATTACTGAGTCAACAAGGTAGTGATTCGACATATTTTTATTTACAGCTTTGCGTTTTACTAATTCGTGGTATAAATCACACTTACAAAAGCCTTCTTCAGTATCTATTTTTAAAGGAAGACCATCAAGGTTTAGCTCACCGGTAATCGGGTTGAATTTAAATTCAATCATGCGACCTGAAGCTTATTTTTATTTGTAATAAAAAATGGCACTACAATGCAGCGTTGAGCAGTTTCATCTAATATAAAAGAATTATCTAATTTGATATTGACGTTGGCTCCAAATGCGTCCTCTGGGAATGGGTCGAATATAACATAATCTTTGTGAAGAACAGCACCTTGAGAAACATTGCCTTTTCCCCAGTAATTCAGCTTTTCGTCATAGTCTCTGGATCGTAACAACATTTGACTATGTGAAATCAGTAGCTCAACTATTTGTATTTTTTTTATCATTCATTACATTACCTCGATTTTTATTATCGTTCTACCGATAATGTGGGGTCAGTCCATTAAAAATAAAATGCTTGTGAAATTCTTTAAGGGGTTAATGATTAGCTGTAATATGAAAACTGATAGGGGAAGCACCCTTCCCCTGCTGCTCAAACTTTGAGCAGCAGGTTAGTAACAAGCGCAAACCCTGAAACCCCCATTATAGTTTAATTAGGATATTCGGCAACAACTAACCGCCTGATTTAGTCCTCTCCATTATACAAATCACCAGCATAATTAAATATTTTCAATTATTTTTTCTGTGAGATCAGCGTAACTAATAATTTCCTAAACGCCATTGCTGATATTTTGATTGCCGGTAAAGATAATTTTCATCTCTTTACCGAGCCATTCCCAACCAAAAAAATATAAAAAACGAACGGAAAAATAAATCCCCCACGTAATTATCTGTCAACAAAAATAAAAGTAAATATCCCGTATTAAATCTCCATCAACTTCATCAACAGTTCTGGTTTTGATTTTATTAAAGTCAGCTAAAATACCTTTCACTGGCACAGTAGACTTTGATATATCATCATAAAATGCTTTTTGTTGACTTTCCGGAACATATTTTTTTATTAAAAAAACAAGATTCTTTCGTAACTCTTCATCTGTCATCGCTTTTACTCCGGAATTATAGTAACACGTTCAAAAATAACAGGGTAATTACGTTCGATTGGTAGCAACTGTAATGCCCCACCTTTACCATACTCAGGATATGCACTGGTGAAAAGCTCATATCCAGGCCCTCGACCACCATTGGCAAGAGGTACTTGCACCTGAGGCACTCCATTTTTATACAGTTGTAATGTATCAAACTCACCTAATAAACGTGCATCACTCCATGAATCAGGATTACCTTTCTCATAAAAAATTTGATAGGCGTCCCTGGCTTCATGTGCAGATTTATATTTCGTATACCCAAAATAACTTAACGGGGCTGATTTATTTTCTATTGTCTGTGGAGCATATTTGCTATCCATATAACGATATGCTGTAGAAGGCATAGTCGAACTAGGGCCATTTGGACCAACATAGAAATCAGGTTTTGTTTTACCGCTACACTCGCGGCTCAACCCCCACGGATCCACCCACCCCAGCGCATTCGGCGCATACTGGTAAAGGTTAATCCCTCCCGCCAGCCCTATCGGGTCCTGCTGCGTAAATCGTCCGCAGTCCGGGTCATAATACCGGAACAGATTGTAGTGCAGCCCTGTCTCACGATCCAGGTATTGCCCCTGCATGCGCAGGTTCTGAGAATATCCTGATACCTGCGTCTCGCTTTCCCGCAGCAGCTTGCCCCAGGCGCTGTTCACCCCTTCCCAGCGCACCTGTCCTTCGCTATCCGTCATCCGTTCCGGCGTGCCGTTCGGCTGACAGTGGAACCAGAAGATTTCCGGGGCATCAACCCCGTCGATACGCGCCAGCGGATCGTAGCTGTCCTGATCGCTGTAGACGTAGGTCAGCGGCACATCCCCGTGCACTTCCTGCAACAGCCGGAACCCTTCCCAGACAAACCGCGTGGTGACTGGGTTACCGGTTGGCTGTCCGCCCACCATCTGGCGACGCGTTTTGCTGATGCGTCGCCCGAGCGGGTCATAGCGTAAGCTGGCCTGCGTCTGCGGCCTGTTGCGATTCCGCGGCTGGCTGATGACCTCCGTCAGGCGATGCTCGCTGTCGTAGCGGTAGTGCCAGCGGGTCTGGCCGTTATCCTTCTCCACGGTGCGGCCGTGGATGTCATAGCGCCAGCGAATGCCGTTCAGCTGCGTCAGGCGGTTGTGCGTGACCTTCTCAGCAGACTCTTCAAGCGATAAAGGTCCTGTAGTGGTGGCGGTTTGCGCCGCGGTTGAATCCGATATCGCTGAAATGAACGACGCCGATCGTGAAGATTTCATGGCCGAGCAGGGTCTGAACCGCGTGATCCGCGCGGGCCATGAGATGCTCAGCCTGCAAACCTACTTCACCGCGGGCGTAAAAGAAGTGCGTGGACCATCCCTGTGGGTGCGACTGCGCCTCAGGCGGCCGATAAAATCCACACCGATTTCGTGAAAGGCTTTATTCGTACACAGACTATCGTGTTTGAAGACTTTATCACCTACAAGGGAGAGCAAGGCGCGAAAGAAACAGGCAAGATGCGTGCGGAAGGCAAAGATTACATCATTAAAGATGGCGATGTGATGAACTTCTTGTTTAACGTTTGATTTGTTTTGAATGGGAAAAATCCCCGCTTGGGCGTGGATTTTTTTTTTACATGGTAAAGAGAATGATGTCGGCAGCCGCAAATTTTAACGTCTGAAAAGGGTGCTGGTGTAAACGCTCTGCTGGTCAGGCAAGTCTCTCACCTTTAGCAGGTATACCCCCTTTGCGTACGCCAGTTTCAGGCACTCTTGTCGCTGTAATTTTAATGTTAAATGTGAATTTAGTACGAAGGTCCTGATCTAGACAACGCGTTACGCTTCATATCCCAAGAATAAAACCAATTATGCCAGCCATTTTGTATTACTGTAAAATTACATACAACAACCACTTCCTTTGACTGGTTTAATGTTAAGTAATAGAAAATAGCACTTTCAGGAGATGCAGACCAAAATAGTTTTTCACCCTGAGCGTTGAAGATGGTCAAAACGATTGGTAACGGCTTTGTCTCGCTTAACACAAACACAAATTGGCGTGTTGAATCGACCATTGCATTGTCTAAAAATGGTTTGCCGAAAATATATTTTATCCTTTAGCGATCAAAACGCTTCTATGATCAGTTTCATTTTTTATCCAGAACATTTCATCTTGAGGTAACGATCCATTGCTGCAAAAATCAACAAGTTCACCTTGCCAACCATCAGGAACATATTCTTGATAATGCATACTCTCAACATATTCCGAATATAATCTTTTATTATCAAAGTCTATAAATAAATCCGGCATAAGTTCATATATATCCCACCAAATTGTTTTTTGCGAAAGCCTTTTATAAAACTCCTCAGCAATGTCATCCTTATCGTATGAATAACCATCGTTAATTAAACCTTCAATGAATATCTGCGCGTTTTCTTCATTTACAACTGGTATGTCATATCTTTCCTTATGGGTATTCTGTAGGTTTATTTCCACCCCACTTTTCACAAAATCCTCTACCCATTTTACTCTGTCTAAGACCCACATTTCCTTGAACGCAACGAACCAATAAAATCTTCCTTCATACTTAACTATCACAAGGAGTTCGTCATCTTTATTGATATTCATATAGTAACCTATCTTACATTCCCGGAGCCTGGAATCGCTACTTCTTCAAGCCATTCTGCCCATATTGATGGTAATTCACACGACCTACCTGGCGTTGTCGGATCCACGCGTAATGTTTGATTTTTTTATAGCGTAACGAACTTATCCCTTTTGCGCAGATAGAACTCTAGATATTTTTTAGGTCTATCCTGAAACGCACGCTCTTTGCTGTAGTTATAAGCATCGTTAAAATATTTATACGCTTCCTCGAATTGATTTAACTCATAACAGACCATGCCGAGATCGATTAAGGGTGCAGTGTCTATATCCGATCCACGTGTCCGTAATGTCGTTTTTCCCCATTTGTTTTCCTCAGCATAATCCGCAAGATCAAAACATGCGCTGTACATGCAGGCAGCGATCCAGTTGGCGAGTTCCCATTCGAGCTTTGGCTCAGGAAGCGCTTGCCAGGCTTTTTGGTTTTGCTCTAAAGCCTCGGCGTATTTTTGGTTGTCGTGAAACTCGTTCCCTTGATCAATAGTATATTGTTATAGATATTATAATACTTAAGATCTTGTCCTTTTAAATAAAAAACTTTGCCTAAGAAACCGCCAAAAACACCATAATCTATGGTTAAATTTTATTTAAAATTATAAAGTTATTACATTGCAATCAATCATTTTATAGCAAATATTTTTTAGTATTAAGGACTCTATAACATTCCAATCACCACCACCGAGGCCAGCTCCTATCCTTGGCATTTGTATAGAAAGGCGATTAACTAAAGCAAAGTCAGATAATTTTTCAAGACAAACTTTCAGAGAGTCATAACATACGTATTGTTTTTTGTCGTTGATATTTTTCTTTATACCATCCTGCGCATACATATTCGCAATAAATATCTTCTCCTGAGCATCAACCATAACAAAATCAACCACCCCTAATTCTGGGAAGTTATTTTCTTTGAAGCAACTAAGATAGCTTTTTTTTGCCGCAGGATATTTATTTGAAAGGGACAGAACAAAACCTTTACCCCACTTCCCTTTATTATTCACAATATGAGCAATAACTGTGGATTTTTTCAAAGGTTCCACAGCATCTCCAGACAAGTATTTTATTCGCTTTTTTTCTTGCAATGAACCCGTTGATGTTTGCCAGAAAACTTCAAATTCCTCATTTGAAATTTCTTCGGCGTCACTTAAGTTCAGGTCGCTTTTCTTACCATCATACAGCAGGAAGCCAACTTTTTCTTTTTTATCTAGCAAAGAGGAAGAAGCATAATAATTTCCATCTATAATATTTATTTGTCGCGTGGCTACTTCTCCTATGAACTCATTGAGAATAGTCCCTTCACCTGCAATAAAATAAACACTTCCTTTATAATATATTTTCACCTCAACCACAACTCCTCCCACTTTTAACAATTCTTTTAGAGACAACGAGATCTTTTGTGTTTAAGATCAAAAATGTATTTTTCCGGGGTTCAATTACATCTAAGCCAGTTACATCTAATTTTACCTGTAACGCTTGATGATAACCCAAAGGATCACCTCTATATTGATTGACTGTTGGGAATGTCACAATGTATGAGGGTAACGGAAGCTGACCTGCGTCCGCGGCCTGTTACGGTCCCGCAGCTGGCTGATGACCTCCGTCAGGTGATGTTCACCGTCATAACAGTAGTGCCAGCGAATGACGTTCAGCTGCGTCAGACGGTTGTGCGTGACCTTCTCAGCAGAGTCTTCAAGCGGTAAAGGTTCTGTAGAGGTAGCGGTTTACGCCGCGGTTGAATCCGATATCGCTGAAATCATCGACGGCGACCATAAAGAGTTCATGGCCGAGCGGGGGCTGAACCGCGTGATCCGCGCGGGCTATGAGCTGCTCAGCCTGCAAACCTACTTCACCGCGGGCGTGAAAGAAGTGAACGCGTGAATCATCCCTGTCGGTGCGACTGCGCCTCACGCGGCCGGTAAGATCCACACCGACTTTGAGAAGGGCTTCATTCGTGCGCAGACTATCGCGTTTTAAGACTTTATCACCTGCAAGGGTGAGCAAGGCGCGAAAGAAGCAGGCAAGATGCGTACGGAAGGGAAAGATTACTTCGTTAACGAGGTTCATGTGGTGAACTTCTTGTTTAACGTATGATTTTTTTTCATTCGATTTAGTTATTATTAACTTTAAAAAAAACCCTCTTTTAGAGGATTGTATTTTTTCCCTCCCCAAGGGTCGTCTAATAAAAACTTAGCAGGGATTGCTTCTTTTTCAGGCACAAGAGTAAAATTATAATAAATCTCGTCCCCCTCACAAACCTCATAAAAGAGCGAATAAATCTTGCCGGTTACGTTAATGCTTACATCAAATTTCTCTGTCGCAGATGCGATCTGGATCTTATTTTTATCCGTAATAAAAAATGGAACAACAATGCAGCGTTGTGCATTTTGATCTAATTTAAAAGCATTATCTATTTTGATATTGACGTTTGCTCCAAATGCGTCCTCTGGTAATGGATCGAATACAACATAATCCTTGTGTAAAACAGCGCCTTGAGAAACATTACCTTTTCCCCACTGACTCAGCTTTTCGTCATAGTCTCTGGATCGTAACAATATTTGACTATGTGAAATTAGCAGATCTACTGTTTGCATGATCTTATCACTCATTATATTCCCTAGACTTTTATTCTTGTTCCATATGATTGTTATGGAAAAACATTACCAATACTCGAACCTGCACCAAAATTACTGCTTTTAGATATCAGTTATAAGTTGTGCCGTGCCGTTGGATTGGCAATGGACCCAGAAGATATATGAAGCATCAACACTATCTACACGCGCCAGCAAATCGTAGTTGTCCTGACCACTTTCGTCGACGTAGGTGAACAGCACATCCCCGTGCGCTTCCCCCAGTAGGCAGTCATTCCCAGACACACCGGGTGGTGATGGCTTGCCGGTTGGCTGTCCGCCCAGCTTCTGGCGTCGCGTTTTACTGATGCGGCGACCGAGCGGATCGTAGCGGAAGCTGACCTGCGTCTGCGGTTTTTTGCGGTTCCTCGGGTTTGGCCGTTATCCTTCTCTACAGTGCAAGCATGGGTATTATAACGCCAGCGAATATCATTCAGCTGCGCCAGGCGGTTGTGCGTAATGTTCTCAACAGAACCTTCGAGCGGGTTAGCGGCTGCATCCCAGACCCCCTGCTCCTCTCCGGCCAGCGTGCCGTCCTGAACCAGGAGACGCTCGGCACTGTCTGTCGTACTGCCAGCGGTACCATTTGAACGGGTTATCGTCCCGCTCTTCGCGCACCAAGTTATTGCGGTAGTAGTAATCCCAGCGGCGCTGCGACGGGCGCTGGGTATTTTACTTACGACAGTGGATGTCATGACTCCAGAAAATGCTTACCTAGGGTTTTAGGTAAAGTAAATAATCCGAGGGATCAACCCTAACCCACACTTCAGCGTTTTATTTTTTGTGGGTTCCAATCAGAGTAATCAGCAACACGGATTTCATTAAGAACAAGATCTAGTGGAACATGTGCAATGCTATCTGCAATTTCATCATATGGCGCTGGCAACTCGAATGAAAAACCAAAGTCGTCATTTATAATAATACAGCCATTAAATATACGCTGTTTGTAAGTCAACCCTATTATTTCCCCCATCGTTTGACCTGTTTGTAATATTTTATTATACCTCCCCTTATAGTTTACGTTACAACCAATAGAAATGATCGTTCCATCTTCAAGGGTAGCGATTGTCATTGTGTCATCTACAATATATGCAAGCCTTTTATTATCATCAGGCAAGAAATAATCAAAGTAAGTTACCTTATAGCCAGCATATAACTCGCTTATGTACTTACTGATATTATCCCCCAAAAAAACGTTACCTAGTGCTCTTCCTGATAAAATATCAGCATTAAAATCAATCATTTTATACCCCCCCATTAAGTAAAACTCCGTCAACATAAACAGGTGAATCGGTTATTAAATCATAATTTTTAAACTCTCCATGACCAATTCTCCCATATACTACATCAGCACCATCAACTTCGCGATAAACTTTCCAGTAATCATTACCATGAATATTAGGTTGAGTTGGAGTCCCTCCGGGATGATAATCTAATTTGTACGTAGTACCTGATTTTGTTGTTTTGACATATTGAATATGTTGGATAGCTCCTGGTTTATTTGCTTGTGGATATGTTCTCGTCCAACCTTTGGATGTCAAAATATTATGAACATCAGCGGGTTTTTTCCCTGTTAATCTATCCACCCATCTTTGTGTTATACGATCTTTTTGAGAAAAACCACATTTTAACCCCCACGGATCCACCCACCCCAGCGCATTCGGTGCATACTGGTAAAGGTTAATCCCTCCCGCCAGCCCTATCGGGTCCTGCTGCGTAAATCGTCCGCAGTCCGGGTCGTAATACCGGAACAGATTGTAGTGCAGCCCTGTCTCGCGGTCCAGGTATTGCCCCTGCATACGCAGGTTCTGGGAATATCCTGATACCTGCGTCTCGCTTTCCCGCAGCAGTTTGCCCCAGGCACTGTTCACCCCTTCCCAGCGCACCTGCCCTTCGCTATCCGTCATCCGCTCCGGTGTGCCGTTGGGCTGGCAGTGGAACCAGAAGATTTCCGGGGCATCAACGCCGTCAATACGTGCCAGCGGATCGTAGCTGTCCTGATCGCTGTAGACGTAGGTCAGCGGCACATCCCCGTGCACCTCCTGCAACAGCCGGAACCCTTCCCAGACAAACCGGGTAGTGACCGGCTTGCCGGTTGGCTGTCCGCCCAGCATCTGGCGGCGCGTTTTGCTGATGCGTCGCCCGAGCGGGTCATAGCGGAAGCTGACCTGCGTCTGCGGCCTGTTGCGGTCCCGCGGCTGGCTGATGACCTCCGTCAGGCGGTGCTCGCCGTCGTAGCGGTAGTGCCAGCGGGTCTGGCCGTTATCCTTCTCCACGGTGCGGCCGTGGATGTCATAGCGCCAGCGAATGCCGTTGAGGTGCGTCAGACGGTTGTGCGTGACCTTCTCAGCAGATCCTTCGAGCGGGTTACCGGCAGCATCCCAGCGCCACTGCTCCTGGCCGGGCAGCGTGCCGTCCTGAACCAGCAGACGTCCGGCGCTGTCGTACTGCCAGCGGTACCAGCTGAACGGGTTATCGTCCCGCTCTTCCCGCACCAGGTTATTGCGATAGTCGTAATCCCAGCGGCGGGACCAGCGGCGCGGCGACGGGCGCTGGGCATTGCCGGTAAAAACGTCCCGGCGATGCAGTCGACCGAGACGGTCATATTCGCTGCGTGTGGTTAGCAGCCCCTGCGTACGGCTGGTTTCACGGTGAAGTTCGTCGCGGGTAAAGTCGGAGACCGAGAGCTTATCAAGCGCGATGCTGAGCAGATGCCCGCTGCCGTAGTAGAACTGCTTCAGCTCGCGGCCATCGGGCAGCGTGACGGAGGTGCGGTTGCCCAGCGCGTCATACTCCCACGCCAGCTCACCGTGCTCGCCAGCTTCGCGCGTGACGCGCCCGAGCGCGTCATACTCAAACACAAGCTCCTGCTCGGCCTCGGCACTCCAGGCATCGGCTGAAAGCGCGGGATGCAGCCCAATCCGGCTCAGAAGGCCGGACGGGGTGTAGTGGTAGCGGGTCTGCCCCTCCGGCGTGGTGCGGGCGACCAGCTGGCCGCTCGCGCTCCAGGCGAAGGAATGGGTAATGGCCTCCGGATGTCCGGCGGCAAAGGTGCGCGCTATCGTACGCCCGCAGGCATCGTAGCGATACTGCGAGGCCTCGCCATCGAGTCCCACCTCTTCCAGCAGCAGCGAGTCCGCGCCCCAGCGGAACTGATACGCTTCGCCGTTTTCGTTTTCCAGGGCAATCAGACGCCCGCGGCTGTCCCAGCGGCGGCGCACCTCTTCACCCTGCGTATTACGGGTGGCGGTTAAGCGCCCTGCCTCGTCGTATCTGAACTCGCTCTCTTTCCCGTCGGCGCCCGCATGCTTCACCGGCAGGCCACGTTCGTTCCATTTGAGCGACTCGGTCCAGCCTTCTGGTCGGTCGAGCTGCACCGGACGCCCCGCGGCGTCGTAGCGGTAACGCGTCTCTTCGCCGTCGGCGCTTATCTCAGCCACCAGCCAGCCTAGCGGATGATAACGGCATTGTGTCACACGGCCCGAACAGTCCGTCACACGCACCATCTGCCCGGCTTCGTTGTACTCCTGGTAGCGGCTGTTCCCGGCGGCATCGACTTCTTCCACAACCTGACCAAACTCGTCCCGACGCAGCAGCGTGGTCTGCCCCATCGGATCCACCACGCGTTTCAGCCCGTGATGTTCGTCATACAGGAACCGGGTGGCGCTACCGTCGGCTTCGATGATGGACGCCGGAAGCGCACGGTGCTCCAGCCAGGTGGTGGTGCGGGTATTGCCATCGGCGTCGATCTCCTGCACCCGGTTGCCCATCTCGTCATAGACGAAAGTAACGGCATTACCCAGCGGATCGATGCGACGCGTGAGGAGTTCGTTGTCATCCCACTCGTAGCGCCAGTTCTCACCGCGCTCGTCAACGTAGCGAACAATCAGGTTTTGCGCGTTCCAGTAATGCTTTCGCGTCTGACCGTCGTAGTGTTCGACGGTCGTCAGCCCGGCGGCTAGATCATAGGTAAAGCGACAGCCGTCGCCGGTGCTGGTGCGGTTTTCCACCACGCGCCAGTGGTCGAATTTTTGCCAGCGGTATTCGCTCTCCAGCCCGCCCGGCAGACGGTGCCAGACCATCAGGCCATCATCGTTATAACGGTATTCACGGGTAACCACGCCGGAGGCATCCGTTGCGCTGGCCAGCTGGCCGCGCGCGTCATACCCCCACTGCATCAGCGGCCATGTCTGGTTGCCGTCAAAATGGCTCGCCGAGGTAACGCGCTGCGGGAAACGTTCATCGTCATAGCGCAGGGTGACATCGATCGCCCGCGGCTCATCGTGCAGTCCGACCAGCCGCCCGTGCTCGTCCCATTCCGTCAGCAACGCGTTGCCGTATTCGTCGCTGAGGGAGGCCAGGCGCATGATGGCTGGGTTAGCGCGGGTCGGTTTATACAGACGCCACACCGCGCCGTCATCGTCGGCTATCGCCACGTCGCCGCTCTCATTGCGGCGGATAATGATGCCTTCACTAATGCTGTAAAACGCGCGGTCGACCGGCGGCAGTTCAAAGCTCAGCTCGCGCCCGGTTTCATCGAACCAGGTGGCATTGTTTTCTTCCAGCGTCAGATAGCTGTCAAAGGTGGTAGCCCAGCCCAGACCGAAAAGCCCTTCGCGGGTGGTCAGGCTGTTGTAGCTGCGCTGCCAGCGCAGCGGAAAGCGCCCCGGCAGCGAGAAATCGAGTTCGTCGTCGTCATTCAGCACCTTCACGCCGGTAGCAGCGTGAACCGGGTGCGAGGAGCCGAACACGGCGTTGACGGCCATATCAGCCAGCATCCCGCCACCGGCAGCAGCCAGCGCGCAGGGCATGTTTTTCAGGATCTTGCCCGGACGCCCGCGCAGCAGGGAGAGCGCAATCATCCCCAACGCCAGACCCGGCGTTTTACCGCTTTTGATATCGCGGACCGTGAGGGTGTCGCCGCCGATGATCACGTTCGGGGAGACGTCGTCGGAAACGGTGCCTTCGCAGGTGGTGCGATCTTTCGCGCGTACCGCGGGTTGTCCGTTGATAAAGACGCTTTTAGAGCCTTCCGCCAGATACTGCGGCCCGGAGTGCTTTTCGCAAGCCACCTTGTCTTCTTCCAGCGGCGAGGTTCCCGCGGCAGCAGAGGCGACGCTCGGCTGCCACATCTCGCTGCCGAACTGTCCGGCAGCGGAGAGCAGCATACCCGCGTAGTCGGCAAAGCTGCCCGGCGACTGCGGCTCAGGAGACGGGGTATCGGCAGGCGTTAACGTCCCGGCTGCGCGTGCAGCGGGAAGTTTATTTGTCAGAACATTGCTCGAACCGGTGGTGATCTTACCCGCAGGCGACGGCGGAAAAAGCGCGTTGCCCAGCCCTTCAGCAGCATTGCTGATATCGTCGGTGATCCCCGCGACGTTCGCCAGAACCCCACCAATAATGCCGCTCAACAGACAGCTGGATCCAATTGCCGCCACGCCTGCCGCTGCGGCCCCGGCTCCCAGCAGTGGGGCCGCGACGGTCGCTGCCGCGCCCACCGCCGCGCCAATCACCGCATAGGCAGCGCCTTCCGCCACAATGCTGGTAATATCAGCAAAAATGCTGGAGTGAATAATCTCGTCGCCCTTACGGGCCGCGTTGTTATCGCTCATGCCTTACACATTCCGGTTGTCGTTTAGCGTCAGACTCTGCTTCAGTGCGCTCCAGCGCGCCTCGTCCTCTTCCGTAAAGGCTTTTAAGGCCGAGAGGGTAAAAATCATCAGTACCGGTTTGCCCGGCGTCTGCACGGCCAGCTGTTTTTGCCACAGGCGCTGGCCGTTACGGTCAAAGGTGGTCTCAACTTCCAGTCCGCTAATGTTTCCGTCTGGCCCGGCTTTTACGTGCTGAAATTCGCTCTGGGCGATCTCCCCCATCTGAGGGCGCAGGACTTCCCACTGAAGGTGGAACTCTTGTTCGTAATCGCTACCATCCGGGATGACGCCGCGGCTGACTACCACGGACAGCCCGCTTTCGTCATCGCGAATGATGTTCATGCTGTTGTCCTGCCAGGCGGCAGGAAAAAGGGTAAAGGAACCTTCCTGGAGGGTGTATTTCATAAGTGAACTCGGGATGATTTATTAGAAAAATAAAATTAAAAGCGCTAAAATTTATACCGCCAATATTAATTACTGCTTAGCGACTCAGAGAAATATGATCATTAGAACGTTAGCACTTTCTTTTTTTCCGCAAAAACTTTAGGGGCAGCGATATTATTAGCCGTTTGATAATTATCTTCTTTCACAGCCCGTAAAATTGCCTCGCAACTTATTGTTCGTAGCGTGACATAACTACCCTGCCCAGGCATTCCTGATTCAGAACTGGAAAGCTAAATGCCCATGCCAGCCCGCGTTCATCGGTAGGGGTGCGATATCCAACTGATTGTCCCGGCGTGTTTCCGCGAGGGATATTAGACAATTTCAGATCCGGAAAATGAGATTTGACTTGATCAAGAGTAATACATGGTTGATTAACTACGAAAGAAACCAAAGATACGCTGTTATCACCATTTCCCCATAAACGAACATCCACATTACTGATCCGTGTGCCATCAGTTAACGTAAAGGGAGCTGAAGTATAACGGTCTTCTTTCTCCTGTGTATTATTAATCAGCGGTTGGTTAAACAGTTTACTGACATCCTCAACTTGTTTACCCCACACTGATTTCATTTCTTTAATCATTTGCCACAACGAATCTTGATTCATTTTATTATGCCCTGCATAGGTAAATATTGAAAATAGTGGAAGAACAATGAGGAATGTAGCTTTAATCATCCTACTTTCCATAGAATCCTCCATAGTAATCATTATAATTTAGATTAGTCCCTGAGGCTATTTCGCCTTTACCATACACTTTTCCTATTGCTTTGGCTGCATCAATGCGAGATAACTCACCACTTACCATTTTATCATAGGCAGAATTATATGCTTTTAGGTTTTCGGCACTTCCCGCTATATCAATATCAATACCGCCGTTTGCAAGGATCTCGCGTTGTATTTTAATGTTATTCAGCGTTGCTCCACCTTCATCCATAAGCTGGCTGTTGATGAAGCTTTCCTTACTCGAAGAATCTACCGCAACAGGATAAGTTGCATGCCCTGCCTCATGTGCCAGAGTTTGCACCGTTGTGGCTGTATCTTCCATGTGTTCAGGGTCCATGACAATCAATTTGTTATTCGTATCAGCGTAACTCCCCCCTCCTGCTGCTCCCGGCTGAATAGCCCACCCTTTATCTTTTAGATCTTTTAATTGTGTCTGAAGCGTTGGTGACTTATTGATTTCCTTAACTACATCTTCACTGAAGGGCATCACATCAGAGTTGTAGGAATTATTTTGATAGACGTAACTCCCTTTTAATGGTGGCGCTGATGCAAATTTTGTTGTTGGTTTTGGTCTGGTTGCTGCTGGCGCTGAAGCTGCGGGAGCCGGATTCTTAGCACTTTTATTCGGAGAAAACTTCTCCTGCACCGCCGCATCAATATCCCCTTTATGCCCCGATCCCGGCGCCGTTGTGCCCGGCTTGGTGCCCGACGTATTCAGATGCAGCTTACCGCCTGTGGTGATATACCCATCCCCTTCCACAAAGAAGTTAAACTCTTTGCCGATCAGGTTAATTTTGCCGTTAGCGTTAAGCTCAATAGCACTCTCGCCCGAGACCAGCCGCAGCTTCGTCCCGGAAGCAATGACGTACTGCTCCACCGCTGCATCCAGCTTGCCTTTACCCGTAAGGATCTCGGTTCCGCCTTTCACGGCCTGGATCTGATTAGCCTCCACGCGATGCAGCTCATTTTTCTTCACGTAATGGCTGCGCGCGCCGCCAACGGTGTGCGTTTCATCATTTTTAACGCTGGTGTCCATGTTGCGCTCGGCCTGGATCCACACCTGCTCTGCGCCCGCCTTGTCCTCAAAGCGCAGGGCGTTGGCGTTGTCCACGGAACCGTCTTTTGTCCGGCTCATAAAGCCCATCTGCGTCGCCGCAGCCGGCAGCGCCCACGGCGGCATGCTCGCGTCGTTGTACACGCGACCAGTAATGATCGGACGGTCCGGGTCGCCGTTGATAAAGTCCACCACCACCTCATCGCCGACGCGCGGGATTTGCACCCCGCCGTAGCCCTGGCCCGCCCACGCGCTCGACACACGCACCCAGCAGGAGCTGGTGTCATCGCCCTTCGCCAGACGGTCCCAGTGGAACTTCACCTTCACGCGACCGTATTTGTCCGTCCAGATACTCTCCCCCTGCGGCCCCACCACTTTCGCCGTCTGCGGGCCGTAGGTCCGCGGCCACGCCGTGGACTGTGCCGGACGGTAGGACACCGACGCCGGGATAACGGTGAAATCGGTGCGGTGAATGGTCTCCCCCTCACCGCTCGCGTAGCGGTTCTCCTCGAAATGGTAGCCCGCCGCCGTCACCAGATACTCGCCGTTATCGCTGAAGAACGGCGCGTTGGTGAGGGTAAAAATGTGGCCCGGCGCAATGCCCGCCGCCGTGGCCGTCGCCTGAATCTGCTGATGCTCCACCTGCCAGCGCTCCTGACGAATGCGGGCGTAGAACTCCGCATGCCCTGTCTCCACAAAGCGACCCGGCCAGTCGTACACGTCGATGCTGCCCGGTTTCGGTGACGCCGGGTTCTGCTGCGCCTGGAAAAGCCACGCGTTCGGCTTGCGGAAGTCATAGTCATCGAGGCTGTAAATCCCCGGCGTCACGCTGTCCTCCAGCGCCCACTGGCTGATACCCTCTTCGTCCGTACTGCCGCCGGACGGCGTCTGATGGTAAGGAATGACCTCATAGCCGCTGAACGGCTGGTGCTGGGTGGCGGCGTCGGTCAGTACCAGGGTATGCTTGTCCGCCTCGTGGCTGAAGTAGTACGCAATCCCCTCCAGCTCCATCAGGCGGCTGATGAAGTCCAGGCTCGATTCCTGATACTGCACGCAGTAGTCCCACACCCGGTAGCTGCCGGTGAGTTTGTCCTCAACGTTGACCTGATGCTCACCCAGCAGGGTTTTGACAATCTGCGGCACCGTCTGGCCCTGGAAGATACGCAGGTTGCGGTCGCGCTTCATTGGCCACAGGTCCGGCTCCACCGTCAGCTGGTACACCGCGTAGCGGGTGCCCGTCAGCTCAACGGCGCTCACCGCCACGCGCGTCACCTTGCCGTTGATAAAGCGGGGAGTAAGCAGGCTCTGCGTGGGGATGGTCACCGTGACCGGCTGACCGAGCAGCCTGCTGCGGTCAATGCGCGCGTCTGTGCCGAGCACGGTCAGCGTCAGCGCGAACGACTCGGACATCGCCTCGCGGCCGGAGAGTTTCCAGAAGAGCAGCCCCTCAACCGGGAGCTGGACGGTAATTCGGTTGAGCATAATCTTTATTCCACTATGGACGAATCTCAGTGCCAGAAGTTAACTCATCTCAGTATGCAAAGCGGAAACGCCGTTGATGTGATAATGAGTAGCTGTAAGATTGACTTCGCTTGCCACAAAATAAAACTACTTTTCCTGTAGTTTCATTGAGATAAACAGTTATAAGAAAGTGTCTTCGGGGGCTCTATCGAACAATTCACCAGCCATTTTGGCGATACGTTCATGTTGTACAAGATTGTTTTTCCACTCCTGCGGAATACCGGAATAACCATATAATGCTCCAGCTATTTGTCCCGCCGTCGCCGCAACGCTGTCAGCATCATCGGCAAGGTTGGCTGCCAGCAGAATGGCATCACGGAAATTATCCGTATTCCATACGGACCACATCGCGGCTTCAAGCGTATCGATAACATAACCACTTGAACGAATCTGATCGCGAGTTTTTTGCTTATATTCACCCGCGTTGATAATCATTACGCGTGGCTGAAGCGGCATAACGTGCGGAGAAAAAACAAAATCTTTATTGCTACCGTTAATCATATGCACAAGCAAATAACTTAAATACTGCGTGCTATTGATTGCTTCCGCGGCACCGTGTGTTGCGATACATTGTTTTTTAGCTTCATAAAACGCTTTGCTTAATGACTTTCTAAAAAAAATAGAGACAGGGGCTTGTCTGATAATGGAAGCATTACCCGCAGTTTCTGGAGCAGTATTGCCGCTCCATCCTGGGCCAATTGTTAAATATTGCTCTAAAGCAAATCGCGTTGTATTACCTATATCAAAACAGACGCCATTTGAACTGTTATAACCATGCTGATACCATTCCAGAAGCTTATTCCTGAAACATATAGTATCAGCATCGCCTTTCTCAAGAAGCGTTTCCGCAAGACATAATGCCATGGATGTATCATCCGTCCATTCGCCTGCACGAAGTTGAAATGGCCCACCTCCTGTCATATCTTTGACGTATGCTCTGTCACGAGGCAAAAATTCGAGCGTCGTACCTACAGCATCTCCAACAGCAAGACCAATAAGCGTACCTACCGCACGATCCCGTGATTGCGCTAGTGAGATATTACATGGTGGTGGTAAATCCCATTGTTTTTGTACATCACTATTTGAGGATGACTCTAATGGCTTATTATCATACGTATACTGCATCCTTCGCTGGACTGAAGGTCTGCTAATGGGTAAGTATTTACGATATCTATCAACATATTTTAACAAGGCATTTAAATCAGCATGTAAGTCAATCACCTTTCACCCATAATAAAAAATATTATTCATATGAAATACTAAAATTCATCAGGGAATTTCTTCATGAGGTTTTGTTTCTTTTTATTATAGTTGGTATCGACCTCATGCGGCAGCCTAACCTTTAACCCTCGGCGGATTTGATCCACAATAAACCAGGCATCTGACAACCTTTCAAAAAACAACTCATCAGAATGATCAAACTCCTTCCCTGCATACATACCGAACGTCATATCCCATAATTTCGCTCTATCCTTTTCCTTGCCTTCGATTAAATCCCGTAGAAATAATAATTGTTGTACAATAGAGTCGTACATTTGCAAAAGCGGGGATTGGGGATCACGATTCTTGACGTCTGCATATCTTTTCTGTGCTAAAGTTAATGCTCTATCAACGTAACCAAACATTGTCATTTCATTCATTGCAGTAGATTCAGTTAACTAAAAATTCCATACCTGATCGCAAGTCATCATATGCCCTCGCTTACCCTTGGTAATTCTAACTATAAAAAATTATCCTCAGGTGCTCTATCGAATAGTTTACCCGCCATTGTGGCAATACGTTCGTGTTGTACGAGTTTATCTTTCCAGTCCTGCGGGATAGCGGAATAACCATACAACGCCCCCGCTATTTGTCCCGCCGTCGCCGCAACGCTGTCAGCATCATCGGCAAGGTTGGCTGCCAGCAGAATGGCATCACGGAAATTATCCGTATTCCATACGGACCACATCGCAGCCTCAAGCGTATCGATAACATAACCACTTGAACGAATCTGGTCGCGAGTTTTTTGCTTATACTCACCCGCGTTTATGATCATTACACGCGCGCACAGTGGGAAAACATGAGGCGAAAAAGCTTCTTCTTTTTGATAACCGTTGATTAAATAGTGCAATACCAATCCGAGAAATTGGCATGCGTTAATTGATTCTACCGCGCCATGCGTTGCTCGACTCTGAGCCTGTGATTCGAAGTAAATCGCACGCAGTGATTTTCGACGAAAGATAGATACCGGTGCTTGACGAATAACCCCAGCATTACCAGCAGTGTGTTTCTCTGTATTACCATACCAGGAAGGTCCGACACGCATATACTGTTCAAGCGCGAACCGCGTCGTATTGCCGATATCGAAGCACCGACCATTACTGCTATTCTCTCCGTCAAGATACCATTTCAGGAGATATTTTCTAAGCACATCGGTGTGCATTCTGTTTTCTGAAAGATAAGTCTCTGCCAGACATAATGCCATGGACGTATCATCTGTCCATTCACCAGGTTTTAATTGAAAAGGTCCCCCACCAATCATATCTGCTACATGTTCACTGTCTCTTTTCTTAAACTCAAGAGTGGTGCCGACGGCGTCCCCAACAGCCAATCCCACAAACGCCCCAAGCGCTTTATCACGTGAAACATCTTCAGTCGTGACTAAAGGTAATGTTACATCCCATGGGAGAGATGAATTCGACGCATCTATACTATTGCTTCTTAATCCATTACGGACATCAATTGGCATATAACATTGATAACGATCGGCATAATGATTGATTACTGAGTCTTTACTGTGAAGATCTTGCATCACACACCCTTTAAATAGAGCAACAGGGGGGGTCATATGACAGACCATTATTCATCTTTTCTCATACCAAAAAATCTTTGATTAATTTGAAGAAGGGAGATTGTAATCAAAGACTGCGCATCACTTGCGATATCTTTTTTGCCTTTTTAAGTATTCTACGCCTTGCTCATGAGGAAGAATAATCTTAAATCCTTGTCCCATTTGCGAAGCTATATACCTAGCATTGGACAATGCTGAGAAATTTCGTCATCAGTAGTATCAAACTCTTTGGACGCACGCACTCCGAGATTCAATGTGTGTAATTTACTTTTATATTTTTCAACACCAATAAGAATAGATTTAATATAATCTTACTGATTCTTCTCCATAACATATAAAGAAATGGAGGATATTGCTCTAATCGACTATTAATTTCATCAATAGCATCATTGATATAATCCAGCGCGGTATAATTTTCTTTATTCATGATCCAACTTAAATATATCCTTTTCACTTGAAAGAATCTTTGAAAGCGTGCTCTGGCGTAACCACTGCCGCCGTGGTGGTGTGAATTTTCTGATGCCCGACTTACTTGCCTGCGCTCCTGACGGATATCGGCATAGCAATGCCTCCAGCGCCATCAGACGGCTGATGAAGTCCAGGCTCGATTCCTGATAGTGACGGTTTATGGTGGAGATGATATTGACAGGGCAGGGAAACCGACAAAGTCACCGATCATCTAAAAAAAGAAAAGCTACGCGTACGCATGAATTTGTCCTGAATATCGAGTCAAAGATTAGACATTTTCTATATGGAATGTTGACAGGATGATTTCGAGGCAGCGTTTATTCGCCTCGAAGTGGTAATCATGATAGTTACGGTGTCTGCCAATCAGTTCTGCATAGCACCAGACTTTGCCCACGCTAAAAATATAGCACTGGTAAACAGCGCGCATTTCTTCCTCTGCGCTGAACATTTCCCCCCGGCATGTCCACAGTGTTTTTCCGAGGGATGGATTAAACTCATTTGGAATAGTAGCAAGTGCTTCAGTCTTAAGCGTAACGGCAGGTTCTCGATCGTGAAACCGTTTAATCGAAACGCTAAAAACATCCTGCGCGGTAAACAACATCTCCTGCGAAAAAAAGCAAAGATTAATGACACCGTAGTTAATGCCATCAAACGAGTGCTCGACCACCAGGCGCGTTTCTGTAAGGGGATTCACCTGCCAGGATTCCGGTACTTTAAATCCACTGCTGTTTTTAGCACTGAGGTTCACGGTCTTAAGCAGTTCAGCCAGAACCAAGTTACTACGATGCAGTAAATCCCAGTTCACTACAGTAAAGTAAATATCATTCGCCAGCGCAGGGTAGTCGCGAGCGGCACAGGCCGCTTTAATCAGGAAATAATTTCCGCCTCCTTCTTGCGGATTGTAATCTTTCTGTACGGTATAACGTGAAATGACCTCGTCGCCGGACGAGTGCGTTTTGAGAGTTAGCACATCTGCAAAAAGGCCACTACCGGAAGGATGCGCAATTAAGCGCTGATTCAACACTTTCTCGCCCATCAGTTCCAGTTTATTAAACAGCCAATCAGAGGGATTCATCTCCCACTGACAGCGTTCATAAGCGGCCCAAACTTCCATATAGGGTTGCGCATCATCGGTGGCATAGCGACCCAAGTTAGTCAAGCCGACCTCAGGAAGGTGCTGCGGGGTCAGTTCAGCTGGCTTAACACGATTTGGCAAAATCACCCAGTACTGAAGCATTTTTTTATCAGCAGAGGTATACAGGCATTTCCAGTAGTTCGCCTTAATCTCTTCATTGCTTGCGGTTGAGACGATGGGAAAAGCATAATTATTACCAGTGTTCATAAAACCTCTTCAACTCAGACAGTGCTGCCAAACCAGATACCATAGAACATTAAGATACAGCCTAACGAGGCTAGACACTTTACTACCAGGCGTAATTTTGCCCCATACTTACCAGATAGTGATAATAATTTTGTATAGTTTGCTGCAGTGTTATAGCGCTTGTGGAATCGCATAATAATATCGAAAATATTATTCAACATCACGACAAAAAACTTCGACAGAAGCACTGCCATAAAGGAAGCTGGTATTATTACTGATAGTGATCGTGCAGTTTCTCTGGTAAGCAACGGGATGAACTTAGAAAAGCCAACCAAAACAATGACCAATACAAATGCACCAATCAGTACTGAAATGAATTTTATTCCAAAGCCACGCCATTCTTCTTTTGTATACAGATCTTTTCCATTCCAGATATAGATCAAAGTGATTAAAATAAAAATCGTTAAGCCAGCCCATTTCATTATTTCATTGTCCTCTCACATCCCTTAATCGCCTATCAAAACAGTAACACACCCGGTAATAATTGTCCCATCCCCGCTTTCTGTCGGAACAGAGGTGACGGCTGGCTCATCCTCTTCGCCATACAAATAGTCAAAGAAATCCAGTATAGGCTTAAATGCCACTTTCAGACTTGCATCACCCTTAAGCCCTACAAGCCCTGCAGCCCCACCAGTCACCCTGACGTTAACGGAATAATCTTTAGTGTCCCAGAAAGCGCTTCCACCTCCCGCGAGACCAGCAGACCCAAAGCTACCGTCGATTTTTGCTTCTCCGGAAACGATGCCCAGAATATCAAGGTTACCCGAAACTTCGCCTTTCACTCCTTTCGCTTCCGCACCGGCGTCAGCAGTCAAACCATACTTCCCATCATTGCCGGTATAAACTTCTAATACGGCTTTAGCTTCTGCTGTACCAATAGTTATATCCCCTGATACTCCACCATACAACGTTCCTTCTTTACCCGCAGCAACCGAACCACCGTATTGCTCACCTGTCGCAGCGGCATTCGCATTCAAGCCATAAATATCGTTGCCGCCACCATACAGAGACCCCGTCGCATTGGCGACGGCGAGTTTATTACGCATTTCTGCCCGTAGCAGATCCTTACTTTTCATATTCCCAATTGTAATATCCGCCAACGCAAAACCAGCTGAAGCGGTATCAAAATCACCGTTGAGGTTTTTATCTTCGAGGCTGGCGTACGCACCCAGAACACGAGCATCAAAATGTTCGCCGTGCATCATCCCATCTTCGCCGGCATTTTTCGCCAGCGTGCCCCCCCAATATTGAGGTGCTGCTGCTTTCGGTATGGCAGGTGCCGGTGAGCCGCTAACATCACACTTCGTCTTGTCTCCTTGACGTGCAAGTGGCATACCGTTAACGAAGACAGTACCGGAGCCCCCCACAATAATACCGCTGCCGTGCGTCGAGCAGGATAACGTATCACCCTTTCGAGCGGCGGGAAAACCACCGATGATGACGTCCGGGCTTCCCGACTGAATTGGCCCCGAATGTGCGCTGACATCTATGGTCGCTCTGGCGGCAGGCTGTCCCATGTTCAAAAATCCTTCTACATATTAGCTGTTAATTTTAACAACAGCGCCTTTAATATCTGTCAGGTTTGTACCATTGAGATGAAGAGTATCATTAGCTTTCATCTCGGCATTTATTCCGCCGCCTAACTTCGTCAACTCCGTCCCTTTGAAGGATGCCACAGTAATACTCTCAGCCTTGAGTGTCCCTTCGGAAACGATAATTTCAATTGTCGATGGCGTGATAAGAATGTAGTTATCATTCACCTTTAACTTAATCGAGGTTGTCGCTTCCAGCAGAGCATTTCCCTCTTTATCCATAGTCAATACGGTTTGGTTTTTACCTACATTGAATTTGTGCTGATTACCCGTGTTGCTGGTTGAATTCGCCCCCACGTTCACGTCCCGGTTACGCTTAACCGTTACGTGCTCATCCCGGCCGATAATTTTTTTACGGTCTACCCCTACGTCATGTGTCTCGCAGTTCTCGATCTCGGTGTCCATGTTTTTTTCAGCATGAATCCAGATCTGCTCTTGCCCAGCCTTATCCTCGAATCGTAGGGCATTGGCATTATCTTTGTGGCCATCCTTACTGCGGCTCATAAAACCCATCTGCGTCGCAGCAGCCGGCAGCGCCCACGGCGGCATGCTCGCGTCGTTGTACACGCGACCAGTAATGATCGGACGGTCCGGGTCGCCGTTGATAAAGTCCACCACCACCTCATCGCCCACGCGCGGGATTTGCACCCCGCCGTAGCCCTGGCCCGCCCAGGCGCTCGACACGCGCACCCAGCAGGAGCTGGTGTCATCGCCCTTCGCCAGGCGGTCCCAGTGGAACTTCACCTTCACGCGGCCATATTTGTCCGTCCAGATACTCTCCCCCTGCGGCCCCACCACTTTCGCCGTCTGCGGGCCGTAGGTGCGCGGCCACGCCGTGCTCTGCGCCGGACGGTAGGACACCGATGCCGGAATGACGCTGAAATCGGTGCGGTGAATGGTCTCCCCCTCACCGCTCGCGTAGCGGTTCTCCTCGAAATGGTAGCCCGCCGCCGTGACCAGATACTCCCCGTTATCGCTGAAGAACGGCGCGTTGGTGAGGGTAAAGATGTGGCCCGGCGCAATGCCCGCCGCCGTGGCCGTCGCCTGAATCTGCTGATGCTCCACCTGCCAGCGCTCCTGACGAATGCGGGCGTAGAATTCCGCATGGCCCGTCTCCACAAAGCGCCCCGGCCAGTCGTACACGTCGATGCTGCCCGGTTTCGGTGACGCCGGGTTCTGCTGGGCCTGGAACAGCCACGCGTTCGGCTTGCGGAAGTCATAGTCATCGAGGCTGTAAATCCCCGGCGTCACGCTGTCCTCCAGCGCCCACTGGCTGATACCCTCTTCGTCCGTACTGCCGCCGGACGGCGTCTGATGGTAAGGAATGACCTCATAGCCGCTGAACGGCTGGTGCTGGGTGGCGGCGTCGGTCAGTACCAGGGTATGCTTGTCCGCCTCGTGGCTGAAGTAGTACGCAATCCCCTCCAGCTCCATCAGGCGGCTGATGAAGTCCAGGCTCGATTCCTGATACTGCACGCAGTAGTCCCACACCCGGTAGCTGCCGGTGAGTTTGTCTTCGAGGTTAACCTGATGCTCACCCAGCAGGGTTTTGACAATCTGCGGTACCGTCTGGCCCTGGAAGATACGCAGGTTGCGGTCGCGCTTCATCGGCCACAGGTCCGGCTCCACCGTCAGCTGGTACACCGCGTAGCGGGTGCCCGTCAGCTCAACGGCGCTCACCGCCACGCGCGTCACCTTGCCGTTTATATAGCGGGGAGTAAGCAGGCTCTGCGTGGGGATGGTCACTGTGACCGGCTGACCGAGCAGCCTGCTGCGGTCAATGCGCGCATCCGTGCCGAGCAGAGTCAGCGTCAGCGCGAACGACTCGGACATCGCCTCGCGGCCGGAGAGTTTCCAGAAAAGCAGCC
This sequence comes from Enterobacter cloacae complex sp. IR5402, assembly GCF_049238125.1. Taxonomy (NCBI): domain Bacteria; kingdom Pseudomonadati; phylum Pseudomonadota; class Gammaproteobacteria; order Enterobacterales; family Enterobacteriaceae; genus Enterobacter; species Enterobacter cloacae complex sp. IR5402. Next base: position 578,843 of record NZ_JBMKHO010000001.1, read on the forward strand.
CCTCAACCGGGAGCTGAACGGTAATTCGGTTGAGCATAATCTTTATTCCGTAATGGTTTATGCTGAGAATATTTTTAACGCAAGGCTTTTTAAACGTGAATGTTCTGGTTATTGGCCGTCTTACTCTTTAACCGGGGGCCTTTCCCCTTCATATTTATAAATCCACAGGAAATAGATTTTCAGAAACTCTGACAAAATGAATAAAAATCCATTTAGCCAGACATTCATCACGCCCGTGAAACTTAACACCAGGGGAAAAAGGGAAACTGAGTAGCGAAACCCAACCAGACGCAGTATTTCCTGGTAGAGTGCCAGTCTGCTCGCGTATAAATTCCGGGCGAAGAAGCACCATGCTGAGGCAATAAAAGAGAGCAACAACAAAAAATCGAGAATAAAGAAAAGAATAACCAGAGCGCTATACCCACCAGCAGACAGCGTGTTCACAACCGTACTGAAGGCGTGTATATCGGAAATAAAAGGGATCTTATCATGCCGCATGGACTGGGCACAATATAAGACAACGGCCAGGGCATCCATGCATCCCCAGAAAACGAAAACCTTATCTCTGGCGTTCATGACAGTTGAGCAATCACTTAACCGGCGCGGGTGGCCATTCGCCCCCCTTCTGGATGAGCTTCTCTTTTATTTCGTTTAATTTCTCGTATTGCTCACTGCCTCGCTCGAGTCCATTAAGCGCGTCCGCGAGCGCATTGCTCATCGACCAGCCATTTTTGGCCTTAATTGACGGATCCGCTCCACGATCGAGCAGCAACAAGACATGATCGTAAGCCTGGTTATCCAGCGCATCAAACACCAGCGTTTTACCCAGTGAGTTGGTTGAGTTGACGTCAGCACCGCGATCGAGCATGGCTTCCAGCGTCTCTGTATTTTTCGCTTTTAGCGACTGGAAGATGATGGGTTCGTGGAAAACCTTATCTTTCACGTTGGGTGAGAGGCCACCGTCCAGCATCGCGTCGATCCAGTCCGCACTGTCTCCCTTTAGGGCAAATTCGGCAGGACTGCTTTTTCCCTGCGGTCGAGGCTGGAGCGGATCTGCGCCAGCCTTAACAAGCAACGTAATCACCTTTAAATGGGGCGATGTCTTTTTATCATTAATCGCGTTGCCGATGGCCCAAAAAAGCAGGGTCATATCCTGCTTTCCCGGTTTATTAAGATCGCTGTCTGGTGCAAGCGTCTTCACCGCGTCGACATCGCCTTCTTCAATCGCTTTCGCCAGTTCAAGCTGCTGACCGCTGAAGTAGTCCTGTGGATTAAGGTCCATATCCTGCTTACACCCCTGAATCATGAATAAAAAACATAACGCGACAAAAGCCATCAACCCTTTTTTCACAATCGACTCCCGATTATCGAAATATCCTCATCCTTCTGTTGCTCTATGCAATCAATCGCCTGATTAATCCCGTGGCGGTCCAGCGCACTTCCGGTTCCACCGGGAAGGTCATGGGGTATTCCGGCAGCATTAGGGCTCAGCGCAGAGATTTCCTCTTTGAGGATCCACGAAGGGACATGCCCTTTCATCGTTTTCAGATCTTCCCAGGGGTTAACTTCCTGAATCTTCGTCAGCAGTTCACCTTCAACCCGATACGCCTGGATATTATCCGTACTGCCTAATATCTTACCGCCGTATTTTTCTACGGTTCCGGCATTGAGGCCGGCGGCGTTAAACGTCCACCCCGCTTTCCCGCTGCCCATAGAGGTTGCAGAGGCGAGACCACCGCCAAGGGAATGACCGGCAATATCAATATTCTGGCCTGACCTTGCCAGCTCCTTACCGATACTCACGGCCTTTTTATAATAATCTGAAGCCATACCCATGCCCTGTGAGAAGTTATTCGACCAGTCAGCCCCGTTTACCACCGGCGCCAGTTCCCCTTTGGTCAGTAGAGAGGAGACATTCTCAGACAGAGAGGCGAAGCCAGGCTCGCGCGATCCCCTGAATACCAGCGTGGGGTTCATATCTGCACCAAACACTTCCGGCTTCGGTTGATAGACGCGCGCCAGAAAATTGGGGGACGTATCATCGTCAAAGAGCATGGATTTGTTCAGCCCGAACTTTCCTAACAGCGCATCGTCATTACTGATATCCGTCCATCCCTCCGGCACGCCCGGTGTGGTTTCCAGCGGGTTCACGGTCTTATAAATATTTTCCGCAAGCTTCGCTTTTTCCACCGCGATATTATTCGCCGCCAGACGTTTCGCGGCGATCTGGGCATCCGGATAAAGGCTATTGCTCCCCTTCGCGATCAGATCTTTACGCGCCTGCCAGCGTTCTGCTTTGGTCATCTTCTGTAGCTGCCCGGCATAGGTTTTACCGTCCTTGCCCGGAGTAGGTTCATCCGGCACCTGTGCCGTTTTAGATTTCACCACCTGTTTTGGCAGTACCGTTGGCGCAGGGCGAGATCCGTACGTTCTCACCATAGTTTCGTAGCGGTCAACAATTGTACTCACCGGATACCAGCCCAGGCCGACCAGCGAGGCAGCCTGGAGTTGCCCTTTGGCGTTGATATAAAAAATTTCCGTTACTGATGACCAGTCACGAAAACTTTCGTCAATGGCAACCACTCTGCCCATCTCTAAATCCTGCGCGACCAGCGTACGGGTATCGCGCCCGGACTGATAAGGATTCGCACCGGTGATCGTGCGCAGCAGATCGTAGCGCGTGAAGAGTGAGCGCAGCGAATGGTCGGGAACCGACATAATCCACTGTCCGGCAACGGACGGGCGGATTATTTTCGCAAACAGCGCTGGCGAGACGTTCTCGTGGAACAGATAGACAAACTTGATGTTATACATTCGCTCCGTCCTGTTACCCGCAGGCTTACGGATTCACCAGCCAGGTGCCTGGCTTCGCAATATCCAGCGTCTGGGTACGCGTTCTTCCATTGCCTTCCAGTTCAATGCGGGTCTCGCCCGCAGGCAATTTCAGCGATGCGTAACCGTTATTCCCCGGACGCAGCGCTTTAGACTCGCCGTTCACCTTCAGCGTCTCGCCATCAAGCATGCGGATGTAGACCAGCGCGACCGGGCTGGCGTCGACAGGCGGCGCACTCTGCTGCGCCGTAGCAGGTGGCGCTACCGGCTCGCTCACGTCTGCCGTTGCCGGTCTGGTTTCCGATTGGGATGAGGTCTCAGCCGGAGGGCTCACGGCAGGGGTTTGCGCCGTCTGCTCTGGCGTTTCCTGACTGCCGCCGCCGAACAGCATCGCACCGGCAACCACCCCAACCAGCACGCCCGCGGCCACCAGCCCCGGAAGCTTGTAACGTCGCCAGTCCAGCGCGGAAGCAGATGCCTCCTTTTCCACCGGCACCAGCATCGTGCCGGTCTTCTTCGCGGTCAACACCTCGTCAATACCGGCGACGGGCATCTCGATCAGCGCCGCAAACTCCTCAATGGATTGCGGACGGTCTTCCATATGCAGCGCCAGCGCCTTGTCGATGGCCTGAAGCAGCGGAATGGAATAGCCCTGCGGCATCAGCTCCACCAGTGGTTTGCAGGTGTCCTGAATCGAACGCACCACGCTGACCGGTGGCGGTGAGCCGACGATAAGGGTGCGCAATACGGCGCCGAGCGCGTAGATATCCGTCCACGGCCCCTGCTCGCTTTCATTGTCGTCGGTATACTGCTCGATAGGCGCGAAGCCCGGACGCAGCATGGTTTCCGTCTCATCCGAGAGATTACCGATGGTGCGGCGCGCCGATCCGAAATCGAGCAGCACCGGCAGGCCGTTATCCTGAATCTGAATGTTATCCAGCGAGATGTCGCGGTGTAGATAACCCTCGTCGTGGATCGTTTTGATGGCGCCGAAGAGCATTGGCAGCATGCGGCGGATCCACGCCTCGTTAATCAGCTCCGGTTTCTCTTCGCGCAGACGCGACAGCGTGGTACCGCTGTAAAACAGCGTCCCCATATAGGCCGTGTCGTTTTGCACCCAGAAACGCAGTACGTGCAGCAGGTTCGGGTGGTTAAAGCGCGCCAGCAGGCGGGCTTCCTGGATGAAGCTGTTCAGACCGGCAGAAAACGCTTTGCCGAAGCGCTCGCTGCGCAGCACCAGCGTCATATCCTCGCCGCGCACGGCGAGGGAGGAAGGCATAAATTCTTTGATAGCGATAGTGCGTTCGAGCTGGTGATCCCAGGCGCGATAGACGATGCCGAATCCGCCGCCGCCAATCACCTCTTTTATCTCAAACTCATTGAAACGGTACCCGACCGGGAGCGCGTTTGGGACAGTCCGATTGTTATCATTATCCGTCATCTTTTACAGTTCTCTTGATGATTATTACGCGGCAAACTGACAGTGGAACTCGCCCTGCTCGCAGGTGACATGCAGACGTCGGTACTGCTGGTCGCTGCGGCTGGCGGTAAGTAAAATCTGGCTCATCTGAGGCAGCAACGTATTGGTCAGAATCGCATCCACCATACGCCCGCCCGACTCAACCTCGGTACAGCGCTGAACAATCTGTTCGACCACGCTGTCGTCAAATTCAGAAATAATGTTGTGATTCTCTTCCAGACGACGCTGAATGCGCCTGAGCTGAAGACGCACAATCTGCCCCAGCATCTCGTCGCTCAGCGGGTAATACGGCACCACCAGCAGGCGGCCCAGCAGTGCAGGCGGGAACACCTCCAGCAGCGGCTGGCGCAGGGCGCCGCTTAACGCGTCAGGCTCCGGCATCAGTTCCGGGTCGGCGCACATGGCTGCGATCAGGTCGGTGCCGACGTTAGAGGTCAGAATAATAATGGTGTTACGGAAATCAATGTGACGCCCTTCGCCGTCCTCCATCCAGCCCTTGTCGAAGACCTGGAAGAAGATCTCGTGCACGTCCGGGTGCGCTTTTTCAATTTCGTCCAGCAGCACGACGCTGTATGGACGGCGGCGGACGGCCTCGGTTAATACCCCGCCTTCACCATACCCTACGTACCCCGGAGGCGCACCTTTTAAGGTGGAGACGGTGTGCGCTTCCTGGAACTCGCTCATGTTGATGGTGATGACGTTCTGCTCGCCGCCGTACAGGGATTCGGCGAGCGCCAGCGCGGTTTCGGTTTTACCGACGCCGGACGGACCGCACAGCATAAAGACGCCCACCGGCTTGTTCGGATCATCAAGCTTCGCCCGCGAGGTTTTCACGCGGCGGGCAATCAGATCCAGACCGTGACGCTGGCCAATAACACGCTGGTTCAGCGTGTCGGCAAGGTTCAGAACCGCGTCGATCTCGTTTTTCACCATCCGGCCCAGCGGGATCCCGGTCCAGTCAGAGACCACCGCGGCAACCACGTTTTCATCCACCGCGGCAAACAGCAGCGGCTCGTCACCCTGTAAGGCTTTCAGCGCCTGCTGCTGTTCCGCCAGCTTGCCGCGCAGCTCAGCGGTATCTTCCTCGCCCGCCGCGAACAGCGCGGCGCGCAGGCGGATAATCTCCTGCACCAGGCTGCGTTCTTCTTCCCAGCGCTCGGCCAGGGCTTCGCGTTTTGTCTCATACGCGTCGCGTTCGGCGCGTAATGCCGTGACGCGCTCGGCATCACCGGCCGCCACGCGCGCTTCGCGTTCTGCGATCTCAATTTCCACGTCAAGCGCAGCAAGGTGACGCAGACAGTCTTCCAGCTGAGCAGGCGGCGCGCTCTGGCTGACGGCCACGCGCGCGCAGGCGGTATCCAGCAGCGCCACCGCTTTATCCGGTAGCTGACGCGCAGGGATATAGCGATGCGACAGTTTCACCGCCGCGCTGACCGCTTCGTCGAGGAGTAAAACCTGATGATGGGTTTCCAGCGGCGACACGGTGCTACGCAGCATCAGTACGGCTTTCGCTTCATCCGGCTCGTGAACCTGTACGGTCTGGAAGCGGCGGGTCAGCGCAGGATCTTTCTCAATGTATTTTTTGTATTCCGCCCAGGTGGTCGCGCCGATGGTGCGCAGTTGCCCGCGCGCCAGGGCTGGCTTGAGCAGGTTAGCGGCATCGCCGGTGCCCTGCTGTCCGCCTGCGCCAATCAGGGTGTGGATCTCATCGATAAACAGAATAATTGGCGTGGCGCTGGACTGCACCTCGTTAATCAGCGCCTGGAGGCGCGCCTCAAATTCCCCTTTCATGCCCGCTCCGGCCTGAAGCATGCCGATATCCAGCAGCCACAGCTGAACGTTTTGCAGCGGCTCCGGCACGTCGCCGTCGGCGATACGCAGCGCCAGCCCTTCCACCACTGCGGTTTTCCCGACGCCGGCTTCCCCGGTCAGCAGGGGGTTGTTCTGGCGACGACGCATCAGGATATCGACCATCTGGCGGATCTCTTCATCGCGCCCCACCACCGGGTCAATCTTGCCTTCCCGGGCGCGCGCCGTCAGATCCTGACCATACTGCGCCAGCGTGCCCTGCGCAGCCGGTACTGCCCCGGCAGGCGCGTCCGCAGCGGCGGCGGCCTGCTGGCTCTCTTTGCTGCTGGCGCAAATGGCGTCGAACTGCTCGACCAGCACCTCAACGTTAAGACGGGTGAACTGCGCCGAAATACTTTTCAGCACGTTAGCCAGATTCCACGTTTTCAATATGCCGATCAGCAAATGGCCGCCGCGGATGCGGCTGACGCCAAACTTCAGCGAGCCGTAGACCCAGGCGCGCTCGACGGCGCTGTCGATATGCTCGGAAAGATCAGACACGGAACTCGCGCCACGCGGCAGGGCATCCAGCGCCGCCACGATATCGCGCGTCAGCTGCTGTTCATCAAGGGCGAAGTGACGGATGACCTGTTGCAGATCGCCATCCTGCTGCTGCATCAGCTGATGCAGCCAGTGCACCAGCTCAACGTACGGGTTGCCGCGCAGCTTACAGAAGGCAGTCGCGCTTTCCAGAGAGGTAAATAACAGCGTATCCAGTTTGCCGAAAAGCACGGCACGGCTAATTTCTGACATGTTAGTTTCCATTAACAATGATTCGGTATAAGGAAGGATTATCGCTCTGCGCGATACACCAGATCGCCACGCGGAACAGGCTGAGGCTGAAGGCCGAGCCAGGTGTTGTACCCTAATCGCCCGGCGCTGCCGAGCGTGGCGCCCTGCACCGCATCGGCGCGCAGGATCACCCGTGTTTCCCATTCAAATTCCACCCCGGCGTACTGTCGCACCCAGTCGCGCAGCTCGGTCACCCATCCTTCGCCCGGCAGAAAACGGTTGTAGTCGTCTGCGCTCAACGGGCCAATCTCAAGCCGGAATTTATGCTGCACGTCGCGTACCGCAATGCCGAGAAAAGCGGACTCTCCCATGCGCGGCAGGCGACGCCCCTCACCCAGCTGTGCCTGCTCCCGCGTTGAGAGCGGCATCCACTGCGGGACGTTGGCCACCAGCCTGACCGGCACGTTGAAATAGTTGCGCAGGATTTTCTCCAGCCCTTCCGGGTCCCGCCCGTGGCGGGTCAGGTGCCCGGCGTGAGTAAAGCGGGCATGCGCGCTCAGGCTGCCTTTCGACATCTGGGCAGGCTGCCCCATGCCAATCAGCGATGCCAGATACCCTTCGAAGCGCCTGTTGTCGTCGCGATCCAGTGAAACGGCAGGCTGCGCGTCCGCCCAGGCGCGGTAGAACAGCAGCGTCAGGCGGTGGTGAAAGAGGTCGGCAAACGCGCTGAGGCTGTGATCCTGATGATGATGAATACGCTCGCGGGCATACTCAGTCATGTGCACCGGCAGTGGGCCGTTAGGACCAAACAGGCCGAAGCTCAGAATGGAAACCTCATGCAGTCCGTTCTCTTCCCGCTGCCGGACCTCAGCAACCGTTGACGGCGCAAAGCCCATTGAAGGCTGCTGACCAATACGCAGCGGCTCAAATTTAGGCAGCGGTGCGCGCCCCAGCGGGTAACGCTCGCCGCCCTGGGCATCAATGCGTCTTAACATCTGGAACAGATCGTAGCGCCACGGCGTCTCGCGCACTCCGCGCCAGAACGCATCGGGCAGCGGCGTCAGGCGATGCACGCGCAGCGTTGCAGGGGCAACTTCACTCATACCAGCGCCCTTTTACCCATACGAGGCGCCCAGTAGCCGATTTCGCCGCGCTGCTGGCTCTTGAGCGTGAACTCCGTAAAGCTGTTGATGGAGACCAGGCGGGCAAAAAGGCGCTCCAGCACGCTGCCGAAAAGCCACGGGCTGGCGCCGGAAAAGGCGCGTTCGTCCACCGTCAGGGTGATGCCGATCCCGCGGGCGAACACCACCGGGCCGGGTTCCGGCACGCGGCGGTGCACCGGCTCCAGCACGCAGTGACGAACGCCATCCACCTGACGGGCAACCGGCGTCTCGGCGAGGTTGGCGTATAGCCCTAACAGCTGACGCAGCGCGGCAGCGCCCTCTTCGTTTTCGCTGTCCATCAGGCTGAGGTAGTTCATTTGCAGCTGGCTGATGAGCCGCCAGGTGCTGAACCCTTCGGCCAGTGCCGGACGCGGCGGCGTCGGGCCTTTACGCAGGGTTAACGCCTTCACCGGCATGGAGTCGGCCATAATAAACTGCCCAAGCTCCTGCTGGAGCATCAGCGGCAGGTCACGGCTGGTGCACAGCACCTCGGCGGAGATATAGCGCAGGTTTTCCTGCCACGGCGCGTGCTGCGCATCCACCAGCGAGACGAAGACCTCCGAGCCGATATAGCCCGTGCGGGTGCCATAGCGCAGCGCGTGTTCGGAGAGAACGCGCTGCTCACGGCGCAGGGAAAAATAGGCGCCGTAGTTGCCCGCGTCCCCGCTCCAGGTACTCCAGAACGGACGAAACGTCTGGTCGTCCCGCTGACCATCCGCGCTGGCATAGATTTTTTTCACGGCATAAATTTCATAATCCAGCGGGCGGATGTTATCCACCACCAGGTGGTATTCATGCTGGCTTTCGCTCAGCTTCTGCCGGGCCGCCACTTTCGGGAACAGGTTGATCACCGGCGTGCAGTGCAGCGCCAGGTGGCTGGCATCCACCACGCGCTCCAGCTGATCGTCGCTCTTGTCGAGCAGAATGAAGATATCAAACGCTTTTTCGTCTTCGCAGCGCTGGATCAACTTGCCCAGCCCGCTCAGGCTGATGAAACGAAAACGCGCCGGGAACGCGAAGTACTCCTGCAACAGGCGATAGCCGTCAAAGTTACGCAGATCGTCCGGGAGCAGGGCCTGGTCCGCATCAAAGCCTTCCTGACGCAGGGCGTCAGACGACAGCAGCTGGCGCTGGGGCTGCTTGCTGACCGTCTGGCAGACGATGCCCGCGTGGTGCTCCATCACCAGCTCCAGCAGCTTCAGCGCCTCGATGTCCGGGCCGCTTAAGAAGAACTCCAGGCGGTCAAAATCCAGGTGCCCGAGATGCTGCGGGCCATCGCAGGCAATGCGGACCCGTAAGGCGCTGCTGATCCCCCGCTGACTCAGGCCGAGCTGGGCCAGCGGCAGATCGGCGGGAACGCCGCCCAGCTCGATCCGCTCAATTTTTAACGGCAGCAGGTTGACCTCATGCGCCGTGGTATAGCTGCACGTAACGCCGGTTTTTTTCAGCGCCAGGCTGTCCATCATGGTGCCGCGCGGCACAATAAAGCCTTTGCTCAGGTCGCCCCGGCTGCTGTCGGGCTGAATTTCAGCGATCGCCATCGACGGCGTAGGCGCCAGATAATTTGGCGCAATCATCTCCAGCATACGCTGTGAAAAGCGCGGGAATTCGGCGTCCATTTTCATCTGCACGCGGGAGGTCAGGAAAGCGAAACCTTCCATCAGGCGCTCAATGTACGGGTCCGCCACTTCGATGCCGCGCATGCCGAGCCGCCCCGCCACTTTCGGGTAGCGTTCGGCAAACTCCGCGCCCATCTCGCGCAGATAGGCCAGTTCACGGTTGTAATATTCGAGCAGTTTGCTTTCCATCATTACCCCGCATCTTTCAGTTCAAAATGGCCGTTTTCCAGATCGACGTCGGTGCGAAAGAGAAACTCCAGCGGATACGGCACGCACCACAGGCGGCCTTTGATTTCGATAGACAGAACGTTGTGCAGATCTAACGAGGAGGTATCGGACACGCAGCGAACCTGAAGCCCCTGCGGCAGGATCCGCGGTTCAAAGTTAATAATCGCTTCGGTGAGCTTGCGCTGAATGTCGTGCCATTCGATATCAGACATTCTTTTCCCCGCCAGCGGCGCGACGCCGAAGTTAACGACGGAACGGCTCACCTGCGTCAGCCCGCTCAGATCGCTGGAGGCATCGTGGTTGATGGTATTAAACAACCACTGTAAATCCCGCAGGACGTTACGACGCAGCGCGGCGTGGGTAATCAGATTGCTGTTGGCGGACTCGCGTTTTTTTTCCGGATCGTTATCCGTCAGGCGATCCAGCAGTGAGGGCTGCATTTTGTCCCGCACCCCCACTTTCTCCTGCCTGCTGCGGGCCTGCCAGCCGCTGCGCAGCAGATCGCCTTCGCCAGCGGTATTACTCATCCGCACCATCCGAGGTAAATGTCACCAGGCTCAGGGTAAGCAGCGGGCTTTCGCTTTGCTCGCTCAGCCAGGCTTTCTGCCCCATGCCTTCATACAGGACACCGTCGTCGTCGAGCGGGAGCCATTCGGTGGTGCGCCCCAGCTTAACGCTGTCTGGCGCCCCGTCAGCAAACGGATAACGCGCCGGGATCTGACACACCTGCTCGGTGCCGTCCGTGAGGCGGACCAGCGCATGACGCCACACCAGATCGGTCACGCTGGCCGGAGCCTGAAAACGGATCGCATCGATGGCGCAGAACGGCACCCAGAAATAGCGGCCATTGACCAGGGTTTCACACACCGGCCCCAGACGGGCATCGCCGTCCATCAGCCATTCAAAGGTGTGGCTCTCTTCATTCTCCAGCGTGACCTGCCCGCGGCTTGCCGGGGCCTGTTCGAGTGCCTCCAGGCGCAGCGTTTGCGCTTGCCCGGCGCGTTCGGTCAGCGCCTGGGCTAACGTCGACAGCCACGGCCACTGCGCCTCGGGCATTGCCGGTCGCGCCTCTCCCGCGAACACGCGCGCCCGCTGCTGTTCACCCTGAATGGCCTGCTCCAGCAGCGTTACGGTTGGTTTTGCCTGCGGCTTCAGCGCCAGCCAGCTCTTCAGCTGGGTCAGGGCGCGCGCCCAGTTGCCGCTGAGGATCAGAAACTGCACAAACGCGGCGCGCAGATCGGCATCCGCCGGACGAGCTTTGATTTCGGCTTCCAGGCGAAGCAGCGCGTCGCTAATCGACTCACCCGCCAGACGTTGATAAAGCGTATTCATAGCCCCTCCTTAATTCGCCGCGCGCCAGGCGCCCACTGCCGGATCGCGCAGTTGCGGACGCAGCGTGTCAATCAGAACAACGTTCAGCTCCGCGCCCGGTGCAACCCATGCGCTCCAGATCTTCTTCACCTCTGCGATACGCGCCTGGAGTCTGGCGTCGTCGCTGGCGATCTCACGGGTGATTTCCACCGCCACCGTGCCGTTGCTCTTCCAGCCGTTCAGAGTGCTGTCGTACGGCAGGATCATCCAGCTCTGGTCGCTGTTCGGGGTGCTGAAGACCATGCGCTCTTTGTTGACGGAGGTGATCAGCGCCTTTTCAGGATCGACCGCGTTGTTCAGTCCCATCACCGGGAAGCCGTGAATGTAGGTGACCGGAATCGCTTTCTGCGCCCCGTTACGATTTTGCGTCACCACGGTGTGGCCGCTGAGCCAGCTACCGTTGCCGCAGCGGGTGGTGTCGGAATCCGGAATAAACAGCGCCGGCGCGGAGGAACCGCCCTCCCAGAAGGTGCGCAGGTGGCAACCGTCCTGAAGGGTGAACTCCTGCCATGGCGTACGATCTGCCGCCACGGTGTGCGTCTCCGGATTCTGGTCAGGCGGCAGCAGCGCGCCTGAGGTGGTGGTCGTTGCCGCCGTCGTTTCCTGCTGTTTCACCACCAGCGCCCAGTCCTGTGCTTTAGCCGCTGTGCCCCGGGCAAGCGTCGTGCCTTCCGGATCGTTAAGCGTCCAGTTCAGGGTATTCAGCTTGCTGCACTGGTGCTCCAGCAGCGAGCCAAGGCGCGGCACGAAGTTTTCCAGAACCGAAACCTCTTTCTTGCCGTTCGCCACGATACGCAGCGCAACGTCCGCCTTACACCAGCTTTGCGGCGTATTGTCTTTAATGTTGTCGATCCAGATATCCAGCTTCTGCGCAGGAGACTGCACGATGCGGAAGTTTTCAGCCTGTGCGGTGGTCGCCACCGTCAGAAGAGCCAAACCCGATAGCCAAAGTTTCATATCAATCCTTGTGTGTCTAATCAGTTCCGCAGGGAAGAAATTGTGCTGCGTCAGAGAGCGTATGCAGCAAAGTGGTGTCCTGAGGGTTGCCCATCCACACCGCCACGGCGGTATAGTTATCCTGAGCATTGCCCTCCTGTTCGGCATTCTTTTGAATGATTTGGTTCATTAAGGTCAGCCACTCCTGTGGCGTATTGACCATGTGCAGCGACTGCTTCATCTGCTCTTCGCTAACGCCGTGCCAGAAACCGTCGGTGCAGAGCAGGAAGGCATCACCGTCCTCGACCTGCACGACATCGCTGTAGCTCGCTTCCGGTCCGCCATTCTCAATACCCAGCGCCAGATACAGCAGGTTGCTGTTGAGATCGTCGGTCTGATGCCCGGCATCTTTCATCTGCTGGACGAGGCTGTGATCGGTGGTGACATGCCACAGCCAGCCGCGGCGAAACAGGTACAGGCGGCTGTCTCCGGCGTGCGCCCAGTAAGCCAGACGGTAATCCCTGTCGATAAACAGGCTGACCAGCGTGGTGCCCATCCGGCGATAGTCCTGCACCGCCTGCTGTTCGCTGAGGATGGTACGGTTCGCCGTTTGGACGTAGTCACGAATATGCTGCGCATTAAGGTGCTTGTCGCCGTCAAAGCGGGAAATAATGCTGTTGCGGGCCAGCTCAGCGGCCACCTCGCCGCCCGGCAGGCCCGCGATGCCGTCACAGACGACAAAGCAGGCTGAACGTTCCCCGATGGTTTCTCCCGTCTGATCCTGGTTGCTGGCGCGCGTCCCCTGGCGGGAGAGAGAAGCCGTTGCGATATTCATTTTTCTTCCGATCCGCTTTGTGAGTCTTTGTACTGATTGACCTCCATGTCATAGGCATGGAGGAAGGCTTCGCCAAACAGGGTATGGAAGTCGTCCTCGATCTCGCCCGCCGTCTCGCCATAGCTGCGAACGAAATAATCCCACAGCGCGGCTTTACGGCTGCCCGGCAGCGCCAGGCGTGACGTCATCCCGTTCTGCTTCGCCTGCTCTTCCAGCTGTTCCGGATTAAAGGATTGCAGCATGGCGGCGATAATGGCGCGGATACCGGAGATCATCCCCAGCTGGTGCGCCTGGAGATCGATTAGCGCATCACGCACCGATTTGGTCGGCGGCATAAAGCCCGGCATCGGCGTGCCGAACATCTGGATCAGCACCGTTTTCCCGGTCGGCAACAGTTTGAACGGGTTGTTCGCATCGTCGAGCACCATGGTCATATCGGCTTTCACCCCACGCTTGAGGATGGAGCGCGAGGAGAGCAGCGCCACGGTCCCCTGCGAGAACATGCCCAGGATCTGCCCCAGCTGACGCATATTTTCCCGGTCAAACTGCGGCACCGGCTGCATTTCGCTCAGGCCCATGCCCTCCAGCAGCGCCTCCAGCAGTTCGCCCTGAAGCACCTCGCCCCGCTCGCCGGTCTGCGCGGAGGCAGCAGGCGAAGCAGCGTTTTTAACCGGGTCGATACGCAGGCGGCCTTTAGGCGCCTGCGCGTTGCTGCGCGCCACGGCCTGCGGCGTTGGCATGGTGAAGCCAGCGTAATCGGGACGCGCGGGCTCTTCTTCCGCGCGCGGCGCATCCTGTGGTTCAGTCGGTTCCGGATCGAACAGCGGTGAGCTGGCCAGCGCATCCTCTTCCTGTGCGGCTTGCGGTTCAGGCTTTGGCTCCGGCTTATCGGCCACGATTTCATCCGGATGGGTTAACGGCGCGCCACCCATCAGGCCGAGGGGGTCATCGTGACGCGCGGCAGGTGCGCTCGCCGACCCGCCAAACAGGGCTAACGGATCAAGTTCGTCCGACGCCTCTTCCTTTGGCTGGGCAGGTTTGCTTTCGTCCGGCTGTACCAGCGTTGAAGGAGTGACATCGTCAAAGATGCTCTCTTTTTTAAACAACGCTTCATCGCTGAACAGCGTGTCCGGGTCAACGTTTTTACGTTCAAACGACGGTTCGGCATCGTTAAACATTGCCAGCGGATCTTCGGCATTCCGCTCCGGGGCCGCAGGCTGAGAGAACGGATCGTGGGATGCCGCGGGCTGTGGTTTTGCCCGGTTGCTGGAGATGCTGTCGGAGATGGAAAACTCCTGCATCAGGCTGTCCCAGATTTCCGACGGCACGGCCGTAGGTTCAGCTTTTCCGCGAGGCGCGGCGCTGGCCGGTTTCGGTTGTGGCGCCGGAGCAGGTGTCGCCGCTGGGCGCGCCTGCTGCATGCTGGCCGCCATGCGGCTTACGGGCTGGGTGTCATGAATGAGTTCGCTGACTTCAATGCGATAATCATCAATACCGAGAATATCCCCGTCCTGAAGCTCAACCTGACGCCCACGCTCCAGCGGGATATCATTCAGTACCACGCGGGTAACGCTGCCGCGGTTCGTGACGCGGCATTCGCCACTGGCGTCGACGTGAACGATGGCCTGCAAACGCGAGATAGTGCGGTCATTGTCCGGCAGCACCAGATTGTTATCCGTACCGCGCCCAATGGTGCCGCCCGGGGCATAAAAATCACAGCTGCTTTGCGGCGGCTGATGACCGGGTTTCGTAGAAATAATCGTGAATCGCATGGCGTATTCCTGCTGGTATGATTAGCGCTCAAACGCTGCCGCTCTCGGGGGTGAAAACGGCGGGGTTTGGGGGTTAATTCAGAAAGGCATCGTTAAAATTTTCAACATAAAATTAGACACTATTAATGCTCGAAAGAATTAACAGCAGTAAAAATATAACAGTGGCAATAAATATTTTTCTTCTATACGACTTAACCCATGACAAATCAAAATCAGAAAAAATTTTATTGCACGACTGTGGCTCAAGCCAACGACACTCAGTTAATCTCACACGCTTACCCTGTAAGACCCGTGATAAAATTGTGGTGAGGAAACCAAATCCCCAGAACCCAAGATTTTGCCAGGTTTGATAATCTTCTTTTTTGAGCAACTGTTGATTTGTTAATATCGCATATATTTGATTAACCTGGCGATAATTTTTCCGATAGTCTATATAAAATGAAATAACTATGCCTATAAAAGCAATAAAGAGACAGATAATAACAGCAGAGTAAATATTATTAAAAATCACTTTATTCTCCGCTAAAAATTAAATTGTTTAGCTGTTCTCCTGCAAACCCACCGATTTGTGTTCCGCCCGCTGCCCCGACTGCACCAACCACTAAACCACAGATGAGTGTACCTGTCCCCGCTGTGGGCACACCTAATGCAAGACAAACAGGAGCCGCAAGGGAGGAGCCTAATGCAGCACCAGCGACACCGCCTCCAAATTTGCTATATTCTGTCACTGCAACTCTGCTGCACTCATGTTCTCTTCCAGTAGTGCAGGCATGATAAACTTCGTTAGACGTATTCATAAAAGAAAAACCTAAAGCAACCCATCCACCTGCTTTCAGGTAAGAGGATATTCTGGCTGCTCTGTCAATATATGTTGAGTAGCCAGGGATTGCACCAATACCAACTGTACTCCATTCATGGACTATTGATTTCGTGGACAGTCCTAATGCTCTCTTAAGATCCGCATAATCTTTAAACTTAAGCTGTTTTTTAGTTATTTTATTTAACAAGGGTTTCAATTGCGCGAAAAGCGCATTGCGCTCAGCATAAAATTGTTGGCCAAAAAGCGCACCTTGTGTCCTGTACTGATTTTGATAGGTGGCTTCAATTTTAATTAAAATATTTTCAATTTGCTTAAAATATGACTCACCTGTACCGCTCACGCCCCCGACGATTGTATCGCCCCAGCCTGTTATGGCTTTTATATTATCATAATTATTTTTCAAAAACTCAGCGGTGGCTCCATCCAAAGTCGCAAGCGCGTTGGTCACCTTCTTTTTTGCAATGGCTAAGCTATTGATCTGTTGAGTTTGATTATCGCCAAGCGGGTCAGCAACAATTAATATTTGTCCGGGTTTGAGCCACGCAGTGTCTTTATTCAATTGCATAAAATACTCGGATTTTTCATTGCGCGCAGTGCCAAATAGCTGTCTTGCCTGAAAATCCAGAGTGCCGGGTTGCTGAACGACACAGTAACCTGGAGCAACGTTTGACGGACTTGCCATGTAAACTCCTTGTATTTTTAATGTGTAGCTTTTGCAGAAAGTTTATTTTTGGACATTGAGTTGGCGAATCGCATCGCTATGGGATATTAAGCTGCACTTTAATACCTCATAGTTTGCCGGTGCCGTACCACCTAGCTTTTGTGTCAGTAAGGAGTTAATAACCTCGTCGGCTTTTTCGAAATTCTCGGCAGGCAGGTTACTGACTTCCAGCCATGCTGCGGCGCTTGCCTTTGCATCATTTTTCAGCGTCGCACTGTCCGCAATCTTGCCGATACAGCGATTCTGCACCCAGTTTTCAAAAATCTGTTGTTGAGAAAAGGTGTTAACGTCCGGGAGAGTATGGGCGATGGTATATGAGGTATTTAACGCGAGTACGAAAGCGAGTAAACGTCTCATTTCAGGCTCCAGAGCGTAGCGCTGCCAGGAATAAACGAACCATTACCGGGAGAACCCAAGAAATGGCAATCATCGGAGCAAATATTCCCATTCCAGAGCGTGACATGTCCAGTGGCATCGCTCCAGCCGTGACCGCTAAAGATAATAATACCTTGTTTACCTGCAAATTGGCTTGGTGTTGGAGACGTCACCGTCATATCTGCATTACCCAGTACAGTTGGCAGAAAAGCAATCATATCCTTTACGCGATACATGTAACGTTTTTTATCACTCCCCGTAACCGTCGCATATCTGCTGTTGGAGGGAATTGGAACGCCACAATAATTTAAAACGTAGCTCATACGAATGGGGCATGCATTTTGGAAAATTCCGGCTTCAATATTGTGCTGGACTTTTCCACCCAATAATTTGCCCACCGTTTCGACATTGACATTAACTTCTCTAAATCTGTTCCAGGCGGCACCAAAAGCAGGACGCATAAATATTTTCCCTTTTAGAAAGTACAGGATAAAGTGAGCCCTTTCGGGCCCACTCCTGTTACGCTTCTTTGTTTTCTTTGATGTTCCAGCCAGCGCTGCTTTCAGCACCTTTACCACCGGCAGTGGTCTGCTCCCAGTACTGCTGTTTCACTTTCGCAGCCTGGAATGCATAGGTCACGCCAACGGTATCGCCGTTGTCTGCACCCGTGTACTGAACGGAAGTCACGAGAACGTCTTCCAGGGTGATGCGGGTGTATTCAACCTGCTGACCACCCGCTTTGCAGACGGACAGTTCAACTTTGGTCAGGTGTTTACCGCTTGCGCAGTGTTTCAGGATTGCTGTAGTGGATTTGTCGATCAGAGCGTTAACGTGCAGGTCGTTAAAGTTAACTTTACCGGCACCGCCGCCACCGCCAACGCTCATATTACCTGGCTGGGACGCGCCCCAGGAGAAGGAGGTAATATCAGTCCAGCCGGTGTGGTTAGAATCTTTAGATTCGCCCGTAACACCCTCGACCTTCAGAAACATATCAATAGCCATAATATCTACTCTTCGTGGATGAACAATATTGCTTTCGAAAAAGCCCTTATATGGCAAACAGGAAAGCATGGGGCTGAATAAAACCGTCCATATTTTACCTCTGCCTCATATCAAACGACCCGTGTCATTTGACAGTCTTACATTCCCCCGAAATAACGGAATGAATGTGAAGTCTTTATTACTGTGCTTTATTGTGGAACCAGTTAAGGACAGCATTAGCAATTTAGCCGTCTTTCTTGCCGGGTGGCGCTGTGCTTACCCGGCCTACATTGAGCAACGATATCAATTGATTGCACGTTTGATTGTAGGCCCGTGCAAGCGTAGCGCCGCCGGGCGAAACTCACAAAACGCACGTAGTCAGCAGTCTGACGCTCTTACGCGTCCTTCGTCTTCAGCGACGGCAGTTTAGATACCAGACGCAGGGAAACGGTCAGACCTTCCAGCTGGTAGTGCGGACGCAGGAAGAACTTCGCGGCGTAGTAGCCCGGGTTGTCTTCGATTTCCTGCACCTGCACTTCCGCCGCCGCCAGCGGTTTACGGGACTTGGTTTCCTGGGAGGAGTTCGCCGGGTCACCGTCGACGTAGTTCATCACCCAGTCGTTCAGCCAGCGTTCCATCTCTTCGCGCTCGCGGAAGGAGCCGATTTTGTCGCGCACGATGCACTTCAGGTAGTGAGCAAAACGACAGCAGGCGAACAGGTAAGGCAGACGGGAGGCCAGGCGCGCGTTAGCGGTGGCATCCGGGTCGTGGTACTCGGCCGGTTTTTGCAGGGACTGCGCGCCGATGAAGGCGGCGAAGTCGGAGTTTTTGCGGTGAACCAGCGGCATAAAGCCGTTTTTCGCCAGTTCCGCTTCACGGCGATCGCTGATGGCGATCTCGGTCGGGCACTTCATGTCCACGCCGCCGTCATCGCTCGGGAAGGTGTGGCACGGCAGGTTTTCCACCGCCCCGCCGGATTCGACGCCGCGAATCGAGGTGCACCAGCCGTACTCTTTAAAGGAGCGGTTGATGTTGGCCGCCATCGCATAGGCCGCGTTCGCCCAGGAGTAGCTGTTGTGGTTCGCGCCGTCGGTCTGCTCTTCAAAATCAAAGCTGTCGACCGGGTTGGTGCGAATGCCGTACGGCAGGCGCGACAGGAAGCGCGGCATCACCAGGCCCAGATAGCGGGCATCTTCCGATTCACGCAGTGAACGCCAGGCGGCGTATTCGGTGTTCTGGAAGATTTTGGTCAGATCGCGCGGGTTAGCCAGTTCCTGCCAGGACTCCATCTGCATCACGCCCGGTGCGGTACCGGTGATGAACGGACAGTGGGCCGCGGAGCCAATGCGCGCCATCTCGCCCAGCAGCTCAACGTCCTGCGGGCTGTGGTCGAAGTAGTAGTCGCCTACGATGCAGCCAAACGGCTCGCCACCGAACTGGCCGTACTCCTGCTCGTAGATTTTTTTGAAGATCGGGCTCTGGTCCCAGCCCACGCCCTTGTAGCGCTTCAGGGTGCGGCCCAGCTCCTGCTTGGAGATGCTCATAAAGCGGATCTTCAGCATCTCGTCGGTTTCGGTATTGTTCACCAGGTAGCTCAGGCCGCGCCAGGCGCTTTCCAGCTTCTGGAACTCCTCGTGGTGAATGATCTGGTTCACCTGCTGCGAAAGCTGCTCGTCAATACCGGCAATCAGGTTCTGAATGGTGCGGTAGGTATCGTTTGAGAAGGTCACGGTGTTTTCCAGCGCCTGCTGCGCCAGGGTTTTAACCGCGCTTTCTACGGCAGAGCGCGCCTGATCGGTTTTAGGACGGAACTCTTTATTCAGCAGCGCGCTGAACTCGTCCTGGCTGAACGCCTGGCCCGCCTGCTGATCGTGTTGTTGAGTCTGGTTGCTCATCGATTATTCCTCGCTACCTTTCGCACTTTCGTCATTTTTTGGCATCTGGC
The DNA here is from genome assembly GCF_049238125.1 of Enterobacter cloacae complex sp. IR5402. Lineage (NCBI taxonomy): Bacteria > Pseudomonadati > Pseudomonadota > Gammaproteobacteria > Enterobacterales > Enterobacteriaceae > Enterobacter > Enterobacter cloacae complex sp. IR5402. The sequence continues at coordinate 598,501 of NZ_JBMKHO010000001.1, forward strand.
TCAGGGATTTGAGCAGCGTCGGATCCTGAAGGATTTTTGCAATCAGCTCTTCCGCGCCGTTTTTGCCGTCCATGTAGGTCAGCAGGTTGGAGAGCTGGGTACGGGCTTCCAGCAGCTTGTTCAGCGGCTCTACTTTACGGGCCACCGCGTCCGGCAGGAAGTCGTCCATGCTGTCAAAGGTCAGATCGACGTTGAGCTTACCTTCGCCGGTCAGGGTGTTATCCACCTGGAACGCCACGCGCGGCTTCAGCGCCTTCATGCGTTCGTCGAAGTTGTCGATGTCGATTTCCAGGAACTTACGCTCATCGACGGCTGGCAGGTTTTCCACCGGCTTGCCAACCAGATCGGCCATAACGCCCATCACAAACGGCAGCTGAATTTTGCGTTCTGCACCGTAGATCTCTACGTCGTATTCGATCTGCACGCGGGGAGCACGGTTGCGTGCGATGAATTTCTGTCCACTGTTACTCATTGCCATGATGTTCTCCATCAAAGATGCGCGGTGAAGGTGAAACGGCAGACTCCATGCCTGTCGTCATAATGCCAGGACGCGTCATTCGCGGCGTCCAAAGATGTTTTCCAGTTGGTTAACGCCGTCTGGCGCCAGGTCGCGAATAATGTCCATAAAGTTGAGTTCAGACAGCCGCTGCACCCGTTCAATCATCAGCGGTGCGGGATGGCTGGGTTCGTACTGCGCAAAGTACTGTTTCGCTTTTTCCAGCATTAGCTGCGCGTCGGCGCGGCTGGTCACCTGCACGCTGCGCCAGTCGGTGACCGGCTGAACGGGCTGCGCTGCCGCAGGCTGCGGCTCAGCGTGCTGTTCAGCCTGCGCGTCACGGTTCGGCAGCAGCTTACTGATGTCGGTCACCTGACACGCGCTGGCGACCAGCCCGACGGTTTTCAGCAGCTGTTCCATCTCCGGTACGCCACTTTCCCCGAGATAGCCGGTAAGCAGTTCGCGGATGGCCAGCAGGCGTTCGTTGATCACGATTACCGCTTCGGTGCCGGGCTGATCGCCCCGGGCCAGCTCATCGATCAGTCGTGGACGCCCGCCCGGATAATCCGGACACTCGGTTTTACTGCCGTCAAGCAGCGCCTGGGCGTCACGGAGCGAAATCTCATCGCCGTTTGAGCGGAGCAGTGAGGCGTTACGCACCGCGACCGTCAGGTCAGATTTATCACTCAGCCCGGCGAGGGCGTTGATGCGGTAGAACGGATCGGTTTCGCCATACTCTTCCAGCAGCGGGTAAAGCTGCTCCCAGTAACGGGACAGGGCTTCCTGCACCAGCAGTAGCCCGTCGGCGTAACCTGCCAGCCCGCGACGACGTGTCCAGGCATGGGTTAACGCCAGCATGACGCGAAGATCTTTGGTGCGTCCCAGTAGGCTGGTGGCGAGTTTTTCCACCGTGTTCCAGTCGGCAGGCTCTGCCGGAATGATGGTGTCGCCAAACTGCTGCTCGGCTTTGCCCTGACTGGCCTGCCCCATGGCCTGGAAATCAGCGTCGTACTCCAGGTTTTCACCGCAGGGGTTATCGGGGCTTATCGGCGCGAGAAATTCATCGATATTCATAAGATCCCTGCTTATTCAAACATAGGCGGGTAAAGACCGTGGCGGCCCGGACGGGCGCCGCCTGCCGGATCGAACAGCAGCGTAAAGAGCTGCCCGGTAAAGTTTCCGCTGTGGACGTGGGTGTACAGCGGATAGCCGTCGCAGCGGTTTGTCCACCAGTAGCTGGTCTGGCGCAGCGGATCAAAACACTCCGCCGCCTGCGGCCAGCCCAGCGTGCTCTGACCATCGTCGTCATAGCCAATCACGTCGAGAATGTCGGAGCGCTTTTGCGGCTCAACCGGCTGGGGCGCCGGGATGGTCATCAGCATTTCATCCAGCTGGGAGGCAGAATAGCTGTTACGCACCGCGTGCAGCCCCAGACGGCCAAGCTGCTGGTACCAGCTCTCAGCCTGCCCGAGCAGGCGGGATGACCACTCGGCGGGGGTGAAGCTCAGTTGCAGGCATACCGGATAGTGGCGGCCTACGCTGTCACGGCCCGGCAGCAGGCAGCCCATCTGAATCATCTGGCTACCGAGCATCGGCGGGACGACAAAGTTCCACACCGGGGCTTTTGAAAATGGGCGCTCGCCGCTGCGCTGCTCTTCCTGTTGCCAGGCCAGCAGGCCGACCTGGAACCAGTGCGACCACTGGCGTTGCAGGGTATCCGGAAAGCGACGCTGCAAAAAATCTCCGGCGCTGGGTAATTTGCCATACCAGCTATAACGGTTCATCGCAGGGGTATTCGTCATACGGCTGTCCTTGCGGTTATGGGCATGAGAAACGGGGAAGCTGGAACGGGTTGCGGATGCTGTTCGGGGCAAACTCCAGCGTGACCTGATGTCCGTCGACGTTGAAGGTCGCCTGACGGCTCAGGCTACCCGCGCCAGGGCTGGTGCGCGCCTTGTCGAAAAAGCGGTTGAGCGCCCAGGAACCGTTAGTTACCAGCGTTGCGGTGCTGCCATTGGCCAGACCGAGCTGCATACGCACCTGGTTCGTCCCGCCCGGCCCCGGCCAGTTCATGATCTGCACCGCCTGCGGACCGTGGCTGTAGCGCAGCAGCTGGCCGTCCACGTCCAGCGTCAGGTTCAGAATGGTGTTGTCCATCCGCACGGTGCGCACCGTGACCTTAAAGGATGGCGTGGTCGCGCCGTTGGCAAAGAAGGCATCGCGGACAGACTGCGCCTGCTGGAACGGACGCAGCAGCCCTTCACTGCCCGGCAGCGTTTTACCGTCGATGCCCGGCATAAAGCGCCAGTTCGCCTGGGTGGTGTCCACCTTGTTGGTCAGGTTGTCGCGGAAAAAGGTGTCCATCAGTCCGGTGCCCGGCGCGAACATGCGGGCGAGATCGTCCGGCGTCACCTCGGTGCTGGCGCTGCGCACCAGCGGGTAACGCCCGGCAATCGCCTGACGGCAGAACCCGCCCACTTCCACGTTGATGCGCTTACGCACGTTCTCCAGATCGCGACGTTGGGTATCGCTGCTTGCGCCCACGGCCATATTACTGAACATGGTTTGCAGCCCGCCCGGCAGACGGCCCGCGCTGGCTTGCAGGCGGCTGATGGCATCGCCGCCCGGCGCGGGCATACCGCTGTTTGCTGCATCCTGAACGGCTGTCAGGTAGCGATAAAGCTCGTCAACCTGCTTGAGAAAATCATCAAAGACGATGGTCTTACCGCCCTTCTCCAGCGGCTGCGCCAGCTCAATCATCGGCGCATAGTGGTCGGTCACCAGTTGCTCAGGCGCCTGCGTCACAACCGCGCCCTGCGTCGGGGCATTGTCACCGTTGCTGAACAGCGCTTCCAGCGTACGGGTGGCGCGGTTGCTTTGGTCTTCCGCTTTCTGCGCATCTTCCGGGGCAGGCGCAGTGCGCGACAGGGTCAGCACCTTGCTCAGGTTAAGTACCAGACGGCGCAGCGGCGAGTTGGTGCCTGAAAGCAGGCGCGCGGTGTTGATGCGCTGGGAAAGATCGGCGCTGTTGTTGAGCTGTATGTCCGCGAGAAAGCGATCCCAGTTGACGATAAAGTCGCGCATGTAGAGCTGGCGCACGGCGTTATCGATCTGCTGTTTATCTTCCTGGGCAGCGGTTGCTCCCAGCACCCAGGCATCATCTTCGTGCAGGGCGGTGGTCACGCTGTCGATCTGGTCGTTGAAGCTCTTCCAGTAGCCGTCCGGCGTATAGAGCCCCGGCACGCCCTCACTCACCGGCTTGCCGCTCTTACGGGAAAACACCAGCTCGCTCTGCGGGCCGCCGAGATCTGAAAGCGAAACCGGCTTCAGGTTCTCATCATGCTCCAGCAGACGTTTCAGGCGGCCATATACGCGGGTGGAGAGCGGCTGCTGGTTGATGAGCGCCCTTTCACGGGCCACCAGATCCTCATCCTGCGCATACGGTGAAGCCTGAATTTTTGGCTCCAGCAGCTGGGTCAGGTGCCATTCCAGCTCCTGAAGCTGCGCCTGCGTCACGTTCTGCGGCAGGTTGCGTTGCAGGTTGAGCATCACCCACGAGTGCAGGAATTTGCCGTCATAGTGCTTCGGCTGGTAGAGCATCTGATAGGCTTTCAGCGCCTCATAGCTGTATTCCACGTCGCTGCCGTTGTCGTTGCGCAGCCAGGTGGTAATGTGCATCGCCACGGCAGGCAGCAGCATCTGATCCAGCGCCTTCTGATACAGAGACTGCGAGGCATCGCTGACGTCATCCCCGCGATAAAGCCCCATGCGGCGGGAAACCGGCGGGTCGTTAACGTCGAAGGCATCGCTTTTCGGCAGATCCACCAGGCTGTTAAGCAGCGGCAGAAGCGCAAACAGATCGCGCTGGGGCTGGTTTTGCAGCGCCTTGCTCTGCTGCTCCACCATCGGCACTTTTGCGTCCACTTCTTCCAGATAGGCTTTATTTTTAGCGTAGCTGGTCAGCCACAGGCCACCCAGGATCACCAGCAGAGCCAGCAGCGCCGCGTAGCCGGACCACATCACGGCGCGGTTGCGAAGCTCCCACCAGCGGTTTTCCCCGGCGATGCCCGCTTCCTGGAAAATCACGTTTTGCAGCAGGTTCTTAATGAAGAAGCTTTGACCCTTCGCGCCCGGGATCGGCGCCTCTTTGCTCACCGAATCCCAGCGCGTGCTTTCCTCCCCTTCAGGTAAGGAGAGCGCGCGGTTCAGCTCGCCCATCACGCGGTCAAACGGCATCCCTTCCTGGGTGCCGCTGGCGAAGTAGATGCCGCGCGGCGAAAATTCGGTTTCGAAGTTTGAGCGGGCAAAGACCGTGCTCAGGTAGTCTGCCAGCAGCGGACGCAGCGCGGCGAACTCCTGCGGGAAGAGATAGGCTTCCGCACGGGTTTTGGCGTCATGCTCTTTGAGCATGGTTTCCGGAAGGCCCGCATCCAGACGCTGTTGCAGCAGGGAAAATTCCTGCTGGAAGTTGCCCATAAGATCGTAATCGGCGTGTTTGGTCTGCTCCCACGGCAGCGTAAAGCCCCAGATCTGGTCGCGCTGGGCTTTGTCGTAATCCGCAAACCAGGCGCGGAAGCCTTTAAGCAGGTCCGCTTTGGTCACCATCACATAAACCGGGAAGCGAATACCCAGCTGTTCATGCAGCTCGGAGAGACGCTGGCGCAGGTTGACCGCCTGCTGTCGGGAGGCCTCAGCGGACTGCGAAAGCAGGTCGGAAATACTGATAGTAATAATCACGCCGTTGATGGGCTGGCGACGGCGGTATTTACGCAGCAGGTTGATAAATTCCAGCCACTCCCCGGCGTCCTGAACCTGCTCACTCTCCTGAGTGGTATAGCGCCCCGCGGTATCCAGCAGAACCGCCTCGTTGGTAAACCACCAGTCACAGTTGCGCGTGCCGCCAATGCCGCGCAGCGCGGTTTTACCGAAGCGATCCGCCAGCGGGAATTGCAGCCCGGAGTTGGCCAGCGCGGTGGTTTTACCGGAACCTGGCGCGCCAATAATGACGTACCACGGCAGCTGATAGAGGTATTGCGTGCTGAAGCGCTGCGTCCACTGTGCGCCATGTCCCGCTTTGCTGAAGTGGGCTTTTTTCAGCATCTGGGCGGCTTCATCGAAACGCCCGGCAAGGATCTGCTCCTCGCTGTTCAGACGTTTCTGCGGATCGGCCGCCTCCGGGCTGGTGGTATTTTCGTTGAGCTTGTCCATCAGCTTACGGTTCAGCCAGGCGTTATACATCCGCGGCAGAATGTGGCTCTGGGCCCAAATCAGGTAGACCACCGCAATGCTGATGACGCGGTTCTGCTCTGATTCAAGCGGGCGGGTATCTACGATGGACAACAGCGGGCCAATCATCCAGATGACCGCCGCGAGCGCCGTTACGCCCAGGAAGCTCCACAGAATGCGATTGGTCAGTATAGAAAGTAGAGTAGTCAGCATCCTTAGTTTCCTTGCGGCAATCCGTTCAGCTCGGCCTGGGTATTGTCAGGCGACACCAGCAGCGTAATCTCCACGCGGCGGTTACGGGCGCGATTTTCAGGCGTGGTGTTAGGCGCTACCGGGTTGATCTCGCCCCGCCCTTCGGCTTTGACGCGCTCAGGCTGCGAGAGGCTACCCTGGAGCTGTTTTTGCACCGAACGGGCGCGCTCAAGCGAGAGTTCATAGTTGGAGGCGAAGCGTGCGCTGCGGATCGGCACGTTGTCGCTGTACCCAACCACCAGAATTTTGCCGCTGACGTTATTCATCGCCTGGGCGATGCGGTCGATGACCGGCTCATAGCGATCGCGCACCACCGTTGAGGCCGAGGCAAAGAGTCCGTCCCCTTTCAGGATCACCACGCTGCGATCCGCCTCATCCTTAACGGCCACCAGACCGGCATCAATTTCCGGTTTCAGGAAGCCGCGCAGGTTCAGCACTGCCGGCAGCTGACGCGCAGGCTGCTGGATCGTGGTTTCCGGCAGTTGGGACTGGTAAATTTTCGCCAGTACCGGGCTGGTGTTATCACCCAGACGCCAGTTCAGCACGATATAGAACAGGCAGGCGATAAAGCCGACCAGCGCCACGCACGCCCAGAGTGGGATCATCGGCCGCCAGAGCTTGCGCAGAACGGGGCGATCTTCCGGGTGCGGCGAGAGCGGCGGCGGGTAGCTGCCGCGCACGCCACGGATCATCTGCCACAGGCGCTGTTTGATGGTTTCAAGCTGGGTCCGGCCATTGTCCAGCACGCGGTAGCGGCCTTCAAAGCCGAGCAGCAGACAGTAGTTGATCATCTCCAGCAGCAGAATGTGTTCGCGCGGATTCTGCGACAGACGCGCCAGCAGCTGGAAAAACTTCTCGCCGCCCCAGGTTTCGTTATGAAACGTCACCAGCAGACCATTGCTTGACCAGACGCCGCTGCTTCCCCAGGGAGTCAGCGCGGCGGCTTCGTCCAGCGCCGTGCAGAGGCAGTAGCGCGCGCCGACAATCACTTCATACGGTAAGCCCGCCTGCTGGCATCGCACCTCGAAACGGCGAATTTCGTCAATCAGGCGCTGGCGCAGCCCGACCTGATCGTCGTGGGAAACCGAATGACGGATTTGCGGAATCGCATTGAGCAGCGGATTGGCGGCCGCCACCAGCTGATTGTTCCCACTGGCTCCGGTAAACACGGCATCACTGCCGGTATCCTGTCGTTCCTGCATATTAAGCGCTCGCTTTATTATTCTGTCGGGCTACGGATGGCCCAGAACTCCATATCGAGACCCGGGAATTCCCCTGCGAGATGCAGCGCGAATGCCCCGGACTTGTCCATCTCGTGCCACAGTTCGCTGCCCCTCTCGAGTTCGAAATAGCTGTAGCCTGCATGCCACGGGATCTGCGGCGGCGCGACGGGCATTGCCCGAAGCATGATGCCCGGCAGCTGAAGCTGAACCAGATCGCGGATTTTCGAGACTGGCGCAACCTTCATCTGGGCAGGAAAATGGGTTTGCAGGTGTTCGCCGGGGACATTGGCTTTTACCGCCAGCACGAAGCCAAATTCGCGGACCATGCTGGTCTCCGGCACGGTGGCGATGTTCAGACCGTGGGAGCGTTCGTGCAGCGGCAGCTGGATGGCATGATCTTCCATCACCAGCGACAGTCCCTGACGCAGCATCAGCATCAGTTTGCTGAAGCAAACGGCGAGATCGTCATGGTCGTATACCGGCAGTATGCTCTCTGCGGTACGCTGCGGCGTCCAGGTGGCGAGCTCCGTGGCAAACGGCAGCCAGCTGCGCCAGAGCGCTTCCGGATGAAGCAGCGGCAGCGTTTTTAAATGTGAGACATCGCCAAGGTGGCGGTTGATCAGCGAGAGAAGCGTGAACTCAACCATCTCAGACGTATTGAAACGCCCCGGCTGACGCAGGCGGCCGCCGATCTGCTGGCTACGCTGCACCAGCAAGCCGTGCAGGTCATTGATCATGCCGTACAGCTGCGGGCTGTTATTGGCGTTCAGCATTGGCGGGATGTAGCTGTTATCCAGCCGCACGTGGTTGTCGTTACGCTTTTCAGCGACGTACGCCACGCCGATGGCGGTCCATTCTGCCGTCAGATCTTTCTCCAGCATCAGGGTCAGACGCAGGCGGCCAAACTGAACCGTCGCCTCCCCGACCGACATCGCGTTGTCGTCTTCCACCTCTTGTTCAAAGGTAATAAAACGCGCCAGAGAAGACTGCTCCTCGCTGAAAATCACCTCTTCACGGCCACCGCGACGAACCGGCAGCGCAAGCACCACCTTTTCATTGGTGAGATTATCGGGGATTTTTAGCGGAGCCGGACCGTTGCGGTCGCTGCGCACCTGGAAAAAGGTGCCGTCAGGCAGCAAACCGCTACAGTAGCTGAGGGCAATACAGCCCTGGCGAAGCATCGCTTCATCCAGCTCAAGGTCGAGAAAGCCCCAGAGATACGAACGCTGCAAGGCCCCCCACTCACGAACGTGGTTGAGGAGGTAACTTTCTGTCCGCTGAAAATGGTGGGGACGCAGGAACATGCCCTCGGTCCAGACGACCTTTTCTGCTTTCGTCATGATGATCTCTTTCCTGTTATGAAGGGCGTTACTGGCTGATGACCCGGATACCATTTACGTCAAGGAAGACGCTGGCCTGGAGTTCATCTGCGGACCATTTCCAGAACTGGTAAATCGCGTTTTCGCCGGGAACAGGCAAAGGAAGTGAGACGCGCCATTTTTTGCCGTCCAGCGCCTGGTATTCCGCCATCACGCCGATATAACGCGCTTCCGGTGAGCTTTGCCCGCTCAGGGTTTTCGAAAGCTGGCCCGGCATCAGGAAGAACACATCGCTGTTTAGCAGATTCGCGCCAAGCGTGGCTGACGCGTTGTTCTGTAAGGAGTAGAAGTCACTGGACATGAAATCCGCATCGGATTTCAGCAGCAACACTCTGAGCTTAAGCGGCGCAGAATCATTGATTTGAGGATGAGCCTGAAACTGAAGATTGTAGCGGGAGGGGTCGCTGTGTGAAGACGACGTACAACCACCGATCAGCGCGAAAATCAACGCAAAAAAAGGGAACCACATCCGATGAAAATTTTTATTATTCATAAAAATATGCTCGTGAAACCCGTTTAGTTCAGGATCCAGGTACCGTTCGCGCTGTCTTTGCAGGCTTTGCTGTTGCCATCGACATCAACACAGGTGGTTTTCTTACGCGCTTTCGGGCGCAGTGCCTGTTTACGCACGGTGGCTTCGTACTGGTCAGCCTTGATCACGGCACGCATCGGCACATAACCAATCAGCTGTTCACTCCCTTCATCGGCCAGCGCCATCCAGAAATGTTCAACCTGCCCCAGCACGACGTAAGTTTTGCCGGTCTCAAGCGTACGGATCACTTTTCCACCGTAGTCAGGACGGCTCATCAGGGATGCCGGGTACATGGCACGATACGGTTCATTCACTTGAGTGAACTCCGCCGGAGGGGTAACAGCGTGACGGTGCGTCAGCGTGATGCCATTCACCTGGCTGGTCACAATCGTATCATCGGTGATCGCTGGTTTTTGCGGCGCCTTACAGCCCGCCACCGCCATAACAAACAGAAGTGATAACAATACACGCAGTTTCATATGCTTTTCCGTAGCGATATTTAGAGGATGAAGAGAGGGGGATAAAATTTGACTTAGGTGCTATTGTTAAAATAGTCGGGATATTTTCAGCAGGTAACTATTTTAAGGCATAGCTACCGCACGAACCCAACAGAAATGGGCCCAGCATGCTCCTGACATATTTTGACAAACGGTAGACAAGTTTACATGAGCTTGTCATCAATTCAATATTTCTTGCCTGCTTAATGGCGTTTAATGATACGCCCAATGCATTATAGGATTAATCTCATAAAAAATGCGCACTTAGCTGAAATCGTCTTTTTCTTAGACGAATTTCTAGCGTAACTGTATGAAAATTAATGGCTAAAAAGGCAAAAGAGAACCACTATCATTAACGTAACCCCTTATTATCGCCACTACCATAATTAGTAGAATTTCATTTTTTCTGTGCGCTGTGGGATATATCTGGGATATTTTCATTGTTGCATCTGGAAGATAACTTTTATTGGGTGCGTGCGTCCCGCATTAACAAATGACGGTGAAGAAAATGGCAGGGATTTAATTTTGCGATCCGAAATAACCTACTCGAAATTATCCTCCGAGGTTATTTTTTGAGCCTTAATAATTAAGCATGGCTACATCTTTTTGTTCTCTTATTGTTCAGAACACTTCATTGCAGCCCATAAACTGGGGGTTTCAGCGGCAGTAACAGTAAACCTAACGCAAAAAGTTTTACCGTTACTACATATTTCTTTTACTTCTTTCCAACATCTGCCGTTCCACGCTTTCACCCGGCACGCCTCATTTGTCTCTGCGACGGTGTTTGTCTGCCGCTTGACTTATTTTGTGATAAAGGTACTTTTCAGGACATGAAGAAGATCCTGATTATCGTACCTGACGGTGGCATGTTGTTTGAGGCTGCCGGTATCGCCGACATTCTGATGCAGGCCAACCGGCTGCACCCGGACGGCCTGGCGCAGCCCCGCTACTGCATCATTATCGCCACCACCCAGCCTCACCTGGTGATCCACGGCCAGTCCGGCTTAAACCTGCTGGCGGACTATCGCCTGCCGGAGCTGGATCCGCGCGAGCCGCTGGATACGATCATCATTACCGGTCGTGGCATGAATGAACAGGAAAGCACCGCGGTGGTGGACTGGCTGCACCTGGCCGCGCCGCATGCGCGCCGCGTCGCCTCTGTCTGCGGCGGGGCCCTGCTGCTGGCACAGGCCGGACTGCTCGATGGGCGCCGGGCGACGACCCACTGGCGGCTGCTGGAAACCCTGAAAACCCGCTATCCTGCGGTCAACGTTGAGGGCGGCCCGCTCTATATTCAGGATGGACCCGTCTGGACGTCCGGCGGCGTCAGTTCCGGGTTTGATCTGACGCTGGCGCTGGTGGAGGATGATTACGGCTTCACCCTCGCCCGCAACGTGGCGCAGGATATGGTGATGTACCTGCGTCGGCCTGGCGGCCAGCTACAGTTCAGCCGCTATAAACTGGAGCAGTCCGGCGCGACCGGACCGGTTAGCGAACTGCAAAGCTGGATCCTGCAAAACCTCACCGCAGATTTGTGCGTCGAAAGGCTGGCCGAACGGGTCGCCATGAGTCCGCGCAATTTCACCCGCGTGTTCACGCGTGACGTCGGTGTACCTCCGGCCCGTTATGTCACCGAAGCGCGCCTGGCCGCCGCACGACAGCTTCTGGAGCAGACCTCGTATCCGCTTGAGGTCATTGCCGAAAAAAGCGGGTTTGGGACCAGCATCAACCTGCGCCGCGTTTTTGAAAAGCAGCTTCATCTCACGCCGGGCGAATATCGCCAGCGCTTCCACTGCCGCAGAATGGCGTAATCTGATCCTTTTTTGTCATTTACGCCATCCGACCTGACGCCTAAAGTCACTCCAGACAACACAGATAAGGAGTGCATCATGGTTAAGGTCGGTATTAACGGTTTCGGCCGTATCGGACGTAATGTTCTTCGCGCGGCGCTGGGCAACCCGGATCTCCAGATTGTGGCCATTAACGATCTGACGGACAGTAGAACCCTCGCCCATCTGCTGAAATATGACTCTCTGCTCGGCACGCTGCCGGTGCCCGTTGAAGCGGCGGACGGCGCGCTACAGGTTGACGGGCAACGCATCACCGTATTCAGTGAACGCGACCCGGCAAACATTGCGTGGAAAGACGCGGGCGTTGAGGTGGTAATCGAAGCCACCGGCTTCTTCACCGAACGTGAAAAAGCAGCGGTGCATATCACGAGCGGCGGCGCAAAACGCGTCATTATTTCCGCCCCGGCTAAAAATGATGATCTGACGGTGGTAATGGGCGTGAACCACACGCTGTACGATCCGGCCCAGCATTTTGTGGTCAGCAACGGGAGTTGCACCACTAATGGTCTGGCGCCAGCGGCGCAGGTGCTGCACCAGCAGTTTGGCATTGAACACGGGCTGATGAACACCACGCATGCCTACACCAACAGCCAGGCGCTGCATGACCAGCCGGAAAAAGATCTGCGCGGCGCGCGCGCGGCAGCATTATCGATTGTGCCTTATTCCAGCGGCGCGGCAAAAGCGCTCGGGAAAGTGATCCCCGAACTTGACGGTAAACTCACCGGATATTCCCTGCGCGTACCGGTTCCGGTGGTGTCGATTGTCGATCTGACGGTGACGCTGAGCCGCAACGTGACCGCCGAAGAGGTGAATGACGCGTTCCGTCAGGCCGCCGTCAGCGGGCCGCTGAAAGGCATCCTGGGCTACAGCGATGAACCGCTGGTCTCCCGTGATTATCAGGGCGACCCGCGCTCATCCATCATCGACGGGCTTTCAACGCTGGTGATCGGCGGGAATATGGTGAAGATCCTGTCGTGGTATGACAACGAATGGGGCTTCTCGAACCGTCTGGTGGATCTGGCGGTGCTTATGGATAAAAAAGGGTTGTAGGGCTTAAGCCGGGTGGCTTGAAGCTTACCCGGCCTTTCTGTGATGTGGTTAAAAATTAAGTAATCCACCCCCGGTGTTGTGAAAGCGCACCCGAATTATCTGGTTATGTGAAAAATGGGATATTCAACACGCGAAGTTAACGATATTCGTCTAAGGTTTTCAGGTAATTGACAACAGCGGTCACGCTGCTCAGTGAAGACAGGAGACGAACCGATGATAAGACCTCGCGCACGACGCCCCGCTTTTTTACCCCTTGCGTTGGCAGGCGCACTACTCGGTGTTACCGCATTTGGTTATGCTGAAGACCAGCCAACGAGCCAGCAAAGCTCACCTGATATTCTTCTTGGCCCCCTCTTTAATGACGTACAGAGCGCCAAACTGTTCCCGGATCAGAAAACCTTCGCGGATGCCGTTCCCAAAAGCGACCCGCTAATGATCCTGGCGGATTACCGGATGCAGCATACCCAGTCCGGTTTTGACCTGCGCCACTTCGTGGAGATGAACTTTATCCTGCCGAAGGAGGGTGAGAAATATGTTCCCCCTGAGGGCCAGAGCCTGCGCGAACACATAGACGATCTGTGGCCTGTTCTGACCCGCACCACCGACAAAGCGAACAAATGGGACTCCCTCCTGCCTCTGCCAAAACCCTATGTCGTGCCGGGAGGACGCTTCCGCGAAGTCTATTACTGGGACAGCTATTTCACCATGCTGGGGCTGGCCGAGAGCGGCCACTGGGATAAGATCGGCGACATGGTGGACAACTTCGCTTACGAGCTTGATACCTGGGGCCATATCCCTAACGGTAACCGCACCTACTACCTGAGCCGCTCTCAGCCGCCGTTCTTCTCGCTGATGGTGGAATTGCTGGCCACGCATGACAGCGACGCGTTAAAGAAATACCGTCCGCAGATGGAAAAAGAGTATGCCTACTGGATGGAGGGGGCTGATGGGCTCCAGCCTGGTCAGGCGAACAAACGCGTGGTGAAGCTGGATGACGGCGCGATCCTCAACCGCTACTGGGACGATCGGGACACGCCGCGCCCTGAGTCGTGGCTGGATGACGTCACCACCGCCAAAAATAACCCTAACCGTCCGGCCACCGAGATCTATCGCGATCTGCGCTCTGCCGCGGCCTCGGGCTGGGATTTCAGCTCCCGCTGGATGGACGATCCTCAGAAGCTGGATACCATCCGCACCACCAGCATCGTGCCGGTGGATCTGAATGCGCTGATGTTTAAGATGGAAAAACTGCTGGCCCGTGCCAGCCAGGAAGACGGGGATACCGCCAGCGCAAGTAAATATGACGCGCTGGCCTCCGCGCGTCAGAAAGCCATAGAGAGCCACCTGTGGAACGATAAAGAGGGCTGGTATGCGGATTACGATCTGAAAACCAGGAAGGTGCGTAATCAGCTGACTGCCGCGGCCCTCTTCCCGCTGTATGTGAAGGCCGCATCACAGGATCGCGCCGATAAAGTGGCCGCAGCCGCATCGTCGCGCCTGCTGAAACCGGGCGGTATTTCTACCACCACCATCAACAGCGGGCAGCAGTGGGATGCGCCGAACGGCTGGGCGCCGTTGCAGTGGGTAGCGGTGGAAGGGTTGCAGAACTATGGTCAGCAGAAAGTGGCGATGGACGTGACCTGGCGTTTCCTGAAAAACGTTCAGCATACCTACGATCGCGAGAAGAAACTGGTTGAGAAGTACGATGTCTCTTCGACCGGTACCGGCGGTGGCGGCGGTGAGTATCCGTTGCAGGACGGTTTCGGCTGGAGTAACGGCGTGACGCTCAGGATGCTGGACATGGTCTGCCCGAAAGAGAAGCCATGCGACACCGTACCGGAGAATCAGCCTGCGGCAAACGATGATGTTGCACCTGCGAAACAGGCGGCGCAGTAGCGCCCCTCACCCTGACCCTCTCCCCAAAGGGGCGAGGGTCAGGTTCCGTGCAATAAAGTGACCCGCTAGCGCCACCGGGCTTTTTTCAGAAGCTGTAACTCGCCCCGACCTGGAAGGTGCGGTCGCGGCCTATCCAGCAGTTGGTCGCGTCATAGCAGGTGAGCGTCTCTTTGTTGGTGACGTTCTGCGCGCTCGCTTTCAGCGTCAGCCCCTCCAGCGATGGCGCCAATTCGCCCATGCGGTAAGATGCCGCCAGATCGTACTGCGTCGTACCGCCCAGCTTGCCTGCGTCGTTGGCTGGCGAGATCTCCATCGGCCCGGTGTAGCGTGCGCCTCCCCCCAGCGTTACCCCTCTCAGCGGCGTGCTGTCGAAGGTGTAATCGCCCCACAGATTAAAGGCGTTCTCAGGGACCTGCGTCGGTCGTTTGCCCTGGTACTTGTCATCTTCGGTATTGATGGCGTGGGTGTAGGCATAGTTGGCAATCAGCGTCAGGTTATCCGTTGGACGACTCATAGCGGAAAGCTCCGCGCCTTTCGATTCCACTTCCCCGGTCTGGCGATAGTTGAGGAAGCCCGGATCGCTGGTCACCACATTTTTCTGACGAATGTTAAACACCGAGGCGGTGAAGGTGGTTGCGTATTCCGCCAGCAGGTATTTCACCCCACCCTCCACCTGCTTGCTGGTGGTGGGCTTAACGTCTTTCGCGGTCAGCGTGCCCTGCGGCGATACTGGGGCAAACCCTTCTGAATAGCTGATAAACGGCGAGAGTCCATTGTCGAAGGCATAAAGCGCGCCCAGTCGTTTGGTGAGGCGATCCTGCGATACCCAGGCTTTGTCACCGTTTTGCAGATAGTTAGTGGTGACGGAACGGTAGTCGTCATAGCGCAGGCTGGCCAGCACGTTCAGCCCGCCAAACGCAATCTGATCCTGGAGGTAATAGCCATTCTGCTGATAGCTGAGTCGGTTTTTCTGCGCGGTTTCAAGCCCCAGCGCATCGTTATCGATCTGCGAGTGATCCGGATGACGCATATCGATACCCGGGGTGGATGAGGCGTAACGATAATGGAAGTGAGAGTTCAGCTTCTGGTAGTCAAAGCCCGCCAGCAGATGATGTTTCCAGTCCCCCAGCGCGACGGTTCGGGTGACCTGGTTATCAATATTGAAGCTCTGCAAATCTTCATCCGTGGTATAGGCGAAGCGGTTAAGCTGGTAGACCTCGCTGCCCGTCCCGGTGGAATAGGCGCTGCGCTGGTGGGTGTCCACGTCAAAGTAGCGCGCTTTCTGGTTAAAGCCCCAGCCACTGTCAAACTCATGCTCAAAGCTGTATCCCAGCATCCACTGGCGCTGCTTAAAGCCGCTCCACTCATCCCCGGCATAGTCACGACGATCGGCGTATTTAGACCGCAGATAGCTTAGCGGCATCGGATCAGACGGCGTCAGGCTCGGCGTATTTTGCGCCAGCGCGTCAATGGTCAGGCGCGTTTTGTCATCAGGCTGCCAGGTCACGGAGGGGGCCACCAGATAGTTTTCATAGCGCGTGGTGTGCGCCTGTTCGTCACTTTCCGTCGCTTTGCCCAGCAGGCGATAGTTCCAGTCGCTGTTCGCGATCTGCCCCGTGGAGTCCAGGTATCCCTCTTTCAGATTGCGGTTTCCGGTATTAAAGCCCAGTTCCGTTTTCGCCTCTTTCTGCGGCTTTTTACTCTGAATATTGACCAGCCCGCCCGGTGAGCCGCCGCCATACAGCACGGATGACGGCCCCTTCAGGATATCGACGCTCTCAATCAGCAGCGGATCGATTCGCGCTTTGGTGTTCCCGGTGACGTTATAGGGAAGTTGCAGGCCGTTGTAGAACTCCTGATCGACGTTGAACCCGCGGATTTTGTACTCGCTCATGTAAGAGGTGCTCCCGCGCACCTCCGTGGAAACGCCCGGCGCATAGCGCAGGATCTCGTTTACCGAACTGGCGTGCCGCTGCTCAATCTCTTTAGCGGCAATGGTGTTGATCACCTGCGGTGTTTTACTTTCCGCGACGGCTGATTTCGTGGCGCTGTTGGTCCAGGCAGGAAGCGCGCTGCCCTGCTCTGTGCCTGTCACCACGATGGTGGATTCTTCTGCGAAAGCCTGTGTTTGCAATGCCAGCGTGACGGCGCCTGCCAACGCGCATAACGCAAAACGTGAAGTGCTCATAGTGTCGTCTTGTTATTAGATGGTATTGGGAACGGCAATTATTATCATTTCCATTAGCAAATCAATATCGGCGGAGAAAAACAGATCGTTTGTATTAAGTTTCATGCCCGCGTGCCGATAACCCAGAGACAGTCTGTCATCTATCGAGGAGCCATCTGGCGTGAGTAGCTACAGTGAGCAGTTCCTGATACAAAATCCGCTGGCTGTATTAGGGGTGTTACGCGACCTGAAAAAAGGCGAGGTGCCGCTGCGCATCAACTGGTCAACCAGCCAGTTTATCAGCAAGATCCTGGACGTGACGGCAGAGCACCTGATCGTCGATCTGGGTAGCCAGAGCGATGAAAACCGTGCCGCGCTACAGGCAGAGAATCTCTCGGTGATGGCCGAAACGCAGGGGGCGAAAGTCGAGTTTGTGCTGCCTCGTCTGACCACGATCGCGTACCAGGGTTTGCCTGCGTTTATCGCTCCCCTGCCCGCTAACCTCTGGTTCGTGCAACGCCGGGAGTTTTTTCGCATCAGCGCTCCGCTTCACCCGGCCTATTTCTGTAAGGCAAAAATGCCGGACAAAAAAGAGATCCGCTTTCGTCTCTTCGACCTGTCGCTGGGCGGCATGGGCGCGTTAATGGATACGCCGAAGCCGGAAGGGCTGGTGGAAGGTATGCGTTTTAGTCAGATCGAGCTGGATATGGGCGGATGGGGACGCTTCTGGTTTGACGCCCAACTGATTGCCATCAGCGAGCGCAAGGTGGTGGACGGCAAAAACGAAACCATTACCACGCCGCGACTGAGCTTTCGCTTTCTGAATGTCGGGCCAGGCGCCGAGCGCGAACTACAGCGCATCATTTTTTCACTGGAGCGTGAAGCGCGGGAACGCGCGAATAAAGTGCGCTGAAAGGCGTCGGGCAGCGTGCTGCCGCCCGACAAAGGCGTTACATAGCGTCCATCGCTTTCTGGACTTTCCAGATATAACGTGGAGCCTGTGCTGACGGATGATTCTTCACAACGTGCTCGAAGAATTCATCTTTATCCATATCGTTAATCTCTTCTATCGCCTCTTTGCGATCGGATGAGAAGGTTCGGAGCAGCGCGCCGGCTCCGTTAACGTACGACACCACCAGTGCATATTGCATCACTTCCGGATCGTCAATCCCCTTCAGAATGCCATGCTCGAGAATGCTCAGGTAAGCGGTTCCCATAGAGATATTACGCTCCGGGTTTTTCAGCTCGCTGGTGGATGGCTGTCCCTTCCAGCCCATGTAGCGATAGACCTCTCTTCCCGCCGTCGAGGCTTTTAACTGCATCAGCCCCACCGCATTCGATTTACTCACCAGCGTCGGGTTGCCGCCGGACTCCACGGCAATGATCGCCGTGATCAGACGCGGGCTCACGCCCCAGGCCTTTCCGGCTTGTTCGCTGATCGGCATCCACTGCATGGCCCGCTTTACCGGCACTTCAGGGTTCCAGGGGGGATTTTGATAATCATGTTTTGAACTACAGCCAGCGAGCAGCACAATCAAAAAAGCAAACCATCTCAATTTCACGTCATCTATCCTTATAGCCGGTCATCGCGGTACGTCGCCCCTTGAAGCAGGCGGCGTATAAGCGGCATGATATAGACAATTAGATTCTCATTCAGCAAGGAATTGCCATGCCTCAGTTTCATCTCATCGCACCGTCAGGCTACTGCATCAATCAGGAGGCGGCACAGCGGGGCGTTCAACGCCTGCTGGAAATGGGCCATCAGGTAGAAAATCAGACAATTATCCCCCGCCGCATGCAGCGTTTTGCCGGTACGGAGGCGCAGAGACTGAGCGATATCAACAGCCTGGCGACGCTGGAAGGTGAAAACACCATTGTGCTGGCCGTGCGCGGCGGCTATGGCGCAAGCCGGCTGCTGGAGAGCATCGACTGGGCCGGGCTGGCCGCGCGCCAGCAGCAGGATCCGCTGTTAATCTGCGGACACAGCGATTTCACGGCGATCCAGCTCGGCCTGCTGGCGTTGCATAACGTCATTACCTTTAGCGGCCCGATGCTGGCCGGTAACTTTGGCGCGCCGGAGCTGGATGCGTTTACGCAGGACCATTTCTGGCGCGCCCTGCAAAACCCGACGTTCACCATCGAGTGGCAAGGCAATGGACCGCACTGGGAATGTGAAGGACAGCTGTGGGGCGGCAACCTCGCGATGCTGGTGTCGCTAATTGGTACGCCGTGGCTGCCGCAGATCACGGATGGCATACTGGTGCTGGAAGATATCAATGAACACCCGTTCCGTGTCGAACGTATGCTGTTGCAGCTGTATCACGCCGGGATCCTGGATCGGCAGTCGGCCATTGTGCTGGGCAGTTTTAGCGGTTCAGCCCCCAACGATTACGATGCAGGCTATTCCCTGGAAACGATGATTGATTTCATTCGTTCCCGCCTGGATATCCCGGTGATCGCCGGCCTGGATTTCGGCCATGAGCAGCAAACCGTTACGCTGCCGCTGGGTGCCCGGGCGCACCTTGTACACGATAATTCAGGCAGTCGGTTAACAATCAGCGGTCATCCGGTCTTAAAGGCATAAAAAAGCCGTTATTCCCCCTCAATAAAACGCTGTTACCGTTGTTAATATGTTAGGGTTTTAATAACAGCGTTCACATTGAGGTGGGAGTAAGACGACATTGGGTGCCACAGCGATAATCAGTCTTTTCATTCTGGGTTCCATCCTGGTAACCTTCAGCATTTTATTAAGTTCATTTTCATCGCGCCTTGGCATACCTATTCTTGTCATTTTCCTGGCTATCGGCATGCTGGCGGGAGTCGACGGAATCGGCGGTATCCCCTTCGATAATTACCCTTTCGCCTATATGGTGAGTAACCTCGCGCTGGCGGTCATCCTGCTGGACGGCGGTATGCGCACCCAGGCAAGTTCGTTCCGCGTGGCCTTAGGCCCGGCGCTGTCTCTGGCGACCGTCGGGGTGCTGATCACCTCTGGCCTGACCGGTATGATGGCGGCCTGGCTGTTTAACCTCGATATTATGGAAGGCCTGCTGATTGGCGCGATTGTCGGCTCGACCGATGCGGCAGCGGTTTTCTCGCTGCTCGGCGGCAAGGGGCTGAACGAACGCGTTGGCTCCACGCTGGAGATTGAATCCGGCAGTAACGATCCGATGGCGGTGTTCCTGACCATCACTCTGATTGAGATGATCCAGCAGCACGAAACCGGCCTGAGCTGGATGTTCGCCTGGCACATCCTCCAGCAGTTTGGCCTGGGGATTATCATTGGTCTCGGCGGCGGTTACCTGTTACAGCAGACGATCAACCGTATTACGCTGCCTTCCGGCCTTTACCCGCTGCTGGCCCTGAGCGGCGGGATTCTGATCTTTGCCGTCACCACCGCGCTGGACGGCAGCGGTATTCTGGCGGTTTACCTTTGCGGTTTCCTGTTGGGCAACCGACCGATTCGCAACCGTCACGCCATTTTGCAGAACTTCGACGGTCTGGCCTGGCTGGCGCAGATTGCCATGTTCCTGGTGCTGGGCCTGCTGGTGACGCCGTCGGACCTGCTGCCTATCGCCGTACCGGCGCTGCTTTTGTCGGCCTGGATGATCTTCTTCGCCCGTCCGCTGTCGGTGTTTGCCGGGCTGCTACCGTTCCGCGGGTTTAACCTGCGTGAGCGGATATTTATCAGTTGGGTGGGTCTGCGCGGCGCGGTGCCGATTATTCTGGCAGTGTTCCCGATGATGGCCGGGCTGGACAACGCCCGCCTGTTCTTTAACGTCGCCTTCTTCGTGGTGCTGGTGTCGCTGCTGTTCCAGGGGACGTCGCTGGGCTGGGCGGCGAAAAAAGCCAAAGTGGTGGTACCGCCCATTGGCTGGCCGGTCTCCCGCGTGGGGCTAGATATTCACCCTGAGAATCCCTGGGAACAGTTTGTCTACCAGCTAAGCTCCGATAAGTGGTGCGTGGGCGCGTCCCTGCGCGATCTGCATATGCCCGCTGAAACGCGCATTGCCGCCCTGTTCCGGGATAACGCCCTGCTTCACCCGACCGGCAGCACGCGGCTGCGTGAGAACGATATTCTCTGCGTGATTGGCCGCGAGCGCGACCTGCCTGCCCTCGGCAAGCTGTTCAGCCAGTCGCCCCCGGTGGCGCTGGATCAGCGTTTCTTCGGCGATTTTATCCTCGAAGCCAGCGCCCGCTTTGCGGATGTGGCGCTGATTTATGGCCTGGAAGGTGGACTGGAGAATCGCGATAACCAGCAAACACTGGGTGAAATTATTCAGCAATTATTAGGGGCTGCGCCGGTCGTCGGTGACCAGGTGGAGTTTGCCGGGATGATCTGGACGGTAGCCGAGAAAGAAGATAATGCGGTGCGCAAAGTCGGCGTAAGGCCGATGGAGGAAGAGGCGGAGTAGCTGCTTTTTTGCCGGGTGGCGATAACGCTTACCCGACCTACTTTCGGGCTTTTGTAGGCCGGGTAAGGCGAAGCCGCCACCCGGCACATACACAAGTTACACCGTCACAACAGGCACTCTGGGTGCCAGCGCGCACATCAGCTCATACCCAACGGTGCCCGCCGCAGCGGCCACATCATCAATTTTAACTTCGGTGCCCCACAGCTCAACCGGTGACCCGATCCCCGCCTGGGGACACGGCGTTAAATCAATGGCCAGCATGTCCATTGAGACGGTGCCTACCGTGCCGGTGCGCACGCCATCGACCCACACCGGCGTGCCGCTCGGGGCGATGCGCGGATAACCATCTGCATAGCCCCCCGCCACGATACCGATACGCTGTTTGCCCGCTGCCCGATAACGGCTGCCATAGCCCACCGTATCGCCCGCTTTTAACGTCTGCACGCCGATAATCTCGCTTCGTAACGTCATCACCGGCTTCAGGCCGCTGTTGGCGATATCCTGCCACTGACCTGAGGGTGACGCGCCGTACAGAACGATCCCCGGACGCACCCAGTTGTAGTGCGCTTCTGGATGCCAGAGCGTTGCCGCTGAGTTCGACAGCGAACGTGGACAGTCCAGCCCTTCTGCCGCCTGCTCAATGCGGACCATGGCATCGGCAATTCCGTCCGGCTTTTCCGCATCGGCGAAATGCGCCATCAGCGTCATCTCACCGACGTTTTTCAGCGCACGAAGCTGCTGCCAGACCGTGTGCACCCGTTCAGGCTGAAAGCCCAGACGGTTCATCCCGCTGTTCACTTTGAGATAGATATCCAGCGGGGCATGCAGCTTCGCGTCCTGAATCGCCTTGATCTGCCAGTTACTATGAACGCTGGTCGTCAGGCGGTACTTATCCAGCAGAGGCAGATCCTGCGCATGGAAGAATCCTTCCAGCAGCAGGATCGGTCCTTTCCAGCCGCGCTCGCGCAGCAGGATGGCCTCTTCCAGATTCAGCAGGGCAAAACCATCGGTGGCGCCGAGCGCACTCCAGATACGGTCGATACCATGACCGTAGGCGTTGGCTTTCACCACCGACCAGACACGAGAACCCGGCGCAGCACGGCGAACAATTTGCAGGTTATCCTTCAGCGCCTGCAAATCCAGCTGGGCCAGAATAGGACGGGACATTGCGACTCCTTAATTATGCGCGCCGTGCAGGTGTTGTGGACGCGATGGGGTAAACCCTGATTGATAGCGTGCGGCGCTCAAATCGTCAAACGGAATTGCCGGCGTCCGCCCGGAGATCAGGTCGCTCAGCAGCTGGCCCGAACCGCAGGCCATGGTCCAGCCAAGCGTACCGTGGCCGGTGTTGGTCCACAGATTTTTGTATGGCGTACGGCCCACAATCGGCGTGCCGTCCGGGGTCATTGGGCGCAGGCCGGTCCAGAACGTCGCCTGCTCAATGAAGCCGCCGCGCGGGAAGAGATCGCCCACGACCATCTCCAGCGTTTCACGACGCGGTTTAAGCAGCTCAGTATTAAAGCCCACGATTTCCGCCATGCCGCCGACGCGGATCCGGTTATCGAAGCGGGTGATGGCGATTTTGTAGGTTTCATCAAGAATGGTCGAGACCGGCGCACCGCTGTCCTCTTTCACAGGAATGGTCAGGGAGTAGCCTTTCAGCGGATAGACCGGGATATCCAGGATCCCTTTCAGCATCGCGGTTGAGTAGGAGCCAAACGCCATCACGTAGGCATCGGCTTTGATTACCTCTTCCCCACACTTCACGCCGTAAATCTTCTCCCCTTCCGACAGCAGTTTGTCGACAGAAGTATTGAAGCGGAATTTCACCCCGGCCTGCTCACACATGCGCGCCAGACGCTGGGTGAAAAGCTGGCAGTCGCCGGTTTCATCGTTCGGTAAACGCAGACCGCCCGTCAGCTTGTGCGCGACCTCGGCAAGCGCTGGCTCCACCTGCGCCAGCTGGCTGGCTTCCAGCAGCTGATACGGTACGCCCGCATCTTCAAGCACGGCGATATCGCGGGTCGCGTTTTCGTACTGTTGCGCGGTACGGAACAGCTGAAGCGTGCCGCCCTGGCGTCCTTCATATTCAATGCCCGTTGAGGCACGCAGCGCCTTCAGGCAGTCGCGGCTGTATTCCGCCAGACGCACCATGCGCCCTTTGTTTTCCATATAGTGGCGGGTGTCGCAGTTGCGCAGCATCTGCCACATCCACTTAAGCTGGAACTGCGTGCCGTCGAGGCTGATCGCCAGCGGCGCATGTCGCTGAAACATCCATTTGATCGCCTTCAGCGGAACGCCCGGGGCCGCCCACGGCGCAGCGTAGCCCGGGGAGATTTGCCCCGCATTCGCCGCACTGGTTTCCAGCGCCGGACCGGATTCGCGATCGATAACGGTAACCTCATGTCCCGCCTGACTTAAATACCAGGCGCTGGTTACGCCAACGACACCACTTCCCAGTATGACAACACGCATAGCCACTCCATTATGAGCAAAAGAACAATCATCTAATTACAGATTGATAACCTAGTTGAAAATATTATTCAACATATGACTTTTTTATGGTGACTCAACTCACATATCCCGCTGTATCAGGGGATAGCGCTTATTTGGGATCTCCTGCTGCGCGTTATTTTTAACCAGTAGAAAATTCTGTGAGCACCGCTTTTTTTGCCGTATCGAAAACGTGAAATCGCAAAGAAAAAATTTCTGCGCCCCGCGTATTTGAATGGGGTGATCTATGCTTGAAAGGAGGCTCTCCAGTCAGAGAGAGCGACCAACAACGAGGGCGCGCTAATGGCTACACTAGATTCCATGTCCAGGGACAGCACCCGTCTGAGCGATGGACCCGACTGGACCTTCGAGTTGCTGGATGTCTACCTGGCGGAGATCGACCGGGTGGCCAAACTCTATCGTCTGGATACCTACCCCCATCAGATTGAAGTCATCACCTCGGAACAGATGATGGACGCTTACTCCAGCGTCGGGATGCCGATTAACTATCCGCACTGGTCGTTTGGTAAAAAATTCATTGAGACAGAGCGGCTGTATAAGCACGGGCAGCAGGGATTGGCGTATGAAATCGTCATTAACTCTAACCCATGTATTGCCTATCTGATGGAGGAGAACACCATTACCATGCAGGCGCTGGTGATGGCGCACGCCTGCTATGGACATAACTCGTTCTTCAAAAATAACTATCTGTTCCGCAGCTGGACGGACGCCAGCTCAATCGTTGATTACCTCATCTTCGCCCGTAACTACATTACCGACTGCGAAGAGCGCTACGGCGTGGACGAGGTTGAGAAACTGCTGGACTCCTGCCACGCGCTGATGAACTACGGCGTTGACCGCTATAAGCGTCCGCAGAAGATCTCCTTGCAGGAGGAGAAAGCCCGGCAGAAAAGCCGCGAGGAGTATCTGCAAAGCCAGGTGAATATGCTGTGGCGCACCCTGCCAAAACGTGAAGAGGAGAAAACCGTCGCCGAGGCGCGTCGCTACCCTTCCGAGCCGCAGGAAAACCTGCTCTACTTTATGGAGAAAAACGCCCCACTGCTGGAGCCCTGGCAGCGTGAGATCCTGCGCATCGTGCGCAAGGTGAGCCAGTATTTCTATCCGCAGAAGCAAACCCAGGTGATGAACGAAGGCTGGGCGACCTTCTGGCACTACACCATTCTGAACCACCTGTACGACGAAGGGAAAGTTACCGAGCGGTTTATGATGGAGTTTCTGCACAGCCACACCAACGTGGTGTTCCAGCCGGCATATAACAGCCCGTGGTACAGCGGCATTAACCCGTACGCGCTCGGCTTTGCCATGTTCCAGGATATCAAGCGTATTTGTCAGTCGCCCACCGAAGAGGACAAATACTGGTTCCCGGATATTGCCGGTTCCGACTGGCTGGAAACGCTGCACTTCGCGATGCGTGATTTTAAGGATGAGAGCTTTATCAGCCAGTTCATGTCGCCGAAGATCATGCGTGATTTCCGCTTCTTCACCGTACTGGATGATGACCGCAACAACTTCCTGGAGATCTCCGCGATCCACAACGAAGAGGGCTATCGCGAGATCCGCTCGCGCCTGTCGTCCCAGTACAACCTGAGTAATCTTGAACCGAACATTCAGGTGTGGAACGTGGATCTGCGCGGCGATCGCTCTCTGACGTTGCGCTATATTCCGCACAACCGCGCACCGCTGGATAAGGGGCGTAAGGAAGTGCTGAAGCATGTGCATCGCCTGTGGGGATTTGACGTCTTGCTGGAGCAGCAGAACGAAGATGGCAGCGTGGAGCTGCTGGAGCGGTGTCCGGCGCGGTTGAATACGCTGTAGTGGGATTTTTTGCCCGGTTGCGCTACGCTTACCGGGCCTACGGGACCTGTAGGCCCGGTCAGGCGAAGCCGCCACCCGGCGAAAAAAAACCTCTCAATCGAGAGGTTTTTTCTTTTACCGGCCCTGAATCGCTAAATCACCCGGCAGCGTTTTCTGCATCCGGTGCCAGATTTCACCGGAGTCGTGGCCGTAACGACGCACGGTTTCATAGACCTGATCGTGCAGCCCTTCGGTGCAGAGTTTGCTCAGTTTATGATAGAAGCCGAGCGCCAGACTGCGGGCTTCAGGGTTAGCAAAGTAGTGACGACCAATGCGCGTATATAACCCTTTCATTCCATTCAGGATCAGACCGTAAACCGGATTGCCGGAAGCAAACGCCAGACCACGGAACACGTTGTAATCCAGGGTCGCAAAGGCATCCGCGTGGTCTTCCACCTCATTGGCGGTAGCAAGTACCTTCAGCGCATCTTCAGGGTGCTGGCGAAACGCGGTGCGGATGAAAATGGTGGCGATGTTGGTGCGCACGGAAAGCAGATTATCAATCAGCTGCGGTACGCTTTCGTGATCGAGACGCGCCAGCGTTTCCAGAATGTTCAGCCCGGACGTTTCCCAGAAGTTATTCACTTTAGTGGGTTTGCCATGCTGTATCGTCAACCAGCCATCGCGCGCCAGACGCTGGAGCACTTCTCGCAGCGTGGTACGGGTGACGCCAATCAGTTCAGAGAGTTCGCGTTCAGCAGGTAGAATTGATCCCGCAGGGAAACGATTATTCCAGATGCTTTCAATGATGTACTCTTCCGCGAAACCCGCCGGGCTCTGCGCCTTAATGACCATAGTGAGATTTCCATTACACAGCTTTAGCAAATTACACTCATCATACCAGAGGCGTGCAGAGGCAGATAGCGCAGCAGAGACAGAAAAGAGGGATCGCCGTTTCATTTTTATGAAATTTACAAATGGCTTAATCCCCCGCTCTGCCGCCATTTTTGCGTATACTGATGTCTTGTCTTATTTGACGGGGAAAGGACGTCTGTCGTGGAAATTTCATTTGGGCGCGCGCTGTGGCGCAACTTTTTAGGTCAGTCACCTGACTGGTACAAACTCACTTTACTGGTATTCCTGGTCGTTAATCCCGTTATCTTTTTGCTGGATCCCTTCGTTGCCGGGTGGATGTTGGTCGCCGAGTTTATCTTTACCCTGGCGATGGCGCTGAAGTGCTATCCGCTGTTGCCCGGCGGGCTGCTGGCGCTGGAAGCCGTGGTCATTGGAATGACCAGCGCGGAGCATGTTAAAAACGAGATAGCGTCGAATCTTGAAGTCCTGCTGCTGCTGATCTTCATGGTGGCGGGGATCTACTTTATGAAGCAGCTTCTGCTGTTTATCTTCACCCGTTTGCTGCTGAGCATTCCGTCGAAAACGCTGCTCTCGCTGGCGTTTTGCCTCGCCGCAGCCTTCCTCTCTGCCTTCCTGGATGCGCTGACGGTCGTGGCGGTAGTGATCAGCGTCGCCGTCGGCTTTTACGGGATTTACCACCGGGTGGCCTCGTCTCGTCCTGGCGATAACTTGCAGGACGACAGCCACGTTGAGGCGCACAACCGCGATGTGCTGGAACAGTTCCGCGCATTTCTGCGCAGCCTGATGATGCATGCAGGCGTGGGGACGGCGCTGGGCGGCGTGATGACCATGGTCGGGGAGCCGCAAAACCTGATTATCGCCAAAGCAGCTGAGTGGCATTTTGGCGAATTTTTCCTGCGCATGGCGCCGGTCAGCGTACCCGTGCTGGTCTGCGGGTTAGCCACCTGTGTGCTGGTCGAAAAATTCAACCTCTTTGGGTATGGCGCGACGTTGCCCGATCAGGTCCGCCAGGAGCTGCATAAGTTTGACGAGCAGAGCCGCAAACAACGCACGCGCCAGGAGACGCTGCGCCTGATTGCACAGGGCTTAATCGGCGTGTGGCTTATCGCTGCGCTGGCCTTCCACCTTGCCGAGGTGGGGCTGATTGGCCTGTCGGTAATTATCCTTGCAACCAGCCTGGGCGGCGTTACGGACGAACATGCTATCGGAAAAGCCTTTACCGAAGCGCTGCCGTTTACCGCCCTGCTGGCGGTGTTTTTTGCCGTCGTGGCGGTGATTATTGACCAACATCTGTTCGCGCCGATCATCGCGTTTGTGCTTCAGGCCACGCCAGATTCGCAGCTAACGCTGTTCTATTTGTTTAACGGTCTGTTGTCCTCTATATCCGATAACGTCTTTGTCGGGACGGTATACATCAATGAGGCCAAAGCCGCGATGGAGCAAGGGATTGTCAGCAGTGAACAGTTCGAGCTGCTGGCGGTGGCGATCAACACCGGAACCAACCTCCCCTCCGTGGCAACCCCGAACGGTCAGGCGGCATTCCTCTTCCTGCTGACCTCGGCGCTGGCGCCACTCATACGACTTTCTTATGGAAGAATGGTCTGGATGGCGCTGCCGTATACGCTGGTGCTTACCCTGGTTGGTTTACTGTGCATCAAAATTACTCTCGTTCCCTGTACGCAATGGTTATTGCAAGCAGGTATACTTGCGGCGCATTAAAATTCGTTTACACTGCGCTGTCTAAGCATGTTCCAGGGAAATGATTATGTTGCGATTTTTGAACCAGTGCTCACGCGGTCGCGGAGCGTGGTTGTTGATGGCCCTGACCGCCTTTGCGCTGGAAATGGTCGCGCTGTGGTTTCAGCATGTGATGGGGCTGAAACCTTGCGTACTGTGTATTTATGAGCGTTGTGCGCTGTTCGGCATTATGGGCGCGGGTCTGGTAGCTGCGATTGCACCCAAATCACCGTTACGCTATGCGGCAATTGCCATCTGGCTGTACAGCGCCGGGAAAGGCATTGCGCTTGCCTGGGAGCACACCCAAATGCAGCTTCACCCGTCGCCGTTTATGACCTGCGATTTTGCCGCCCGCTTCCCGAGCTGGCTGCCGCTGGATAAATGGCTGCCGCAGGTGTTTGTGGCCTCCGGTGACTGCTCTGTACGCCAGTGGGAATTCCTGACGCTGGAGATGCCGCAGTGGCTGGTGGGCATTTTTGTCGCCTACTTTGTGGTGGCGCTGCTGGTGCTGATTGCCCAGCCGTTCAAACCAAAGAAACGCGATCTTTTTGGAAGGTAAAAGCAGAACGGCAACGTCAGTTTTGCAGGTCGGGTAAGCGCAGCGCCACTCGACACAATTGTGAACAATAAAAAACCCGCCTCGGCGGGTTTTTTATTGTCACCGATTAGGGTGATTCATAATGTGGTCTTCCCAGTCCCGCACCTCGGACTCTTTCACCGCTATGTGGCGCACGGAAATACGTTCACCGTGCATCGCCGCTTTCGACCCCGTCAACAGCGGATGCCATGTGGGCAGATCTTTCCCTTCCGCCAGCAGGCGATACGCGCAGGTATGCGGCAGCCACTCAAAGGTCGGTAAATTTTCACGGGTTAACTTGATGCAGTCCGGCTCATATTCGAAACGGCGCTCATAGTTGCGGCACTGGCAGGTTTTGATGTTTAACTGCTTGCAGGCTACGTTGGTGAAATAGATCTCGTCCGAATCTTCATCCATCAGCTTATGCAGGCAGCACTGCCCGCAGCCGTCACACAACGATTCCCACTCCGCGTCGGTCATGTCGTCGAGAGTTTTGCTTTGCCAGAAAGGAATGTCGTTCATCGGGATGTCCACACGTCAAAATAGAGCGCACCTTATAACGAGTCTGGCACGTTGATGCAAGTTTTGCCGCCCTTTTCAGGCGGCAAGGTGCTTTTACAGCACGCGGGTTTTCAGCGACAGGCCGTTAAAACTGACATCCAGTTCGTCGCCGCTAAGCAGCGGCCCCACACCTTCCGGAGTGCCGGTGAGGATCACGTCGCCAGGTTTCAGGGTGAAGAAGCGGCTCATGTAGGCAATCAGCGGAACGATCTTATGGATCATGTCAGCGGTCGTTCCCTGCTGGCGGATCTCGCCGTTGACCTTCAGGCTGAGCGGCGTGTTCTGCGGATCGTCGGTAAATTCACTCACCGGAATGAAACCGGAAATCGGGCATGAATTATCAAAACCCTTCGCTTTTTCCCACGGCTGCCCCGCTTTCTTCATTTTGCCCTGAACATCACGCAGCGTCAGGTCAAGCGCGACACCGTAACCCGCAATCGCTTTCTCTACATGCTCTTCGGTCGCCTGGCGCAGCGTCGCGCCGATCAGCACCGCCAGCTCCACTTCATGATGCACCGAGCCCAGTCCCTGCGGCAGAACCAGCGGCTGGCGAATATCGCACAGTGCGGTTTCTGGCTTAATAAACAGAACCGGCTCTTCCGGCACGGCGCTGCCCATCTCCTGAATATGTTTTGCATAGTTGCTGCCCACGCAGACCACTTTGCTGACGGGATAATCCAGTAATGCACCTTGCCAGTTATGATGTTGATACATGGTCGACCCCTAATCGGTTGATGAGTTGTTCCCGGAAGGACCCGGGCTTATTTCTTTCCGCTCACCTCAAGATGCTGTTTTAATAAATTCTCCGGTGGCGGCGGAAGCTGTAAATAATAGCCCTGCTCGGTTAACGCCTTTTTGACTTTCTCCAGATCGGCGTTCACCAGCTTCTTACGGCCGTCCAGCGGCAGCAGCATCGCCAGCTGCGGTCGGCCAAAGCTTTTCATTAATTCTTCAGGCACGCGGGAAAAATCGTCTTTCTTTTCGACATAAAGGTAGGTCTGGTCGCGGCTGGTACTTCTGTAGATCACACAAAACATGTTTTTACTCTGAATTAACGGGTGGTTGCTTGCCTCAATATACTCCTGACTATAACATGCCTGATACTCTTCGGAATATCGCGGCGATGTGTTGCGGTTAATAGCAAATTGAGTAAGGCCAGGATGTCAAATACGCCCATCGAGCTTAAAGGCAGTAGCTTCACCTTATCAGTGGTTCATTTGCATGATGCAAAACCCGAGGTTATTCGTCAGGCGTTAGAAGACAAAATCGCGCAGGCTCCCGCTTTTCTTAAGCATGCTCCTGTCGTCGTCAATGTAAGCGACCTTGAGGGGCCGGTTAACTGGAAGCGGCTCCAGCAGGCCGTCGCCTCCACGGGGTTGCGCATCGTGGGCATTAGCGGCTGCAAAGACGCAGAGTTAAAAGCCGAAATTGAACGCGCGGGTTTGCCCTTGTTAAACGAGGGCAAAGAAAAAGCCCCACGTGCAACGCCTGCAACCGTTCCCGCTCCCCCGCCTCCGGCGCAAAATGTAGCCCCAGTCACAAAAACGCGATTGATTGATCTGCCGGTTCGTTCCGGTCAGCGCATTTATGCGCCAAACTGTGATCTGATTGTTACAAGCCACGTCAGTGCGGGCGCTGAACTGATTGCAGATGGCAATATTCACGTTTACGGTATGATGCGTGGACGTGCGCTTGCGGGCGCCAGCGGCGATCGAGAAGCACAAATTTTTTGTACTCACCTGACGGCAGAACTGGTGTCTATCGCAGGTGAATATTGGCTGAGCGATAAAATCCCAGCCGAATTTTATGGCAAAGCGGCCCGTCTGCAACTGGCAGATAACGCTTTGACCGTTCAACCGTTAAATTGATCCCTTTTAACAAGGAATTTCTATGGCACGCATTATTGTTGTGACTTCGGGTAAAGGAGGCGTTGGCAAGACCACCTCCAGCGCGGCCATCGCTACTGGTTTGGCCCAGAAGGGAAAGAAAACCGTCGTAATCGACTTCGATATCGGTCTGCGTAACCTGGACCTGATCATGGGTTGCGAGCGTCGCGTGGTGTATGACTTCGTGAACGTCATTCAGGGCGATGCCACCCTTAACCAGGCGCTGATTAAAGATAAGCGTACCGAGAACCTCTACATTCTTCCGGCGTCCCAGACCCGTGATAAAGACGCCCTGACCCGCGAAGGCGTGGAAAAGGTGCTCGACGATCTGAAAAAGATGGAGTTCGACTTCGTGGTCTGCGACTCCCCGGCCGGTATCGAAACCGGCGCGCTGATGGCGCTCTACTTCGCGGATGAAGCCATCATCACCACCAACCCGGAGGTCTCGTCAGTACGTGATTCCGATCGTATTCTCGGCATTCTGGCCTCGAAATCCCGTCGCGCGGAAAATGGCCAGGAGCCAATCAAAGAGCACCTGCTGCTGACCCGCTACAACCCGGGCCGGGTGAACAAAGGTGACATGCTGAGCATGGAAGACGTGCTGGAGATCCTGCGCATCAAACTGGTTGGCGTGATCCCGGAAGATCAGTCCGTGTTGCGCGCCTCTAACCAGGGCGAGCCCGTGATCCTGGATACACAGGCAGACGCGGGTAAAGCGTATGCGGATACCGTTGACCGTCTGCTGGGAGAAGAACGTCCTTTCCGCTTCATTGAAGAAGAGAAGAAAGGTTTCCTCAAACGCCTGTTCGGAGGATAAGTTATGGCATTACTGGACTTTTTTCTCTCGCGGAAAAAAAGCACCGCCAACATCGCAAAAGAACGTCTGCAAATCATTGTGGCGGAACGTCGTCGTAGCGACGCCGAACCGCACTACCTGCCGCAGCTGCGCAAAGACATTCTGGAAGTGATCTGCAAATACGTGCAGATTGACCCGGAAATGGTCACCGTTCAGCTGGAGCAAAAAGACGGGGATATTTCGATTCTGGAGCTGAACGTCACGCTTCCGGAAGCGGAAGAGTCGCGTTAATCCGGTTGTGGTTTTGTAGGCCGGGCAAGCAACGCGCCACCCGGCAATTTCCCCGGTGGCGCTGCGCTTACCGGGGCTACAATTCTTTAGCGCGGATACCCTTCCAGCAGGGTATTCAGGCGTTCGGCCATCAGTTCCCCCCGCCATCCGGCGACCAGCTCCGGTAAACCATTTTGCGGTTTCAACTTCCAGTGCCAGTTCAGCAGCTGGTTAATCTGACGACGTGAAGCCAGCAGTTCGGCACTCAGTTTGCTTTCCCCCGCCACCGTCTGCACCAGCGCTTTGATATCTTTGAATGCCTTGCGGTAGCCCGGCATATCCATCAGGTTAAGCAGTGGTTCTGGCAGTGCGTCCTCCGGCAGCTGCTGAGCTTTCTCTACCAGCGCGAGCAGCGTTTTACCGTGGAAACGGATCTCACTCCCGGAAAGGCCAATGCTGTCCAGTTCGCCAAGGCTACCCGGCATATAGCGCGCCACCGCCCACAGGTGTTCTTCACGCACCACGAAGTTAACCGCCAGATCGCGCTCACGTGCTTTACGCAGACGCCAGTCAGCCAGCAGTTGCAGACAGGCCAGCTGGCGGGTGCGCAGCTGCCAGGCGTTGGTGATGTCACGCCAGGCCTCTTTCGGATCAACCACTTCCTGACGACGCTGCTGCGTCATGCGGCACTCGTCCAGTGCGGCAGACAGCCAACCGGACGCCTCAGCCTCTTTCATAAGCTGGCCGGCAATTGGAAGAAGGTAAAAGACGTCTGCCGCGGCGTATTCAAGCTGACGCGCCGTTAGGGGACGCGCGAGCCAGTCGGTACGCGATTCGCTCTTATCCAGCGTCAGACCGGTGTACTCTTCCACCATCGCGGCGAAGCCCCAGGAGAGCGGACGACCGCTGAACGCCGCGAGGATCTGGGTATCAATCAGCGGCTGCGGCATGATGCCAAAAGTGTTGAGAAAGACTTCCAGATCTTCACTGCCCGCGTGCAGATATTTGGTCACGGCGGTATCCAGCAACAGCTCGCGCATTGGCGCCCAGTCGGTAATGCCGAGGGGGTCAATCAATGACACGTGTTTGCCGTCATACATCTGAATCAGACCCAGCTGCGGATAGTACGTTCGGGTGCGGACAAATTCCGTATCCAGGGCGATAGCAGGAAATTCACGCGTCACCTCGCACAGCGAAGCCAGCTCGTCGTTGGTAGTGATCATCTGGTAATTCAAATCGGACTCTCTTTTGTTTGCGCCCATAAAAAACGCCGGCTTAACCGGCGTCTGGGCGATTAACGTGAAGCTCAGGCCTTATTGTCCACTTTGGCACGGGCTTCGTCACGTAATTCTCGTCGTAATATCTTCCCGACGTTGGATTTCGGCAGCTCATCCCGGAATTCCACCAGCTTCGGCACTTTATAGCCCGTCAGCTGACGGCGACAGAACGTTATCAGCGCATCCTCGGTCAGAGAAGGATCTTTCTTGACCACAAATATCTTCACCGCTTCACCGCTGCTGCCTGAAGGAACGCCCACCGCCGCCACTTCCAGCACGCCGCTGTGCTGCATCACCACGTCTTCGATTTCGTTCGGATAGACGTTGAACCCTGACACCAGGATCATGTCTTTCTTGCGATCGACGATGCGCAGGAAGCCTTCGTCATCCATCACCGCGATGTCGCCCGTGTGCAGCCAGCCGTCTTTGATGATCTCATCCGTGGCATCCGGACGTTGCCAGTAGCCCAGCATCACCTGCGGCCCTCTGACGCATAGCTCCCCTGGCTCACCGTGAGGCACTTCGTTATCCTCATCATCCACCAGTTTTGCTTCCGTCGACGGGACCGGCAGACCGATACTGCCGCTGTGGTAGTCGATGTCATGCGGGTTAACGCTGACCAGCGGGGCGCACTCCGTCAGGCCATAGCCCTCCAGCAGATACTGCCCGGTGAGTTTCACCCAGCGCTCGGCAACAGCCTGCTGAACCGGCATCCCGCCGCCCGCGGAGAGGTGCAGCGTGGAGAAATCGAGCTGCTGGAACTCTTTATTGTTAAGCAGCGCGTTAAACAGGGTGTTCACGCCGGTCATGGCGGTGAACGGGTATTTCGCCAGCTCTTTGACCAGCCCCGGGATATCGCGCGGGTTGGTGATCAATACGTTTTGACCGCCAAGCTCGATAAACAGCAGGCAGTTCATGGTCAGCGCAAAAATGTGATACAGCGGAAGCGCGGTGATCACCAGCTCCTTGCCCGGGTGCAGCAGCGGCCCGTAGGTGGCGTTAACCTGCTCAAGGTTCGCCAGCATGTTACGGTGGGTCAGCATCGCCCCTTTCGCCACGCCGGTGGTGCCGCCCGTGTATTGCAGGAAGGCCAGATCCTCGGACACGATCTCCGGCTTTACGTATTGCATCCGGTAGCCCGCATGCAGGGCGCGGCGGAAGGAGATGGCATCCGGCAGGTGGTATTTCGGCACCAGCCGCTTAACGTATTTAACGACAAAGTTGACCAGCGTACCTTTCGCGGTAGAGAGCTGGTCACCCATGCGCGTCAGGATGACGTGCTTAACCTGAGTTTTTTCAACGACTTTTTCCAGCGTGTGGGCAAAGTTGGAGACAATCACAATCGCCGCCGCGCCGCTGTCATTCAACTGATGTTCCAGCTCGCGCGGGGTATAGAGCGGGTTAACGTTAACCACGATCATCCCTGCCCTGAGGATGCCGAACAGCGCCACCGGGTATTGCAGAAGGTTTGGCATCATCAGCGCGACGCGATCCCCTTTCTGCAAGCCCAACCCTTCCTGTAAATAGGCCGCAAACGCCCGGCTGCGTTCTTCCAGCTTACGGAAGGTCATCACTTCGCCCATATTCACAAACGCGGGCTGGTCAGCGTAGCGCCGTACCGAGTGTTCAAATAGTTCAATCAGGGATTGATAACGGTCAGGATTGATCTCCGCAGGGACATCCGCGGGATAACGGTTAAGCCAAACCTTTTTCAATGCATCACCTCTGAAATGAGTGTTCGTCGTCATCACAGCCCCGATAATAAACAGTTTGTTAACATTATATTAACTCAGCGTACCAGTTTATTAATTGTTCAGATTGCAGGTTGCGAAGCGCGTCACTCTTTTTTTTCGTTTTATCCGTAAAAAAACAGAGACAGCGGCTGAGCCGCTGTCTCTTTCCTAGCAATAACAGTAACTTACTCAGTTACTATTGTTTGAACCTGTGCAGGGCCTGGATTGTACCACCCCCAGCCACCGTAGCCGTAACGATACGGATGCGGTCCCCACATCCACGGATCGATTGGCTGTGGCGGCATCACCACCTGCTGGGCGATACGCCAGCGTTTGTAGCCGTTCACCTGCATGGTCATAAATTTGTATGGCGTATTGCCGATTTTCCCCGCCACCGAACCGGTAATCGGCCCGACGACGGTCACCAGCTGCCCGCGGAAATCTACCGGATCGAGGAAGCCGCTGACGTCAGCGTAGATCCGCCCGCGCGAGGCTTCACCCAGAACAGGCCGCGCGCCGTCGTCCAGTGGAACGGTGGCAATCTCCAGCCGGGTTTTCCCCTGCTGGTTTAGCACTTCAACCACCTTGCCGCCAAACCGCGCTTCCTGCCCGACATACAGCTCCGGGGCATTCATCACGCGTACCAGATCCTGCTGTGGCGTCGGGCTGGTGCCCTTGATCGCATCAGGAACGGTGACGCACCCGCTCAGTGCTATGGCAACCGCGCCTGCCATAAAAAAGCGTACAACTTTAGTCTGAACCGCCATGATGCGACTCCTTTTTCTCAGTTCCTGTTACTGAGATTCACTCGCGGCCAGGAAGTTTCTTCCACGCGACGGTGTTTCGTAAATAAACCGGTTCAGCGTGTTCAACCGCCACGGTTTTTCCTGCGGCAAACAGCTGACAGGCAATCGGCAGCATATCTTCGGCGGCGGGCAGGAGCATGTTACCGTCCACCAGCGTAAGGCCGGTGTCCTTCGCCATCTCCGGCCACGCCGCCCAGCCGGTTCCGACCGTCGCCCACTCACCGGAGAGCTGTTTCAGGCGCCCGGTGACGGCTTCAGGTTTAAGCACCGCTTCCGTCTCTTCGCCGTGCCAGACGCCGTTTTCGTCACGGGTGTACTCCGCCCAGTAGACTTCCCCCATGCGGGCATCAATCGCAGCCAGCACGCGGGTGGCGCCGGTCATGCGCCATGCTCCCTGGGCCATGGTCGCAAGCGTGGAGACGCCGATCATCGGCAGGTCAGCGCCCAGCGCCAGCCCCTGCGCAATGCCAATCCCGATACGTACGCCCGTAAAGCTGCCCGGACCACGGCCGTAGGCCAGCGCGTCGAGGTCAGTCAGGGCGGTGTTGCCCTCGGTTAAAATGGTTTTTACCAGGGGCAGAATACGTTGGGTGTGTTCCCGTGGGCACTCTTCGAAATGAGCAAAAATCGTACCGTCGTTCCACAGGGCAACGGAACAGGCCTCTGTCGCGGTATCAATAGCCAGAATTCGCATCAGTCGTCGCGCTCTCGCAATGGTCAGTCACAAAATGGCGCGCATCTTAACACACTCCGGGAAGAATTACTCCGCCGTCGGGTTCGCCAGGAAGCGGACCGCGCGTTTAATATCCCGCGTGCGCGGCGCGGGCGGCAGGCTGGCGAGGAAGGTCGCGCCGTAGGGACGCATCACCAGGCGGTTGTCGCAGATCACCAGCACCCCGCGATCGGTGACGTCGCGGATCAGTCGCCCTACCCCCTGTTTAAGCGTGATGACCGCGTCCGGCAGCTGGACGTCGTCGAACGGATCGCCCCCGCGCAGACGGCAGTCCTCCATGCGCGCTTTCAGAAGCGGATCGTCCGGCGATGTAAACGGCAGCTTATCGATAATCACCAGCGAGAGCGTGTCGCCGCGCACGTCCACCCCTTCCCAGAAGCTGCTGGTCGCCACCAGCAGGGCATTACCGGCGCTGACAAACTGCTGGAGCAGCTGGCCTTTACTGGTTTCTCCCTGCAACAGCACCGGTAGCGTCATGGTGGCGCGGAACTGCTCGGCCAGATCGCGCATCATGGCGTGTGAGGTGCAGAGC
This sequence comes from Enterobacter cloacae complex sp. IR5402, assembly GCF_049238125.1. Taxonomy (NCBI): domain Bacteria; kingdom Pseudomonadati; phylum Pseudomonadota; class Gammaproteobacteria; order Enterobacterales; family Enterobacteriaceae; genus Enterobacter; species Enterobacter cloacae complex sp. IR5402. Next base: position 635,576 of record NZ_JBMKHO010000001.1, read on the forward strand.
ATAAAGCAGCGCCCGTTGTTGGCCTCGATCATCGGCTTCAGCATGGCCGCCAGATGGCGCGCCGCGCCCGGCTGGTTAGGCAGCGGCAGATTGCGCGGCACGCACAGCAGCGCCTGTCTCTCATAGTCGAACGGGCTCGGCAGAAGCAGGGATTCCGCCTGCTCAATGCCGAGGCGCTCGGTAAAGTGGTGCAGATCGTCATTGACCGACAGCGTGGCCGAGGTAAAGACCCAGGTGCCGGGCTTTTGCGCCATCACCTCTTTAAATTTATCAGCAACGGTCAGCGGCGTGAGCGCCAGGGTGAAGTGGCGCGAGGTACATTCGTACCAGTAGCTGTAGCCCGGCTGGTTGATCTCTTTCAGCCGCTTCAGCCGCCCACGGTAAAGCGTGGCGCGCTCGAAGGCGGCGTCCAGCAGCGCTGAACGTCCGAGGGACAGTTTCGCCACGTCGTAACAGAGTTCAAGGGCATCATCGAGCAGCAGCAGCGCGCGCTGGATATTTTTGTCTGCGAGCAGTTCGCGCAGGTTGCCGCGATAGCCCGGCTCGCCAAGCTGTAAGCGGAAATCCTGTGCGCATTGCGCCAGGCGGTCCGCGCACTTCTGCAACTGCTGGGTATCTTTGAGTTCGGTGCGATAGGCAATGGTAATATCTTTCGCCAGATCCTGAAGCTGACGGCTGGAGAGCGACTGACCAAAATACTGGCTGGCGATGTCCGGTAGCTGATGGGCTTCATCGAAGATCATCACCTCCGCCTCCGGGATCAGCTCGCCGAAACCACTGTCCTTGACCACCATATCCGCAAGAAACAGGTGATGGTTCACCACCACCACGTCGGCGTCCATCGCGGTTTTACGCGCTTTCACCACAAAACAGTCTTTATACAGCGGGCAGTCGCTGCCGAGGCAGTTGTCATTGGTGCTGGTCACCAGCGGCCAGGCCGGGGAGTCTTCCGGCACGCTCGCGCAGGTGCTGATGTCCCCCTCCTCCGTCTGGTTGGCCCAGGCGCGCAGGACGATCACATCGCTCAGGGTTTGTACCGGCAGGTCGCCGCCCGCCAGCGCCTGCTGTTCAAGACGCTCCAGACACAGGTAGTTAGAACGCCCTTTCAGCAAGGCCAGACGCCCTTTGTATTTCAGCGCTTTCGCCACCGTGGGTAAATCGCGGCTGTAGAGCTGATCCTGGAGCGCTTTTGATCCCGTAGAGATGATCACCTTCTTTTTCGCCCGCAGCGCAGGAGCGAGGTAAGCATACGTTTTCCCCGTACCGGTACCGGCCTCCACGACCAGCGGCTGCGCCTTGTCGATAGCGTGCGCAACGGCATGCGCCATCTGACGTTGGGGTTCGCGCGGTTTAAAGCCGGGAATAGCCTGTGCTAACTGACCCTCTGGGGAAAAATCGTCTGCCACGGTGTTCTCTCACTGTATTTTTGCACAGGGATTATGTCAGCCCCTTCTCTCCGGTGCCACCCCAAATAGTGACGACGGCGGAACATTATGGCAGTCTTGCCGCCTGACGACGAAAGATAACGAGGATACGTTTATGACAATTACGCGCATTGATGCCGAAGCCCGCTGGTCTGATGTGGTGATCCACAACCAGACGCTGTACTACACCGGCGTCCCTGCCAATCTGGACGCCGACGCCTTCGAGCAGACCGCCAACACCCTGGCGCAGATCGACGCCGTACTGGAAAAACAGGGCAGCGACAAATCCCGCATTCTGGATGCGACGATTTTTCTGGCGAATAAAGACGATTTCGCGGCGATGAATAAAGCATGGGATGCGTGGGTGGTGGCGGGTCACGCGCCTGTACGCTGCACCGTACAGGCCACGCTGATGAAACCGGAATATAAGGTTGAGATCAAGATTATCGCGGCAGTGTAAGCCGGTTATTCTTCATCTTCATCCTCAAAGCGCGCCACGATCCGCTCGCCGGTATGGGTGGCGCGAAGTTCTTCCGCGACCTGGGAAATTGCCTGTCCGCTGCTCATCCCCTGGGACATCAGCTCCTGAATACGTTCAACGGCTTTCTGCTGTTGGTCATGGCTGAGAGAAGGTAAACCTGCAAACATCGTTAACTCCTGCTAAATTATTCGCGCTAATTATTTCACGCTGCCCGGTAGTATGCCATACATGAACATGCGCTTCCCCACTGTTATGACCTTGCCCTGGCGTGCTGACGCCGCGGAGTTCTGGTTTGCCCGTCTGAGCCACCTTCCTTTTGCCATGCTGCTGCACTCCGGCCATGCGGATCACCCCTACAGCCGCTTTGATATTCTGGTGGCCGACCCGGTTAAAACGCTGACGACCGATGCGCTGTCGCCAACGGACGATCCGCTGATGCGGCTTCAGAACGAGATCGATGCTCTGGGCTTAACTGCCACACCGGATCCGGATCTGCCTTTCCAGGGGGGCGCGCTGGGCCTGTTTGGTTACGATCTGGGTCGCCGTTTCGAAAAGCTGCCCGAGCATGCGCAGGCGGATATTTCCCTGCCGGATATGGCGGTGGGGCTGTATGACTGGGCGCTGATCGTGGATCACCGTAAGCAGACGGTTTCTCTGCTGAGCCACCGGGACGTACAGGCGCGTCTGGCCTGGCTTGAGGCGCAACGGCCCGCCGCCCCGGAACACTTTATGCTGACCTCCGGCTGGCGCTCGAACATGAGCGCGGAGGAATACGCGGAAAAATTCTCCCGTGTGCAGGCGTATCTTCACAGTGGCGACTGTTATCAGGTCAACCTTGCCCAGCGTTTCCAGGCGGCGTACAAGGGAGACGAATGGCAGGCGTTTACCCGCCTCAATGCCAGCAATAAGGCCCCGTTCAGTGCATTTTTACGCTTTGAACACGGCGCCATACTCAGCCTTTCGCCTGAGCGTTTTATCCACCTGGCTGACGGTATGATTCAGACCCGCCCAATAAAGGGCACACTGCCGCGCCTTGCCAACGCCGACGCCGACCGCCAGCAGGCGGAGACGCTGGCGGCCTCTCCCAAAGATCGTGCCGAAAACCTGATGATTGTCGATCTGATGCGCAATGATATTGGTCGCGTCGCCGAGCCGGGCAGCGTGCGCGTGCCGGAGCTGTTCGTCGTGGAGCCTTTCCCGGCGGTGCATCATCTGGTCAGCACCATCACCGCACGCCTGCCGGCCTCGCGAACCGCCTGCGATCTGCTCCGCGCCGCGTTTCCGGGCGGCTCCATCACCGGCGCGCCGAAGGTCCGGGCGATGGAGATCATCGACGAACTGGAACCACATCGCCGCAATGCCTGGTGCGGCAGCATCGGCTATGTGAGTCTGTGCGGCACCATGGATACCAGCATCACTATTCGCACCCTGACGGCGTGCGACGGTAACCTGTACTGTTCCGCAGGCGGTGGCATTGTGGCCGATAGCCAGGTCGAGGCGGAATATCAGGAAACCTTTGATAAAGTGAATCGTATCCTGAAACAACTGGAGAACTCACGGTGAAGAAAGACAACCTGACGCTGGATGATTTTCTGTCACGCTTTCAGCTTCTGCGGCCCCAGGTTAGCCGCGCCACGCTGAATCAACGTCAGGCGGCGGTGCTGATCCCGGTCGTGCGCCGTGAGCAGCCGGGTCTGTTGCTTACCCAGCGCTCACCGCATATGCGAAAACACGCCGGTCAGGTTGCGTTTCCGGGCGGCGCGGTGGACAGCACCGATGCATCCCTGATTGCCGCCGCACTGCGTGAAGCGCATGAGGAAGTGGCGATCCCCCCGGAGACAGTCGAGGTGATCGGCGTGCTGCCGCCAGTGGACAGCGTAACCGGTTTTCAGGTCACGCCGGTCGTTGGCATTATTCCGCCCGATCTTCAGTATCACGCCAGCGTCGATGAAGTTTCAGCGGTGTTCGAAATGCCGCTGGAAGAGGCCCTTCGTCTGGGCCGCTATCACCCACTGGATATTCACCGCCGCGGACACGATCATCGGGTCTGGCTGTCGTGGTATCAGCATTATTTTGTCTGGGGCATGACGGCAGGCATCATTCGTGAGCTGGCCCTGCAAATCGGCCTGAAGCCTTGACTATACTTTACATTCCACCCTTTTCTGGCAGGTTTGCGATCGGCGTCGCGCTATTAGCAAAACCATCGTTAACCATTAGTTTAATTCATGTGAATAGTTAAGCCGAGGTTGGTGTTCCCTCTTACACTATGCGCAGTTATAACATCGTTACTGGAACCCCAGTAACCCTGTCAGGAGTGTGAAAGTGATTAGTATATTCGACATGTTCAAAGTGGGGATTGGTCCTTCCTCTTCCCACACTGTAGGGCCGATGAAGGCCGGTAAACAGTTCGTCGATGATCTGGTCGAAAAAGGATTACTGGAAAGCGTTACCCGTGTCGCCGTAGACGTTTACGGTTCACTGTCATTAACGGGTAAAGGCCACCACACCGATATCGCCATTATTATGGGTCTGGCAGGCAATATGCCGGACACTGTTGATATTGATGCCATTCCGGCATTTATCCGCGACGTGGAAACGCGCGGACGCTTACTGCTGGCTAACGGTCAGCACGAAGTGGACTTTCCGCAGGATGACGGGATGCGTTTTCGTAGCGACAACCTGCCGCTGCATGAAAACGGCATGACCATCCACGCCTGGAGCGGCGAAAAAGAGATCTACAGTAAAACCTACTACTCCATCGGCGGCGGCTTTATCGTTGACGAAGAACACTTTGGTAAAGAGAGCGCGGGCGACGTCAATGTGCCCTATCCGTTTAAATCGGCCACCGAGATGCTGGGCTACTGCAAAGAGACCGGTCTGTCCCTGTCCGGCATGGTGATGCAGAACGAACTGGCGCTGCACAGCAAGAAAGAGATCGAAGACTATTTTGCTAACGTGTGGCAAACCATGCGCGCCTGTATTGACCGCGGGATGAACACCGAGGGTGTTCTGCCTGGGCCTCTGCGCGTACCGCGTCGTGCCTCTGCGCTGCGCCGCATGCTGGTCACCACCGACAAGTTCTCCAATGACCCAATGAACGTGGTCGACTGGGTGAACATGTTTGCCCTCGCGGTTAACGAAGAGAACGCAGCGGGTGGTCGCGTGGTGACGGCGCCGACCAACGGCGCGTGCGGTATCGTTCCGGCGGTGCTGGCCTATTACGATCACTTTATTGAGCCCGTGACACCGGATATCTATATCCGTTATTTCCTCGCGGCAGGCGCTATCGGCGCGCTGTACAAAATGAATGCGTCCATCTCTGGTGCCGAAGTAGGCTGTCAGGGTGAAGTGGGCGTGGCCTGCTCTATGGCGGCAGCGGGTCTGGCGGAACTGTTGGGCGCCAGCCCTGAGCAGGTGTGCGTGGCGGCGGAAATCGGTATGGAGCACAACCTCGGTCTGACCTGTGACCCGGTTGCCGGTCAGGTGCAGGTGCCGTGCATTGAGCGTAACGCCATCGCCTCCGTCAAAGCGATCAACGCCTCGCGTATGGCGATGCGCCGTACCAGCGAGCCACGCGTGTCGCTGGATAAGGTTATTGAAACCATGTACGAAACCGGCAAGGACATGAACGCGAAGTACCGTGAGACCTCACGCGGCGGTCTGGCCATTAAGGTGCAGTGCGACTAAGCCTTCCTTTCGCCCATCTGCAACGGATGGGCGAATTTTCCCCTCTCGTCTCGTCGCTTCACGTATTCCCCACTACACTGTCACTGTTGCGTCTGGCTTTTCTGGCCGGTGCTTAACAGGCGACCGTTCATGCAAACTGCACAAACGATCATTAAAGACTATCGCCGAAAACGCGTTATCGTCTGTGTCACGGTTGCGCTCGTTACGCTCGTCCTGACGCTGGGCATTCGCTTTATTTCACAGCGCAACATAAATCAGGATCGGATCCACGACTTTACCCACCACACCGTGCGTGCGCTTGATAAGGTGCTTCTCTCGTTAGAGGTCCAGCGTGAAACGCTACTTTCACTGGTTGGCATACCCTGTTCCGAAGCAAATCTAATCCTGCGAAAACAGGCGGCGATCCTCCAGACCGTACGCTCCATCGCCCTCATTCAAGACGGAATACTGTATTGCTCAAGCGTCTTTGGCAGCCGTAATGTGCCCGTCAGTGAGTTTGTGCCGGAGCTTCCAGTCAGTGAATCCAGGCTGCTGCTGTCGACTGACCGGTGGCTGGTAAAAGGCAGCCCGGTACTGATTCAGTGGTCTCCCGTTGCGGGCGACGGCAACGACGGGGTGATGGAGGTGGTGAATATCGATCTCATCACTAAAATGATTCTCGAGCCGCAGCGGCCGCAGATCACCGACGTTGTCCTGAGAGTAGGAGATAACTTCCTCCGCGACGGGCAACAGGTGACGACTACGCCGACCTTCGATGAAAACGCCTCCCTGCTGGAACAGTCGTCACAACATTACCCTTTCAGCGTCACGGTGAGCGGCCCCGGGCCTGGCGAAATGGCGTTAAAAAATCTGCCCACCCAGCTGCCGCTGGCGTTGATGCTCAGCTTACTGATGGGCTATATCGCCTGGCTCGCCACGGCGCGGCGCATAAGTTTCACCTGGGAAATCAATATGGGAATTGCGGCCAGGGAGTTTGAACTCTTCTGCCAGCCGCTGGTGAATGCCCGCACCCGGGAATGCGCCGGCGTCGAGATCCTCCTGCGCTGGAACAACCCGCGTCAGGGATGGATTTCGCCCGATGTCTTTATCCCTCTGGCCGAAGAACATAACCTGATTGTTCCGCTTACCCGCTACGTCATCAGCGAAACGGTGCGGCAGATAGGCTATTTCCCTGCCTCGCGCGATTTCCATATCGGCATTAACGTGGCCGCCAGCCATTTTCGCCGCGCTGCGCTTATCCAGGATCTCAACCGCATCTGGTTTAACGCCAGCCCTGTTCAACAGTTGATCGTGGAGTTAACCGAACGCGATGCGTTGCTGGATGTGGATTACCGCATCGTGCGGGAGCTGCACCGCAAAGGGGTGAAACTTGCGATTGATGATTTTGGTACCGGCAACAGCTCACTTTCATGGCTAGAAAAACTGCATCCGGATGTGCTGAAAATTGATAAATCCTTCACCACCGCGATCGGCACCGACGCCGTGAACTCAACGGTAACAGATATTATTATTGCGCTTGGCCAGCGGCTGAATATTGAACTGGTTGCGGAAGGGGTGGAAACCGAGGAGCAGTCACGCTACCTGCGCCGTCACAGCGTACATATTTTGCAGGGGTACTTGTATGCGCGGCCAATGCCGCTGCGCGAGTTTCCGAAATGGCTGGCGGAAAGTCACTCTCCGCCAGCCCGTCACAACGGACACATCGTGCCCTTACTGCCGTTACGCTAGATAACGTTACTCTTCTTCATCGTGCGCAGAGTGCTCTTTAACAATACGCACCATATCAACGCGATAGTCGTTGGCTTCGACGATGGTAATTTGCAGCGGCGGCAGCTCCAGCACATCACCGATACGCGGGATCTGCCCGTTAACGGAGATCACCAGCCCCGCCACGGTGGCAATATCTTCATCATCATTGACCACGTTTTCGACGCCCAGCGTGTGCGAGAGCGCGTGCAGGTCGGTGGTGCCTTTCACCAGCCAGCCGTCACCGTCGGCAACGATTTCCGGGGTTTCATCCGCATCAGGGAATTCACCGGCAATGGCTTCCAGCACATCCAGCGGCGTCACCAGGCCCTGTACCACACCAAATTCGTTGGTGACGATAACAAAGCTCCCGCGAGCACGGCGCAATACGCCCAGCAGGTTGATCGGATCCAGCGTTTCAGGCACCACGATAGCGGGCGACGCGGCCGCTACGGCCTCGACGTTAACGCCCTCTTCCAGCGCCACCAGCATCTCTTTCGCGCGTACCACACCGATGATCTCATCCAGCTCACCCCGGCAGACCGGGAACAGGCTGTGCGGCGAGGAGAGCAGCTGCTGACGAATTTCGTCGACGCTCAGGTTGGCGTCCACCCAGCTGATTTCGCCGCGCGGCGTCATAATACCGCGCAGGGAGCGGGAAGCCAGCGAAAGCACGCCATTGATCATGTAGCGTTCTTCTTCCACAAACGCGCCTTCCGGCACCGGAACCGGGTTGCGGTTCTCGTTATCAGCCTGCACGTTCACCTGACGACGCCCGCCCATCAGTCGCAGAATCGCATCTGCGGTACGGGCTCGCAGCGGCTGATTCGACTGCTGCTTAATAAAGTTACGGCGCGCAATCTGGTTAAACAGCTCGATCAGAATCGAGAAGCCAATCGCGGCGTACAGGTAGCCTTTCGGAATATGGAAGCCAAACCCTTCTGCCACCAGGCTCAGACCAATCATCAGCAGGAAGCTCAGACACAGCACAACGACCGTCGGATGCTGGTTGACGAAACGCGTCAGCGGTTTCGACGCCAGCAGCATTACCGCCATCGCAATCACCACCGCCGCCATCATCACCGGCAGATGGTTCACCATGCCGACCGCCGTAATCACCGCATCCAGTGAGAAGACCGCATCAAGCACCACAATCTGTAGAACAACCACCCAGAAGCTGGCATAACCCTTACCGTGGCCATCATCGTGCTGCCGGTTCTCCAGCCGTTCATGCAGCTCTGTTGTGGCTTTGAACAGCAGGAACAGTCCCCCTACCAGCATAATTAAATCGCGGCCGGAGAAGGTGAAATCCATGACGGTGAACAGGGGCTTCGTCAGGGTGACCATCCACGAGATAACAGACAGTAAGCCCAGACGCATGATCAGCGCCAGCGAGAGGCCGATCAGACGGGCTTTATCACGCTGTTTCGGCGGCAGTTTATCTGCGAGGATGGCGATAAACACCAGGTTATCAATACCGAGAACGATCTCCAGCACGACCAGCGTAAGCAAGCCTACCCAGATTGACGGGTCCATTAAGAATTCCATGACACGCTCCTGCTAAAGGAATGACAAAACGGTGCCCCGCTAATGTCGGGCATTTCAAAGGGAATGAGAGTCGATGCGTGGCGAAGATCGCCGGTGATTAAGGCGCGGAATGGCCTGGAAGATGACTGACGTCGGTGACGGTCCATATAGTGGGCTGTAGCCCTATACTCCTGAATAATTAAACGGACGCTAAACATATCAGAGACAATTGGTTTTTAGCAAAGATTTACGTTCCTTTGCAAACTTCTGTAACACACGCGGATTATCTTAGAGAAAAATCTGTAAGGCGTAGCTAAATTACGGATCTTCATCACATAAATTATTTTTTCACTATCTAAAATAATTCGCGGAAGTCTTAGTTTTTTTGAACTCTAACCCTTATCTGAATCGATTCGGTTCGCCAATACGATTCTCAGTACGCCTGCCTGGCAGACGTATAAATGATAATAAAAGGAGGTAGCAAGTGACCATTGCTATTGTCATAGGCACACATGGTTGGGCTGCGGAGCAGTTACTCAAAACGGCAGAAATGCTGTTGGGCGAGCAGGAAAACGTCGGCTGGATCGATTTCGTTCCCGGTGAAAATGCCGAGACGCTGATTGAAAAATACACTGCTCAGCTTGAGAAGCTGGATACCAGCAAAGGCGTGCTGTTTCTCGTGGATACATGGGGCGGCAGCCCGTTCAACGCTGCCAGCCGCATTGTCGTCGATAAAGAGCATTATGAAGTCGTCGCCGGGGTGAATATCCCGATGTTGGTGGAAACCTTCATGGCGCGTGACGACAACCCAGGCTTTGACGAGCTGGTGGCGCTGGCGGTGGAAACCGGTCGCGAAGGCGTGAAGGCGCTGAAAGCGCAGCCGGTTGAAAAACCTGCCCCTGCCCCTGCTGCACCAAAAGCCGCTGCACCGGCGAAGCCAATGGGTCCGAACGATTACATGGTTATCGGCCTTGCGCGTATTGATGACCGTCTGATCCACGGCCAGGTGGCGACGCGCTGGACCAAAGAGACCAACGTACAACGCATCATCGTGGTCAGTGACGAAGTGGCCGCCGACACTGTCCGTAAAACCCTTCTTACCCAGGTTGCACCGCCGGGCGTCACCGCGCACGTCGTGGATGTCGCCAAAATGATCCGCGTTTACAACAACCCGAAATACGCGGGCGAACGCGTGATGCTTCTGTTCACCAACCCGACAGACGTTGAACGCATTGTTGAAGGCGGCGTGAAAATCACCTCCGTTAACATTGGCGGTATGGCTTTCCGTCAGGGCAAAACGCAGGTCAACAACGCGATTTCAGTGGATGCGAAAGATATCGAGGCCTTCAACAAGCTGAATGCACGCGGTATCGAGCTGGAAGCCCGTAAGGTTTCCACGGATCAGAAACTGAAAATGATGGATTTGATCGGCAAAGTGGGGAAATAAGCCCGGGCCGGTTTTTCATATAGAGCTTATGTAATAGGAGAAGTGCAATGGAGATTACTACTCTTCAGATTGTGCTGGTGTTCATCGTCGCGTGTATTGCGGGTATGGAGTCCGTACTTGATGAATTTCAGTTCCACCGCCCTCTGGTGGCCTGTACGTTGATTGGCGCCGTTCTCGGTGACATGAAAACCGGTATCATCATCGGTGGTACCCTGGAAATGATCGCCCTCGGCTGGATGAACATCGGTGCGGCAGTTGCGCCAGATGCCGCGCTGGCGTCCATTATTTCGACCGTTCTGGTTATCGCCGGTCATCAGAGTATTGGTGCCGGTATCGCGCTGGCCATCCCGCTGGCCGCAGCGGGTCAGGTGCTGACCATTATTGTCCGTACTATTACCGTGGCCTTCCAGCACGCGGCGGATAAGGCGGCCGAAAACGGCAACCTCACCGCGCTCTCCTGGATCCACGTTTCTTCCCTGTTCCTGCAAGCGATGCGTATCGCGATCCCTGCAGTTATCGTGGCGATTTCTGTCGGTACCAGCGAAGTTCAGGGCATGCTGAATGCGATCCCTGAAGTGGTCACCAGCGGTCTGAATATCGCCGGGGGTATGATCGTGGTGGTCGGTTATGCGATGGTCATCAACATGATGCGCGCGGGCTACCTGATGCCATTCTTCTACCTCGGCTTCGTTACCGCTGCGTTCACCAACTTCAACCTGGTTGCGCTGGGTGTGATTGGTGCGGTGATGGCGATTCTTTATATCCAGCTCAGCCCGAAATACAACCGTGTCGCGGGTGCCCCTGCGCAGGCTGCTGGTAACAACGATCTCGATAACGAACTGGACTAACAGGTGAGCGAAATGGTTGATATGACAAAAACTACCACTGAGAAAAAACTCACTCCGGGTGATATTCGTGGCGTGTTCATCCGTTCTAACCTGTTTCAGGGTTCATGGAACTTCGAACGTATGCAGGCGCTCGGCTTCTGCTTCTCCATGGTGCCGGCCATCAAACGCCTGTATCCGGAAAACAACGAAGCACGCCGTCAGGCAATTAAGCGTCATCTGGAATTCTTCAACACCCATCCTTATGTTGCGGCGCCGGTTCTGGGCGTGACGCTGGCGATGGAAGAGCAGCGTGCGAACGGGGCTGAAATCGACGATGGTGCCATCAACGGTATCAAAGTTGGTCTGATGGGGCCGCTGGCAGGCGTGGGCGACCCGATTTTCTGGGGTACCGTGCGTCCGGTCTTTGCGGCGCTGGGCGCCGGGATCGCCATGAGCGGCAGCCTGCTCGGTCCTCTGCTGTTCTTCATCCTGTTCAACGCGGTGCGTCTGCTGACCCGTTACTACGGCGTGGCGTACGGCTATCGTAAAGGTGTGGATATCGTTAAGGATATGGGCGGCGGCTTCCTGCAAAAACTGACTGAGGGGGCGTCAATTCTCGGCCTGTTTGTAATGGGGGCGCTGGTTAACAAGTGGACGCACGTAAACATCCCGCTGGTGGTATCAACGATCACCGGTCAGGATGGTCAGACGCGCGTTACCACCGTGCAGACCATTCTGGACCAGCTGATGCCGGGCCTGGTACCGCTGCTGTTAACCTTCGCCTGTATGTGGCTGCTGCGTAAGAAAGTGAACCCGCTTTGGATCATCGTTGGCTTCTTCGTCATCGGTATCGCGGGCTACGCTGTCGGCCTGCTGGGTCTGTAATAAAATGCGTTACTGATCGGGGGCTTGCCCCCGGTCTTTTTATCTGGAGGATGAATGACTGTCACGGACACCGTACTGGTTTTATTTATTGTTGCCCTTCTGGCTTACGCGATCTATGACGAGTTTATTATGCCTCGCCGCCACGGCGAGACGCTGCTGACCCTTCCCCTCTTACGCCGTGGACGCATTGATGCGTTTATCTTCGCCGGTCTGGTAGTCATCCTCATTTACAATAATGTGACCAGCCACGGCGCAATATTAACCACATGGTTATTATGTGCGCTGGCATTAATGGCGATTTACCTGTTCTGGATCCGCTCGCCAAAACTCATTTTTAAAAAACACGGATTCTTCTTCGCCAATGTCTGGATAGAATATAACCGTATTAAAGAGATGAATTTATCCGAAGACGGGGTTCTGGTGATGCAATTAGAACAACGCCGCCTGCTCATCCGGGTCAGAAATATTGATGACCTGGAAAAGATATACAAATTACTTGTTAAAACTCAATGATTTATCATTATAGCATCGGCTATATATTGCATTATTCTTGAACCAGCAATATAGCCGGTGCTATATCTCCACTGTTAATTGACTTATATTTATTAACGATATTTTCACGCATAAATCTAAATGAAAATCGTTATCAACATAGTGGCTATATAAAGCCATCTTCGTTGTTGTTTTATATTCTCAAAATATGTTAAGGTTGCGCCCGTCGTTGGGGAGTAGCCGATTTCCTGCCTGCGGGAAATGTACGTGTCAACATACTCGTTGAAAAACGTGGCGCGTACGGATCGTTTTTAAGCACAATTACTGTGCCAGAAGCGATCAGGCGAGACCATAGATACATCAACTGCTGTTTACTGGGGGCAGTGATGTGTCATATGGATATCCCCGGTCTGGACGCTCTTATGAATATCTCCGCTACGATCCTTCTGGCTTTTGGCATGTCCATGGACGCATTTGCCGCCTCTATCGGCAAAGGTGCCACTCTCCATAAACCTAAATTTTCCGAAGCCCTGCGTACCGGTCTCATCTTTGGCGCTATCGAAACGCTGACGCCGCTTATCGGCTGGGGACTGGGGATGCTCGCCAGCCAGTTTGTGCTGGAGTGGAATCACTGGATTGCTTTCGTGCTGCTGGTGTTCCTCGGCGGACGTATGGTGATTGAAGGTTTTCGTGGCAACGGCGATGAAGATGATGCGCCGCTGCAACGCCACGGCTTCTGGCTTCTGGTGACAACCGCCATCGCAACCAGCCTGGATGCAATGGCCGTGGGTGTCGGTCTGGCGTTTTTGCAGGTCAATATTATCGCCACCGCGCTGGCGATTGGCTGCGCCACGCTGATCATGTCAACGCTGGGGATGATGGTGGGTCGGTTCATTGGCCCGCTGTTAGGCAAACGCGCCGAAATTCTGGGCGGTATCGTGTTGATCGGGATTGGTGCCCAAATCCTTTGGGCACACTTCGCGGGTTAACCTTCGCGCTGCCAGCAATGGATGCTGAAATCCGTCTGGCAGCGAAATTCTGTCTGCGCTGCCAGCGTTTCCCACACCTCTGGTTTTGCCCGCCACGCAAACGGCGTCATTTGCAGTAACGCCACCGCTTCACTTCCCTGCAACGTCATTTCATACGCTACCGACTGCGCCTGCTTTAACGCAAAGCCCGCCAGCTGTTCAGAGTGCGGCGCATGCAGGTGAACTTCATCATAGATCAGCCCTTTTAGCTCCAACAGATGACGCGGCCCTGGCGTAACGGTGATAACCCAGCCGCCGGGCTTAACGACGCGCGCCAGCTCCTCTGCCTTGCACGGCGCATAGATACGCACCACGGCGTCCATACTCGCTTTTTCAAACGGCAGGCGGTGGCTGGAGGCCACGCAGAACGTTACCGCTGAGTAGCGTTTGGCTGCCGCACGGATTGCCACTTTCGACACGTCCAGCCCGTAAGTTTCGGCGCCCTTCTCAGCCGCTACGTCAGCAAACGTGGCGGTGTAGTAGCCTTCGCCGCAACCGATATCCAGCATGGCGGATGCGCCTTCTGTCAGATATTCACGGAGTATGGCGACAACGGCATCCCTGAGCGGTTGATAATGCCCGGCATCGAGAAACGCCCGGCGCGCCTGCATCATCTCCGCGCTGTCACCCGGGTCCCGGGAGCGCTTGTGCTGTACCGGCAGAAGATTTACATAGCCCTCTTTCGCCCGGTCAAACTGATGTCCCTGTGGACAGATAAACGTTTTCTCCGCGCGCGTCAGCGGCGCGTGGCAAAGGGGACAACTGAAAGACATGACAGCTCCAGGGCGTAAACCAAAAGGCGAAGTGTACCGCTATTCGCCAGGGTTATAAACGGCTGGGTGATGCATCACGATCAGATGGTCAGAATCTGCCGGCAGCCCGTCAGGCTTTACGTTTTCCAGACGCAGAACGTTCCCCATAATTTCGCTGAAAACGGGCGCGGAAACGGCCCCGCCGTAATAGGCACCGTTTTGCGGATCGTTAATCACCACCACCAGCGCAAAACGGGGATCGCTGGCAGGCGCAACGCCTGCGGTATAGGCGACGTATTTATCCACATACTTACCGTGTTCATCGATTTTTTTGGCCGTCCCGGTTTTTATCGCCACGCGATAGTTACGCACCGCCGCTTTGATTCCACCACCGCCGGGTAATGCGACGCTCTCCATCATGTGCTCCACCTCGTGAACAATTTCTTCGGGCATCACCCGCTTGCCAATCACCGGCGGATCGATTCGGGTGATGGACAGAGGCCGTTCAATGCCATAGCTGCCGATGGTGGCATACACATGCGCCAGCTGGAGGGGGGTTACCATCAGGCCATATCCAAAGGCAAAGGTCGCCCGGTCTAACTGGCTCCAGAATTTCCGCTGCGGCAGTAAACCTGCGCTTTCTCCCGTTAAGCCAAGCCCGGTACTCTCGCCAAAGCCAAAGTGTTTATAGGTATCCAGTAACCGTTGCACAGGCATCGCCAGCGAAAGACGGGACACGCCCGTGTCACTGGATTTTTGCAGGATGCCGGTCATCGTCAGCTCGGGATAGTAGCCCACATCGCGGATACGATGGCCATCAATGGTGTAGGGATGCGTGTCTATGACGCTGTCAGGCTGTACCAGCCCCTGCTGTAGCGCCGTCATCAGCACCAGAGGCTTAACGGTAGAGCCAGGTTCAAAGGTGTCGCTGATCGCGCGATTGCGAAAATCATCCAGCGTTGCCCCTTCCCGGTTGTTGGGGTTGAAGTCGGGGAAGCTCGCCATTGCCAGAATTTCGCCCGTCTGGATATTAATTAGCACCGACGCGCCTGACTCAGCTTTGTTCCACGCCACGGCATTATCCAGCGCGTCTTCGGTGATAGTTTGCAGGCGTTCATCGATACTAAGCTGGATATTATGTGCAGGTACGGGAGCCACCTCCGTGAGGTTCTCCACCACATGTCCGTAGCGATCTTTCCTGACCAGCCGCACGCCTGCCTTCCCGGTAAGCTGCGTGTTGAAGCTTTTCTCGACACCCTCAATGCCCTGACCATCAATATTGGTGAAGCCAATCAGGTTCGCCGCCACGTGCCCGGCAGGATAAAAGCGGCGGGACTCATCGCGAAGGTTGATACCCGGAAGACGCAGCTTATCGATCCACTTTGCCTGGGAGGGATCAACCTGACGGGCAAGGTAAATAAATCGCCCGTGCGGGTTACTGTTGATTCGCGATGCGAGCGTGCTCAGAGAAAGGTGTAAGGCATTTGCCAGGGCCTGCCAGCGCGAATCATAACCGATCCCCCCTTTTTCAAGCACTGTTTTGGGATCGGCCCAGACGGCCTGGACAGGTACGCTCACCGCAAGGGGTCGTCCTTCACGGTCCACAATCATCCCACGCGGGGCGTCTATCGCCACTTCGCGCAGGGAGCGCATATCCTCCTGCTTAACCAGATTATCCGGTTTGATAATTTGCAGCCACGCCACGCGGCCCAGCAAAAACGCAAGACTACAAAAGATAGCGAGACACAGAAGTGCAAAACGTGCCGGAGTAAAGTTTCCGGTGGTCGTTATTGTCTTTTTTTTCACCTTAACCCCAGGGCTGTTGATCAACGCCCTGATTTAACGGGAAAAGCGGATAAGAAGGCGGGAAAACAATGCTAATATTCTCGCGGGTTTGCAACAAGATAATAACAGCGGAGGATTACGTAATATTTTGAAAAATAAGCGAATAAAAAAGCCCCGCATCGGCGAGGCTTATGTCTGGGATCGAAGCGCTGAGCGCTTCAGTCAGCAGTGATTCGATCAGATAGCAGTTACGTTAACCGCAGCTGGGCCTTTCTGGCCATCCTGAATTTCGAACTCAACGTTCTGGCCTTCAGCCAGAGTTTTGAAGCCGTTACCCTGGATTGCAGAGAAGTGTACGAACACATCTTTGCTGCCGTCAGCAGGAGTAATGAAACCAAAACCTTTAGACTCGTTGAACCACTTAACTTGACCTTTAATCTTTGCCATTTGCAAAATTCCTTAGAGTGTTTTCTTAGCCCGCAGGCTTTGACTTAGATAAAACTGAGACATTACTGCTTGAGGCACTAATATAAGGTTCGGCAGAGAAGCGGTATTCAACGACAACGTGTTTACTCAGGACTTCTTTACTGAAAATGCCACACATAAACAGAACTGTACCTCGTTTGACCCAAAACGTGTTATCACACACAACGTTTAATATGGCAAGCCATTTTTAAACATGTCTCGATCCGCCGCACAAATTCAGGTGTTACTCCATAACAATCTGCACAGTTATGCGAATTGTCAAATGAAGCGCTACCTGACCTCACTGCCCGCAGGGTGCGTTGACGCGCCCTGTAATCAAAGACTTTTTAAACATAGCTCAATCATTTCAAAGCGTCCATCCCAATCCCTGATTTTCTTTAAAAGAATGACTGAGTTAGAACATTTTGTGAAAAGTTATGCTGAAAACATTGCAACGCACCGACATGTGTCAGGGAATATACGATGTTAATTACATTTTGCTAATTGTATTAAAATCCACCATTTAATTAGCGTTATTCTGCACCAAAATAATGAAATTTTTATGACTCTGCCTCAAAACAAGGCAAGCAAAACGTTTCGATAAAAATAAAACACTTCGGGAAAGATAAAACACACAATTTATTCAACGAAACGGTAATTATCGAATAAGGATAAATATTCACCAGTTTTCAGTATGCTGAAACAATAGTTAACTGCTGCTTAATTATATGTTGGGATGTTGTGGATCACATTTGATAAGGGAGGGGATTTACGCCGTACGTCAGGCCACCTCCCTTTCCGGGCAAACTATCGTTCGGCTACCAGGCGAATGAAGTCTTCCTCGTCCTGTTGTTGAGCAACAGCGTCCTTAGGTACCGCTTTCTCCTCCGGCTCGTTGGCTTCGCACAGACGACGCAGCAACGCATTCTGCCGTTTCTGCTGATCGAGCAATGCTTCCAGCAGTTCAATCTGCTCGTTTGTGCGGGAGCTGGCGCGGTTAACGAAGAACCACAGTACCAGCCCAACGACCAGCACCACCAAAGACATTACCAGGGATGCAATGCTCAGCAGCCCCGAATTCAGTAACTCACCCATTTCACCACCTCAGTAAAAACAGTCATTTTACCACTGCCGCCACGTAAGGACATCACTCAGCGTAAAAATGGCCTCTACCAGGGGATAAACTTATTGATTGAACAAATGCCGCTAAAGAATTGTACATCCTGATCGCACATCACATTGATAGTCTGCGTCCACAGCACCACACAAGCTATCAACACTATAATCAGAATTACCCAGCGTATTTTTTTCACTCCACACTCCGTCTTAAGACCTGATGCAGCCAGGTTATCACGGTTATCTTAAACAGGGGCTAACTGTACCTTCAACAGACGCTTTTCGGAATCGTGCACTTGTTTCACTGCGTAAACCCGTTACGCTTACTCCATGACAACAAAGAAAAAAGAGGCAACGATGCGTTTACTTATTCGTACAGTAATTGTACTGGCCATTGTGTGGATCGGCCTGTTATTAAGTGGGTACGGCGTATTAATGGGAAGCAAAGAAAATGCCGCGGGTCTGGGTATCCAGTGTAAATATCTTACCGCCCGGGGGGTAAGTACGGCGCAGTACATTCATTCCGACAGCGGGATCATCGGGTTAACCAACTGTCCTGTGCTGCGTAAATCATCTGATGTGATTGATAACGGTTAATCAGCGTTGAATTTCGCTTACTAGAACGCCGCACTGTTGCGGCGTTTTTATTGAAAGCGTCGATCAGAACGGATAATCGTTATAGCCCATCTGCTCTGAAATTTTGCGCGCTGCGGTATGCAGGATCGCCACATATTCATGTAGACGCTCTTCAGAGAAACGCAGCGTTGGGAACGAAATGCTGAGGCCCGCAATGACAACGCCGAAGCGGTCAAATACCGGCACACCGATGCAACGCAGCCCCTCTTCCTGCTCTTCGTTATCTTCCCCGTAACCCTGCTCACGCACGTTATCCAGCACGCTCAGCAGTTCATCCGTACTGGTAATGGTGCGGTCGGTGCTGCGTTTGTACTCCACCCCGTCAAGGATCTGCTTCACCTCTTCGCGATCGCGCCAGGCCAGCAGTACTTTACCAATTGCGGTGCTGTAGAGCGGGTTACGACGACCGATGCGTGAATACATGCGCAGGTTGTACATGGAGTCAATTTTGTGGATGTAAACAATGCTGTCTTCATCCAGCGCACCGAGGTGAATTGTCTCTTTCGTCAGTCGTGAAAGTTCACGCATCTGAATGTCAGCGCTGCGGATCAGATCCACGTTTTGCAAAGCGCGGGCGCCCAGTTCAAACAGTTTCAGCGTCAGAGAATATTTTTCTGATTCTCCTTCCTGCGCGACATAACCCAATGATTTCATCGTCTGCAAAAAGCGATAAACGGTGCTTTTCGACATCATCACACGCTGCGACAACTCTGTAATACCAATTTCACGCTCTTCTCCGAGCGCCTGCAAGATGCCAAACACCTTCAGCACGGAAGAAACAGAATCTGGCTGCTTATCCAAATCTGCGATTGCCATTTATCACCTCATGGAGAGTGTTTTATAAAAATCAGAACCGGTTTTTATTATAAATTCGTGTGATGCGTGCTGCAATCTATCTGGGTTTACTTCGTTACAAATCTGCGACATAAAACCGAAATAACGATGCTAAAATAGTTACTCTGAAAATAATTTCACGCTGAGTCATTCTTTTCCCATGCAAAAAAACGTTTCTGATGGCCTGCCCTTACCGCAGAGGTACGGGGCAATTGCCACTATTGTCATCGGTATTTCGATGGCTGTCCTTGACGGTGCGATTGCCAACGTTGCTCTTCCTACCATTGCAAAAGACCTTAATGCTTCTCCCGCAAGCTCCATCTGGATTGTGAACGCGTACCAGATAGCAATTGTGATTTCCCTCCTGTCACTCTCTTTCCTGGGCGATATGTTTGGCTATCGCCGTGTTTACCAGTGCGGGCTGGTGGTCTTTACCCTCACCTCGCTCTTCTGTGCCCTTTCCGATTCACTGCACACCCTCACCCTGGCGCGTATCGCGCAGGGCTTTGGCGGCGCGGCGCTAATGAGCGTGAACACGGCCCTCATACGGCTTATCTATCCTCACCGCCACCTGGGGCGCGGCATGGGCATTAATTCCTTTATTGTGGCCGTGTCGTCCGCTGCCGGGCCGACGATTGCCGCCGCCATTCTGTCCGTTGCCTCGTGGCAGTGGCTGTTTGCCATTAATGTGCCGCTGGGTATTGTGGCGATCTTCTTCGCCCTGCGCTATCTTCCGGAAAATGGTCCGAAAAACACCATGCCGCGTTTTGACCTGCCCAGCGCCGTGATGAACGCGCTGACCTTTGGCCTGCTGATTACCGCGCTGAGCGGATTTGCTCAGGGGCAGTCTCTGTCGCTCATTGCCGCAGAAATCGTTGCCATGCTTATCATCGGATTTTTCTTCGTACGACGTCAGCTGGCGCTGCCCGTGCCGTTACTGCCGGTGGATTTGCTGCGTATTCCGCTGTTTTCGCTATCCATTTGTACCTCCATTTGCTCGTTCTGCGCCCAGATGCTGGCGCTGGTTGCGCTGCCGTTCTTTTTGCAGAGCGTGATTGGCCGTTCGGAAGTGGAAACAGGCTTGCTGCTCACGCCCTGGCCTCTGGCAACCATGGTGATGGCCCCGCTGGCCGGTTACCTTATTGAGCGCGTTCATGCCGGGCTTCTGGGGGCGATTGGGCTGGTTGTCATGGCGGTGGGACTGTTTGCACTGGCGCTCCTGCCCGCCTCGCCAGGGGATCTGGATATTATCTGGCGCATGATCCTGTGCGGGGCCGGTTTTGGTCTGTTCCAGTCCCCTAATAACCACACGATTATCACCTCTGCCCCACGTCATCGCAGCGGTGGCGCCAGCGGGATGCTGGGCACGGCAAGACTGTTAGGGCAAAGCACCGGGGCCGCACTGGTAGCCTTGATGTTTAACCTGGCCGGGCAGAATGCGACACACGTTGCGCTGATTACCGCAGGGACACTGGCGACCCTCGCGGCTGTCATTAGCGGTCTTCGTGTCACCCAGCCAAAGGCGCAGGCATAAAAAAACCGGGCGGAGAAGGACTCCTGCCCGGTTGTTTTCAACCCGATTACGTTACTTCAGATATTCGCCGCTACGCAGCGCTTCAATACGTTTATCCAGCGGCGGGTGAGACATAAACAGCTCGCTCAGCGACTTTGACTTGCCGTTGATGCAGAAGGCCATCATGCTGTTTGCTTCCTGCGGCTCGTAGCTGGTTTTAAGACGTTGCAGCGCAGCAATCATCTTTTCACGACCCACCAGTTTCGCGGAACCGGCATCCGCATGGAACTCACGATGACGGGAGAACCACATGGTAATAATGCTTGCCAGGATACCGAACACCAGCTCCAGCACCATTGAAACAGCAAAATAGATCAGCGGGTTGCCGTTGCTCTCTTCACCCTCATCACGGTTGCCACCCATAAACCCGGCAGCAATCTGCGCCAGAATACGGGAAATAAAGATAACGAAGGTGTTCACCACGCCCTGGATCAGGGTCATGGTGACCATATCGCCGTTGGCGATGTGGCTGATCTCGTGAGCAATAACCGCTTCCGCTTCGTCACGGCTCATGTTTTGCAGCAGACCGGTGCTGACGGCCACCAGGGACGCGTCACGACGCGCACCGGTAGCAAACGCGTTGATATCCGGCGCGTGGTAGATGGCTACCTGTGGCATGGCAATGCCTGCCTGCTTTGACTGCTGAGCAACCGTGCTCATCAGCCACTGCTCCATATCGTTACGCGGTTGCTCAATAACTTCACCGCCCACGGATTTCAGTGCCATCCACTTCGACATTAGCAGTGAAATGAAAGAGCCACCGAAACCAAACAGCAGCGCCATAATCAACAGACCCTGAACGCTGCTCGACTGAATTCCCGTCAGGCTTAGCACCAGCCCGAATACCACCATCACCGCCAGGTTGGTGAGCAGGAAGAGCGCGATTCGCATCATAATATTCTTTTAACCTCAGTTTAACAAAACGCACTATGCGATTACCCACATCGTATGGGTATTACGGCTATTTTCAAGCATCCAGACGGCGTAAGTCACCAGAAAGACACAACTTTACACAATTGGAAATCTGCCTGACGGAAGGATGAGGAACAAAAAGAAACAGGCACAATTTCTTGTGCCTGTTGGGGGATTATTTTGTCGGAGCAGGTTGCACAGCAGGTTTCTCTTTTTCCAGCTTCGCGAGATCAAGCGCGATATGCACCGTCTCGTCCAGATACGGATCGGGCTCCTGGTAATCCTTAGGCAGATCGTCCAGTTTTTTGAGCAGAGGCTTGCCTTCACGTTTGAAGCGATCGTTGATACGCGCCAGACGTGTCGCGTCATCTTCATTGTTCTCTTTCTCACGCTGAGCGTAGTTCAGAGACACAATGTTCCGTTTTGCTTTCAGGGCGTTGAAACGCGCGATGTCCTTCATGATGTACTGGAATTCCGGATCCTTCCCGATGCGATCGTTGTGATTTTTCAGCAGTTCCGGTCCGAACTGTTTCATATCACCCGATTTCACGAATGTCGCGGCATCAATGCTATCCCACGGCAGCGCGTTATCTTCAAACTTCTCGCCCGTTTCCGTCTCTTCGGTACCTGTCGGCATCATAATATCCGGCGTCACGCCTTTGCGCTGCGTGCTGCCGCCGTTGACGCGGTAAAACTTCTGAATGGTGTACTGTACTGAGCCCAGCGCCGGCCATTCAGGGCGCAGCATCTGGTCGTAAATACGGTTCAGAGAGCGGTACTGCTGAACGGTGCCCTTGCCAAACGTCGGTTCGCCGACGATTAACGCCCGGCCGTAATCCTGCATGGCAGCAGCGAAGATTTCCGATGCAGAGGCGCTGAAGCGATCGACAAGCACCACCAGCGGCCCCTTATAGTAGACCACACCATCGGTATCCGCATCTTCACGCACTTTACCGTTGTTATCGCGCACCTGTACCACCGGGCCAGACGGGATAAACAGCCCGGAAAGCGAGACGGCCTCGGTCAATGCCCCGCCGCCGTTGCTGCGCAGGTCAATGATCACGCTGCTGACATTCTGCTTTTCAAGCTTCTGAAGCTGCACTTTCACATCATCGGTCAGGCCGACGTAGAAACCAGGGATATCCAGAACGCCAACCTTCTCTTTACCCACGGTTTTCACCGACATTTTCACCGCGCGATCTTCCAGACGGATACGCTCACGGGTCAGAGTAACGATACGGGTTTTGGTCCCCTTACCGGCTGGCAGGATCTCCAGGCGAACTTTGCTGCCCTTCGGCCCTTTGATCAGCGCAACTACGTCATCAAGACGCCAACCAATCACGTCCACCATGCTCTTTCCGGTTTGGCCCACACCGACAATACGGTCGCCTACGCTGATCGCTTTGCTTTTCGATGCAGGGCCACCGGCCACCATGGAGTTGATTACGGTGTAGTCATCGTCCATCTGAAGCACAGCACCGATACCTTCCAGAGACAGGCTCATTTCGGTATTGAACTGTTCGGTGTTACGTGGAGAGAGATAATTAGTGTGCGGATCAATTTCGTGCGCAAACGCGGTCATCGCCAGCGAGAAAACATCTTCACTGTTGGTCTGCGCCAGACGGCGAATAGCGAACTTGTAGCGACGGTTTAACGTCTCACGGATCTCTTTCTCGTCTTTGCCTGTGAGCTTGAGGCTCAGTTCGTCATATTTGACTTTTCCATCCCACAGCGCATTCAGTTCAGCCTCGTCTTTCGGCCATGGCGCTTTGCTGCGGTCCAGATTAAAGGTGTCGTTGCCGGTGAAGTCCATAGGACGTTCCAGCACTTTCAGCGCGTATTGATAACGCTCAAAACGGCGCTTTTGCGATAAGTTGTACAGATCGTAGAACAGATCGAGTTTTCCGGAGCGCAGCTCATCACCCACTTCGGATTTGCGTTTAGCGAACTGTTCGACATCGCTGGCCAGCAGTACGTTATGGCTGTAATCCAGCAAGTTCAGATAACGGTCAAAGATTTTGGCCGAAAAGGCCTGATCGAGATCGAACTGACGATAGTGCGAACGAGTAAAGCGCGACGTCACGCGCTCACTCACCGTCGCGTGCTGAGTCTCTTCCTTGAGAACCGGAATTTGATCAACACGCGTAATATCGTCCACAGCGAAAGCGTGGCCTGTTATAGCAAACAGGCCAGCCAGCGCGGTGAGCTTAAAAAAAGTGTTCATGCCAGGCTCGGCCTCCGTTTCAGAACAACAAGTGTTCTGCGCGTACAATCATTGACATACCAGAAGTCAGCTGTACACGAACGCCATCTTTGGTGATTTCCAGTACGGTGGCGTCCATCGCGTTGTTACCCGCTTTCACCTTCAGAGACTGACCTACGCTCAGCGCATTGATGTCAGAAACCGGGGTGTGGCGCGGCTCTTCGCGCGGCGCACGTGGGGCTTTAGCTGCTGGTTTGTCAGCACGCGGTTTGCGATCGTTATTTTCAGTACGACGCGGTGCCGGGCGCGGTTTACGCTCGCGACGAGGGGCGTCTTCCTGACCGTTTGCCGCTGCGGCTTCGCGTTTTTTCGCCTGCTGTTCCGCACGCTGTGCCTGCACGCGAGCTTTGGCTTCTTCAAGCTGCTTACGCGCATGTTCTACGTGCTGCTCGTCCAGCTCACCGCACGGGTTGCCGTCAAGGTCGACACGGGTCGCACCCGGCTTGATACCGTACAGGTAACGCCAGCTCGAGGTATAAAGGCGCAAGGCAGAACGAAGCTGCGTTTTGCTGAGGTTCATCTCCCCCTCAACGCGCGCGACCAAATCCTGAAAGATACCGACTTTCAGAGGACGCGCTTCACCTTCAGCGCTGAAGCACTGCGGGAAACGCTCGGCCAGAAATGCGATAACTTCTTTACTGCTATTCAACTTAGGTTGATTTTCCATGAAATTTCCTGATTACAACGGACGTTGCCAACAAGCGCAGGCATGAACAGGCGACATTATAATGACGCTATCAGTAAATGCTACGTTATCCGTTGATTATCCTGCGACGCTCGCAAAGAATTTATGATAATCGGTCTCTGCCAGAACATTTTCCAGGTTTGCGGCCAGCGCGCGCAGCCCCTGCTCATCCTCGGCAGTAAAGCGACTGAAGACCGTGCTGTCGATATCCAGAACGCCAATAATCTGATTTTTAACCACCAGCGGCAGTACGATTTCAGAATTGCTGCTGGCATCGCAGGCGATGTGGCCGTCAAACGCATGAACATCTTCGACACGCTGAACCTGACGGGTCGCCACTGCGGTACCGCACACGCCGCGACCTACCGGGATACGCACGCAGGCGAGTTTCCCCTGGAAAGGCCCCAGTACCAGCGTGTCGCCTTCCAGCAGATAAAAGCCCGCCCAGTTCACGTCAGAAAGGCGTTCGAACAGTAACGCACTGGTATTTGCCAGAGTGGCTAAGAAACTGGTTTCCCCTGCCATTAATGCCTTAAAATCGCGATTCAGATCCGCGTAGAATTCTGTTTTGTTCATTATTCAATCACTTAGTTATCTTACATAGTTACCGCATAGCCTATTAAAATAAGCATTAAATGCGCTCATGCTCAAGATGAATCCGTTCATGAGTTATTATAACTTTCAACAATACTAATCTGTGTGCGACTGATGGCCCTAAAAACACCCCAAATTACGCCGACACGAAAGATCGTTGTCCGTACGGTAAGCCAGGCTCTGTCCCGTGCACATTATCAGCGTTGTCCCCAGTGCGATACGCTTTTTATGTTGCCGAAGATGAAATCGCACCAAAGTGCTTTTTGTCCATGCTGCGATGCCAAAATTCGCGATGGCCGGGACTGGTCATTGACGCGTCTGGCGGCAATGGCGGTAACCATGCTGCTGCTGATGCCCTTCGCCTGGACCGAGCCGCTGTTAAAGCTATACCTGCTTGGCGTGCGTATTGACGCTAACGTGTTGCAGGGGATCTGGCAGATGACGCGCCAGGGCGATCCGCTTACGGCCGCCATGGTGCTGTTCTGCGTCGTCGGCGCGCCGTTGGTGCTGGTCGCGGCAATTGCCTACCTGTGGTTTGGCAACATACTGGGGATGAACCTGCGCCCCGTCCTGCTCATGCTGGAAAAGCTCAAGGAGTGGGTGATGCTGGACATCTATCTGGTGGGCGTCGGCGTGGCGTCTATCAAGGTGCAGGATTATGCATTTTTACAACCTGGCATTGGCCTTTTTGCGTTTATTTCACTGGTCCTGCTGAGTATTCTGACCCTGATTCATCTCAATGTTGAACAGCTTTGGGAGCGATTTTACCCGCAGCGTCCCGCGACCCGGCCTGATGACAACCTGCGCGTCTGCCTGGGGTGCCATTACACCGGTTTTCCGGATAAACGCGGGAGATGTCCGCGCTGCCACATTCCGTTAAGATTGCGACGCAACAACAGCCTGCAAAAATGCTGGGCGGCGCTTATCGCCTCCCTGGTATTTTTGTTCCCGGCCAACATGCTGCCGATCTCCGTAATTTATGTGAACGGCGCCCGTCAGGAAGATACTATCCTTTCAGGGATTATCTCTCTGGCGCACAGTAACGTGGGGGTCGCCGCCATTGTTTTCATCGCCAGTATTCTGGTGCCCTTTACCAAAGTGGTGGTGATGTTTACGCTGCTTATCAGCATACACTTTAAATGCGAACAAGGACTACGCACCCGCATCCTGCTTCTGCGATTCGTGACCTGGATTGGTCGCTGGTCGATGTTGGATCTGTTCGTGATTTCGCTGATGATGTCGCTCATCAATCGCGATCAGTTACTTGCTTTTACCATGGGACCCGCAGCTTTTTATTTCGGCTCTGCGGTGATATTGACTATTCTTGCAGTGGAATGGCTGGACAGCCGCTTACTTTGGGACGCACATGAGTCAGGAAACGCCCGCTTCGCCGACTGAAGCGAGAATTAAAACAAAACGCCGCATTTCGCCATTCTGGTTGCTACCTGTCATCGCGCTGATGATCGCAGGCTGGCTTATCTGGACGAGCTATGAAGATCGCGGAAGTACCATCACGATTGATTTCCAGTCTGCGGACGGCATTGTCGCCGGACGTACCCCCGTTCGCTTCCAGGGGGTGGAAGTGGGTACCGTGCAGGATATTTCCCTCGGCAAAGGGCTGAACAAAATTCAGGTCCGGGCAAGCATTAAGTCTGATATGCAGGATGCCCTGCGCGCCGAAACGCAGTTCTGGCTGGTCACGCCTAAAGCCTCCCTGGCCGGCGTTTCCGGGCTGGATGCGCTTGTGGGCGGTAACTATATCGGCATGATGCCCGGCAAAGGCGAGCCACAGGATCACTTTGTTGCGCTGGATACCCAGCCGAAATATCGGCTGAATAACGGCGATCTGATGATCCACCTCCGCGCGCCGGATTTGGGCTCGCTGAACAGTGGTTCTCTGGTCTATTTCCGCAAAATTCCGGTTGGTCGCGTTTACGACTACGCCATTAACCCGAACAAAGATGGCGTGACCATTGATGTACTCATCGAGCGCCGTTTTACCAACCTGGTGAAAAAAGGCAGCCGCTTCTGGAACGTCTCCGGCGTCGATGCCGACCTGAGCTTAAGCGGTGCGAAAGTGAAGCTTGAGAGCCTGGCGGCGCTGGTGAATGGCGCTATCGCCTTCGACTCACCTGCTGACTCCAGCCCTGCCGCCGCAGAAGATACCTTTGGCCTGTACGCCGACCTGGCGCACAGCCAGCGCGGCGTCATCGTCAAGCTGACCCTGCCGGATGCCAAAGGCCTGAAAGCCGGTTCGACCCCGCTGATGTACCAGGGTTTAGAGGTCGGGCAACTGACAAAATTAACCCTCAATGCGGGCGGCTCCGTTACCGGCGAAATGACGGTGGATCCGAGCGTGGTGGATCTCCTGCGGGAAAAAACGCGCATTGAACTGCGTAATCCGAAGCTCTCCCTCAGCGACGCCAGCATCAGTTCCCTGCTGACGGGAAGCACCTTTGAGCTGATCCCCGGTGAAGGCGCGCCGAACAAAAACTTTGTTATCGCCCCGGCGGATAAAGCCCTGCTGCAAAAACCGGGCGTGTTGACGGTTACGCTGAATGCGCCGGAAAGCTACGGTATCGAAGCCGGGCAACCGCTGATCCTGCACGGTGTGCAGGTGGGCCAGGTCCTCGAACGTAAGCTGACAGAAAAAGGGGTCTCCTTCTCCGCCGCCATCGATCCGCAGTACAGCAATCTGGTTCACGGCGACAGTAAATTTGTGGTTAACAGCCGGGTCGACGTGAAGGTGGGTCTGGACGGCGTTGAGTTCCTCGGCGCCAGCGCCAGCGAGTGGGTTAACGGCGGGATCCGCATTCTGCCGGGCAGCAAAGGTGCGCTGCGCGAGAGTTATCCGCTGTTCGCCAATCTGGACAAAGCCATTGAAAACAGCCTCGGCGACCTGCCGACCACCACGCTGACCTTAAGCGCTGAAACGCTGCCGGACGTCCAGGCAGGCTCCGTCGTGCTTTATCGTAAGTTTGAAGTCGGGGAAGTGATCACCGTTCGTCCTCGTGCAGACGCGTTTGATATCGAACTGCATATCAAGCCGGAGTACCGCAAGCTGCTCACGCCAAACAGCGTGTTCTGGGCTGAAGGCGGCGCGAAAGTGCAGCTCAACGGCAGCGGGCTGACCGTACAGGCGTCTCCCCTCTCCCGTGCCCTGCGCGGTGCGATCAGCTTCGATAACCTGAGCGGCGCGGGCGGCAACATGCGTAAAGGTGACAAGCGGATCCTCTTCCCGTCCGAAACCGCGGCGCGCGCAGTCGGGGGGCAGATTACCCTGCACACCTTTGATGCCGGTAAACTGGCTGAAGGCATGCCCATCCGCTATCTCGGCATTGATATCGGGCAGGTCCAGAAGCTGACGCTGATCACCGCGCGCAACGAAGTTCAGGCGACCGCCGTGCTTTATCCGGAATATGTGCAGACGTTCGCCCGGGCAGGCTCGCGCTTCTCGGTGGTTACGCCGCAAATTTCTGCCGCAGGGGTTGAGCATCTCGACACCATACTTCAGCCGTACATAAACGTTGAACCGGGTCGCGGCAACGCGCGTCGTGAATTTGAGTTGCAAGAGGCAACCATCACCGACTCCCGTTATCTGGACGGTCTGAGCATTGTGGTTGAAGTGCCGGAAGCCGGTTCGCTGGGCATCGGTACGCCGGTCCTGTTCCGCGGCATTGAAGTGGGGACAGTAACAAGCCTGACGCTGGGTAATCTGTCCGATCGCGTGATGGTCGGCCTGCGCATCAGCCAGCGTTATCAGCATCTGGTTCGCAACAACTCGGTGTTCTGGCTCGCTTCAGGCTACTCGCTGGACTTCGGCCTGACCGGTGGCGTGGTCAAAACGGGGACCTTTAATCAGTTCATTCGCGGCGGCATTGCCTTCGCGACGCCGCCTGGCACGCCTCTGGCGCCTAAGGCGCAGGCAGGTAAACACTTCCTGCTGCTGGAAAGTGAACCGAAAGAGTGGCGCGAATGGGGAACGGCGCTGCCGCGTTAATCTCGCAGGCTCCGGTGTCAACGCGCCGGAGCCTTTATGTTACACTGCGCACCTGAATGTTTCCCTGTGGTGTGCCCGTGGCTCAAAACTCCGTATTTCTTCCCGAACAATTCCTCGCACAGATGCGCGAGGCGCTTCCAGCTCATCTCTCTTTCGACGATTTCGTCGCCGCATGCCAGCGCCCTTTGCGCCGGAGTATTCGCGTCAATACGCTGAAAATCAGCGTCGGGGCGTTTCTGGATCTCGTCTCCCCCTACGGCTGGCAATTAACGCCAGTGCCGTGGTGTGAAGAGGGTTTCTGGATCGAACGGGATGACGAGGAGAGCCTGCCGCTCGGCAGCACCGCCGAGCACCTGAGCGGGCTGTTTTATATTCAGGAAGCCAGCTCCATGCTGCCGGTTGCTGCGCTGTTTGCCGACGGGAACCAGCCTGAGCGGGTTATGGATGTCGCGGCGGCGCCGGGCTCTAAAACCACGCAGATTGCCGCCCGGATGAACAACCGCGGCGCGATCCTCGCCAACGAATTTTCCGCCAGCCGCGTCAAAGTCCTGCACGCCAATATCAGCCGCTGCGGGATCCACAACGTCGCGTTAACGCACTTCGACGGTCGCGTGTTTGGCGCTGCCCTGCCGGAAGCCTTTGATGCCATCCTGCTCGACGCGCCCTGCTCCGGCGAAGGCGTGGTGCGTAAAGATCCTGATGCGTTAAAAAACTGGTCCGTTGAAAGCAACCTGCAGATCGCCGCCACGCAGCGCGAACTGATCGACAGCGCGTTTCATGCCCTGCGCCCAGGCGGGACGCTGGTTTACTCTACCTGCACGCTGAATCGCGATGAAAACGAGGACGTCTGCCTGTGGCTCAAGCAACGCTATGTGGATGCCGTCGAGTTTCTGCCGCTGGACACCCTCTTCGACTCGGCCAGCCATGCGGCCACGCCTGAAGGCTTCCTGCATGTCTTCCCGCAGATTTACGATTGCGAAGGCTTCTTTGTTGCCCGTCTGCGTAAAACCCGCGCCGTCGATCCCTTGCCTGCCCCTAAGTTTAAGGTCGGCAACTTCCCGTTCGCGCCGGTCAAAGGCCGTGAGGCGGCACAGGCGCAAGCGGCTGCGAGCAAAGTCGGCCTGCACTGGGATGAGAGCCTGCGCCTCTGGATGCGTGACAAAGAGCTGTGGCTGTTCCCGGTCAACATCGAACCGCTGATTGGTAAGGTGCGTTTCTCCCGCCTCGGTATTCGCCTGGCGGAGATCCACAACAAAGGCTATCGCTGGCAGCACGAAGCGGTCATTGCGCTGGCCGGCAGTGAGAACACCTTTGCCCTGACGCATCAGGAAGCGGAAGAGTGGTATCGCGGTCGTGACGTTTACCCGGAAGACGGCCCGTTACAGGATGAAGTCATCGTGACGTATCAGGGCTATCCGCTGGGGCTGGCGAAAAAAGTCGGCTCGCGGCTGAAAAACAGCTATCCGCGCGAACTGGTACGCGATGGCCGCCTGTTTACCGGTAACAACCGCAGCGCCTGAAAAAAAGCGCATTTTTTTACTGGCGATTTCGCTCTCCTTGTCTAGGATCAAAAATGGGTGACTGCACTGGTCATACCAGATTTTGGGCAACAAACCGGAGAGCATTATGACGAAAACCAGCGTACGCATTGGCGCTTTTGAAATCGACGACGCTGAATTGCGCGGCGAATCACAAGGCGAACGAACGTTAAGTATTCCCTGCAAATCCGATCCGGATTTGTGCATGCAGCTGGACGCCTGGGATGCAGATACCAGCGTCCCGGCAATCCTTGATGGGGAACATTCCGTTCTGTACCGTGAGCATTACGACAGTAAAACCGATGCCTGGGTCTTGCGTCTTGCCTGACCCAAAGAGAACCCGCCCGAAGGCGGGTTATTTATTACTGAAGCTGCGCCAGCGTCAGAAAGCCCCCGAATACTGCCCCCGTATCAATGTAATGCAGATTGTTAAAATCGTAGCGTTTGTCCACAGGCGTATGTCCAAACCAGAAGTGATCCGCGCCGCTAATGCCCTGCCCTTTGCCCACCATAAAGCCCATTAACCGGTCGCGATCCCACAGCACGCGCTGGGCATCCACCGGCTTATGCCAGCCATATTCGGCGGAGGGATAATCCGCATGAGCAATCACGTTGAGACCGTTTTTGCAGGTTATTTCAATAATGTGCGGTAAGTCCCGACACGCGTTGAGTAAACCCTTCACCTGTTTTTGTTGAGCGTCCTTAAGCCCGGTAAACCAGTTACCACCATTTATCGACCAGAGACTAAAATCATTATTTTTAAGCGCATCTAACGCCATTTGCTCGTGATTACCGCGTACCGCATAAAACCAGTTTTCCTGCATCAGCTGTAAACATTTTACGCTGTCAGGCCCGCGGTCGATAATATCCCCCACCGAGATCAGCAGATCCGTATCAGGATTAAAATGTCGTCGTTTCAGCTCATCCATAAGCCACTGATAGCAACCATGAATATCGCTGACAACCCAGACATGACGCCAGTGTTCTCCCTCTATTTTCTGATACATAACGCCTCCTGTAAGAAGTATAGCTGCCACAGAAAATGTCATGAACTGGCGTCGGATTTCGCGAATCCAAACAAACCATAAACCAGCCGGAAATAAAGATCGCTGCGCTATTAATCCCTTATTCCCTGGCCTTTAAAATAGAGCGGAATAAAAAGAGGGATTTTCACGTGTCAAACATACACCTGCAAAACGATGTTTTTTATCCGCATCGCACAAATATTATTTCTGAACTGGTGAGAGGAAAACGCGTTCCCGGCCCAATCTGGCACAAACGTGATTACCGGTTAAAGTTCCTTCTGCGCTCGCTTTTATTCTGGTCCTCCACCCATCGCATGCTGGAGGCCCTGTCCGGGCGCGATGATTTCGACAGGCTGCTCACCTCTCAAATTACCTTGCCGAGCAAAACTCACCGCCAGTATCTGATGCGCGGCCTGAACTCAAACGACCGGGCCGATGCTATCGTCAGCCACTATCAGTGGATTGATAGTCTGAAAAACATCGCCCTCGCCCACGCGCTGACCAGCCCGCAAGAGGTGCCGGTTGTCCGGTTCGAGGCAAAAAACGGCGAAATCTATACAGTCCACGCCTCGTCCGCAGGTAAGGCCGAACGCGAAGGCGAAAGCACGCTTTGGCTGCACGACAATGACAATACGCTGCTTGCCAGCCTGACGTTCTGTGTCGCACGCAGTAACGGCCGTACGGTGCTGGTGATCGGCGGCCTTCAGGGTCCACGTCGTCATGTTTCACGGGAGGTGATTAAACAGGCTACCCGTGCCTGCCATGGCCTTTTCCCGAAACGCGTGCTGATGGAGGTGATCTTCCAGCTTGCCTCACGCTCGAACATCAGCGCGATTTTTGCCGTCAGCGATGAAGGCCATGTTTTCCGCGCGCTGCGCTACCGTCTGAGCAAAGGCCGTCATTTTCACGCCAGCTACGACGAGTTCTGGGAAGGCCTGAACGGAAAGAAACTCTCCCCCTTCTGCTGGCAGTTGCCGCTCCAGATGGAGCGTAAAGCACTGGAGGAGATTGCCAGCAAAAAACGCGCCGAATACCGTCGCCGCTTTGCGTTACTTGATGATATTGCGGCTTCCGTACAGGCGCGCATTGATCCCGTAGTCGTCTCAGGCAAAATACAAACAAAAATTTAACAAAACAGCCAAAAAGGACTGGACTTTCGCCTGCCGGGTTGTGGTATGTTTGAGGCAGGCGCACAGGAAGTGAACCTTCTGCTGAGACGAAAACCGGATTTTATCGTTTATTTTCATGCAGATAAAAAGAGACCGAATACGATTCCTGTATTCGGTCCAGGGAAATGGCTCTTGGGAGAGAGCCGTGCGCTAAAAGTTGGCATTAATGCAGGCTCAATCGCCTTGCCCTTTAAGAATAGATGACGACGTCAGGTTTTCCAGTCCACAGTAAAAGTGGTCTGAAAAAAAGCGTCAGAACATCACTAAATGTGAAAAACCGCAGAGCTTTTACAAGCACCTGCGGTTTTTTTTTACTGGAAACCTGACGGCTAGCAGAGCTTTTCAGCGCGCTCAATAAACGGTGCCAGACTTTTCTTCTGCCCGGGGTTTGCCGGGTCATCCACCTGGATCACGCTGACAGGCTGTCCGTTACTTTTCCCGCTGGCCACCTGCTGCTCCGCTACGTCATTTAACGGATACTGCACGAGCGTACTGGGATTGATGACATACAGCGCGTTACCGGGACGGCAGGTGAGTATGACCTCTTCACGATTAAATGCCCAGTTGTCCTTGCCCACTTCAAACCGGCTGACGGTGATGACCTGCGGCGCGGCCAGCGCACTGCTGGCACAGGTGAGAAGTAAAAGAGAAAGCAGTGTCTTTTTCATATGTTATTTAACCTTGTCAGAAGGGTTCCCAGGTCGCGAACAGGCTGACGGCTGCCAGTACCAGCGCGCCCAGCACCACCTCTGCCTGTGTCATCCTGATAAAAATCTGTTGTTCCCGCCCGGCCTCCGGGCGAAAGCGTGGCACAAGAAAATACCGATTCGCCAGCGCAATTGCCACCATCATCATGACCAGCGCACATTTGAACAACAACAGCTGGACATAAGGCGCATGCCACGGCACGTTTATGCCAACAATAAAGAGCGTATTGATTATCCCGGTCAGCAGCACGCCTGCCACGGCGTAATGCCCCACGCGGGAGAAGCGCATCATGGTAAAGATAGCGGCTGGCTGCCAGCGGCCTTTCGCCAGACGCATACAAAACAGCAGCGGCAGTAAACCACCCACCCAGGTCGCGGCGCAGAGCAGATGAAGCGCATGGTTGAGACGATGCAATGCTCCCGGTGCGCCACCGTTCATCGCGGCATGTCCCACGCCCGCCAACAGCACCAGCTGCCCCATCACGAGCAGTAACAGCCGTGAGCCTTTTTGCGGGGTAAGCCATGCAGCGCCCGCCGTCGCAGCGGCCAGCACCATTTGCCACAACCAGACGCCGCCAAATTGCGTTCCCAGCACGCTGCGCCAGACCGCCGGACGAATGACATCGCCCCAGCCGTTGCCCATCAACCCACTTTGCAGGCCAAACATCAGCAGAGCCGCCATCAGGCTGATTAAGGCCGCGAGTTTCTGCTGCCGCTGGAAACGCCGGGTCATGAGGCGCTGCAACGAAGACGGTGCAAACCAGACGCTGTAAAGCGCGTTGCCGAAAAGCAGCATCAGCGCAGCAAAATGGATAAAGCGTAACGCGACGTAGCTCAGGGCCAGCATACTATTTCACGCTAAAGTGATAGCTGCCCTTGGTTTTGTGGCCGTCCACGGAGACCACGTGCCAGTCCACCGTGTAGGTGCCGGTCGGCAACGGTTTCTCAAGAGGAACAATCAGCTTTGCGTTATCCTTCTCGTCACGCTTCACCGCGCCGGTCTGGATCTTGTGCTGCTGCGCGTCCGTCACCACCACGCCGCTGAAGGCAGGCTCAATGCCTTCCGAGAAGTTCAGGGTAATGACCTCTGGTGCCACCGCAACGGTATTTTCCTGCGGGGATTGCTGCTTAAGATGCGCATGGGCCAGAGCTGAGGTCGCGGTTGCTGAAGAGAGCAAAAATGCCAGCGCGCACGCGACGCGGGAAGGGGTAAAGTGCATCACAATCATTCCTTTTCGTTATGCCTGAATGCTAAAGAATAACTCTGTATAATTAACGAGTCGAGGAACATCCTTTGCTCCCTTGTCATCGTTGAACAATCGCGGTAACGTTGCCGCCGCAGAAAAAGGAGAAGGAAATGAACGTTAACCTGGCCGCCCTTCCTCAGGACGAGATGGACAAAGTGAATGTCGATCTCGCCGCCGCGGGTGTCGCATTCAAAGAGCGTTACAACATGCCCGTCGTAGCTGAAGTGGTAGAGCGTGAACAACCCGCACATCTGCGCGACTGGTTTCGCGAACGTCTCATTGCGCATCGCCTCGCCTCCGTCAATCTCTCGCGCCTGCCGTACGAACCTAAAGTTAAATAAGCTTAACGTCTCGTTACACTTCCTTACGCGTTATGTGGCAGGATAAGAAAACCCTGATAAATTTAGGTGTAATCTTAAAATCCCAGCGACTTAGTGTATAAGGAAGTCACGATGTCACGATGGAATATTGCCGCGGCTCAGTATGCCCCGCGGCACAACTGTGTTGATGAGCACGTAAAACATCACCTGCACTTTATTGCCGAAGCTGCCTGGCATGGGTGCGATTTGATCGTCTTTCCGGAGCTTTCGCTTACCGGCCCAGGCGGAACATCCTTACCCCCACCTCCTGACGATTTGCAGCTTGCCCCCCTCCTTCACGCCGCCCAGTCACGTTTCATCACGGTGATTGCTGGTATTACGCTCCAGCAACACGGCCAGCGCCAGAGAGGACTCGCGCTTTTCACCCCTAACCTGTCGACCATCCGGCGTTATCCGCAGGGCAACGGTGCGGGTGTTATTCCTGGCGATAAAAGGTTAACCATCGTGGATAACCAGGCTGACGCCCCGGAACTGGACCCGGAGGCAACGCTGTTCACCAGCAGCCTGGCCGTGGGCGAGCACCGCTGGCGACAATCGATCGGTTCGTTACAACGCTTCGCGCACAAGTACGCCATCGCGGTATTAATGGCGAACGCGCGCGGCGGTAGCGCGTTATGGGATGAAAAAGGTCAGCTGATTGTACGTGCCGATAAGGGAGAACTGCTGCTAACCGGTTCTTTAGGCCAACAGGGTTGGCAAGGCGATATCATTCCATTAGGCTAGGCATTTTAGGATCAGGAGCGATCAATGCTGCGCGTTATCGATACCGAAACCTGTGATTTGCAGGGTGGAATTGTGGAAGTCGCTTCTGTCGACGTGATTGACGGAAAGATAGTCAACCCAATGAGCCATCTGGTGCGCCCGGATCGTCCCATCAGTGCGCAGGCGATGGCTATACATCGCATTACGGAATCGATGGTGGCGGATAAGCCGTGGATTGAAGAGATCATCCCTCTTTACCACGGTAGCCAGTGGTATGTCGCCCATAACGCCAGCTTTGACCGCCGCGTGCTGCCGGAGATGCCCGGCGAATGGATTTGCACCATGAAGCTGGCGCGCCGTCTGTGGCCAGGGATCAAATACAGCAATATGGCGCTGTATAAGTCGCGCAAACTCAGCGTGCGGACGCCGGAAGGGCTGCATCATCACCGTGCCCTCTATGACTGCTACATCACCGCAGCGCTCCTGATTGATATCATGAATACTTCCGGCTGGACGCCAGACGATATGGCGACCATTACCGGGCGCCCCGCGCTACTGACTACCTTTACGTTCGGTAAATATCGCGGGAAGCCAGTATCGGAAGTGGCGGACAAAGATCCGGGCTATCTGCGCTGGCTGTACAACAACCTCGACAGAATGAGCCCGGAACTGCGCCTGACGCTGAAGCATTATTTAGGCGAAGCCTGAGTCCCCGCCCGGCCTGGCAGCGTATCCTGCGCCAGGCCAATCAAAAAGGCGTACTCCAGCGCCACCCCTTCATAGGATTTAAATCGCCCTGATTTCCCTCCGTGCCCTGAGTCCATATCGGTACACAGCAGCAGCAGATTATCGTCAGTTTTCAGCTCACGCAGCTTCGCCACCCATTTCGCGGGCTCCCAGTACTGCACCTGGGAATCGTGCAGGCCGGTGGTCACCAGCATATGCGGATAGGCTTTCGCCTCAACGTTATCGTACGGGCTGTACTCTTTCATGTAGCGATAATAGGTTTCATCCTGCGGATTCCCCCACTCTTCAAACTCCCCGGTGGTCAGTGGAATGGACTCATCCAGCATGGTCGTCACCACGTCCACAAACGGCACCTGGGCGATAACGCCTTTAAACAGTTCAGGCCGCTGGTTGATCACGGCACCCATTAGCATGCCCCCGGCGCTGCCCCCCATGCCAAAGCAGAGCTGCGGATCGCCATAACCCTGCGCGATCAGCGCATCGCAGACATCAAGGTAGTCGTTAAAGGTATTTTTCTTTTTGAGAAATTTTCCGTCTTCATACCAGTGTTGACCCAGTTCGCCGCCCCCGCGAATATGGGCAATCGCATAAACAAAACCGCGGTCGAGCAGGCTCAGCCTGCTGCTGCTGAAATCGGCGTCCATGCTTGATCCATAGGAGCCATAGCCATAGACGAGGATGGGGTTTTTACCTTTGTTGAAGTGCGCCTTGTGATAGACGAGCGATACAGGGACTTCAACGCCGTCGCGTGCGGTCACCCACAGGTGCTCACTGCGATAATTTTCCGACTCAAAACCCCGGACCTCAGCCTGTTTAATCACCTGACGCTGCCCGGTGTCCATATCCAGTTCAAACAACGTATCCGGGGTGGTCATCGACGAATAGCCGTACCGCAGGCGGGACGATTCCGGTTCCGGGTTAAAGCCGATCCACGTTACGTAAGCCGGGTCATCGAACGCAATGCCCACCACTTCGCGGGTTTTGCGGTTGATTTGGCGGATACTGGTCAGTCCGCGCTGACGCTCTTCCACCACCAGCCAGTCGGTAAACAGGGTGAACCCCTCCAGCATCACCTGATCGCGCGCGGGAATTAACACTTCCCATTTGCGTTCATCGCGCACTTTGGTTTTATAAAGGCCAAAGTTTTTGCCCTCGCGGTTCGAACGCAGGTAAAAGCTGTGCTGGAAGTGATCCAGGCTGTACTCATGATCTTTACGGCGCGGCAGGAAGCACAGCGGCTGCGCATCCGGCAGCTCTGCATCCAGCAGCAGCACTTCTGAGGTGGTGGCGCTGGAGAGGAAAATGATCACGTAGTGGCGAGATGACGTTTTATGCAGGCTGACATAGAACGTCTCGTCTTTTTCCTCGTAGACTAATTCATCGTCGGCGGAATCGGTCCCCACCGTATGACGCCAGACCTGATAAGGCAGCAGCGTTGAGGCATGCTTTTTAACGTAGTAGACCGTTTCTGAATCGTTACCCCAGACGAAATCGGGGGAGACATTATCCAGCATTTCGGGATACCAGTTTCCCGTTTCAAGATTGCGGAAACGCAAACCGTACTGGCGGCGGGAGAGGTAATCCTCAGCCAGCGCCATAATGGCGTTATCGGGGGAAATGGACATGCCGCCCAGCGTATAAAACTCACTGTGGGCAGCACGTTTGTTGGCATCCAGCAGGATCTCCCATTCGTCCCACTCGGCGCTCAGCACAGACTGGCGCTGGTAGATGGGATATTCGTTTCCCGGCTCATAAATATGGCGATAGCGATAACCGTTTTTGCACCACGGGGCAGAGACATCACGCTGGGGGATACGCTGCACCATTTCGTTCAGGAGCTGATCCTGAAGCGCCTGCTGGCTGGCCATGACCTGGCGGCCATAGTCGTTTTCCTCGTGCAGATAGTCGAGCACCTCTGGCCGGGAACGAGAATCGTCCCGCAGCCAGTAGTAGTTATCGATACGCGTATCGCCATGCGTGGTGATCGCATAAGGAGTACGTCGGGCTTTTGGAGGCATGGCATTCTTACTTTTTCGTTTTACATCCTATAAGGTTGGCAAAACACGCGTATGATGCAAGCGAAACATGGCCTTCTAGCCCGCGAGAGTCTGCTTCTGCTGCTGAATATCCTGCTCAATTCCCTCGCGAACGTCCTGGGGGATCTTCAGCGCATCGCCCAGGGCGTTCAGGTAGCTGCGCTCCATAAAGTGATCGATATCGATGGCGGCACAGCTCAGAAAATAGAGTTCCAGCGCCTCTTCTTCGTTTTTCACGCCTTGCGCCAGACGCTGCGGATCGAGCGGCTGTTCAATGGCCTGCGCCACCAGCGCCCTGCCCTGCTCCTCAACGCCCGCTTCCCGCATCTGCTGTTCAATTGCGACACGTTCACTGGCATCAATATGCCCGTCGCTCTTGGCTGCAAAGACCAGGGCGAGGATCAGGCGCTCGGTGCGTAAATCTAACGGTGATACCTGCTTCCCGTACTGCGGTTCATCCTGATGCGCGCTGCGCACCTTGTCTTTGTATTTGTTCCATAAGACGGAGCCTGCAATAGCCCCTCCGCCCGCCAGCAGCGCGCCGGTACCGTATTTGGTAAGCAGTTTCCGCGATGATTTATTGGCAACCAGCAAACCGGCCAGCCCGCCAAGCGCACCCGGCACCAGCAGCTTGCTTAGACCCTGCTCGCCCGACGACGAGCCTTTTTGTCCCAACAGGGATTGCAGTTGATTCATCCAGCCTGACATATTTTTCCTCACGTAACAGTGCGTAACCTTCACAGCCTAAGCGAGCGGGTGTCAGGAAATGTCTGTCAGTGCTAAAGAAGCGCAAATTTCCCCCCTGTCCGGTTATCCCCATACAAGACAGACGCAAACGTTTTCGTTTATACTACCCGCATCTTTTTCAGGGGGATTTTTATGACTCTTTTAGGAACCGCGCTGCGCCCTGCCGCGACGCGCGTCATGCTGTTGGGATCGGGTGAACTGGGTAAAGAAGTGGCCATTGAATGCCAGCGTTTGGGCGTGGAGGTGATTGCGGTGGACCGTTACGCGAACGCCCCTGCCATGCACGTCGCGCATCGCTCGCACGTCATCGATATGCTTGACGGCAATGCCCTGCGGGCGTTAATTGCCGAGGAAAAACCGGATTTCGTGGTGCCTGAAATTGAGGCCATTGCCACTGAGATGCTGGTTACCCTTGAGCAGGAAGGCCAGCGCGTAGTGCCTTGCGCCACTGCGGCAAAACTGACCATGAACCGGGAAGGCATTCGTCGCCTGGCGGCAGAAGAATTACAGCTCCCGACCTCCAGCTACCGTTTTGCCGGGGATAAAGCTGCGTTTCTCCAGGCCGTCGAAGAGATTGGCTACCCGTGCATCATTAAGCCGGTAATGAGCTCCTCCGGCAAAGGGCAGAGCTTTATCCGCGACAGCAGCACGCTGGACCAGGCCTGGGACTATGCCCAGCAGGGCGGTCGTGCCGGTGCCGGGCGCGTCATCGTGGAAGGCGTGGTGAAGTTTGATTTCGAAATTACCCTGCTTACCGTCAGTGCCGTGGACGGCGTTTATTTCTGCGACCCGATTGGTCATCGTCAGGAAGACGGCGATTATCGAGAATCCTGGCAGCCGCAGCAGATGAGCGCGCTGGCGCTGGCACGCGCGCAGGAGATCGCCCGCAAGACGGTGCTGGCGCTGGGCGGCTACGGCCTGTTCGGCGTGGAATTGTTTGTTTGCGGCGACGAGGTGATCTTCAGCGAAGTCTCCCCTCGCCCGCACGATACCGGGATGGTTACGCTGATTTCACAGGATCTCTCCGAGTTCGCGCTGCACGTGCGCGCTTTCCTCGGCCTGCCGGTTGGCGGCATCCGTCAATACGGCCCGGCAGCCTCCGCGGTGATCCTGCCGCAGCTGACCAGCCAGAATGTCACCTTTGATAACGTCGAAGGTGCGGTTGGTGCAGGCTTACAGGTCAGACTGTTCGGCAAACCGGAGATCGACGGAAGCCGTCGTCTGGGCGTGGCATTAGCAACCGGGGAAAACGTGGACGAAGCCGTCGCGAGAGCGAAAATAGCGGCCACTGCGGTAAAAGTGACAGGGTAAATAACTAAAGGCTGGTCAACTAAGCGACCAGCCACATTACATAATTAACATTGTTCCGTTTCTATCGCTTCCATTCGTATTCCATATCCTCGTAGGCTTCATTCGTTTTCGAGATGAAAACAAAAATACCGAGGCCAATAAAAATAACGAAGGGAATGATGATGCTCGCAATCAGTTCCCAGATTGCTGGCGGATCGTTTTGCGCCAGGAAACTGATACGATAGGCAATGAGGGATAACACGCAGAATAAAGCCGCCATCCCCGCAGGATAAAGGGGATTACTCCAGTTACACCAGGTAAGTTTTTTTGGGATAGCTGTCTTCATGGAGGAAAGCGAAGTAATACAAAATTTGTTTTTGTCTGAATAAGCTGCCAGTTGCTCCCCCTGGGCATATTTGACCGCATCCGCCGCAAATGCCAGAGCCAGCCACCGATACCCGGCACTCTTTGCGCCCAGAGAGGCATCGATATCCAGCCGTTCCACCGTGAGCGCTTTTTTATCCAGTGCCTGCATTAATGGATATTTTTCAATACGGGACAGCCCGGTATACCAGAGATTTTTCGGCGTAAGTACCGAACCCGTCTCAAGGAAGACCGCCATTTTGTCCTCTACATCGGTCACGTCAGACATAGGCTGATATAAATATACCGGTTTTTCGCCCTCCTCCCGGACATAATGACTGGTCAGCAGGAATGCACATGCATTTTCCATGCTCTTTGATTCGCCGCTTTCTTCATGTAAATCAACGATAACAATCAACCGGTTTTCAACTCTGTAATCAGATAAGTTCATCCATTGGCTAACGATCGCGTAGTCAGGACATTCTGTGCTGTACTCAATTTTACACGTGCTTGCCGTTTCAATACCCAACCGCTCCAGAGTGCGCCTCAGTTCATCAATGCAGGATCCTCTCCCTCCGTGAACCCAGACAACGGTTTCAAAAATACGGTAGTTATAGTCCTTCAATTTTTCTGCCATCGGGTCCAGTAAGCGGTAAAACATCTGTTCATTCCTGGTCTGGTCGAAGCGATCTTCCAGCTGAATATTAACCGGCGTTTTCGGTGCCAGCGGAAATTCGCCTTCCAGTTTCAACATATTCAGCGCGGGTTCCTCCAGGGGGGTGATTGCAGACCATGCTGCGATAGCGATATTTTTTCGCGCATACGCCTTTAAATTAATCTCCTGCTCTTTTGCTATGAATTTTCGGGTTTCAGCATAATGAATGTTGGCGTCATGAAATATGAAACTTGTAAAAACTAGCAACGATACAACACAGATGGGCAGAATAACTGAAGGCACAAAAAAGAGAGCCGTAACGTGTTCCTGTTCAGGCCAGGTGAGAGCCCGGATCGCGAGGCCCATTGCGACGGCTATCACATAGAGGAAAACAATCATGACGACTGGCACAGTGGAATCCGGGTCTGGCTGTTGTTTGTATAACCACCACGCGCGCATTACGAAGCTCCCGCCACAGGTAAGGTACTTTTGATTTCACATCCACACGCCGCGCGACAGCCATCTACCACAACCCCACGGCCATGCATGGTCCAGGTTGGGTGACATTCAGTGATTGCGAACGTCCCTTTATGGAGCGGACACTGCGCAAGATCATCTTTTAAGGCCACGGGCTGCCCCATAAAGTCTGCCCCGGAGGCCTTAGTGACTTTTCCTCCGCTTATCAGCGGATCGTTTAACCTAATGACGCCTTTCATCGCTTTATCTCCCTATTTTCCCGCATCCATGTTGCATTGCATGTGCTCCCAGCCGGTATAGCCTTTCACGTCGGGTACGCTGTCGGGTAAATCTTGCCAGTTAGCCTTAAGTTGCTGCGTGCTGCCCTCGAGCCCCTGCTTAGTCATGTAGACCATTCCCCACGCCCAGCCAGGGGAACGGGGGTCCAGCTTCCCGCTGACTTTATTTCCCATTCCGTCATCCACGGTATAGGCAATCCCCGGCCCGCCGGGCAGAATGCGCGGGTCTTCAAATGGCTTTGATGACATATAAAGCCGGTGTTTGGTCTGTAAAAAACCCTGGTCGTTGACGACGGTGAAAGAAATAATATCCTCATAGGATGGTTGGTTAGTACCATCGGGCTCATTAGGCCCTACCGAAAAAAACTGGGGAGACCATGTTTTACCATAATCTTTAGAAATCATTGTTCCTGGGTCATCCCAGGTGGGTATGGCAATATATCGTTCAGAAGGATGAACAAATTTTTTGGTGAAAATCCGATAAAATTGACTGACGGGCCTGGTATGAATACCCCGAAAAGTATCCGTATACCAGAGTTCACCTTCGCAGCCCCAGCCTTTCAATTCGAGAAAACGGTGATCATCGAACCGGTAAACAACCTGTGTGGGCGGTTCTTTAGCCTGGCATCCGGTCGCCAGCACAACGGACGTCGCTGCGAGAACGGTACATAATCCTTTCATCAGTTATCGCCCCGCATCCATATCACAGCACATATGATCCCAGCCGGTGTACCCCTTCACTTCGGGTACGCTGTCGGGTAAATCTTGCCAGTTAGCTTTAAATTGCTGCGTGCTGTGCTTAAGCCCCTGCTTAGTCATATAGACCATTCCCCAGGCCCAGCCAGGGAAACGGGGGTCCAGCGTATCGCTTACTTTATTTCCCATTCCGTCATCCACGGTATAGGCAATCCCCGGCCCGCCGGGCAGAATCCGCGGGTCTTCAAACGGTTTTGACGACATATACAGCCGGTGTTTGGTCTGTAAAAAACCCTGGTCGTTGACGACGGTGAAAGAAATAATATCCTCATACGGCGCGTAGTCATCACCATTAGGTTCATTATGATTTGGTGAGAACGCTACGGAGTGC
Source organism: Enterobacter cloacae complex sp. IR5402 (assembly GCF_049238125.1). NCBI lineage: Bacteria > Pseudomonadati > Pseudomonadota > Gammaproteobacteria > Enterobacterales > Enterobacteriaceae > Enterobacter > Enterobacter cloacae complex sp. IR5402. Next base: position 679,183 of record NZ_JBMKHO010000001.1, read on the forward strand.
CACGTTTTCCCATAGTCCTTAGATACTATGAATCCACTCACTCCCCATCCCGTCAGAGCAATATATCGCTCTGATGGGTGAATAAATTTACGGGTAAAGAGTCGATAAAACTGACTAACGGGTTCGGCGTGAATGCCTCGCTTCGTATCCGTATACCAGAGTTCACCTTCACAGCCCCAGCCTTTCAACTCAAGGTAGCGATGATCATCAAACCGATAAACTACCTGCGTCGGCGGTTCTTTCGCCTGGCACCCGGTTGCCAGCACAACGGACGTAGCTGCGAGAACGGTATATAATCCTTTCATCAGTTATCGCCCCGCATCCATATCACAGCGCATATGATCCCAGCCGGTGTAGCCTTTCACGTCGGGTACGCTGTCGGGTAAATCCTGCCAGTTTGCCTTAAGTTGCTGCGTGCTGCCCTCGAGCCCCTGCTTAGTCATGTAGACCATTCCCCACGCCCAGCCAGGGGAACGGGGTTCCAGCTTCCCGCTGACTTTATTTCCCATACCGTCATCCACGGTATAGGCAATCCCTGGCCCACCGGGCAGAATGCGCGGGTCTTCAAATGGCTTCGACGACATATACAGCCGATGTTTGGTCAGTAAAAAACCCTGATCGTTGACGACGGTGAAAGAAAGAATATCCTCATAAGGCGCGTAGTCATCGCCATTGGGTTCATTATGATTTGGTGAAAACGCTACGGAGTGCCACGTTTTCCCATAGTCCTTAGATACTATGAATCCACTCGCGCCCCATCCCGTCAGTGCAATATATCGCTCTGATGGATGAATAAATTTTTTGGTGAAAATTCGATAAAATTGACTGACGGGTTCGGTATGAATACCCCGTTGAGTATCTGTGTACCAGAGTTCACCTTCGCAATCCCAGCCTTTCAGTTCGAGATAACGATGATCATCAAATCGGTACACCACCTGCGTTGGTGGTTCTTTCGCCTGGCATCCGGTCGCCAGCACAACGGACGTAGCTGCGAGAACGGTACATAATCCTTTCATCAGTTATCGCCCCGCATCCATATCACAGCGCATATGATCCCAGCCGGTGTACCCCTTCACTTCGGGTACGCTGTCGGGTAAATCTTGCCAGTTAGCTTTAAATTGCTGCGTGCTGTGCTTAAGCC